>NZ_CP055157.1:3650000-4250000 GCF_013367775.1 Microbulbifer sp. YPW1
TATGCCTACAGCACATCCAAGCAGCTCTCCGTATTCGTTGGTCTGATCATCACCAACTGTATCGTGATGGGCCGCGCGGAAGCGTTTGCCATGAAGAACGGTCCCAAGGACAGCTTCTTCGACGGTATTGGTAACGGTCTGGGTTACAGTGTCATCCTGATTGGCCTCGCGGTCGTTCGTGAACTCTTCGGCGCTGGCAAACTGTTGGGCATCGAAATCCTGCAAACCGTGAACAACGGTGGCTGGTATGTACCCAACGGTATGCTGCTGCTGCCGCCGAGCGCATTCTTCCTGATCGGTCTGTTCATCTGGGCGATCCGTACCTGGAAGCCGGCGCAGGTGGAAGAGGACGAGTTCAAGATTACGTCCAACTCTAAAGTGCCGCTGGCGCAACAGGAGGCCTGATAGATGGAACATTTTATTTCTCTGATCATCCGCGCCGTTTTCGTAGAAAACATGGCACTGGCCTTCTTCCTCGGGATGTGTACCTTCCTCGCGGTATCCAAGAAGGTCGAAGCGGCGGTTGGCCTCGGTGTTGCGGTAATCGTAGTACTGACCATCACCGTTCCGGTTAACAACCTGATTTACACCTACCTGCTGAAAGACGGCGCGCTGGCCTGGGCCGGCTACCCGGACGTGGACCTGAGCTTCCTCGGCCTGCTGTCTTACATCGGCGTGATCGCGGCACTGGTACAGATCCTGGAGATGTTCCTGGATAAATATGTACCGGCGCTCTACAACGCCCTGGGTGTATTCCTGCCCCTGATTACCGTGAACTGCGCCATCATGGGTGCGTCTCTGTTCATGGTGGAGCGCGAATACAATTTTGGTGAATCTGTTGCTTATGGCTTCGGCGCCGGTCTCGGCTGGGCTCTGGCGATTGCCGCTCTGGCGGGTATTCGTGAAAAGCTCAAGTACAGTGACGTGCCGAACGGCCTGAAAGGCCTGGGCATCACCTTCATCACCGTTGGTCTCATGTCGCTGGGCTTCATGTCCTTCGGCGGCATCGATATCTAAGCGGGGAGGTTGAATAACATGGAATTAACATCGATTTATTTTGGCGTCGGCATGTTCACCGTGATCGTGATCGCGCTGGTGGCCATTATTCTGGTTGCCCGCTCACGTCTGGTGAACACCGGTGACGTCAACATCGTGGTTAACGGTGAGAAAACCCTCACCGTGCCGGCGGGTGGCAAACTGCTGCAGACCCTGGCGGCCAATAACCTGTTCCTCGCCTCCGCCTGTGGTGGCGGCGGCTCCTGTGCGCAGTGTGTGTGTGTCGTTGAAGAGGGTGGTGGCGACATGCTGCCGACCGAAGCAGCGCACTTCACTCCGCGTGAAGCCAAAGAAGGCAAGCGTCTTTCCTGTCAGGTTGCTGTAAAGCAGGACATGAAAATCGAAGTGCCGGAAGAGGTGTTCGGTGTGAAGCAGTGGGAATGCACTGTGGAATCCAACCCCAACGTGGCCACCTTCATTAAAGAGCTGACCCTGAAGCTGCCGGAAGGCGAGAACGTCGACTTCCGTGCGGGCGGTTACGTCCAGCTGGAAGCGCCGCCCCACCATGTGAAATTCTCCGATTTCGATATCGAAGAAGAGTACCGCGGTGACTGGGAGCACTTTGGCTTCTTCAAGCTGGAGTCCAAGGTAACCGAGCCGGTGGTTCGCGCCTACTCCATGGCGAACTACCCGGAAGAGAAGGGTGTTGTTAAGTTCAACATCCGTATCGCGACCCCGCCGCCGCGTACCGAAGGTATTCCGCCGGGCCAGATGTCTTCCTACGTCTTCAACCTGAAGCCGGGCGACAAGATGCGCGTATACGGTCCCTTCGGTGAGTTCTTCGCCAAGGACACCGATAACGAGATGGTCTTCATCGGTGGTGGTGCCGGTATGGCGCCGATGCGTTCGCACATCTTCGACCAGCTCAAGCGTCTGCACTCTACGCGCAAGATCAGCTTCTGGTACGGCGCTCGCTCACTGCGCGAGATGTTCTACGAGGACGACTACAACGGTCTGCAGGAAGAGTTCGACAACTTCAAGTGGCACATCGCACTGTCGGATCCGCAGCCGGAAGACAACTGGGAAGGCTACACAGGCTTCATCCACAACGTGGTGTACGAGAACTATCTGAAGGACCACCCGGCTCCGGAAGACTGTGAGTACTACATGTGTGGGCCGCCCATGATGAACGCGGCGGTGATCAATATGCTGAAAGACCTGGGCGTAGAGGATGAAAACATCCTGCTCGACGACTTCGGTGGCTGATCACGCATGATTGGACGTGACAATACTTCCACAATTACAGGGCCGCTCCTTTCGGCCCTGTTTTTGTTTGTGCGGAACCGCTTTTCTGCCGGCGTCCGGCTGCTCGGATTGAGTCTGGCACTGGTGCTGGTTGGCAGTCTGACTGCCTGTACACCGGAAAAGCAGAATTGGAAACTGACCGGCCCCACCATGGGGACCTCCTACCACATCACCGTGGTGGATGTGCCCACCGGCATTGTGCAGGCAGAATTGCAGGCAGCCATCGATGCCGAGCTGGACGCGGTGAATCAGGAGATGTCCACCTACATCCCGGATTCCGAGTTGATGCGATTCAACGGCGCTCCGGTCGGCGAGGCAGTCGCGGTTTCCCCGCATCTTGCCGAAGTAGTGGGGCGTGCCCTGGAGATTTACCGGCACAGCGACGGCGCATTTGATGTCACCGTGGGTCCGCTGGTAAATCTGTGGGGATTTGGCCCCAAGCCAGAGCCGGAAACCATCCCGGGGGACGCCGAAATTGCGGCGCTGCTCGAGGTAATTGGTTCCGATGCACTGGTCCTAGAGGAGGGGAACCTCACCCGGACCCGCCCGGTGCAGATTGATCTGTCTGCCATTGCCAAGGGGCATGGTGTGGATCGCGTTGCGGATTTGCTGGCATCCCGCGGCATTGCCAATTACCTGGTGGAAGTCGGCGGCGAGCTGCGTACAGCGGGGGTAAACCCCACGGGGCAGCCCTGGCGTATTGGCGTCGAGCGCCCCTCGGCTGGCCAGGTCGTGCAGAAGCCGATTGCGGTCAGTGGCAAAGCGGTGGCGACGTCTGGCGATTACCGCAACTACTACGAGCGCGATGGCAAACGCTACGCACATACCATCGATCCGCGCACCGGGCGACCGGTGGAGCACCGCCTGGCCTCGGTCACCGTGATTGCCGATACCTGTGCCGAAGCCGATGGCTACGCCACGGCGCTCAATGTGATCGGTGCCGAAGAAGCGTTAAAATTGGCAGAGAAGCAGCAATTGGCGGTGTTTCTGCTGGTAAAAACCGATTCTGGGTTTGAAGAGCGCGCCAGTAGCGCTTTCCAGCCTTATCTTGAAAGTCAGGGGAGGTAACCGTGACTATTTATATTTTGGCGTTCATTATTATGCTGCTGGTCGTGGCCGGCATGGCCCTCGGCGCCATCGTGCAGAACAAGCCCCTCAAGGGCTCCTGTGGTGGCCTGAACAAGATCGGTATGAAAAAAGACTGCGATATCTGCGGTGGTGATGACGACGAATGCGAAAAAGAGCAGGAGCGTCAGCGCCAGGCCGCACTGGCCAGTGCGGCAGCGCCATCCGATCTTGCCTACGACGCGACCAGCAAGCAGAACAAGCAGTCTTGAGTTACCAAGCCTGATTCAACCATAAAAGCAAAGACAGTAAATCAATGGCAGATTCCAAGTACGATCTGGTAGTAATTGGTTCCGGTCCGGCGGGGGAAGCCGCAGCCATGAGCGCAGCCAAAAAGGGCTTGCGCGCCGCGGTTATCGAGCGCAGTGCATCCGTGGGCGGCAACTGCACCCACAAGGGGACCATCCCTTCCAAGGCGTTGCGTCACTCCGTAAAACAGTTGATGCGCTACAACACCCACAGCGTATTCCGTGCGCTGGGCGAACCGCGCCGGCTGACCTTCCCGCAGGTTATGCAGACGGTCAACAAGGTCATTTCCTATCAGGTGGAAATGCATACCAGTTTCTACGCGCGCAACCGTGTAGACCTGATTGTGGGTGAAGCGGCATTCCGCGATGCCAACAGCGTCGAGGTGCAGCTGGCGGACGGAGCCAAGGAAATCATCACCGCGGAAAAATTCATCGTAGCGACCGGCTCGCGCCCGTATCGTCCGGCGGACGTGGACTTTGATCATCCGCGCGTTTATGACAGCGATACCATTCTGGATATGGAGCATACGCCCCAGGCCATCATCATTTATGGTGCGGGTGTAATTGGCTGTGAATATGCTTCCATTTTCGCCGCGCTCGGCATGAAAGTGGACCTGATCAACAGCCGCAATCACTTGCTGGAATTCCTCGACGACGAAATCTCCGATGCGCTGAGCTATCACCTGCGGGATATGGGCGTTACCGTCCGTCACCGCGAGGAATACGCGAAAGTAATCGGCACCGATCGCGGCGTGACCATGGAAATGCAATCGGGCAAGCGGATTTCTGCCGATGCGTTGCTGTGGTGTAACGGTCGTTCCGGTAATACCGGCTCCCTGGGGCTGGAAAATATCGGCCTCGAAGCCAACCACCGCGGCCAGCTCGCGGTGGATGATCATTACTGCACTGCGGTGGAAAATGTTTTCGCCGTGGGCGATGTGATCGGTTGGCCGAGCCTCGCCAGCGCGTCTTACGACCAGGGCAGGGCGGTGGCAGCCGCTATCGTCGGCCGTGGCCACCGGGTGATCGAAGATGCCCCTACCGGTATTTACACGCTGCCGGAAATTTCGTCCGTGGGTAAAACCGAAACCGAACTGACCAACGCCAAGGTGCCTTACGAAGTGGGCCGCGCGCTGTTCAAGCACACCGCGCGCGCGCAGATTTCCGGCGAGCGTGTGGGCATGCTGAAGATACTGTTCCACATCGAAACCCGCGAGATTCTCGGCATTCACTGCTTCGGTGCAGAAGCGGCGGAGATCGTGCATATCGGCCAGGCAATCATGAAACAGCCCGCGCCGAACAATTCCATCGATTTCTTCGTGAACACCACTTTCAACTATCCGACCATGGCGGAAGCCTACCGCAGTGCGGCGCTGGACGGACTTAATCGGATTACCCGGTTATGAGTGAGCCGTCCCCCGCGGAATTCCGCACGATGGTGGAGGGGATATTTTCCGATATCCCCTTTGTCCGGGAAATTGGCCTGCGATTGCAGGAGTTCGACCTCGAGCAGCAGACGCTTTCCGCGGCGCTCGAGTTGAAGCCGCAGCTGATCGGCAACCACTTCCAGAATATTCTGCATGGCGGCGTGATCGCCACGGCGCTGGATACGGTGGGCGGTCTGACAGCAATGGTGGCGGCATACCATCGTATGGGTGGCGCTATCGAGTGGGAGGAGAAAATCCAGCGGCTGATTCGCCTGGGCACCGTGGATATGCGGGTGGATTACCTGAAGCCGGGGCGCGGTCAGCGCTTTGAGTGTGACGGCAAGATTTTGCGTGTAGGCAACAAGCTGGTGGTCACGCGGATGGAGTTACATAACGAGAGCGAAGAGTTGATCGCTACCGGTACCGCTACTTTCTTGTATTGAGCAGGATTGGGAAGCGGGGAAGGGCGGGGCCAGTAACGGCCCGCCCGGATATCCTTCAGCCCCGGTGCTTCTTCACCGTATGCAGGGCGACATCCCATTCAAAATACACATAAAACTCCGGGTACTCCCAGCGGGTAATCGCCGGTTCACCCACCGGGCCCTGAATGCCCAGCGGTTCGCCCAGACGCGCCGTCACTTCGTCCTTCTTGAGTCCGCGTACTTTCTCGACATAGGTATCGCTGCTTTGCGATCCCACCGGGACTTCCAGGGTCTCGGCGTGGATGCTGGTAGAGGCAGTGGCAGACAGGGCAAGGCAGGCAGCGCCAGCCAGTGCGGGAATCTGTTTGCGGAGTCTGCTGAACATGGGTTCTTCTCCGAATTATGTTGTTCTGAATGTCGGTCATTAAAGCAGATATTGTGCCCAAACATGCGGATTTCTTCACGTTTTTCCCGCCGCGTGGGTCCTTGAGCGAATGCTTGGCCCAGTCAGGCCCTGGGCCGGCCGCGCCGGGTGGGGCAGTACCGCTGTGCTAGGCTGCAAGGAGATTGACTCTTTGGACAGTCACACATGCAATGGCGACGCTTCTTCTCCACAGCGGGCCTGCTGGTCGGCACTCTCTTCTTTGCGCTCTCCCTGACACCCTCGCTGATTCCGCGCGAGGGCATGGTGCAGGGTGTGATTTCCGGTGTCTCCATGGCGGCGGGCTACGGTATCGGCGTGCTGCTGGTGTGGCTGTGGCGTTACTTTGAGCTTCCTTCTGTGGGCGCGCAAGCCACCCGTGTTTTGCGCTGGCTGGCCGCTGGCGTGTGTATCTTTCTCGCGCTGGGATTCCTGTGGCAGGCCACGCATTGGCAGAATTCGGTGCGCGCGCTGATGGGGCTGGAGGAAGTCTCCGGGGTGCGGCCGATTACCATTGCCTTGTTCACCGCACTGGTATTCCTGCTGTTCCTTGGTCTCGGCAAGCTGTTCAAGCGCCTGTTCGGGTTTGTATCCGGCAAGCTGGCGCATCGCGTGCCGCGGCGGATCGCCGGAATCCTCGGGCTTTTCGCCGCCTTCGGACTGTTCTGGGCGGCGATCAACGACGTGCTGCTGACCGCTGCACTGCATCGGGTGGATGGTATCTACCAGCGGCTCGACGCCGGAATCGAGCCCAGTATGAAAGCCCCCACGGATCCCCTTAAGGCCGGCAGCTCTGCTTCGCTGATTTCCTGGAAGGATATGGGGCACCAGGGGCGGCGCTATCTGGCGCTCGGGCCAACCGCCAAGGATATTGCCGAAATTACCGGGAGCGCCAAGGATCCCATCCGGGTATACGCCGGGCTCAACGCCGCAGATACACCCGAGGAGCGCGCGCGGCTCGCGCTGGAAGAGCTCAAGCGGGTAGGGGGCTTTGAGCGCTCGGTGCTGATCCTGATCACGCCCACAGGTACCGGATGGGTGGACCCCGGAGCCATCAACTCCGTGGAATACCTGTTCGGCGGGGATATCGCCAGCGTGGCAGCGCAGTACTCATACCTGCCGAGCCCGATCGCGCTGATGACTGAGGACGCCTACGGGCGGGAGTCCGCGGAGGCGCTGTTCCGGGCTGTCTACGGGCACTGGAGCGCAATGCCCCGTGATACGCGGCCAGACCTGTACCTGTTCGGGCTCAGCCTGGGTGCGCTCAATTCCGATCGTTCATTTGATTTCTACGACATCATCGACGACCCGTTTCACGGTGCCTTGTGGACCGGCCCACCGTTTCGCAGCGATACCTGGCGCGAGGTAACCGCCAAGCGCGACGAGGGCTCGCCGGCCTGGTTGCCCGAGTTTCAGGGCGGCGCCGTGGTCCGCTTTGGCAACCACTTTGGCGGCTATGACAAGGGGCAGCGGTCCTGGGGCAGATTCCGCCTTGCATACCTGCAACACGGCAGTGATCCCATCGTGTTCTTCGATCCCGCCGCAGTCTGGCGTAGGCCGGCCTGGATGCAGCAACCGCGGGCGCAGGATGTGTCGCCGGATCTGCAGTGGTACCCGGTGGTAACCATGTTGCAGCTGGCAATGGATATGCACGCCGGCATTGCCCCAATGGGCTTCGGGCACAGTTACGCGCCGGCGGATTATGTGCGGGCCTGGCACCGTCTTACCGAAGTCGAGGGTTGGGATGAGCGCAAGCTGAAGCAGCTGAATGAAAAGTTGCTCAAATGGAATCCGAAATGATTGCTGCGGTCCAAGTTGTCAGCAGCTGCGCGAGATGTGCGTAAATCCTTGGATTTCTTGGCGTTTTTCCGCTTAAATCAACCCATGATAAAACCAGTTCCCCTCTATATCGGCCTGCGCTACGTGGCCGCCCGCCGTCGGCAGCAGTTTATTTCCTTTATTAACGGATTTTCCCTGTTGGGCATGGCACTGGGTGTGCTGGCGCTGATTGTGGTCACCTCCGTGATGAACGGCTTCGACCGGGAACTGAAAACCCGGATTCTGTCCGTGGTGCCGCACGGTTTCGTGATCAATGACGACGGACTTTCCGATTGGCAAACCGCCGCGCAGGCGGTGCGCGAGCAACCCCATGTTGTGGCGGCCAGTCCCTTTGTGCGCGGTTTCGCGCTGGTCGGCGCCAATAACCAGTCCCACGGAGTTGAGTTCCAGGGCGTGGACCCGGTCGCCCTGCGCGAGGTGTCCGCCGTCGGCGAACACATGCTGATGGGTAGCCTGGATGCCCTGGCATCGCGCAGCTACAACATCGTCCTCGGGCGTATTCTCGCCCGCCAGCTGGGGGTTATTCCCGGCGATTCCGTCATTCTCACCCTGCCCGAAGTCACCATTACCCCTGCGGGTATCTTCCCGCGCACCAAGCGTTTTACCGTGGCCGGTGTGTTTTCCGTGGGTGCCCAGGTGGACCAGAATATGGCGCTGATGCATCTGGACGATGCCGCGCGCCTGTTGCGCATGCCCGGCAAGGTGCAGGGCCTGCAGCTTAAATTCGACGACATGAACAATGCGCTCGGCCGGGTTGAGGGCTATGCGGCCTCCCTGGGCGAAGGCTTTGAAGGCGAGGACTGGAGTCATTCCCAGGGGAGCCTGTTCCAGGCGGTGAAAATGGAGAAAACCGTTGTCACCCTGATGCTGATGATCATCGTCGCCGTGGCGGCGTTCAATATTGTGTCTGCGCTGGTGTTGATGGTGGCAGACAAGCGCTCAGATATTGCAGTGTTGCGCACCCTCGGTCTCACCTCCCGGCAGATCATGGCGGTGTTCGTGGTGCAGGGCAGTGCCATTGGCATTATCGGCGCCCTGATCGGCGGTTTACTCGGCACGCTGATTGCGCTCAACCTTACCGATCTGGTGTCGTGGATCGAGAGTGTGGTGGGCGCGCAGATTTTTGATCCGCGTGTCTTCTTTGTCAGCTTCCTGCCATCGGAATTCCGCACCGGGGATGCGGTTATGGTGTTGAGTGCCGCGGTCATCATGAGCCTGCTGGCCACACTGTTCCCCGCCTGGCGCGCCGCACAGATCGAGCCGGCAGAAGCGCTCCGCTACGAATAAACAAGACAAAACCGGCGCGGGGCACAGCCCCGCCAGCCAAAAGGTAAATGAATCATAAGATGAATAGCCAAGTGGAAATACACCCGGAAGAGTCTCACCCGCAAGCCGCAGCGGACGTGGTGTTGGCGTGTCACACGCTCACCAAAACCTATCGTCAGGGTGCCAACCAACTGGACGTGCTACGCGGCGTGGAATTGCAGGTGCCGAAAGGTGAGCGCCTTGCCATTGTCGGCGCTTCCGGCTCCGGTAAATCGACCCTGCTCAATTTGCTCGGCGGGCTGGATACGCCGACCAGTGGCGAAGTGTGGGTGGGAGGAAAAAATCTCGCCGCACTGAACGCCAACGAGCGCGGCTGGCTGCGCAACAGTAGCCTCGGCTTCGTGTACCAGTTCCACCACCTGCTCAATGAATTCACCGCGCTGGAAAACGTCGCCATGCCGCTGCTGATTGGCAAGCGCTCGGTGTCTGAATCCCGCGCTGCCGCGCAGGAAATGCTCGAGGCCGTCGGGCTCGGCCAGCGGTTAACGCACAAGCCGGCGCAGCTGTCCGGTGGTGAACGCCAGCGCGTGGCCATTGCCCGCGCCCTGGTGGCACGCCCGGCGTGCGTATTGATGGACGAACCCACCGGTAACCTCGACCGCACCACGGCAAAGGAAATTCACAACCTGATGGATCGCCTGAACAGCGAAACCGGTATCAGTTTCGTGATCGTCACCCACGACCCGGATCTCGCCGGCGCGCTGGATCGCTGTCTGCACCTGGTAGACGGTCAGTTGATCGAGGGTTGGCAACAGGGCGATGGTGTCTAGGTCGCATTATGTTTAAACCATTACCTGCCTTTATCGGCCTGCGCTACGCGGGCGCCCAGCGCAGCGAAGAAAACTCCGCGGGCCTGGTGTCGTTTATCTCCGGACTTTCCATGATCGGCCTGATCCTCGGTGTGGCCCTGATGATCGTGGTGATGTCGGTGATGAACGGTTTCGATCGCGAACTGCGCGAACGCATTCTCGGCATCATGCCGCACGCGACGCTCTACAACGCGAGCCCGGACATGGACTGGATGCAGGTACGCGAGCGCGTAGCGGCGATTCCGGGCATTACCGCGGCAGCAGAGGTGTGGCAGGTAAACGGCCTGGCGCGCAATGGCCTGGAGGTTACCCCGCTGCTGGTGCAGGGCGTGAATCCGCAGACCATCGTGAATGTGTCGACAATCGGTGAGTTCTTGCAGCCCGACAGTTTTGCTGCGCTCACCAGTGATCCCGCCGAGCCCGGCATCATTCTCGGGCAGGGCATTGCCGATAAACTGGAAATCGCCGTGGGCGAGCAGCTATCGGTAATCGTGCCGCAGAATGGCACCAGCGAAACCGCTGGCCGCACCTCCGCACAGCTGGCCGGTTTCCGCGTGGTCGATATTTTCCACTCGGGGACCGCACTTGACCATTCCCTGGCTCTGGTGGATTGGGCGCAGGCCAAATCCCTGGCCGGTGGCGCTGGTGGTGCCGGCGTGCAGATGCGTATGCAGGATATGCTGGGGTCCTTCGCGGTATTCCGGCAGGTCATGGGGCAGATGCCGGAGCAGGGCTATTACGGCAGCGACTGGACCGGAACCCACGGCAACCTGTACCAGGCGATTCAGATGTCGCGCAATCTGGTGAGCCTGCTGGTATTCCTGATCATCGCCATCGCCGCCTTCAACGTGGTTTCCACACTGGTCATGGTAGTGATCGACAAGCACGGCGATATCGCCATCCTGCGCACCATGGGCGCCAGTACCCGCGAGATCCTACTGACCTTCGTCAGCCAGGGCGCGCTGGTTGGTCTTATCGGGGTGCTGGTGGGCGGAATACTCGGGGTGATCGGCTCGCTGCTGGTAACCGATGCGGTATCCGGGCTGGAATCGCTGTTCGGTATCCAGTTCCTGAAATCAGACGTGTATCCGGTGGACTACCTGCCGTCGGAACTGCAGTGGGGAGATGTGGCACTGGTAGTGGGCGCAGGGTTCCTGCTGAGTCTCATTGCTACCCTGTATCCCGCGTTGCAGGCGAGCCGGGTGCAGCCCGCAGCGGCGCTGCGCCAGGATTTCTAACGGGCTTTAATTCGTTTCGCTGAGTTGGGCCTTGCGCTGTGCCAGCCGGGCCTTCCAGCGTTTCACCACATGCCAGCGCCAGATTGCCTGCATGGCAAAGTAGGCTACAGCGGCAAAGAAAATGCCGCACAGCAGAGAGCCGGAAAACAGCGGCAGCCAGATTCTCCCCACTTCCTCCGTCAACCACTCCCACGACAGTTCGATCCTGAACGGCATATGCGGTGTGCCCAGCATCCACGCGCCCAGCTTGTAGGTGCTGTAGAAGATGGCCGGCATGGTGATCGGATTGCTGATCCACACCAGCGCCATGGAAAGCGGCAGATTGCAGCGAAACCACAACGCGAGCACCGCGGCGATCAGCATCTGGCCGGGCAGGGGAAGGAAGCTGGTGAAAATGCCCACCGCAAAGGCGACGGAAACCGAGTGGCGGTTCAGGTGGAACAGGTTGGGGTCGTGCAGCAGGGTACCGAGAATCTTCAGGCCGCTGTTGGCACGCACTTGTTCGGGAGTTGGCAGCCAGCGCCTGATAATACTCTTAGGCATGATTCAAATCTGCTCGATACTCTCGACTGGGGGTTCCGGAATCTGACCAAAATGGCCCCGTGGATACTCTATATAAGGATAGAGTGGTAGGGGCTGTGTGTGGCCATCGGTGATGACCGCAGCAGTCAGTGCGGGCGCTATTATGCCCATATCACTTTTTCAAGACTACCATTCTTACCACCTCAGCCTTAAGGCAAGTCGTGGCGCGGTTTTCCCGGCGACTCAGCGCCGCTCAGTGCAGCCGCCAGGCGCATTCTTATCTTCGTTGCACTTCCTGTGCCACCCGTGACCTTCCGGTCAGCCTCAAAATGCCAATGTGTTGACAGAAAATGCGGTTGACGCGAGAAAACTGGCTATTTAAGCTCTCTAACCCTATAAAGTGTCGACAATCTGAAGTCGAGGCCAAAATCAGCCGTTGCTGAATTGCTTGCGAGGCGAGAGAGAATGGAAGGCCAGATCAGTAAACCAACCGCAACCGATGCCAAGGCTGCGTCCGCTGCTGCGGATTCGGGCAAGGCCGTGCGCGGCTCGCAAAGCCTGGCCGATCGCCTGTTCCTCACCCTGCGCAGCGAAATCGTCGAAGGGCGTATGGCCGCCGGCAGCAAGATCAGCGAGCCGGAACTGGCGCGCCGTTTCGATGCCAGCCGCGGCAGCCTGCGCGAAGCCCTGATGCGGCTGGAATCCCTCAGCCTGATCGAGCGCCGCGTCAATGTCGGCGCACGGGTGGTAGACCTCACCGAGCGCGGCCTGTTGGAAATCTACGATGTGCGCGAAGCCTTAGAGGGCATGGCCTGCCGCCTGGCGGCGGAAAACCGCTCCGAAGACGACCTCGTGGAACTGCGCCAGATGCTCGAACGCCACGAGCAGCAGGAAGAGCTGCAGAAGGGCACCGCCTATTTCCAGCCGGAAGGGGATTTCGACTTCCACTTCCGCATCGTGCAGGCCTCCCACAACGACCTGCTGATCGACACCCTGTGTAACAAGCTCTACTACCGCGTGCGCATGTACCGCTACCAGCTCGGCATGGCCAGCCCGCGCGCGCACCGCGCCTTCCGCGAACACAGCCACATCATCGAAGCCATCGAAGCGGGCGACGGTGAACTGGCAGAAATTCTTATGCGTCGCCACATCCGCGCGTCGCGTAGCAATATCGAAAACAAACTTTCCAAACAGAACTAATTAGCCCAGCAGAATTAACGAGAGAAGAAAGCTTATGAGCAGACCAGAATCCGCCGGCGCACGCTTTCGCCAGGCCCTGAAAGACAACCAGCCACTGCAGGTAGTGGGCACCATCAACGCCTACACCGCGATCATGGCCGAGCGCATCGGCCACCAGGCGATCTACCTGTCCGGTGCTGGCGTTGCCAATGCCTCTTACGGTCTGCCGGACCTGGGTATGACCAGCCTGGACAACGTGCTGGAAGACGTACGCCGCATCACCGCCGCCACCAATCTGCCACTGCTGGTGGATATCGACACCGGCTGGGGTGGTGCATTCAATATCGCGCGCACCATTAAAGAAATGATCCGCGCCGGCGCTGCTGCAGTACATATCGAAGACCAGGTCGCCCAGAAGCGCTGTGGTCACCGCCCGAACAAAGAGATCGTTTCCAAAGAGGAAATGGTCGACCGCATCAAGGCCGCGGTAGACGCGCGCACCGATGACGACTTCTTCATCATGGCCCGTACCGATTCCTTCGCCCAGGAAGGGTTAGAGGCCGCCATCGACCGCGCCCAGGCGTGCATCGAAGCCGGCGCCGACGGCATCTTCGCCGAAGCCGTGACCGAACTGGAACACTACCGCGCGTTCAAAGACGCACTGAACGTGCCGATCCTCGCCAACATCACCGAGTTCGGCAAAACCAAGCTGTACAACAAAGCCGAGCTGGGCGAGTCCGGCGCCGACATGGTGCTGTACCCGCTGTCCGCCTTCCGCGCCATGAACAAAGCCGCGGAAAACGTCTACAGCAGCATCCTGAAGCAGGGCGACCAGCAGGCCGTGGTCGACACCATGCAGACCCGCGCGGAACTGTACGACTACCTGAACTACCACGAGTTTGAAGACAAGCTCGATGCCTTGTTTAAAAAGTAAGAGCTCAAGAAGTAAAAATTCTTAAAGAAATAATTCGCGAGAAAAGAGGATATTAAAGATGGCAGAGAAAAAAGTTGGCGGAGCAGGCCTGCGCGGCCAGGTAGCTGGTAAAACCGCACTGTCCACCGTAGGCGTATCCGGCTCCGGCCTGACCTACTGCGGCTACGACGTAAAAGACCTGGCAGAAAACTGCGAGTTCGAAGAAGTCGCCTACCTGATTTTCAACGGCGAACTGCCCACCGCAGCCCAGCTGGCGGACTACAAAGGCATCCTCAAAACCATGCGCGGCCTGCCGCAGGCCCTGCGCGAAGTGCTCGAGCGCATCCCCGCAGACGCACACCCGATGGACGTCATGCGCACCGGCTGCTCCATGCTGGGCAACCTGGAAGGCGAAGAGTCCTTCGACCAGCAACAGGACCGCGCCAACCGCCTGCTGGCCGCGTTCCCGTCCATCATCTGTTACTGGTACCGCTTCACCCACGACGGCGTGCGCATCGAAACCGAAACCGATGACGACTCCATCGGCGGCCACTTCCTGCACATGCTGCGCGGCGAAAAGCCCAACGACCTGCACGCACAGGTAATGAACGTCTCCCTGATTCTGTACGCAGAGCACGAGTTCAATGCGTCTACCTTCACCGCGCGCGTGTGTGCATCCACCCTGTCTGACCTGTTCAGCTGCATCACCGGCGCCATCGGCTCCCTGCGCGGCCCGCTGCACGGCGGCGCCAACGAAGCAGCCATGGAACTGATCGAAAAGTTCTCCTCTGCCGACGAAGCAGAAAAAGAACTGATGGGCATGCTCGAGCGCAAGGAAAAGATCATGGGCTTCGGTCATGCGGTCTACACCGAATCCGACCCGCGCAACGCCATCATCAAGCAGTGGTCCGAGAAACTGGCTGCCGACGTTGGCGACGACGTGCTCTACCCGGTATCCGCGCGCTGTGAAGAAGTCATGTGGCGCGAGAAGAAGCTGTTCTGTAACGCCGACTTCTTCCACGCTTCCGCGTACCACTTCATGGGCATTCCCACCAAGCTGTTTACGCCGATCTTCGTCATGTCCCGCGTAACCGGCTGGGCCGCCCACGTATTCGAACAGCGCGCCGACAACCGCATCATCCGCCCGAGCGCGGAATATGTCGGTCCGGAACTGCGCAAGGTGACCCCGATCTCCGAACGTTAAGTTCGATCGGAACTACATAGATTGATGCGAAGGCGCTGATGACGGGTAGCCCTTTGCAGGACTGTCGAAAAGAGGGACCTTTTCGACAAGCCCCCATGGATGGGTTCACGGCGTGTCCTGCAAAGGGCTGCCCGTCAGCAGAGCCGCCACTCAACGACCCGACTGACTGGGTGACCCCAAATGAACACCGAATTCCGCAAAAAACTCCCCGGCACAGACCTGGATTATTTCGACACAAGAGAAGCAGTCGAAAACATCCAGCCGGGTAGCTATGAAAAACTGCCGTATACCTCCCGTATCCTGGCAGAAAACCTAGTGCGTCGCTGTGAGCCGGCAATGCTCACCGACGCCCTCAAGCAGATCATCGAACGCAAGCGCGACCTCGACTTCCCCTGGTTCCCCGCGCGCGTCGTCTGCCACGATATTCTCGGCCAGACCGCCCTGGTGGACCTCGCCGGCCTGCGCGACGCGATTGCAGAGAAGGGCGGTGACCCCGCCAAAGTAAACCCGGTCGTGCCCACCCAGCTGATCGTCGACCACTCCCTGGCCGTCGAACACCCCGGTTTTGAGAAAGACGCGTTCGAAAAGAACCGCGCCGTGGAAGAGCGTCGCAACGAAGACCGCTTCCACTTCATCAACTGGACCAAGACCGCGTTTGAAAACGTTGACGTGATCCCGCCCGGCAACGGCATCATGCACCAGATCAACCTGGAGAAAATGTCTCCGGTGGTGCAGCAAAAAGACGGCGTGGCCTTCCCGGATACCTGCGTGGGCACCGACAGCCACACCCCGATGGTCGATGCGCTCGGCGTAATCTCCGTGGGCGTGGGCGGCCTCGAAGCCGAAAGCGTCATGCTCGGCCGCGCCTCCTACATGCGCCTGCCCGACATCGTCGGCGTCGAGCTGACCGGCAAACTGCAGCCCGGTATCACCGGTACCGACATGGTACTGGCCCTGACCGAATTCCTGCGCCGCGAGCGCGTGGTGGGTGCGTATCTCGAATTCTTCGGTGAAGGCGCCTCCAGCCTGAGCCTGGGCGACCGTGCCACCATCGCCAACATGACGCCCGAATACGGCGCCACCGCCGGCATGTTCGCCATCGACGAGCAGACCATCGACTACCTGAAACTCACCGGCCGCGACGACGAGCAGGTAGCCCTGGTAGAAAAGTTCGCGAAAGAAACCGGTCTGTGGGCAGACAGCCTGAAGAATGTCGAATACGAGCGCGTACTCAAATTTGACCTCTCTTCTGTGGGCCGCAACCTGGCCGGCCCGTCCAACCCGCACGCATTGCTGCCGGTTTCCGAACTGGCCAACCGTGGCATCGCCAAAGAGTGGAAGGAAGAAGAGGGCCTGATGCCCGACGGCGCGGTGATCATTGCCGCGATCACCAGCTGCACCAATACCAGCAACCCGCGCAACATGATTGCCGCGGGCCTGATCGCGCGCAACGCCAACAAGCTCGGCCTGACCCGCAAGCCCTGGGTAAAAACCTCCCTGGCACCCGGTTCCAAGACCGTAAAAATGTACCTGGAAGAAGCCGACCTGTTGCCGGAACTGCAGCAACAGGGCTTCGATGTGGTCGCGTTTGCCTGCACCACCTGTAACGGCATGAGCGGCGCGCTGGATCCGAAAATCCAGAAAGAAGTGATCGACCGCGACCTGTACGCCACCGCCGTACTGTCCGGTAACCGCAACTTCGACGGCCGTATCCACCCCTACGCCAAGCAGGCCTTCCTGGCCTCGCCGCCCCTGGTAGTGGCCTATGCGATCGCCGGCACCATCCGCTTCGATATCGAAAAAGATGTACTGGGCCACGACAAAGACGGCAACCCGGTCACCCTGAAAGATATCTGGCCGAGCGACGAAGAGATCGACGCGATCGTCAAACAGAGCGTGAAGCCCGAGCAGTTCCGCGAGGTCTACATCCCGATGTTTGACCTGAACAAGGCCGAAGCAGAGAAGGGCGAGCCGCTGTACGACTGGCGCCCGATGAGCACCTATATCCGCCGCCCGCCGTACTGGGAAGGTGCGCTGGCCGGTGAGCGTGCGCTGAAAGGCATGCGCCCGCTGGCAGTGCTGGGTGACAACATCACCACCGACCACCTGTCGCCGTCCAACGCGATCCTCGCCAGCAGTGCCGCAGGTGAATACCTGGCGAAAATGGGCTTGCCGGAAGAGGACTTCAACTCGTACGCCACCCACCGCGGCGATCACCTCACCGCCCAGCGCGCCACCTTCGCCAACCCGAAACTGTTGAACGAAATGGTGCGTGACGAAAACGGTGCAGTGAAGCAGGGTTCTCTCGCGCGTATCGAGCCGGAAGGCAAGGTCACCCGCATGTGGGAAGCCATCGAAACCTACATGGACCGCAAGCAGCCGCTGATCATCATTGCCGGCGCCGACTACGGTCAGGGTTCCTCCCGCGACTGGGCCGCCAAAGGTGTGCGTCTGGCCGGTGTAGAAGCGATCGTCGCCGAAGGCTTCGAGCGCATTCACCGAACCAACCTGATCGGCATGGGCGTACTGCCGCTGGAATTCCAGCCGGGCACCACCCGCGAAACCCTGGGTATCGACGGTACCGAAACCTTCGACGTACTCGGCGACCGCACCCCGGGTGCAACCCTGACGCTGCTGATCCACCGCAAAGACGGTGAGACCGTGGAAGTCCCGGTCAAATGCCGCCTGGATACCGCGGAAGAAGTCTCCATTTACGACGCCGGCGGTGTACTGCAGCGCTTCGCCAACGACTTCCTCGAAGCCGAGGGTGCCGCGCAATGACCGCTTTTGCCCCTCAGATAAAAGTGCCCGCCACCTATATGCGTGGCGGCACCAGCAAGGGCGTGTTCTTCCGCCTGCAGGACCTCCCGGAATCCGCACAGGTTCCGGGCGCCGCGCGCGACAACCTGCTGCTGCGGGTGATCGGCAGCCCCGATCCCTACGGCAAGCAGACCGACGGCATGGGCGGGGCCACCTCCAGCACCAGCAAAACCGTCATCCTGTCGAAGAGCGAGCAGCCGGAGCACGACGTGGATTACCTGTTCGGCCAGGTCTCCATCGACAAGCCGTTCGTGGACTGGTCCGGCAACTGCGGCAACCTCACTGCCGCCGTCGGTGCCTTCGCCATCAACAGCGGTTTTGTGGATGCAGCGCGCGTGCCAGAGAACGGTATCTGCACCGTGCGCATCTGGCAGGCCAACATCAAGAAAACCATCATCGCCCACGTACCCATCACCAATGGGGAAGTGCAGGAGACCGGTAATTTCGAACTGGACGGCGTCACTTTCCCCGCGGCCGAAGTACAGATCGAATTCATGGACCCGGCCGACGGCGAAGGCGCCATGTTCCCCACCGGCAAGCTAGTGGACGACCTGGAAGTACCCGGCGTCGGTACCCTGAAAGCCACCATGATCAACGCCGGTATCCCGACTATCTTCGTCAACGCAGCGGATATCGGTTATACCGGCACCGAACTGCAGGAAGCCATCAACGGTGACGACAGGGCGCTGGCCATGTTCGAGACGATTCGTGCATATGGCGCAAAGGCCATGGGCCTGATCGAAAAGGTGGAAGAGGCAGCCGCTCGCCAGCATACCCCCAAGGTCGCGTTCGTCGCGGAGCCGAAGGGTTATGCGGCCTCCAGTGGCAAGCAGGTGGCGGCAGGGGAAATCGACCTGCTGGTGCGCGCGCTGTCCATGGGGAAACTGCACCACGCCATGATGGGCACCGCTGCGGTGGCCATCGGCACCGCCGCTGCCATTCCCGGTACCCTGGTCAATCTGGCCGCTGGGGGAGGGGAGCGCAATGCTGTTACCTTCGGCCATCCATCCGGCACCTTGCGGGTCGGCGCGGAGGCGGAAATCGCCAACGGGCAGTGGACTGCTACCAAGGCCATCATGAGTCGCAGTGCGCGGGTTCTGATGGAAGGGTGGGTACGAGTGCCTGGAGACTGCTTCTAGCCACATCGCGTCGGACCCGTTATCAGCGGGGGAATTTCTGACGCTGACTCTGGATGTTCGGGAAAGCGAGCCTCGTGCGGGGCTCGCTTTTTTTGTGCTTGAAAGGTTCTGTACAAAAATCAGGCAAAATAGGGTGGGGAATCGCTAGATCAGCAGCGGGAGTCACTGAATTGATTTGGATGAGGCTAGGTCATTGACTTAAAAGGCAATTGAAATACTATCGAATGCAGGTCTATCCACAACTATAAAGACGCTCTGAACCATAATTTCCAGAAATATCTTTCACGTACGGTTTTCATGTTGATTTTACTGGATTTGGTAGTCGGTGCGCTGGGGGCTCAGTTGCAGAGGTGCGAACTATATAGGCGCGTCATTTGAATAATTTGTTAAACGTCAACGATCAATTGATGAGTAGCGCTCTCCAAATACCATGCTCAATAAAGCTCTGAGGAATAATGATGCTAGATGAGTCAAAAATTAGGGAAGAGAAGGAAATTTTCACTGAGCTAGAAAATTTATGCTCATCTCCTGGCTATATATATGTAATTGCATTCTTCTGTTTTAAAGACACATTTATACACACAGCAGGAGAAGGCTTAACGGCGGAAACACTGTCTCAACAGTTTGATAAATCCAGATTATCCCGTACAGAGTTGTCTTCAATTATTGGGTTGATGTGTAAGGGCGAAGTTAGTCTTGAGCCGATATCTAGAGAGGAATTAGAAAGTCTAGCGTCAAAAACATGGCATTTATTAGAAGATCTACATCGAAGCTTCTTAGGTCCAGTTGACTTAAAAGCGTTTTTGTCCGGACAGGTGAGCGCAGAATCGTCAAAAAGTCATTTCATGAGAGAGGCCATTTTCTATGCGGGAGAAGGTGTATATAAACATCAGTACAGAGATTTGGCTAAACTGCGTTACAGGCGAGACGCGCAATGGATTTTAGAGAACAAAGGTTTTCACTTTGATGATGTAGGAAAAGTGTTTGGAGCAATTGAGAGTCTGCAGTTAAGTAAAATTAATAAGATGGTTAATGAGTCCAGGAGCTTGATTCTGGATAACTATCTTCCTATGTTCCAGTTTAACATTATGGAGCTGACAGCTCTTTGTGGTTTAGAGTCAGAATATGTTGCGTTAATTATCGAAGCGTTTTCTTCTGAAATTAATGAAGGAATGGATGGGTTTAATAGCGTCGATGATTTTAACTATAAGAACGCATTTCCCATTCTTAAGCTAGAAGAAGATAGCTATGTTTCATTTCAGGGGTATAGCATTTGGGAGTCTCAATATGAAAGTCCTTTCTTTTGGTTCAACTCAGACAAAAGGTATAGGAGTCTTGCAAGTAAAAATAGAGGAGCTTTTACTGAAGACTTCACGGCCGAAAGGTTGTCAGAGGTTTTCACTGAAAACAATGTGTATACAAATATAGATATATTTGACGGGAAGAATAAAGCTGCTGAAATTGATGTCTTTGTTGTATTTGGAAACGCAGCAATTGTGATTCAGGCTAAATCAAAGAAGCTAACAATTGATGCTCGCAAGGGAAATAGTCTGCAGCTAAAGGAAGATTTTAAAAAGGCCGTTCAAGACGCCTACGATCAGGCTTATTTATGCTCAACCCTGTTAGATAAAGAAGGTGTGGTACTCAAAAATACTGACGGGGATATGGTACACCTAAGGAATAAATTCGACGCTATATATCCTATATGCGTGGTTTCGGACTATTACCCGGCTCTTGCGGTACAAGCTAGAAATTTTCTTAAATATAAGGCTTCAGGCAAGATTAAAGTGCCATACGTTATGGATGTATTTCTTGTTGATCTTCTAGCTGAAATCCTTGATACCCCTCTGTTTTTTCTGGATTACATTAGGAAAAGAGCGAGTTTCGGTGAGTCAATTTTATCTAATCACGAGCTGGTAATACTCAGCACCTATCTTAAGCAAAACCTCCACTTTGACGATAATCCCGACTTGGTAGTATTAGAGGATAATATTTCTTCAGATTTGGAATTGGCTATGCTCGCAAGAAGAGAGGGTGAGGACTGCCCCTCAACTCCTCCAGGCATGCTCACAATTCACCAGGGAACTCACATAGGATCCATAATTGATGATATAAAATGTTCTGAGGAATTTGGATTACTTAACTTGGGCTATCACTTTCTTTCTTTGGGCGGTGAAAGTATTGGCGCACTTAATGATGCAATTGAGAAAATGATTCGCTTGTATGAGAAGGATAAAAGACATCACGATATAACAGCGCCATCAGTAGAACAAAAAACCGGCCTGACAATCCACTGCAACGAAGATCCCCTTGATTTAGCCTATAAGAAGTTGATCACACACTGTGAAAAGAGGAAATATTCAGTAGCAGCAGAGACCTGGCACGGTGTCAGTTTTAGTCCTTTGAGAAGACGGTTTAGATTTGCAACATATCACGCCTCTCCACATCAGCAATCTGCTGAAATGGATGGTCTCGTATCGGATTTACCTTCTTTAGCTGATGCTCGCAAGATTGAGAACGGGAAATTTAAATTTTCCTCAAGAAATAGCGCAATAAATAAAGTTGCAAAAGTTGGTCGAAATGAAAGGTGCCCATGTGGCAGTGATAGAAAATACAAAAAATGCTGTTTAGGCAAATATTAAAAATTTGGAAAATCTCTCTTTTAATTAGAGCGAGTGGAGTCAGATAAATTTTGTGGCATAAAGTTGATTCAACGTGTGTGATGCCAACATCGTGATCTGGCCCATTGAGTTGACCTGTGATGCGTAGAAATTGCTTGCGGAGTTGGGGCACTAATGAATCGAGTCTAGATAAATGAACCTAGAAGATAAAATTAATGGTCTGAACGAGCACTTCTTTTTTAAGGAGTTCACATATTCTAAAAATACCTTTAAGCGCCCGGATGGCCAAGAGGTTGAGATCGCTGATAGCATTGTTTACTTGGACGAAATATCGTTTATTTTTCAGCTCAAAGAACGAAATAATACTTTTCATAGCACTGAAGAAAAAGAAAGGAAATGGTTTAAGAAAAAAGTGCTTAAATTGGCAACGAAACAAATAAGGGATACAGTTTCGTACATTAGAGACTATAAAAATGTTGTCCTGTCGAATAATAAGGGACACTCTATTGATATCTCGCTAGATAAATTGAAATCCCCTCACAAAATAGTGATTCATAAATCCTCTGAACTCCTTCCTCAAGACTGTCAGAACACAAAATTTCACATTAGTGATTCTGTGGGTATTATTCACATTGTGCAGGAGCATGACTATCTTGGCTTGGTACATTATTTGTTGACTCCTTCTGAGGTTTTTGAGTATTTTTTGTTCAGAGGCATGCTGGTTTATAAGCACGGTAATAATGTTAATTCTATTCCAGAGCCAGCTTTGCTTGGTCAGTACTTGGCCGGCGATGAAGAAAGTTCACCTTCAGTGAAGTTCATGCAGCACATTGCTCAACTTAATAGAGAAGTAGAATCATGGGATATGACTGGTATTATTAAGCTATTCCCAGACAGAATGGTCGGTGAAGGGGGAGCTACGGATTACTATTTCATCGTAAAGGAAATCGCTAAGCTAATGCGGAACGAGCTTTCCGCATTTAAGCAAAGGTTTATGCTTTCTTGGAATGCAGCAAAAGGCGATGAATCTGTTCTGCCTTATAGATTTCTGGTGCCTAGATGTGAATGTAGCTTTCTATTTCTTCCTTTACCTCGAAGCGAAAAGGAAAATCGCCGAGATGCACTTATAAATTTTACCTATGCAAACAAGTACGATCTCAAATCAACCAAGGCTATCGGTGCTTCATTCGTTGCCTCGGGAGATGGTTGGCAAGATGTTGAATGGTGCTATATAGAATCGCCTTGGGTTCAAGATGATGAATTTGATAAGGTACTTAGGGAAAACTATCCTTTTCGAGAAGTAAAAGAAAAGAGAATTGGTCGTTATGGTTTCGATTAAAGGTGCTTAATATGTGGTTGAGGCAGATCAGAGATATCGCATTTGTTTTGGATCCCGTTTATTTTTGAGTTCTTTTATTTTCAAATTTTTTCGATAATTGTGGTCAGAGTAATTTTTTGTCGCTATATGGAACAGTTGGTTTAGGTAGCAAACCTTTACTGTGGCCCGAAATATCGATTTGCGTGCATCGGATTGAGGTCCATATAGGCCAGTCAAATATCGGGGTGGCACTTTATGCTACCATGGGTCCGCTGGTAAAACCTTACTCTGATTCCAAGATTTCCAGATCGATTTTGACCGACATAGTTTTTAATTCAAATGGTAGTTATGCCTCTAACACAACTGAACAACCTGCGAGAGTACGAGCTAATTGAGCGAATGGCCCTTTTTACCGATGTGAATGCAGTCGTATCAGGTGTTTTTCGAGGTGTCTACACAGAGAATAATAATCAATGGTCAATGCTGCTAGGCGTAATTACGCTGGATGGCAGCATGGACTGCAGGAAATTATCCCCTTGTCATTATAAGTATCCGAAGTATCAGTTTGTTTGCCGGTCAATAGTGGGATCGACGTTGGCTGAGTTGATCAGGGGGCTTGAAGGCAATGCTGGTCTGTCCATTTTTGGCATTCCCGACTTGGGTAAACGAGAATCTAACCTGACCTGGACAGAGAGTTTAATTCCAAGTCACGCTCATGAGGAGATGGTTCCCATCCGACGCCTCTCCTCCCGTGTATGCTCCGATGTGCATTATCACGATAGTAAGTTGGTGGCGTATGGTATGCCGTTTCACCGGTCGGCGTTTTCATTTATAAAAGAGTTCTTTGGATGGGATAAATTTCACGGTTCTAGTGATGGCAGAAAAGGTGAGCTTTTCATTGACATTCCCGATCGGCGAGGCCGCCTAGTTCTATCTGAAGAAGATATTTCTTTTCACTGTGGCGATGACGATGAGTTATCAGTCGTGGGTGCCATTGACGGCGATCAAGTTTCCTTAGTGAGCCCACAAGATAAATATTATTTCGAGCAGGAGAAAGCCCTGGATGTAGAGCTATGGTTAGTGACAAACACCAATGAGATTGTTGATTACTGCTCTTCAACCGAATGGGAATATCGATATGGCAAAGAATTGAATAACACTGATCGAACACAGCTATTGGATACTATTTCGGCAGGAGAAAGTGAACACTGCGAATTTAAGACATACATCGATCTCGTCAATAAAGACACTAAAGCCTTTGAGTTGGAAAAAACGGTATGTGCGCTTTCCAACCACCAGGGTGGCAAGCTGTTTATTGGTGTAGATGATGAAACCCTCATTGTTGGGATTAATGAGAGATGCAAGAAAGGTTATAAATGTCTGCCTAGAGAAGCTGCAGAGTCCTACCAAAAAGCTGTTGAGAAGCGCTTGCAGGAGTCACTGGCCAAGAATAAATGCTTCAACACCTTCCTCATCGAACATAATGAGCTTATTGTTCTAGTCGTGAATGTACACAAATCCAATGGCCTCAATTATCTAGTTTCAACAAGGGATGCCTATATCCGGCGTGGTGCCTCTTCACAGAAAATGACACCGACAGAGATTCAGGCTTTTCCTGCTGAGCGAGATGCGTTCGGGCGTGAGTTTTTCGCGACGGAATTCAGCGCAGAGTGGGTGCCTACTGATGGCTAGTATTCAGTATTGGAGTCCGATATTGGGCTCGGAGTAAAATTGTGACGTTCCATGCCTCTATGGAATCTACTGTCGAAAAGATTGGACTGACTCAAACATTCTACAAGTATCTGAGCTATATAGGCGCGCCTTATGAATAAACTGTTAGGTGGTATTTAGGCGCATGAGTAAGGATTTATTATGACAATTAAATCAGCAAAGAATTTTGAAGAGATCGTAATGTATCTATCTGTGCTTAGATACATATTTAAATCTAGAAGTAAGCGCGGTTTATATGATTTAAATAAGCAAGCAGAGCCATTTTTTAAAAATCTATTCAATCTCATTTATTCTTGGGATCTTATGGATTTGAATGAAATACAAAATAATTATCCAGCTATAGACTTAGGCGACAAGAAAGAAGGGGTTTGTGTACAGATTACTGCCGAAAGAGGGTCGCCAAAAATAAGAAGAACCATAAAAAAATACAATGAAAAGATGTTGTATAAAGAATATGGACGATTAGTTTTCTTTATTCTTACAGACAAAAAGGCGTATTCATCTGAATTTGACACAAAAAATAAATTTGAGTTCAGCAAAGAGCGTGATATATGGGATATAGATGATGTCTTAGAGGTGGTTGAGAATGCTGATTTTGACACCATAGAATCAGTACACTCCTTTCTAAAGAAAGAACTTTCATCTATAGTCAGGCTGCTAGCCGATAAGGGTAGTTTGCTTTCGCAAATAGAAGATATCAACGGTATCCAGCCCAAAAACTCATTGGGTTTTTTACGACATTTGGAGTTCGATGCGGATGAATTAGAGCAAGGACACACCGAAGTCTTGAATCTCTATAACAAGATAAATGCTCTATCTATTCGAAGCCGAGAATATTTATATGTCTTGTTGACTAGGGCTCACACTGAAAGTGTGTTTGGAGGTGATAGGTTTTATGCTCTTCCTGCAGATATAGAAAGCTATGCGGGATTGTCAAGAGACGAGGCGGTAGAAGAATGTCAGATCTTGGAAGCGAATAACTTGGTTTATTTTGAGAATGAAGATTATCCACCAAGAATAGAGATATTTCGTCCCATGGATGTTGGCATTGATATGTTTGTCATGTTGAAAGAGTATCTGGATGAAGATAGCTTTAAGAGCCTTATCATCAAATGTGACTTTAGTAGCCTGGATGGCTAGCGAAGTGCTTCACTTGAAAATAAATGGGGACAGATCAACATTATGCCGTTAATTGAATTGGGTTCGTTAAACGCAAATATTATGATTTGAACCCATTTCTCTTGCGCTGTTTGTACGGTGAGGGTATTCACCTGACTGTTGCCTCGTAGGTTCTGTCTAGTTTCAAATAAATGGGGTCAGATCAACATTGTGACATCCATTTTCACCGGCTAGGGTTTTACATCCGTTAGTCTATGGCCATAGCATAAAGGGAAGGGAAAGCTCGATGGCCAGATTACCGCGCCTCGGGCCTGCAGGGATTCCGCAACATGTTATACAGCGGGGTAACAACCGGCAGGTTTGCTTCTGTTCAGAACAGGACATGATCGCCTACGCTGGTTGGCTAAAACAGTATGCAAAGAAATTCGATATTCAGGTACATGCCTGGGTGTTGATGACCAATCACGTCCACCTGCTGGTAACCCCGCAGTCTGATCAGGGTGTTAGCAAGATGATGCAGGCCCTTGGGCGTATTTACAATAAATGGGGTCAGATCAACATTATGACACCCATTAGCACCCACTGAGTTTTCCTTCGATTAGTCTATGGCCATAGCAAAAAAGGAAGGGAAAGTTCGATGGCCAGATTGCCGCGCCTTGGACCTGCAGGGATTCCGCAGCATGTCATACAGGGGGCAACAGCCGGCAGATTTGCTTCTGTTCAGAGCAGGATATGATCGCCTAGGTCGGTTGGCTAAAACGGTATTCAAAGGAGTTCGATATTCAGGTACATGCCTGGGTGTTGATGACCAATCACGTCCACCTGCTGGTAACTCCGGACATATGAGGTTGGGTTCATGGATGGGAAACCACTAGACACAGAAATTGATCACCACACGGCTAAATTGATCGTGGGATTGATCGCTTTGTCACTGGCGAGTTTTACGGACTTTCTGACGCCTGGGGTCAGTATTAGCTCGATTAGTCTGTCATATCATTTAACGGATAATGCCCGAGATGTATTCGTTGGATCTCTCTGCGTTATATCGGCTTTTCTCTGGTCGTATAATGGCTATTCCTTGTTTCAAGCTGTCTTAAGTAAGGTCGGAGCTGTCGCTGCCGCGGCAGTGGCTTTTTTTCCGTGCGATTGCTTTGCAGGTCGGGGTATTGAAGTGGTGGATAGAGAAACCACGGTGGCTGGGATTGTCCATACGGCATCGGCAATTTCAATGTTCATTATCCTTGCAATTTTTTGTTGGCTGTTTTATCGGAGAGCTAAAGAAAAAAACTCTAAACAGGCGAAGATTAGGGGGCTAATTTATAGAATTTGCGCTGTAGCTATTGTTGGCGCAATGGTCGTGCAGTTGCTCGATTCTCTACAGTGGGTAGATTTTAGCGGTATTACTCACCGGTTGACTTACTATGTCGAAGCGACAGGTTTGTTTGCCTTTGGTATTGCCTGGGTGACAGCTAGTCGCATGTTGCCATTTATTACTAATGAAGATGAGCACATAAAAATCGAGCTTTCTGCAAGGTAACTGATTTTATGCGGTTGTGTTCATTTCTCGGTATTGGTTATTTTCTGTTCTTTTGCGAGTAAATTCAGCGGCGATTCAGTTGTGTCGGGTTAGAAAGCAGGTGTGAATCCAAGGAAAACGCACCATGCGCCAGATCCCATACCGATTACTCGCCGCTCTCACCATCACTTTGACGCTCGGTGGCTGTGTCACCTACCCAGCTACGCCGGTGGTCGTCGGGAACACCTATGTCCGGAAGGCTCCTCCGGTTTACTCCTATTCAGTGATCACTGATCCCGGCTATCGCTACTACGACGATACCCTCGGCGTTTACGTATTCTACGACCGTAGCGACGTTTTCTATCGACAGGGGCATTACTATCGTTGGCACCATGACCATTGGATCAGTGCCAGTCACTGGCGTGGCCCCTGGTATCCGGCCCCGAATCTGTATATCTCGGCAAACTTCAACGATCGCTGGCATACGCGCTTGCGCCGCCACGGCCATCGCTATGCCGGAGGACACCACGACAGACCGCCGCGCCGGCACGGACATAACGACGGTTACAAGCGGCGGGATTCGCATGACGGTAACGCGCATCGAGATGATCGTCGTGGGAAGGGCCTGGATCGTCGTGAGAAGGGCTGGGAACGTCATGAGAGGGGCCAGGATCAACGTGAGAGGGTCCGGGATCGTCGCGAGTTGGTTCTGGACCGTCGTGAGAAGGTTCGGGATCGTCGTGAGAAGGGCCTGGATCGTGGCCGAGGCGGCGAACATGGGTTTGCTGGCATAGCCGAGCCCAAGCGGCGGGCGCTTCAGGTGGAGAATCGGAGCGGGGATCGCCGTGTTGAACGCCGGAATCCTCCTCGAAATCCAAGTCGGAACGAGCGCGCAGTGAAATTTGCGGACAAGCCAACCGGCAATCGCGGCCCACGAGTTGTCCCTGCAGTAGAGCGTCCGGCAACTGATCGCCGCACGGTGCGTGAGAAGCCCAAGCAACAAAATAAGCGCAGCCATCCCAAGCCCCAGCGCAATGCGCCAAAAGATCGCCGCAATGAATCCGCAAAGGCAGCTCCGCACGAGGAGGGCGAGCAGCCAAAGAACGAGCGACCAAAGAAAAAAGAAGCGGAAAAGAAAAAGAAGTCCCAAAAGAAAACGGATAAGCGCGATGAGGTGCGCATGGTGCGTGAGCCGCTTAATGGCCGGTTCAATGAAGCTCGCCGTCGGATCGATTGATTCTGTCCAGAAAATAGGGCGCCGAAGCGCCCAAATAACAGCTGAAAGGGAGGTCGCGATTACTTATTGCTATTCGCGCTTTTAGCACCAACGAACATCGCAAATAGCCGAATGCCGATAGAAATTAAAATCAGCATACTTGGCGCCGTAAGATCAGGCATCGTCTTTAATTGGGAGATTTCTCTTTGAATGATCATCGTTTGATGAGGGTTGGACTGGTGCTTCGAGATCTGGCTGACGTTTTGCTTAAGTAATTTATCGAATGACTCAATTTCTCCCGCAAGCATATCCAGGAGTTCCATTTCGTTCTTGCCTTCCGTTGGTAGCTTTCTCATGTCCGCGTTAATCGCATCACCAATTTTTTTCCATTCTTTAGCGAGGAAGGCTTCAAGCGATGAGAGCGTCCCTAGCTTCGAGTTCACGGATTGATTGGTTCGATAGGCGTTGTGTCGATGGGTGTCGGCCGCCATTATTCTACCAAAGTGCTGTACGCTATGTTTAGCGCTATTCAGGTTCCGGCTGATTATGGAGAGTTGATCCAGGGCATGAGCCAGAGTCTGATTCCAGTTCGGTTTTTTATCCTTATTCTTAATCGCATCCAGAGCAGTGTTAACCAGTCGATTCACCTGTTCCTTGGTCGCGTGTTCGTTAATAGACATATCCTTTTATCCTCATAACGTCGTTGAGGAATGTGTTCTTTCTCTCTGATTTGATACGAATGTGCCACATTCCATTTTTTCTTAGATGAAAACGTAAATTCTAAACTAAATTAGCCAGAGGGTATTTATCGGAAGGCTATGATTTTCGTGAAATCTGTGCTTCTTGCCTAACTCTCGAGGCGTGAAGGATTTGAAGAAAATATAGGATGATAGCTGAATTTTGTGACACCCATTCGCACCCGCTGATTTTTTCATCCATTAGTCTATGGTCATAACAGTAAGGGAAGAGGGAGATCGATATTCAGGTGCATGCCTGGGTGCGGATGACCAATCGCGACTACCTGCTGGTAACTCCGGACGTATGAGGCTGGGTTTATGGATAGGAAACCACTAGACACCGAGATTGATCACCACACTGCCAAATTGATCGTGGGATTTATCGCTTTGTCACTGGCGATTTTTACGGACTTGCTGACACCTGGGGTCAGTATTAGCTCGATTAGTCTGGCATACCATTTAACGGATAATGCCCGAAATGTGTTCGTTGGCTCTCTCTGCGTAATATCGGCTTTTCTCTGGTCGTATAATGGCTACTCTTTGTTTCAGGCAGTCTTGAGTAAAGTCGCAGCAGTCGCTGTCGCAGCGGTGGCATTTTTTCCATGCGATTGCTTTACCGGTCGGTTTGATGACGGCTCAACTCGAGAAGCTACGGTGACCGGGATTGTCCATACAGCCTCGGCAATTTCAATGTTCATTATCCTCGCAATTTTTTGTTGGCTGTTTTACCTGCGAGCGAAAGAAAAAGATTCCAAAGAGGCGAAGGTTAGGGGGCGAATTTACAGAATCTGCGCAGTAGCCATGGTTGGCGCTATGGTCGCACAGTTGCTCGATATCCTGGACTGGGTAGATTTTAGCGGTATTACGCAGCGACTGACTTACTATGTCGAAGCGACAGGATTGATGGCATTTGGTGTCGCGTGGATGACAGCGAGTCGTATGTTGCCATTTATTACTAATGAAGATGAGCGCGTAAGAATCGAGCTTTCTGGGAAGTAAGCAATCGTGCCCGACGGTTGGCAGCGTTGGGGTTCCCGACCTTTGGCCGCGAGGAAGCGGCCATTTGTTCGGCTCGGAAACCCTGACTGCGATTTTCTACACCAGGTGGTTGAACTGGTTGCTGCTGCGCCTCTCGTTGCCGTGCGCGTCACGCTCGGTTGGCTGATTGGTATAGAAGTCCCGCGGCGAGTCATCGCTCTGAGCAAAGTTGCCGCCCCCCGAGAGGGTGGCCTTTTAGCAATTGCCTTTTTTTGCCTGTCCCGGTGGGCAGTGCCCCCGACTGCCGCCGACAATGACGCTAGGGACTAATATCTTGGCAGGTTTCATTTCCAGGCTTGGGCCAACAACTGCGCAGCCGTTAAGAAAAGCGGATGCGCACAGGATCAGAGCGATTTTCAGTTTCATGGGAATGCTGTCGTAAGTGAATTTGCCCGCCATGCTAAAGCCGGCGTGGCAGGAGATCTATTTGTCTTACGGGCTTTTGCCCCGATTTGAGGGCCGTTTCTCACTGCAATCCTTCCGAAGGTGCGGCTGTTCACAGAGCGAGCGCGGAGTCTGGCACAGGTATGAGTTCGGCTCAGGCCGAAGGGTTTGGCGGGTACAAAGACTCGGACGGTCTTTTACAGACACAAAAATGGGCGCCGAAGCGCCCGAGATAATCTGCCGAATCCAGAGGGTCAGAAGGAGAATTTATATCCTACTGACAGATTGAGCGTCCACGGATCATAGATGTAGTCACCGGAATAGGACTCAAACACCGGCGCTACTCCCGCGGGCGGTGGGACGTCATCCAGAAGCTGTAACCGCATATCGGTCATGGACCGCGAGTAAATCGCGGCGACATTTACCAGCCACGAACTATCGCGTCCGAAATTGAAATCCATACCCGCTTGCCAGGTATAGCCCCAGGAGGAACCCAGATCGAAGTTGCCGCGCAGGCCAAATTCGGCAAGGTCTTTCCGCGCTGCGCGATTAAGGCCGCTTTCACCGAAGTCGGTATAGCTGATTCCGCCACCTATATAAGGCTGGACCATACAGGTCGCATCCAGGGGGTAGAATTTCAGGCTTGCGGTACTGATGTTGGCATCAAAACTGACAACATCACGATAAGCGACATCGTCGAAACCGAGGGAGAAAAAGCCGTCACCGTGACTGCTATTATGTTTGTCGCCGTCCATATAGCCAAGTTCGATGCCCCAGTGCTCTACCGGTTTCCACTCGAAGTTGAGATACCAGCCCCACTCGGAACCGGGATCGACGTTAGAGCGAAATGCATCGAAATACCGGTAGGTATCGTCGACAAAGCTAACCTCGTCATCGCCTGCGGAAATATAGTATCCGCCAACACGGACGATAAAGTCCTGTGGTCCGGTCAAGCCGAGGGGGTTGGCCGAGGCGGTAGTACTCAGTGCCAAAACCAGCGGTGCCAGGATGGGTGAAAATTTCAATATCCGTTTCATTCAAGGTAACTCCATATATACCCATTGAATCAAAAGTGTAATACAGCCCTTTTCAGTAGATTAAAAAACAACCAACTTTGCATGCCAAAATCGCACCCGTTGACATGAAAGGGGATTCAAATAGTATCGAGAGAAGTGGTACCCAGGTGCGCAAAGTGCTTTTCTGGATGCCTTTCGGGAGGCAACTTCATTTATTGCAGTTGGTTGATTATTAGCCAGCTTTGGCTCCTTCACGTAGCTTTCACATCCCGGCGACTTTTTGGTTACATTGGCGTTGCTAGCCTCTCGGCGTTTCATCAAATAAAAACGGCCAATGTTTGGGGATGGCAACATGAGCAAGCAATTGAAACAGGTATCGTGGTTGGCTCTATCGGCGCACCTGATTGGATTACCACTTGTCGCACACGCCGCAGAGGCGCCCGGCGCACTGACATTCATCGTCAAAGACCAGTATACCGACCGGCCGCTCTCATCCGTGCAGATCACGCTCGAGGAACGGGAAACCAATACCACGCGATCTGTACAGACCGATGCACAAGGTCGCATCGTCATTGACCAGCTCGACCCCGGCCTCTACTCGGTGAGCGTCGCCAAAGGCGGGTTCAATTCCCTGTATGAGCCAAGCATCCGCGTGGTTACGCGCAAAAACGTCAAACTCGAACTCGAACTTGGCGAGCAGGCGCTTGAGGAGGTTGAGGTCCGGGCACAGCAGCCGCAAGCATTGTCCGTTAACAGCACCTACCTCGATCGAGAGGCGTTGCGCAGTGCGGTTGGTGGCGGCGCAGACCCGCTGCTTTCACTAGATGGTTTACCGGGCCTGGCATCCGCCAGTGAGTTTGCGAGCTTCAGCGTACGTGGCCGTGGCCCCCGGGATAATCTGATATTCGTGGATGACTTTCCCTTTGATAAAGCGGTGCACTTTGATGCGACGCTGGGTGAAGAGGAAGATGTCGGTGGTGGCGGCCGCTTCTCGATTTTCGCACCGAATGTGATCAGCGGTGCCGAGTTTTCACCGGGTGGGTGGAGTGCGGCTTATGGCGGCCGGGCAGCATCGCTACTCAATCTGGACGTCGCTGACGGCAACCCCAGTCCTTCAGCCAGTTTCCGCTACGACCTTGCGGGCTATGAAATTGGTTATGACGGTCCTACCGGCATCACGGAAGACTCTACCTTGCTCGTTTCTGCCCGACGGCTGGATTTCGGCGCTTTGTTTGAAACGATCGAAGAGCTCGATATCGGTGAGCCGGTCTTGAGAGACGTCATCGTGAAGTCGGTCATACCCCTCAACCAGAACCACACCTTCGAAATTCTGTTGATGGATACGCACGAGGACTATACCCGCGGTGTAACCCACGTGTTTGCATCGCCCAATTTCGAAGATGCGTCACTTCAGGACTCTGAACAGGATAGTGATTTGTACGGTATGACGTTGCGCTCCCTGGTCGGTGACGACGCTGTCTGGACCAACAAGGTGTACTACCGCACAAGCGACAAGGTCAGTTCAGAGGGTGAATCATTTCCTGATCTCGTACCTGAGGGATCGCCTGCGTCCAGCTTTCCGGTGCGGGAAGACATCATCACCATCGGTGAGGCCGAGACGGAGATCGGCTGGCGCAGTGACTTCGAGAAGGTAAACCAATGGGGTGTATTCAGTGCCGGTACGCGAGTCACGCAGATTGAGCTGGACTACAACACCGTCCTGGATGGGGATTGGATCCGATATGTCTATGACGATGATGATTTCAGGCCAGACCCTGATCAGCGCTTTGTTGTACTGACGCCCGAGAGTATCAACTCTTCGCTTGTTCAGAAGGAAACCAATTACGCCGGTTACGTAGAGCAGCTGTTTGAACAGGGCGATTGGGATATCCGCACAGGTATGCGGTTTGAACGCGACGGCTTTGCCGACCAGAGCTTTGCGTCGCCCAGGTTCAGCGTCAATTGGCGGCCGAGTACAAAGGTTCGATATTTTGCGACTGCCGGACTGTTCCATCAGTCACCGCGGTTCCTGGAACTGGCCGCGAACGAAGCGAACGATCTTGAGAATGAAGAAATTACCCACGCCAGTATCGGCTATGAATACTTCCCGAACAGCAATTGGTCGGTGTTGACGGAAGCCTACTATCAAAATCTCGACAACCTGGTGGTAGACCTCGACCGGGCAAGCGGGACCTTTGCGAACATTGGTGACGGCACATCTTACGGCGTTGATGTTGTGGCCAACGGTATGATTCGCGAGGGCATTTACGCGACCGCAACCTATTCATACAACGATGCGGTAGTCGACCGGAAAGACGGTCGCGGTGACGTTGCCGCTGACTTCAGCCGCGAGCATGTGGCTACCCTGGGCCTGACCTGGGAAATCAGCAGCCGCTGGAAGGTCGCCGGGCGCTACAAATACCTTTCCGGCACACCCGATGACCTCTTTATTATTCACTCAGACGTGTTGGGGGCGGGGCAGCCGCTGCGCTACTCGAAGGAGATCATTGAGCGGAATGTGGGCCGCACCAGTGGTGCCGGTTCGTTGAACGTTCGTGTTGACTACCGGCGCGCATTCGGTCCCATCGACGTAACCGCTTTTCTCGATGTCATCAACGTAACGGCCGCATCGTCGAGCGACGAGTCCGAATTTGACTACCGCCGGGGTGTTGTAGTGCAGGATGATAGCGAAGCCGAGCCGCTTATTGGCCTGAGGTTGGACTATGCCTGGTAAATCGTGCCTGGTAAGGGGGTAGGGGATGATACACGCGCTAGGTGCCGCGCCGATCAGAGTGTTGGTTGTCGAAGACAATCGCGATATTTGTGAGAACATTGCCGCGTATCTCGAAAAGCACGGCTATCTTATGGATTTTGCCTATGACGGTATCAGCGCTATGCACCTGGCTTTGACGAATCCGTTCGACGTGATTGTCCTGGACCTGATGCTTCCGAGGATGGATGGCCTGAATTTCTGCCAAAAGCTGCGAATTGATGCCCAAGTAGAAACGCCCGTACTTATGCTCACCGCGAGAGACACGCTCGACGATAAGCTCAAGGGGTTCGAGGCGGGCGCCGATGACTATTTGGTTAAGCCATTCGCATTACAAGAGCTCCACGCGCGACTGCAGGCGCTGTACAAACGAAGCCGGGGAAAAGCCACCAACCTGTTGACGGTCGGCGATCTGACGATGAACAGGTCCACGCTGGAAGTGCATCGCGCAGGGCAGCGGATTGATCTTGCTCCCGCCGGGATGAGACTGCTGCAGCGATTGATGGAGGCGGCTCCGTCCGTCGTGGCTCGCGATGATCTCGAAACCTTATTGTGGGCCGACGAGCGTCCCGATGGTGACGCGCTTCGCTCACACATGTACAAACTGCGGCAGGCCGTCGATCGGCCGTTTGATAGCGCGCTCATTCACACGGTGCATCGCATCGGGTACCGCATTGCGGAGGAAGCCGAGTAATGTACCGGCACAGTTTGCGCAGGCGTGTTGCCATCGCCTTCGCGATGTGTGTTGCTGTGCTCAGCGTGGTCTGGGGATTCGCGTTCTTCGCTGCGATCCGGTTGAGCGAAGACCGTGTGCTGGCGCAGCAGCTACAGAGTGCCGCCGAAAACTATCCCTCTCTGACGAGTAACCTTCGCGGATACGAGGAGGTTGATAGCTTGCCGGTGTCACTCAGGCAATGGGCACAGACGAACCCCAGTGAGGGACTGTACGAGTTCGAAGCTGAGGAGTTACATGTTGCGGTGGTGCCTGGCAGCAATGGACAGCGACGTGCCTTTGTGGTTTTCGACGTTTCTGATATTGAGGCTGCTTCGTCAGAGGACTGGTGGTTGCTGCTGGTGATCACGGGGGTTGTGGGCGCGCTCGGGGCGCTTGGTTTCGGGCTGGGCGTTCTTGTGATGCGTAGAGCGGTCGCCCCTGTCGCGCAGCTCGCTAAAGTGGTCGCAGATATCGACCCAGAGCAACTGTCGGCCGAAGATCATAAACGCATAGAGCCCAACCGGTTCGGCGATGATGAGGTTGGCGTGCTCGCCAGGACGATCGAGAAGACACTTGAGCGTATCAGCGCGTTTGTGGAGCGGGAGCGATACTTTACCGGTTCAGCCAGTCATGAGTTGCGCACGCCGATCACTGTGATCATGGGCGCGCTTGAGCTATTAGAGGAAAGCGATCTGTCAGTGACCGATAGGAGGGTGGTAGATCGCGTGAAGCGCGCGACGTTCGAAATGAAAGCCACGGTCGAAATGTTCTTGTGCCTCGCCCGCGAAACCGACGGTGGGCAGTATAACGAGCAGTTTTTAGTCATGCCCCTGGTAAGCCAGGCGATAGACCAGCAGCGCCACTTGTTGAGCGGCAAGTGTGTTGATGTTGAAATCAACCTGAACGATGTCGAAATCGCTGATCTATCAAAACCCATAGCTTGCGGGCATTCACAGGCGTTTTCTATCGCGGTCAATAATCTGGTGCGAAATGCGTTCGAGCACACGCTTGACGGGCAGGGACCGGTCACAATTCACATCAAAGAGCGCGTGCTATTCGTCACCAATCAGGTGAGTACTGAAACTAATGAGCGGCACACGCCGACCGAGACCTCGTCTCAAGGGTATGGCCTGGGTCTGGGTATCGTGCAACGGTTGTGTGAACGCAATGGCTGGTCGTTTTCATTGTATGCTGATGAGGCGCGGGTAGCTGCCAGTCTTTCGTGGTGATGGCGTCAGACCCGCGATACACGGCCAGGCTTCTAAAGTGACCAGGTTAATACAGTTTTTGATAATTGTGGTTCAATGGAGTCCGCTCTGACTTTATTATGACCGCATAGGTAGTCAACTGAGGGAACAGGGTGACCTTTACACGCAAGCCGCAATCCTCCGTCTCAGACTCCGCGTCTGTCTCGTCCCGAGTTGGTAATCAGGGGCCAATAACCATCTCGACTCCAGTGACTCCACTGATGGAAGTTGTCCATCTAAAAAGCATGGTAAACACAACCTTGCTGGAGCTTCTACCCGCTAAAGAAACGCCGCCCACGTATCTGCATCAAGCAATGCATTACGCTTTAATGGGGCCAGGCAAGCGCTTGCGCCCGCTTCTTACGCTTCTGGCTGCGAACGTGGCCACTGACAGTCACTTACTTCGCATGGCCTGCGTATCGGAACTGGTGCATACCGCTTCGCTGATTCTCGACGACCTGCCCTGTATGGACAATGCGACGATGCGCCGCGATCGCCCTTGCACGCACATACGCTTTTCCGAAAGCACAGCCATTCTTGCATCAACCAACCTCCTCAATCTCGCGTACGGGATTATCGCCAATTGCCCCAACGTGGATGCTTCCACCAAAGTCGCCGTGAGTGCGCATCTCAGTCATGTTATTGGTTCTATGGGGCTAGTTGGCGGGCAGGTCGCGGATTTACAAAATCAGCCCGTGGGTGCCAAGAGCGAAGTCGAGCAACTCTATCACCAGAAAACAGGTTGCCTGTTTGAGTTTTCCGTCGTCACTGGTGCACGGCTTGTGGGGCTGGACGCAGAAGCGATAGAGGCATTGACGCGCTTTGCCCGTGCCTTTGGTCTGGTGTTTCAGCTTTACGACGATATGTTGGACCACAGTATCTTTGCGCAAGAGACCGGTAAGGACGTGCAGCAGGATGTGGCGAAAACCACTTTGCTTTCTCTTTACACACCGGAAGAATTGCGTGGTGCATTTAGCGACGCACAGGCAATGGCGAGAGAGCAATTGCGCAGAGCAGGGCACGAAGAATCCTTACTCGCCGCACTCGTGGAGCAACAGTTCGCTACCTTCAACGGTGCGGCGCAGAGGCTCGGGAGTTAGACCTGGCGAATGACGGCGACTGCAGCACTCACCATTGATCGACTACGGGTCGTCTACGGCAGCCACCGCGCCCTGGACGACGTCACTTTGCAGGTAAATCCGGGTGAAATACTCGGTATCCTCGGGCCTAATGGTGCAGGAAAATCGACGTTGTTGCGCGCCATTACCGGCAAGTTGCGTCCCACCTCCGGGCAAATATTCATTGCAGGAAAAGCGCTTTTTCCGGGCAAGGCCTATCAGCATTCCATCGGCTTCACTCCCCAGTTCCTGGGTTTATACCGGCACCTGACGGGGCGCGAGAACCTGGAGTTTTTCGCGCGCTGCACCGGGGTCCGTCGCCACCAGATAGCCGCACGGATCAGTCAAGCCCTGGAAGAAATCGAGCTGGCAGACAAAGCCGATGTGCGGGTAGACCAATTGTCCGGTGGTATGCAACGGCGCTTGCACCTGGCAGCTACCCTGGTCTCGCAGCCTTCGCTTTTAGTGCTGGACGAACCCACTGCCGGGGTCGACCTGGGTGTGCGCATGTCAATCCACGACCTGATTCGCCGCCGCGCCGAGCAGGGTGCGACCGTGGTCGTTGTTACCCATGAGCTAGACGAGGCTGAAGTGCTATCCCACCGCGTGGCTCTTCTTCATCAAGGCCAGCTGAAAGCCCTGGCCGAGCCCCAGGCATTAGTACACGAAACCTTCGGTAACCGTCAGCTCTTCGTTGTGCGAACGGTGGACATGGCCCCTCCGGCACTCTGTGATCGGCTGCAGGAGATCGGTTTTTGTCGTGACAGTGATGAGAGCAGTGAATGGTGTCTGCAAAGTGACCTTCCGTTGGATAATTTGATCGATCACCTCTACCGCGACCTTGTGGGAGCCCGTGATGCAATTGCCGAGGTCTCGGTACGCCGGCCCGGATTAAAAAACGTGATGCAGCACGTTACCGGTGCCCCCACCGATTCTGCGGCGGAGTCTGAGTGGGAATCGGAGTCATGAGGGCAATTTTCCGAGTGATGGCCTTAGGCTTGTGGCGTGACCGCGGTGCGTTACTCTTGGCATTTGCTTTGCCGAGCCTGGTATTCGCCATTTTTGCCAGCATCTTCTCCGGCGCCGCGGAAGGGGACTTGCACTTGCGGGTAGGGCTGTTGTTGGAATCGGAAGATCCGGGAATGCAAGACTTCGCGCAGCACCTGATACAAAGCGAAGAGGTGGAGATTACGGCGCTTTCCGATTCGAACCGTGCTCAATTACTCGAAGAGGTGCGACAAGGCAATTTCGACACCGCGGTGATCATCCACGGGCAAGCAGGCGATAACAGCGGTCCGCTGTTTACCATCGTCAGCGAGCCTACCCGTGAAATTGCTGCCCTGTCTTTACAAGGCTGGCTGCGGCAAAGCCTGGCCTCCCAACAACCACAGGTTCTTGCACAACGTCTTGCGCAAAGTACAGAAGCTTTAGTTGATGGCTTCACGCCCGCGCAACAGGCGCGCCTGGACGCCGCTTTAGGCGCGATGGCAGGAGAGCCGGACAGCGCAGCGGCGAAAGACGCACTTATCGAGTTTCAGCCCGTTTATGGCCAGGCGCCAGCGTCTATCTCTGGGCTAAGCGGCGTTGCTTACTATGCCGGTGCCACCACAATTCTGTTCTTGTTATTGTCCGCCGTGAATGCGGGCATGGTCAGTTTGGAGGAGCGCCAGAACGGTATCTCCGAACGCCTCCTGCTGAGTAAAGCGGCACACGCCCGGTTACTGCTGGGGCGGTTTCTGTTTTTGTTAACCCTGGGATTTTTACAGGCTAGCGCTATTTTCCTGGTCGCAAGGTTCGGGTTTGGGCTGGAGATAGAGCGCGCTTTGGCGCAAGTTATCATCATGGCATTGGCCTGCGCCGCCGCGAGTGCCGGGCTGGCATTGTTACTCCTGTCGCTGTGTCGAACAACCCAACAGGCGACAACCTTTTCTTCGTTTTTTGTGCTCATCATTTCCGCTGTCGGCGGCTCAATGGTGCCACGTTTTATGATGCCTGACTGGTTACAGACGGTAGGCGTGTTCACGCCCAATGCCTGGGCGATCGAAGGTTTTTACGGGGCATTGATTCGCGGCGATAGCTGGGCGCAGCTAGCCCAGCCCGGCGGCATCTTGGCTGCTGTGGGTCTGGTGTGCCTGCTTTTTGCTGCCATACCCTTATTCAAGACACCGGCCTGAGAGGGTTGTAACGCATGATGGAATGGTTCTGGACACTCGTGCTTGTGGTAGTGGCTTTCCTGGGCATGGAAGTGTTCGCTTGGTACGCCCATAAGTACATCATGCACGGGTGGGGCTGGGGCTGGCATAAGTCCCATCACAAAACCCATCATGAAAACACTGACGGCGTGTTCGAGAAAAACGACCTGTATGTTGTTGTGTTTTCGCTGGTGGTGATCGGCATGTTCGCTGTGGGTGACCTTTACTGGAAGCCGCTCATGGCAATCGCATCAGGCATTACGCTTTACGGCGTCGTGTATTCACTGTTTCACGACGGTATGGTGCACCGACGCTGGCCGATGCGCTGGCAGCCAAAGAGCGGCTACCTGAAGCGTCTTGTCCAGGCGCACCGTATACATCATGCCGTGCGTACTCGTGAGGGGGCGGTGTCCTTCGGCTTTCTTTACGCGCCCGATGTCCGGAAACTCAAGAAACGCTTAAAGCAGCAACAGGCTGAATCTCCAATGGGAGTGCGATATGACTGATAACGGTTTGTTGAAACGCAAGAATGATCATCTCGACATCGTGCTGGACGCGCGTCGGGCCAAGACTTCGGCCCTTACGGGATTCGCCGACTATCGCTTCGCCCATTGCGCCTTGCCACAGTTGCACCTGGACGATATCGATCTCAGCACACGATTTTTCCATAAACGACTTAACGCACCGCTGTTGATCAGTTCCATGACCGGCGGTGCCGAGCGGGCCAAAGCGATCAATCATCACCTGGCAGAAGCCGCCCAACACCTGGGTATCGCCCTGGCCATCGGTTCCCAGCGAGTTGCCCTGCAGTCTGGCAGCGATCATGGCCTGACGAAGCAGTTGCGACGCATCGCCCCGGATATCCCCTTGCTTGGGAATATCGGCGCAGGTCAGCTGCGGGAACCCCAGGGGATCGAGTGGGCGCTCCGGGCGGTAGAGATGATCGAGGCGGATGCATTGATCGTTCATCTCAACCCCCTGCAGGAGGCGGTTCAAGAGGGTGGCGACCGGGACTGGCGTGGCGTGCTTCAGGCGATCGGTACGCTGGTCACGTCGCTCGAGGTGCCGGTGGTGGTTAAGGAAGTGGGTGCGGGCATCTCCCCCGATGTGGCCCGGGCGCTGGTGGAAGAGGGGGTAGCGATGATCGACGTTGCCGGTGCCGGCGGTACCAGCTGGGCAGCGGTGGAGGCGGAGCGCGCAGCAGAGACTCAGCGCCGGGTCGCCATGGCCTTCGCCGGCTGGGGCATCCCCACCGCTCAGGCAATTCGGGCGGTACGCAAGACCCTGCCGGATACGCCGCTGATTGCTTCCGGCGGTATTCGCGATGGGGTGGACGCCGCCAAGGCAATACGCCTGGGCGCGAACCTGGTGGGGCAGGCCGCGGCAGTGCTGGAGAGTGCCACCGAATCCAGTCAGGCGGTGGTCGAGCACTTCGAGGTGGTCATCCAGCAGCTGCGTATCGCCTGTTTCTGTACCGGCAGCGCGGATCTGCATGCCTTGCGTGCGGCGGTGCTGTTGGATGATCGCGGCGTCCCTGTGGAAGAGGCCCATGACTAGGCATATCGCCGTCAAAGGGTGTTTCGCATGAACGCGCCGGACTATGACCTGATACTGGTGGGGGGCGGCCTGGCCAACGGCCTGATCGCCCTGCGCCTGATTCAGGCGCAGCCGGGGTTGCGTCTGCTGATGTTGGAAAGTGAAAGTCGCCCCGGTGGCCAGCACACCTGGTCGTTTCACGATGGTGATCTCACTGCAGCCCAACATGCCTGGCTGGCGCCCCTGGTGGGCCGCCGCTGGAAGCGGCACCGGGTGATTTTCCCGCACCGTGAGCGCCTGTTGAACGGAGGCTATGCCAGCATTTTTTCCCGAGATTTCGCCCGCGTTCTTGAAGAAGCCCTGGGCGACAGGCTGTGGACCGACACGCGTGTGACCCGCCTTTCCCCGGACTGTGTGGAACTCGAAGATGGCCGGGTGCTGCACGCGAACGCGGTGATCGACGGCCGGGGCCCCGCCGACAGTGCTCATCTGACCCTGGGCTATCAGGCATTTCTCGGTAGGGAAGTGCGCCTCGACAAGCCCCACGGCCTGGAAGAGCCGATCCTTATGGACGCCAGTGTGCCTCAGCAAGACGGCTACCGCTTTGTCTATGTGCTGCCGTTCAGCCACGATACCTTGCTGATCGAAGATACTCACTATGTGGACCGCCCGGAGGTGGACGCGTCCCGATTGCGTGCGCATATCGACGCCTATGCGCGGGATCGGGACTGGCGGATCGTCGATACCCTGCGGGAGGAGAGCGGCGTGCTGCCGATTATCCTGGCGGGCGATTTCGATGCTTTCTGGGAGGACGCCCAAGGCCAACCGCGAAGTGGCCTGCGCGCCGGTCTGTTCCACCCCACCACCGGTTACTCAGTACCCCAGGCCATGGGGCTGGCGGAGTGCATCGCTGAGCTTGGAAATCTCGATGCGGCGTCGCTGTTCCAGGCCATCCATGCCTTCGCCGCCCGTGAATGGCGGCGCCAGGGCTACTTTCGCCTGCTCAATCGCATGCTGTTTCTGGCTGGCCGTCCGGAGCAACGGTGGCAGGTCATGCAGCGCTTTTACGGCTTGTCGGAACCGCTGATCGAGCGCTTCTACGCCGGACACCTGACCCGGGCCGACAAGGCGCGCATATTGATAGGCAAACCGCCGGTGCCCCTTGGCGAAGCGCTCAAGGCGGTGTGGCTGAATTCACCGCAAAAGATCGCATCCACTTCCTTTGGAATACGCACATGACACGACCCCGACCCGGACCCGGATCTCAACCCCAGCGTGCCCTGGTGATCGGCGCCGGCTTCGGCGGCCTGGCCCTGGCGATCCGCCTGCAGGCGGGGGGCTACCAGACCACTCTGCTAGAAAAGCGCGACAAGCCCGGTGGCCGCGCCTATGTCTATGAGGACAAGGGGTTTACCTTTGATGCCGGTCCGACGGTGATTACCGACCCCTCCGCGCTGGAAGAGCTTTTTAGACTGGCGGGCAAGGAAATGGCGGATTATGTCGAGCTGCTACCGGTCACGCCTTTCTACCGGCTCTGCTGGGAAGATGCCCCGGCCTTTGACTACGTCAACGATCAGGCCATCCTGGATCGACAGATCGCCGAGCGCAATCCACGAGACGTGGAGGGTTATCGACGGTTCCTGAACTACTCCAGGGCGGTGTTCGAGGAGGGCTATCGCAAGCTCGGTGCCGTGCCGTTTCTCTCGTTTCGCGACATGCTCGCCGCCGGGCCGCAACTGGCACGGCTTCAGGCCTGGAGCAGCGTCTATTCCATGGTGTCGAAATTCATTGAAGACCCGCACCTGCGCCAGGCTTTTTCCTTTCATTCCCTGCTGGTTGGGGGCAACCCTTTCGCCACCTCCTCGATCTACACGCTGATCCACGCGCTGGAGCGGGAGTGGGGCGTATGGTTTCCACGGGGCGGCACTGGCGCTCTGGTGCGGGGCCTGGTCCAGTTGTTCGAGGACCTCGGCGGCACCCTCGAACTGAACGCGGAAGTGGAACGCATCGAGACCGCGGGGGATCGGGTGAAAGGCGTCACCCTGACGGATGGCCGGCATGTCGCGACGGATGCACTGGCCTCCAACGCGGACGTGATGCATACCTACAGCAAGCTGTTGAGCGGGCACTCCCGCGGTGCCCGCAAAAGCCGGGCCCTGGGCCGCAAGCGCTACAGCATGTCGCTGTTCGTGATCTATTTCGGTCTGGACAGGCCACCGCAAGGCCTGGAGCACCATACGGTGTGCTTCGGCCCGCGCTACCGGGAATTGATCGATGAGATCTTCAACGCGGACACCCTGGCGGAGGACTTCTCCCTCTATCTGCATTCTCCCTGCGTCACCGATCCGAGCCTGGCTCCGGAAGGCTGTAGCGCGCACTATGTCCTGGCGCCGGTGCCGCACCTGGGTAAGGCGAACATCGACTGGGAAACCCAGGGGCCGATATACCGCGACCGCATCCTCGATTATCTCGAGCGTCATTACATTCCCGGGCTACGCGAGCACCTGGTGACCTGCCGGCACTTCACTCCCGTGGATTTTCGCGAGGAGCTTAACGCCCACCTGGGCTCCGCTTTCTCCCTTGAGCCGACGCTCACCCAGAGCGCCTGGTTCCGGCCCCACAACCGGGATGCCAGGATCGACAATTTCTACCTGGTGGGTGCCGGCACCCATCCCGGCGCCGGGGTGCCCGGAGTGATCGGTTCCGCCAAGGCCACCGCGGGCCTGATGCTGGAGGGACTCGATGAGGGATAAGCTGGGACAGCACGCTGCGCAGACGATCGCCGCGGGCTCCAAGAGTTTCGCCACCGCCGCCAAGCTGTTCGATCCGGCCACTCGCCGCAGCGCCATGATGCTGTACGCCTGGTGCCGCCACTGCGACGATGTGATCGACGACCAGCAGCTGGGCTTTCCCGCGCAGGAAACTTATGAAGCTCACGAAACTGGGAGCGAAAGCAGCGAGGCGCGCCTCAACGAGCTGCGAAAATTAACGCGGCGCGCTTATGCGGGGGAGCCCATGCAAAGTCCGGCCTTCGCCGCCTTTCAGGAGGTCGCGCTGCGCCACGGAATTCCCGAGCGCTATCCCCAGGCCCACCTGAACGGCTTCGCCATGGACGTCGCACAGCGGCGCTATGTCACCATCGACGATACCGTGGACTACTGCTATCACGTGGCCGGCGTGGTGGGCGTCATGATGGCCTGGATCATGGGTGCGAGGGATGAGGCGACCCTGGATCGCGCCTGCGACCTGGGGCTGGCCTTCCAGCTGACCAATATCGCCCGCGACATCATCGAGGATGCACAGATAGGTCGCTGCTATTTGCCGGAGCAGTGGCTGGAGGAAGCCGACATTCCTCGCCAGGAGATCACCGCACCACAGCATCGTGAGGCCCTCGCCGGTCTGGCCCGACGACTGATCGACCTGGCGGAACCCTACTATGACTCCGCACACGGTGGATTGTCGGCCTTGCCGCCTCGCTGCGCCTGGGCCATCGCGACCGCCCGCGGTGTCTATCGGGAAATCGGGATCAAGGTAAAAGCGCACGGTGCCCGGGCCTGGGACTCGCGCATCTCGACCACCAAGGTGGATAAGGCGCGCTTGCTAGGGCAGGGACTCTCTCAGGCGGTGGCATCCCGCTGGTACCGGCCGGCACCAAGATCTGGCAGCCTGTGGCAGCGTCCAGCTTAGCGCCTCCTTCACGGGACGTCCGTGCTTTTCCCGAGTATGAACGTGTCCTCTGCATGAGATTCAATGGATGGCAATTGTGGCCTTCAATACAGCTACTCGCTGAGCTTAGCGGTCGACCGATTCAAGTACGACAGGCAGCACCTGCATCCGTCACTTACCCTGCCATTTCGGTGCGCGTTTCTCAGCGAAGGCGAGGGCGCCTTCTTTGGAGTCTTCTGTCCGCATAAGGAAATCGAAAGACTCTTTTTCGAGCCTGACGGCGGAGGACAACGGCATGTCCAGTCACTGCATTACCGTGGTCTTCATCTTCTGTACGGCCAGCGGCGCACTTTTGATGATCTCGCCGGCGATCTGCTTACATGTTTCAATCAGCTTGTCTTCTGCAACCACGTGGTTGACCAGGCCCAGGCGATAGGCGTCCGGTGAATCGATACGGCCGCCTGTGTACAGCATCTCCAGTGCTGGCCCCAGCGGGATCAGGCGCGGCAGGCGCTGTGTTCCGTAGCCGCCTGGAATCCAGCCAAGACGCACTTCCCCCGATCCAAAATGTGCATCTTCCGCGCACACGCGAATATCGCAGGCCAATGCCTGCTCAAGACCGCCGCCATTGCAGTGCCCATGGATGGCGGCAATCACCGGCTTGGTCAATGTCAGCATGCGTGGGTAGAGGCGGTAAGGGGCCCCCGGCGCTGAGACTGGCCAGAGTTGTGGCCGCCCCAAGTCTAGGTCAGTTCAACTACGCTTGAATCATCAGCACTATTGGACTCGGCGGGTAAGAACATCAGTCGCCGGAACCGTTGAGAGGGACATCATGCTTGGAAAAAACATTGTCACTTCTGTCTTCATTTTGGCCGCGTCGGTCGTATGGGCGCAGGAAAAGGCACAAGAGAAGACACTGCAACACACTCCACTTGACGCGTTTGTGGATGGCTTTCCACTAGAGCTTGAAAAGCAGACGCGCAATGCCAATTACAACGAGCTGTTCAAGGGCGGGGATATTTCTGCGTATTTCAATATGCGGGCATCGGAGTTTCTGCCGACAGCCATTCTCCCGCCGCACCAGGACGTGATGCCGCTGGGCAGCAAGCCGATGCCGGAAGTCGGCAAAGTGAAAGTCGAATTGGTGTCCGAAAGTAAGCTCAAGGGGCCGCTTACCCTCGATGAATTCCTTGCGCAGTCCGATGGTGCCCAGGCGTATCTGGTGGTACACAAAGGCAATATCGTGTACGAGAAGTATCCGCGCATGCGCCCCGAGGATCACCATGTCTGGATGTCTTCGTCAAAGCCCACCGCCAGCCTGGTCATCGATCAGCTGATCAGTGAGGGGAAGATCGACGAGAATGCGCCGATCACCAAATACCTGACGGACTTCAAGGGCACCGACTGGGACGGCATCACCACCCGTGATGTGATGGATATGGCCACCGGCATGGACCTGGAGGATACGTCCGAATCCCGCTTCGATCCGGACAACATTGCCCGCCGCGTGTATGAAGCCGAGTTTGGCTTTCCGAATAAAACCCGGGGCGTGGAAAAGCTGCGTGACGTATTGAAGAGCACACCCAAGAAAGACGAGCCCGGTTTGGCATTCGAGTATGCCTCGGGGCTGACGCAAATGCTGGTGCTCCTGGCCGAGGAGGTGGAAAACGACCGCTGGCATCAGATATTCGACCGCCGCGTATGGTCGAAGGTGGGTGCCGAGGGGCCTTTGCAACTGCACATGACACCGGACGGGATAGTTGCGGCGCATGGGTTGATATCGAGTAATCTGCGGGACTTCGCCCGCTTCGGCATGCTCTACACCCCGAGCTGGAAAAAGATCGCCGTCGAGCAGGTGGTGACGGATGAAATCCTCGAGCGCATTCGCAAAGGGGTCCGGTCGCATGAGTTCGTCATGGCCGGGTTCGACGGCGCTGTGTTCGTTGACTATCTGGGTTCAAAGGACTTTATTGCCAACAGCCGCCAGTGGGATGTGATCTGGCCCGATGGCGATATGTGGAAAGGTGGCCTGATGACTCAGGGCCTCTACGTATCGCCCTCCCGGGATCTCGTGATTGTCTATTTCAATGTCAACAACGATGACCACTCGGGGCATCGCTTTGCGCGGCCGATTGCGACTTCAGGGTTTTTCGATAAGTAAACCTCTTTCCAAAACGGAGTTGAACCCCTTGTGGCGCAGGCAAAAGTCGTAACGCTAGTTGCCTTCATCATCAGCTGTGTTCTTGGGTTCGACCCCGCCATCTCCAACACTAAAGGATTTGATTGTAAACTGCCGGCTCCATTCCTCGACGGTGATCGGCTCAAAACGGCCCCTTTCCTCGACCGGAAAACGTATCGACTTGCCGGGGCGGACATCAAGTTGGAACTCGTTGTCGCGCACCACAGGCACGCCGCTCACGATGACGTAAGGAATACCGGAGGTGGGTAAGCCCTGCTCGCCGGCCTTGTAAGTAGCATTGTCCGTTACCTTCTCGGGGTCGAAGATGGTTATGTCTGCGACCATCCCCTCCTGCAGGCGACCTCGCTCCTGCATTGCCTTGATGCCAGTCAGGCCAAGGTGATAAGCCGGCCAGTAGGCCATTTGTGCGATCGTGAACATCAGCGGCACGCCGTTTTCGCGCGCCATCCGGAGTGTCTTGCCGCGGGTGCCTGCGGTTCGCGGGTGACCGACGTAGTCTTCGGGTGGAAGATCCCAGGAGTCGATCCCCTTGCCGGACCACATCGCGTCGGATGCCACGATCATGTGTGGCATGCGTAACCAGTAGGGTAGCCATTCATCCCGTTTGGGGTTGAATGCGAAAATTGTCCGCCCCGGATCCGCCTTGGACGTTGTTTCCCATTCTTGCTGGGTCAGAAATTTGTCCTGAATTGGGTCATAGATGGTCTCCTCATAGGGGCGGCCGCCCGCGAGGATTTTGAATTTCTCAGGCGAGAAAAAGTCAGAGGAAATCGCGGTCGATGCTGCGGAATATGGGTAGTATTCCGACCAGACGTTGTAACCCTGGGCGCGCGCTTTCTGCAGTTTTTCTTCGTTTTCCCACCAGCCGTATTCGTTGTCGTGGTTAATGGAAAACGGCGCGTCGAGCACCATCGCGTTCGCAAGGAGCTCACTGGTGCCAAGCGTTCCCTCTGGATTGCTGGGATTTCCATGAAAGCGCACATGGGCACCGAGCGCCCGACCATAGTTGGCCGCGACCTCCTGCGTCTTGAACATCTCGAATGTCGTTACTCCCTCGCTCATGTAGCCAATGGTTGAGGCGAGGCTGAGCGCACCCTGGCGTAACTCCTCATCAATGTGTGTGAGGATTTGATTCAGCTGATCCAGATCGCTGCGTGTGACGGACCAGCCGGGAACACCGTCTGTTTTCACCGCTTGCGCGCGCAGTTCGAAAACACTGGTGGCGTCATGCCATCCGCTGGTATCGACTTCTGGATCGTGAATCCGTGTCCGGGTCATTTCCTGACTGACGCCGGTGCCGTAATTCAGCGGCCAGCCGGATTTGTCTTTTGCGGCATACCAGTCGGCAACATTTATCGCGCCCGCTTCGAGGTCCATTCCTGTGGTTACGCCATCGAGTGCGGCGAGTTTCAGCGACAGCCCGTCGAGGGCATGGAAGTGCAGGTCGATAAATCCGGGGGCGACGACAAGGCCCGTTGCATCGATGGTCTTGACCCCCTTGAGGTCATGGGGGGTAATCTTGGCAATCCGTCCGTCTTTGACGCCAACATTGAGCACCGCGTCCAGCATGGACTCAGGATCGATCACCCGGCCGTTATTGATCACGAGGTCGTAGTCTTGAGCGAGCGATGACATCGTGCAGCCAAGCAAAAGGGCTGTGATAAAGACTCTCGAACATTTCAACGGTATATCTCCTTTGCTTCCAACCTAGGCGCGCGACTTGGGCTTTGGCTAATCCGTTTTCCCTGGTGGCTGGAAGACAGGTTGTCGGTACCAAGCCGTGTTTTACTAATAGGCGACTCGTGCCCTCAGGCCAAAGAGTGCCGTGAAGTCCTCGGTGGTATTGAGTGTGGGATTCTGAATCAACTGGATGCTTGGAGTGACTTGTACACGCTCGGTGACCTGCCACCGCTGGAAGATTTCCATGGTGTACTGGTCATCAAGTTTTGCTTTAAAGGTGTCACGGTTGGGGCGGCTCCAGTTAAGGCCAAGCCCCAGCAAATCGCGGCCAGGTATGCTTGCATACCCAAACCCCAAGCTGAAAGATGCCTGGTAGAAGCTCGCTCCGTCTTCCGCCCAGCCTCCGCGAATAAATGGAAGCCAATGATTGTCGACCTTACGGGTAAGTGAGGCGTTGATTCCCCAGCCATCTGGTGTGCCAGCCTCGTCGCGTTCGTCGATCTGCCAGAGAGTGACGTGAGCATTGTCGATAAAAAGCTGTTCTTTTGCCGAGGTTCTACCAATCTCAAGGGTCTTGATGGTTTCGAAATCGCTGAAAAAGGTGTCAAAACCGCCACCAAGATCGGTAGCATCGCCGTTGGCATCGGCAATGCCGCCCACCGCATAAATCTGATCCGTCAGGAAGCCACCAACCATCGCCCCGAGTGCCCCATCGGGTAAACCAGCAATAGCGCCGGCGCCGGTCTGGAAGACGAGGTTGGAGAACCCGGTCCAGGGACTCGCAAGGGCATAGACGTCCACATAGTCGGTTATGTCGAGATAGCCAAAATAACTTACGCCTCGACCACGCGCGAAGCGCTGCTGCCAGAACAGGTGGGTAGCACGCCAACTCTGATCGCTGAAAACCGAACTGACCAGCCCGACATACCCAACCTCAAAACCAAATTCAGTTGGAGGGATATCCGTATAGCCATGTCGGTTTTCGACTTTGAAGATAAGACTGCCTGTATTCGCTCCGTGTCTGCCTACCAGATCCCAAATGCCGTAGGCACGGAAAGCGCCACTGGCGGAGGTGTCGTCGTCCAAGCTCTGTGATGCCACGTATCCGAGTGCATCATATTCGAGGCTGAAATCGAGCCCTGCGCGCTTTTTAAGTCGTGTCTTCCATTCGTCCCAGCGTTTCCCAGTGGGCTCGGTCCCAGCCACGTCCGGCTTGTCCGTTGCGTTATCGACTAGCTCATTCTCCACTGCACTCGGCCCCACCAACTGTGTGGCAGCATCTTCACCCCCCACAAGTGTGAGAGGCGACGTCATCGTCACGGCAAGTACCGTGAACCTTATTGTCACAATAGCCGCCATTAAACTAGGCGCCAACCTGACTAACAGCTCGGACCATCACGATGCTCTGTTGACATGAAAAATCGACCATTCCGTTGCTTGTAGTTAGTGATTCTTGTTAGAGCGTGTTCCGGTAATTTGTATAGCGATGGAACTGCTCAGTTACATCTTTCGTGACATGGGGCGTGATAACCCTCTTGATATGAAATGCTGTGGGTCGTCACAAAACAGGATATAAGATATTAGTTCAAGATAGGGGGGCAAATGGGACGCTATTACTTAATTGCTGTGCATTTATCCAGTACAATCGCGCCCATCACCAACAATCCACTCATCAACCCAGAACAGCATTTTGCCCCAAGGATTCCTCCTCACCCGCCACAGCTTTGACCAGCGCGGCAGCACCTGCATCCACTACTGGCTGGCCACGCCCGAGGGCCCGGTCAAGCTGGTCATTGAAGGTGAGCGCCCGGTTTTTATGGTGAGGGTGGCGGACCGCACCCAGGTGACCGAGGCGCTGGCCGGCGTGCCTTACGATTGGCAGCAGCTGGGCTTCCAGACCTTTGGCCGCGAGGAAGCGGCCATGCTTTATTTCCCCACCATCGACGCCCACCGCCGGGCGCAGACCCTGTTGCAACATCGCGGCATCGAGGTTTTTGAAGCGGATTTTCGGCTCCACGACCGTTACCTGATGGAGCGCTTTGTCCGCGGTGGCCTCTATTTTGAAGGGGTGGCCCGGGCCAAAGACGGCTATACGGAATATCGCAACGTGCGCCTAAAGGGCGCCGAGGTGCAGCCGGATTTCAAGGTGGTTTCTCTGGATGTGGAGTGCTCCGGCCAGGGCGAGCTGTATTCCATCGGTCTCTACGGGCACGGCGTGGAAGAGGTGCTGATGGTGGGTAAACCGGAGGCCGCCGATACCTCCATCCACTGGGTGGATGACGAGCGGGCGTTGCTCGAGGCGCTGGAGGCCAGGATTCAATCCCTGGACCCGGACATCATCATCGGCTGGTCCGTGGTGGACTTTGACTTTCGTCTACTGGTTAAAAGGGCGGGGCGCTACGGACTGCGCCTGAAGCTGGGACGCGGTGGCACCGATGCCCGCTGGCGGGATGGCCGGGAAGGCAGCCAGGGATTCGTGACACTGCCGGGCCGGGTAGTACTGGATGGCATCGATGGACTGAAGAACGCCACCTACAGCTTTGAAAGCTTCAGCCTGGAGTTCGTGGCCCAGACGCTACTGGGCAGGGGCAAGGACACCGAAGACGTGGACAACCGCCTGGCCGCGATTGAGCACGACTTTCGCCATAACAAACCCAAGCTGGCTGCCTACAACCTGGAAGACTGCCGCCTGGTCTGGGATATTTACCTGCACACCCGCTTGCTGGATTACCTGCGCCTGCGGGCCCAGCTCACCGGCCTCGAACTCGATCGCAGTGGCGGCTCAGTGGCGGCCTTTACCAACCTCTACCTGCCCAAACTACACCGCAGCCGCTATGTGGCGCCCAACCTGCCGGCGGACGGCGGCCTCGCCAGCCCGGGCGGCTATGTGATGGACTCCCGGCCGGGCCTGTACGACAACGTGCTGGTGCTGGATTTCAAGAGCCTGTATCCCAGCATTATCCGCACCTTCAAGATCGATCCTATGGGTTTGATTGAGGGGTTGGCCGACGGATCGGAAGAGGGCGAGCCGGAGGGGCGGTCGGATAAAAACACAATCCCCGGTTTTCGCGGCGCGCACTTTTCCCGTGACAAGCATTTCCTGCCGGACATCATTACCAACCTCTGGGCCGAGCGTGACATCGCCAAGCAGGAGCAGGATGCCGCCCGCTCCCAGGCCATCAAGATCATCATGAACTCTTTCTACGGGGTGCTCGGAAGTGGGGGCTGTCGTTTTTACGACACGCGCCTGGCCAGCTCCATCACCCTGCGCGGTCACGAGATCATGCAGCAGACGGCCCGCTGGATTGAGGAGCTGGGTCACCAGGTTATCTATGGCGATACCGATTCCACGTTTGTCTGGCTGAGTGGCCGCCCCAGCGCGGAGGAAGCGGATTTGATCGGCAAGGGCCTGGCGAGCGAGATCAACACGCGCTGGCAGAACAAGCTCAAAGACGAGCTGGCGCTGGCGTGCGAACTGGAGCTGGAATTCGAAACCCACTACCAGCGCTTTTTGATGCCCACCATTCGCGGCTCCGAGGCCGGCTCCAAGAAACGCTATGCGGGGCTGGTGGTGAACGGGGATGAGGAAAAGCTCGTATTCAAGGGCCTGGAAACCGTCCGCAGCGACTGGACGCCCCTGGCCAAGCAATTCCAGACCCAGCTCTACGGGATGGTATTTCACGGCGAAGATCCGTCCGACTATATCCGCGAGACGGTTGAGAAAACCCGGGCAGGGGAGATGGACGAGCAGCTGGTGTATCGCAAGCGGCTCCGGCGCAAGCTGGAGCAATACGTGAAAAACGTACCGCCCCAGGTGCGCGCGGCGCGCATGGCCGATGAACACCGCCGCCAGCAGGGGCTAGAACCCCGCTACCAGAACAAGGGCTGGATTCAATACGTGATCACCCTCAACGGCCCCGAGCCAGTGGACTACCGTCAGTCACCGATCGATTACCAGCACTATATCGACAAGCAGCTCAAGCCCGTGGCTGATGCCATATTGCCCTTCATCGACCTGGATTTTGACAGCCTGGTGGATGGCCAGTTGGGCCTGTTCGGTGTGAGCGATTGAGTATCGGTCTGCTAATCCTCGTCACCGGTCGACGTAGTGGATCGGGACTCCGGTGCACTTGAGTGCGGGGCTGGGCCGACCGGCTGCAATCGCCCTTCAAGCATCGTGCCCCATACCGTGATGTCCTTGATCCTGGGAGGTTCGACCTCCAGGGGGCTCTCCCCGAGCACCGTCAGGTTGGCCTTCTTGCCCACCTCGATCGAGCCGATCTCCTTCTCTTGCCGGATCGAATACGCAGCGCCGAGGGTGACGGCTTCGAGCGCCTGCGCCGCGGTAATCCGCTGGTCCGGCCCCGGCGTCCAACCGGGAGGCGTCGTGCGGTTGACCGCCGCCCACATCAGGTAGAGCGGGCTGGCCGGTCCCATCGGCATGTCGGAGTGCAGCGAGATCGGTATGCCGGCGCGAAGAGTGTCCCCTAGCGGCACCATGCGCTCGGTGCGCGCCTTGCCGACACCGACCTTGGCATATTTGTCGGCGAGTGTGGTGGTGTACGAAGGGTTGGCGGAGACGATCGCGCCAAGCCTGGCGATGCGGGCGATCTGGTCCGGTTGAGCGTACCCGAAGTGCACGAGCGTCGTGCGATGGTCGGTGCGCGGCTTGCGCTTCATCGCTTTCTCGAGTGTGTCGAGCAGCACGTCTAGGGCCTTGTCGCCCAGCACATGGATGTGAATCTGATACCCGGCGTCCCAGTAGACGTCGAATGCCCGCGCAAATAAATCCGGGGCCTGAATCCACTCGCCGTGGTGGCCGTCGATGTAGCCATCGCGCATCTGGGCTAACTGGGAGAAGATTGCACCGTCGAGCAACAGCTTGGTCTGCTTCGGCAGGAACTTCCCGCGGCCGGCACCCCAGCTCATCATCTTCTCGTGTTCGGCAATGAGCGTTGCGCCCCCTTCCTTGTCGAGGTACTTGGCGGCGATCATCCGACCATCAGGAATGTAGAAAAAGTTGAATGGGGTGGCGTCGTCGCCGAACGCAGCGTTGATCGCGTCCTGTAGGGGCTTGTCCAGTGGACCGGCCGGCTCGGAAAGAGCGGTGATGCCCTGCTGGTGGAAATACCGCTCCGCAAACTTCAACCCGCGATCAAGTTGCTCAGGACTTGCAAGGCCCTTGGTAATGCGGCCCATTACTCCCTCGAAAAAGCCTGCTTCCCAGAACTTGCCTTCTTTCAGGTCGGACTGCTCCTGCGCCGCTTTCGGCAATGTCGCGACCCACTCGGCGTCGATCTCGTACTCTTTCATTGCCGCTGTATTGAAGAACATTATGTGCGTCGAGCGATCCCAGACCGCGACGGGCAGGGTGGGCGCCATCTGGTCGAGAATGGCGCGCGACATCGGGCCGTGCCAGGCCTGGTGGTAACCCCAAGTAAAGAGCGTCGAACCGGATGAGGGGTTATGCTCGGCGATCGCCTTTTGCAGTCGCTTACGGTAGGTCGCTTCGTCGAGTGCCTTGGGCGCGAAGCCGTTTGCCGTGTTCCAGTCTTCAATGGAGATCACATCGCACACCATTGCGAGCGCGGCCAGCAACGGGTGCACGTGCTGATCGATGAGGCCCGGTACCACCACCAGATCCGCAAACGTCGTATCCGTTCGCGCTCCGGCCCCGGCTGCCTTCTTGACCTCGGTGCGTGTGCCGACGGCGATGAACCTGCCGTCCTTCACCGCCACGGCTTCGGCGCGCGGTTTCTTCGGATCCATGGTGATGAATTCACGGGAGGTGTAGATCACAGTTTGCGATGATTGCTTGGCAAGGGGATCCGGTCCCTGCAATCGAATTGCCTGCGCCCAGGCGATGATGGGTACGGCAAGCAAAAAGGTGGACGCTATCGTTGTTAGTCGTGCCCTAAAAGACATATCTCCTCCTTGCTTAGGCGGGGTTGTCGCGACAATACAGTACCGATTTCTCGATGTGAAATGACTTCTTCAAGTTCAAAAATCAATGTTGGCTCGCAGTGCAAGATCCCATGCGTCACCAAATTCCTGGCGTGCAGGATCAATCCACTGTAGATCAACAGTGAACTGAAACCAGGGGGCCATAGCCACCTTGTAGTAGAGTTCCAGTCCACGTTCGTCGTCGAATGGGATTACCGGATCCACGGACGACTCCAGGGCATCACTGAGATCGTAGAAGTAATAGCCGATACCGAATTCATCGAGCGGTCGCCCTGATACGATGCCCTGACCGGCAAAACCGCCGATAAACGATGCCTGTATCGGGTTAGGGTTACCGTCGGCCTTCGCCGCCTTGGCGTAGATTCCAAAACCCTTGCCGGGTACGGCGGGGCTCTCGTAAATTAAATGTGATGCGGTCACGCTGAGATTGTAAGAGCCCTTGAGGGTGCCGGTCTTGAGATCTGGCGGTAACAGTAGTTGCCCGAGGTCTGCGCCGTCTTTGGTGCTGTAAGTACCGGTTACCCCCAGACTGCTGCTTCTTCCCGCAAGTTTCCCTGTCCAGGTGGTGCCGAGGGATATATTGGTGCCGACATTAAAAAGGTTGGCGAAACCGTAGTCGTTGGTTCGGTCATTGGGATCAAACACCATGAAGGTCAGCGACCAGGGATTGAACCTGTGTGAAATGATCGTGCCCATGATGACAGGGGGCACTACCCCGCTGGGCGGTGCCACAAATGCAACATTGTTGAAGCGATCCCGTGCCCAGCCGCCAAAAAACGGGTCTTTTGCTAATAAGTCAAAGGCGTTTATCTTGCCAAGCATCATCGACGTATTATCGCCGAAGCGGTGGCTGTAATAGATGGAACTCCCTACCAGACGGCCGGGATCGCCCAGAGGCGTGGTAATACCTGCATTGACGGGCCAAATACCGCCTGAGCTGGGCACGGGGCGGTCGGCTAGTTCGCCGAAACGGGATTCCAAGTGGAAATTAAATCCGCCTCCGTGCCACAGGCTGAGCTTTTCAGTGTTCAAAGTGATGAACCCGTCCGCTCTTCCGCCAAATTCGAAATCGACATTATCCACGCCGCCGGACAGCAGGCCCTGATAATAACCGGTTACAGAAAAATCAATGTTAACCCCGTGTGCCTCCAGTGCACTACGTGACCCATTCCAGTCACAGGTCAGGCGATCACGGGCACACAGGCGGTGTTGTGGAGTATCCGCGCTTGCCACGCCCGGTAAGTTCCCAAAAGTAAGAAAAATTACTGTGACGCCAATTCTCATAGCCATTCAAATTCCGCAAATTCGTCGCTTTAAACATTCAATCGGCCCAGGACGTATGGCTGAACTATAGTTGTTCGCGTAGTAATGGAGGCAGGAATGGACGCTGAGACAGGTTTTCGGAAGTAGGAGTTAGAAATATGAATTGTGCATTCTATACGGCAGTCGCAATCGTCATGACGGCGCTTTTTATTGCCCCCTGTTCCGCGGAAGAACCTCGTCCAATGGCCGATTCGATTTACACTGGTGGCACCATACTTACCGTTAATGATGCACAGTCTAATGCAGAAGCTGTCGCCGTTAAGAATGGAAAAATTCTCGCGGTAGGCAACCGCGAGAAAATTGAAGAATCGCACAAGGGGGGTGATACGAAGATCGTCGATCTTGGCGGTAAAACAATGTTGCCGGGATTTGTCGATTCACACGGACATGCTTATTTAATCGGTATTCAGGCGACAACGGCGAATTTGCTGCCACCACCTGATGGTGCCGGCCGGGACATTGCCACCTTGCAGTCAATACTCTCTGACTGGGCTAAAGGAAATAAAAGCACGGTGGAAAAAATTGGCTGGATCGTCGGCTTTGGTTACGACGATTCGCAACTCGCAGAGCAGCGGCACCCCACCAAAGAAGAGCTCGACAAGGTATCCACTGAATATCCGGTGATCATCATTCATCAATCCAGCCACCTTGGCGTCGCAAACAGCAAGGCGCTGGAACTTGCGGGGATCACCGCCGAAACCAAAAATCCGAAGGGTGGTGTATTTCGTCGCAAGGCGGGTTCACAAGAGCCTAACGGCGTGCTGGAGGAATATGCTTTCTTTTATGTCATCAGCAAGCTTGCAGAGAAATTTGATGACAATGTTAACGACACGCTCGTCGAGGAGGGAGCCAAACTGCTCGCATCCTATGGCTACACTACTGGGCAAGAAGGACGTTCGATGGCTCCAGCCGTGGCAGCTATGCAGCGGGTGGCTGACGCGGGCAATCTGCAAATTGATCTGGTGACCTACCCGGACATCCTTGAGGTTAAGAATCCAAGTCCCTCCCGGTCATATAAAAACCGATTTCGAGTGGGCGGTGTCAAATTAGTCATTGACGGATCACCGCAAGGTAAGACCGCGTGGCTGACGCAACCCTACTATGTACCGCCCGAAGGGCAGGATAAGGACTACAGGGGTTATGCCGTTATTGATCAAAAAACGACGGATGAAGCGGTAGAAAAAGCGTTTGCCAATGGCTGGCAAATTATCACTCACTCCAATGGCGATGCTGCCAGTGACCGGCTGATCGAGGCAATACAAAAGGCGAAAGCCAAGCATCCGGATGTGGACAACCGGCCGGTTTTGATACATGGTCAGGTTCTGCGCGAGGATCAAGTCGAGCGCCTCAAAGAACTTGATGTCTTTCCCTCTCTTTTCCCGATGCATACATTTTACTGGGGTGATTGGCACCGGGATTCTGTATTGGGACCGGAGCGGGCTGAGAATATCTCTCCAACCGGCTGGCTTATGGAGCGCGACATGACGTTCGGTACCCATCACGATGCGCCGGTTGCACTACCCAACTCAATGCGTGTGCTATCTGCCACAGTTACTCGTAGAACCCGCACCGGGCGCGTTCTCGGGCCTGAGCATCGCGTGCCGGTTGCCACCGCTTTAAAGGCGATGACCATTTGGCCCGCTTGGCAGCACTTCGAGGAAAATACCAAAGGTTCGATTGAGGTTGGCAAGCTGGCCGATTTTGTTATCCTCTCCGAAAATCCAATGACCATCCCAGAAGATAAATTGGCCGAGATTAAAGTGTTGGAAACGATTAAAGAAGGAAAGTCGATTTACCGGCGCTCCGATAAGAGCGTGGGAATATCTTCTCCCGCCATATTTGGGATTTCACATCACGCGGGACATGAAGCTGAGGCTGGGCTGGTTAACGGCTCGAGGGCTTCAGGTGATGGATGTTTCAATTCTGCGTTGGATTTAATTCTTGGAGCGTTTAATAAAAATGCTGATTTTGCTCCCAAACCAATGTCGTCTGAGTAAGGCTTAAAGGTAGTAGCTCATTTGAATGGATAGCCCGGCGGTCAGATAGACAATCTCTGAACCCTCAACGGCGCGAAGGGTCTTCTCGGCATCCAGCAAGTCGGCGCTGAGTAATTCATCGGTTCATTGATCTTCTGCGGTCGGTGGCTGACCAGACGGATATCGCTGGTGAAGTCATGTTTCAAATACAGGGCCAGCTCGGGCCCGATTTGTCCACTGCAGAATTTTCCTGCAAGTGAATTTCGGCGCATGTCTGATTTTCTGATGCTGAAGTTAACTTAACCCAAAACGATTGCTCACTATACTCCCTGCGATTCAACAGTTAACGGCTAGCTAAAAACGGGAGTGACGCAATGGCTTTGTGGAAACCGGATCCCTCTTTTTACCCTTCGGCAAAAATGGCTATGCAGGCGCCACCGGAACGTCATGCCTATGTCGCCGCACTGAATCCAGGAGGTGGTAAGCCGGACGCCATCTGCGTCGTGGACCTGGAACCCGGGTCCGATACCTACAGCCAGGTCGTGCACACCTTGGAGCTGCCCAATATCGGTGATGAACTGCATCATTTTGGCTGGAATGCCTGCAGTTCAGCACTGTGCCCCTATGCGCCCCATCCCCACCTCGAACGTCGCTACCTGGTTGTACCGGGGCTGCGCAGTTCGCGGATCTATATCATCGATACCAAACCGGACCCGCGCCAGCCGCAGATCGTGAAAACGTTGGAACCGGAAACGGTGATGGCCAAGTCCGGTTACAGTCGACCGCACACGGTGCACTGTGGCCCCGACGCCATCTACGTTTCCGCCATGGGGTCTGCCAATGGCGACGACGGCCCCGGCGGTATCTTTCTATTGGATCACTTCAGTTTTGAGGTGGTCGGTCCATGGGAGCTGGATCGCGGCGACCAGGAACTGGCGTACGATTTCTGGTGGCATCTGGCGGAAGATGTGTTGATCAGCAGCGAGTGGGCCAAACCGTCGCAATTTGAAAATGGCCTGGTGCCGGAGGATCTGTTGGCCAACAAGTATGGGCACCGTATCCATTTCTGGGACCTGCGAAAACGAAAACTGAAACAGTCCGTCGATATCGGTGCGGAGCACCAGATGCTGCTTGAGCTGCGCCCGGCCCACGATCCCACCAAGCACTATGGTTTTGCCGGTGTCGTGGTCAGTACCGAGGACCTGTCCGCTTCCGTGTGGACCTGGTACCGGGAAAACGACGAGTGGCAGATGAAAAAGGTCATCACCATTCCGCCCGTGCCTGCTGACGAGGCGGATCTGCCGCCGGCGCTGAAACCCTTCAAAGCGGTTCCGCCGCTGGTATCGGATATCGACCTGTCCCTCGACGACCGCTTTCTCTATGTGGCCTGCTGGGGGATCGGCGAACTGCACCAGTACGATGTATCGGATCCGTTTAACCCGAAATTGACCGGCAAGGTAGAGATCGGTGGCATTGTGGCAAAAAAGGGCCATCCGAAAAAAAACGGACCATTACTGGGTGCGCCGCAGATGGTGGAAATCAGCCGAGACGGACGCCGGGTGTTTTTTACCAATTCGCTCTACAGCAGTTGGGACGACCAGTTTTACCCGGAGGGGATGACTGGCTGGATGGTGAAAGTGAACACGGATCCCGATGGCGGTATGAGTCTGGATCCGGATTTCTTTATCGATTTCGGCACAACCCGCGTGCACCAGGTGAGGCTTGAGGGTGGCGACGCTTCTACAGATTCCTACTGTTACCCTTCCTGAGGCAGTCGCCCCCTGGCTGGCCGTTATCGCGCTGGGGGCCTTTCACGGGCTGAATCCGGGCATGGGCTGGCTGTTTGCGCTGTCGCGGGGGCTGCAGCAGCATAGTGAAAAGGTCATCTGGGTTTCATTGCTGCCGATTGCTGTGGGCCACGCCGCGGCAATCGCCGCGGTGGTTATTCTGGTGTTTGCCGGGCTGCAATGGATCTCGCTTGACGCACTGCGCTGGCTGACCGCTGCGCTGCTACTCGCCTTCGGTCTGTACAAGCTCGGGAATTACTACCGGCATCCGCGCTGGGTGGGCATGAAAGTCGGCAATCGCGACCTGTTTTTCTGGTCTTTTCTGATGGCCAGCGCCCACGGTGCCGGCCTGATGCTGGTACCTGCACTGCTGGGCCTGGCCGGTACTCACGGCGGTGCCCATTCAGGCCATCACATGGCCGTGTCCGGCAGCGGCAACCTTGTGCTGGCGGTCTTATTACACACACTGGCGATGCTGCTGGTCATGGGCGCTGTGGCCTGGATCGTCTACCGCAAAGTGGGGCTCGCGGTGCTGCGGCGACAGTGGATTAACTTCGATTTGATCTGGGCCATCGCGCTGCTCGTGGTAGGGACGATTGCTCTGTATATTGCGCTGGCGCATTGATCTGGCTGAGCGGTCGACCCAGCTGCGGCGCGAATGCCCGATGAACGCCGCCAGCAGGGGCTGGCACCCCGCTACCAGCACCAACTCGACCGGCAGCTCTAGCCGATGCCATATTGCCTTTCATAGACCCGGATTTTGACACTCTGGTGGATGGTCAGCAGGGCCTGTTAGCGGTGTAGAATGCCTCCCTCGCTCATCACCGGAGAACAAGCGCTATGACCACTTCCCTCGACTTCTATCCAATCGGCACCCCCGGCACACCCTGGGGTGATGCAGAGCGGGCCGAATGGCTGTCGCGACAGACCCGTCACCGCAGCTACGAGTCTGAGGTGGTCAGCAAGATCGAGGGCCTGCGTGATCGCTTCGATGTGGAAGAATACGGTCGTCTGGAGTACGGCGATGAGCGCTTTCCGTTGTTGGCGATCCGCAGCCGCGACTGGAATGACGATCTGCCGGTGGTGCTGGTGACGGGCGGGGTACACGGCTATGAAACCAGCGGTGTACACGGCGCGCTTGAGTTTGTAGACCGGCATGCTGCGGACTACGCCGGTCGAGTCAACCTGCTGGTGGCACCCTGCATCAGCCCCTGGGGTTACGAGCGCATCCACCGCTGGAACCCTAACGCCATCGACCCGAACCGCTCCTTCTATGACAACAGCCCGGCGGAAGAGTCGGCGGCACTGATGCGACTGGTAGCGCCGGTGGTTGATCGCGTAGTGATGCATATCGACCTGCACGAGACCACCGATACCGACGAAACCGAGTTCCGCCCCGCACTGGCCGCCCGCGATGGCAATCCATTCACGCCCGGCGGCATTCCCGATGGCTTCTATCTGGTGGATGACAGCGCGAACCCGCAGCCGGAATTCCAGCAGGCCGTCATCGCGGCAGTAGAGAAGGTCACCCACATCGCCCCCGCCGATGACAACAACGAGATTATCGGCTCGCCGGTGGTTGCCCGCGGTGTTATCGAGTATCCGCTTAAGCAGCTGGGCCTCTGCGCCAGCGTCACCAACGCAACCTACAAGACCACCACCGAGGTCTATCCCGATAGCCCCCGCGCCACGCCCGAACAGTGCAATACCGCGCAGGCGGTTGCCGTGTGTGCGGCGATCGATTACGCGCTGGCGCACGGATAACAGGCACAAGAAATCGGCGGGGCGACCGGGAGGTCGCCTCTGCGGACGATCAAAAGAAGATCTATGAAAGTACCCAAGAGATTACAACCGCTGGTCGACGACGGCATGATCGACGAGGTCATGGCGCAGTTGATGAGCGGTAAGGAAGCACAGGTGTATGTGGTGCGCTGCGGCGACAGCTTGCGCTGTGCCAAGGTCTTCAAGGAGGCCAGCAAGCGCAGCTTCAAACAGGCGGTGCAGTATCAGGAAGGCCGCAAGATGCGCAACAGCCGCCGCGCGCGGGCGATGTCGAAGAAGACCCGCTACGGCCAGAAAGAGCAGGAACAGGCCTGGCTGAGTGCCGAGGTCGATGCGCTGTATCGGCTGGCGGCGGCGGGCGTGCGCGTCCCCGAGCCCTACGGCTTCGTCGACGGTGTATTGCTGATGGAGCTGGTGGCCGATGAGGAGGGCTACGCGGCCCCGCGGCTGGATGACGTCACGCTGACGGCGGAGCAGGCCCGCGAGTATCACGGCCAGGTGATGGCCGATGTCGTGCGCATGTTGTGTGCCGGCCTGGTACACGGCGACCTGTCCGAGTTCAACGTACTCCTGGACCGCCACGGCCCAGTAATTATCGATTTGCCCCAGGCGGTGGATGCGGCCGGCAATAACAACGCCGCGATGATGCTGCAACGCGACGTCGACAATATGTGCAACTATTTCGGCCGCTTTGCCCCGGAACTGTTGAAGACCGATTACGGCCGGGAAATCTGGGCGCTGTATGAAGCGGGTGAGCTACACCCGGAAATTACCCTTACCGGGATATTCGAACAGGATGCGACCAGCGTCGACGTCGAGGACCTGATGGCCGTCATCGACGATGTTCGCGAAGAACAGGCCGAGCGCTTGGCGCCGGCCTGGGAAGAGTAGGGCTACTCGTTGGCTGCCGCGCGTGTGAGCCTGCTGGGCAGCCTATTATGTGTGAATAGTGTCTGACTGGCTGTCGCGATGAATGACTAGGCTCACAAACACGGAGCGGGACTATGGCGCCGTCGCCATTTTGCTCCACTGGCTGATGGCGGTATTGCTCATCGCGCTCACCGTGCTTGGTGTGTATATGAGCGGTCTGCCGGATGTGGGGTTCGATAAGACAAAACTGACGCTGATCGTGTATCACAAGGAGTTCGGTATATTGGCGTTGGGGCTGGCGATGTTGCGTCTGGCATGGCGGGTGACCAATGCGTTACCGGCGCTGGTAAAAGAACTTCCCGATTGGCAGAAGGTTGCCGCGCGCTTTGTGCACCTGTGCTTTTACGCGTTGATGTTTGCCTTACCGCTCAGCGGCTGGTTGATGTCTTCCGCCGCGAGTATTCCGGTGTATTTCTTTGGTGTCCGATTGCCGGATTTGATTCCGCACAACGAGTATCGCTTCCAGTTATTGATCGAGGTGCACAAATGGCTGGGGTATGCCTTGATTGGTTTTATTCTGCTTCACGCCAGTGCGGCATTGCGGCACCACTTCATTTCCCGGGATAACACTCTGAAGAAAATCCTGCCCGGCTCTTCTCGGTAATGTCCTTTTTACGGCATTTGTTCCAGTACAAACAGCGTTGTGTGTCGCAAAGCGTTTGCGGCGGCATCATTGGCTGCCACCACACCCGCACCTGGTGATTCCTGCAGTATGGGTTTCCGTAGCGAAATGCTTCTACTCGCAATAATCCGGTTTGAGGTGCCCTCAATAAGTTGCACCCGCAGGGACAGCTGGAGGGTCGCTGGTGTGGAGGTGTAGTCCTGTACGAAGTCTACGATCTCTGTCCGCAGCGCGAAGTTGTGGGGGCCGAAGTAGGGTGGTGTTGCTACTGCTTCAAAGTAGTTTGTGTTTTCCAATGTCCGGGCCAGTAACGGAAGTAGCATCTGTGACGGTGTTGCGCCCCATTGGTGGTGGCGGTAATAGCCCACCTGATGTGGCGCCGTGCGATAGGCCATGCGGATGGTGTCGTAAACGGGATTGATGCTCGGTGGGAGTATCAACAGCGTCACCGCGTGCCTTTGCCGCTGGGGCACTTCACTGGGAATTTTGTCGACGACAGATACCCGTATGTCACTTTCCACCGGCGAGAAGAGTGAGCAGCCGGAAAACAACATTGCGGCAGTCGCCACCACAAGGCGTATGGCTGTTCTGGTATGAGACAGCGCGCGCCGATAGCCTCGTTCACTCATTCGGTTTCGCCTGGGCCAAGGGGCGGGGGCGCACTGCCGCGCAGGAGAACCGACGGGTTGTGATTGATCTTGTCTGTCAATCGCGTCATGGAATTGGTCAGCTGATTCAGGGTGGCCATGGTGCGGTAGGCCTCGGGCAGTACCTGCAGCTGGAGTGCATTGACGGACTGGCTGCTTGCATCCAGCAACGGGCCGAGCTGGCCGCTCGCCTGTTCGGTATTGGTGATGATCGTATTGAGCCGCTGCTGATTCCCCGCGAGCATCTGGCTGACCTGCCTTAGTGCGTTAGCGGTATCGCTGCTCGAATCCAGCAGCGGCCCGAGTCGGTCACTGGCGTGCTCGGTATTGGCGATGATTGTGCTGAGCCGCTGCTGGTTCTCTGCAAGCATCTGGGTGACTTGCTGCAGATTGCCGACCGCCTGCTGGAAGGCAGCGATGGTGTCTTTATCCAGCATGGTCTGCAGCAATTCGGTCAGTGATTGCACGTTCTGGTTGACCTGGCTGATGGCGGTATCCAGGTTGACCGAGCGGGAAGGGGTGTTGGGTATGCGCGGATAGCGTGCGCCGGGGGCGGCGGTGAGCGGTCCCGTATCGGCACCTGTATTCTCCAGCAATACGTACACATAGCCGGTAAATCCGCGGGTCGCGAGCCCGCGGGCGGTGATGGTAGCGACGGTTGCCTTCGTCACGGGCGCGTCGTTTTCGACGTCCAGCAGAATGCGCACGGAGCTGGGCCCGGTGAGTTCCACCTCTGTGACCCTGCCCACGTCTACCCCGTGGAACTCCACCGGGGCACCGGCAATAAGACCAGATACGGAATCTTCGGTAAGGATTTGATAGGTCGTGAAGCGTCCGGCGGTCTGGTAGTACCAGATCGCGCCCGCGATGACGCCTGCGAGCACCATGGCCACAAAGGCCCATCGTGCGCGGCTGGCTGTGCTGGTCGTCATAAAGGGCCCCTCCGACGGTGAGATCGGCCCGAACTGTGGCCAGTCCAAGTCTAGATCAAATTATCGGCGGCTAATTGGCTCTCTTAGCGTCTGGGGCTTGGGGGGCGTGTAACCGGTTTATGAAAAATTCATCCAATTTCAGGAGTTTACAACTTCCACGCTCAGTGAAATCTCGGAATTCAGGGAGTTGGTCACCAGGCAGCTTTCCTCGGATTTCTCCAGCAGCTTGTGCGCCTTTTCCATATCTGTGCCTTCGGGCACTTCCAGTCGGGCGTTGATGGTAAACGCCGTGAAGCAAGTCTTGCGGCCGTCCTTGTCCAGGGTTCCTTTGGCATTGCATTCGAGTGTATTCCACTCCAGTTTGGAGTGCTTGGCGATGGCGCGAAAGGTCAAGATGAAGCAGTCCGCTACCGCCGCCACCAGCAAATCCTCAGGGGACCAGCGGTCTCCGGGCCCATCGAACTGAACCGGTGCCGCTGAGGCAATGGGATCAACACCTTCCGCGGTAAGCGAGACCTCGCCTTCACTGCCCGCGTTGGCCGTTACTTCATAATGATGGGGAAATGCTTCCATAGGTTCTCCAGATACACAGTCATTCGACTTTTTGAGGGTAAGCTCAGACCCGCCCACTCGCCACTGCGCTTGTGTCGAAAATTTAACCGGCTTGCCATCACTTACCATAACAAAGTGCATCCCCAATTTGAGGGATGCGCCGCCAGAGCGGTTCGGGCTCAATGTTGGATTGGAGTAAGACTTCCCAATTGACGTTCCAACGGTAGAAAGAGCAATTTTTCATGGCACATCCTCTCAAGAAAACCCTGTCGGTAGTCACTGCGGCATTGCTGTTTGGCTCCCTGGCCGCTTGTGGCGGTGGTGGCAGCAGTAGCGGCGGCGATAGTGGCAGTAGCAGTAGTAGCAGTAGTAGTAGCAGTAGTAGTAGCAGTAGCAGTAGTAGCAGTAGCAGTAGTAGTAGCAGTAGTAGTAGCAGTAGTAGCAGTAGTAGCGGTGGAAGTAGTAGTAGCAGCGGTGGAAGCAGTAGTAGCAGTGGTGGCAGTGAAGCACCGCCCACGGAAACCGGTGTATTGATCGATAGTCTGGTGGTGAATATTGGCTATCGCACTTTGGATAGCGAAGGCAACATTACCCATGAAGGCGTTACCAATGCGAGTGGCGAATATGGCTACGAGCCGGGCGACAGCGTTATTTTCTTCATCGGTGACCTGGAGTTTCCGGCAGTTGCGGCCTCTGACGTTATTACCCCACTGGATATCGCTGGCACCACCGACACCTCGGATAACTCTGTCATTAATATGAGTCGCTTGCTGCAGACTCTCGATACCGATGGCGATGCGAGCAACGGAATTACGATTAGCGATGCTGCGGTGGGCAGTCAAGATCCGGCGATGGATGCGGAGGCGTTCTTTGCCCAATCGCCCGAAGCCTTTGCGGCTTCTGCGGTGGTACAGACCCTGATTGAAAATGGTGGCCAGGATTCGCCGGTTACGGAGCTGATCGGTGCTGATGTCGCTCAGGCTCACCTGGAGAGCACGCTGGAAACTGAAGAGCTCGGCTATACCAACGAGACTTCAGTAACGGGTGGCTGGGTACTGGATACCAGTACTGAAACCGGCAACGGTGCCGAGCACTTCATCTTCCTGGCGTTCGACGAGGCCAGTGGCAATTACATCCATGTTGAGGAAAAGGAGCTTGAGGCTGAGTCGGAAGAGGGCCTTGAGTGGGGTGCCTACAGTATCAATGCCGACAAGGTCCTGAAAGTAACGGCGAATTTCAGCGACGAGAACGGCGATATCGGCCTGCACAACCCGGCGGATGGAGACTTCAACCAGGCGGACGGTGAGTACCTGACCTTCAGTGTTGCCGGCAACGGCGCTGATCTGGACGTATACGAAACGGACGCCCAGAACGGTGAAGCAGTTCTGGTGGAAAACATCCCCGCCTCCCGCGTGGTGGCCAATGGGCTGCAGGGTGTATGGGTCGGCGATGTGGCGAATTCCCAGCTGCACGAGGGTGAACTGCTGGTGCTGGCCTTTATGGCCGATGGCACCTATGTGCAGGCTGAAGATGATGGCGTCGAAGTGGGTAGCTATAGCCACGACAGCGACACCGGCGTGTTGACCACTTCCGGTGCAATTGTCGACACCAACGAGTTTGGTTTCTCCGACTTTGTGGGATCTGCTGACCTGAAACTATTTGTCAGTGGCAACAGCATGACCATGGAGGTTACCGGCGAGGGGGAGATGCAGTTCAATCGCCTTGGTGCAGGCCCTGTAGGGATTCCGGGTAGCGCTAGCTCCGGCGGTGACACTAGTGACGAAATCCTTATTCACGACATTTGGGATATCGGAACTAATGGGGTTGAAGAGTACTGCGAGGAAATCCGCTGGGTCACAGAAAACGAGGTCGTCAAGGAATCCAATGCGACAGGCGAGTGGTTGACGGTCATCGAAACGATTGATGGCGAGGTGTACACCTACGCCGAGGCTGACCCGAGCTTTATTTCTGCCGGCCTGGGTAAATGCCCGGCAAGATTCCAGACTGAGTATCGTTGCGCGGATGACAACTTCATCACCTACGAAGACAGTGCTGAGGCCTGTACCGCGCTGGGCGGAGAGCTGCTGTAAGGCAGCCTCCCAACCAGCCATGATTACATGGCACCGGACAGCAGGACGCGAATCACGTCCTGCTGTTTTTTTACGCCCATTTTCTGGTAGATGGATTTCAGTTGGCTGCGCACCGTTTCAATGCTCACCCCGTGATGCTCACTGATTTGATTGGGTGATTGCCCGTTGACCAGTGCGGTTGCGACACCTGCTTCTGCAGGTGTCATATCGTAAAGTGAGCGCAGAGCCTCAGCGGGGAGGTTGAAGGGGGAGTCCGGGTCGTTCAGGTATAGTGCGATACTGCCTGTCGGCTGTGCGTCGTAGACCGAATTGGAATCCAGAGGTGCCAGCATCACGTTCAATGCATGTTCGCGGTCAGGGTGGTGAAGGCCGATCGCCTGATTATGGGTTTTTATATTCTGCCGGTCCGCATCGGACAGTTCATTGATCAGTCTGTTCAGGCGTCGGTTCTCTTCCGGGTAGTGCGCGCGCACGCGACCCTGGCCATCGGTTGCCAGGGCCTGATGATGCGATAACAATGCTTTGGCCACCGGGTTGCAATAGTTCACCGCGCGATCCGGCCCCACAATGATCAGTCCGGTCATAAACCGGTCCAGCGCCGATAGCAGGGTTTGTTGTCGCGTGCGCAGCCGATGAAATTCCTTGTGGATGCGTAAGGCGCGCTTAAAGTGCGGGTACAGTTTCTGCAGGATTTCACAGTCGCGGCTGGAAAATGCGTCGGCCTTGAACGACCGGTGCAGGCCAATACCCACATGCCACTCTTCATCCCTGTAAATGTTCATGCCGGCCAGATAGCCGATATCGTTGGGCTTCAATATCAGCTTGTAGTAGAGCGGGTGATCTTCGCGGACTTCCGGAGCGTGAATGATCTGGCGGGCCAGTCCGGTGGGCTCGCGCTGCTGTAGCTGGAAGGTGTAGTCGTACTTGGACATTCCAAAACGATAGGCCGCACGCACCGTGCGCGGCAATCCATGGGCGCCAATCATGCCGCGAACACGGCCTTCATAGTCATCCATGAAAATCGCTCCCGAGCGCGCGCCCAGCAGCTGGCAAAGATCGCTAGTCACCTTGTCCCAGTGATTCGGCTTATAAGAGGCCTCGTAGATTTCCCCAACAAAATCCAGCAGCGCTTCCATGAGATAAATTGCCCCATTTTGCCTGTCTTCTGCCGTCCCGGGCAGGATGAGACAGTACCCCCAAATTGGTCAGCCAGTTCCATGGCCGAGAACCCTCGTGGTGAGAGGGAAAGCAGCGACAATATAGAGGATCTCACGTCAAAAGAGAATTGTGTCGCATTTTTCGTGTGATTCAGCGCTAAATCGTGTCGGATCAACTGATGTTGGTTATCTATTTTTATTTGGGGCAGGTTGGGCAGGTTGGTGGTGGTCAGCCAAATAAGCGCGGATATGGTGTGAGGGCGGGCGGCCAATTAGGAATTTGGCTGATAATGCATCAGTACAATATCTCGCCCCTGTTTCTCGTAAGTATGGAATCGATCCACGATGGCGGAAGGCTGGCCCGTGGGTGCGACTTCGCTAAACCCGAGGGAAGCATAGAATGGCACCAGATGCCGGTAGGGGAAGGTAAAGGTCTGTGTGTCGTACTTTTCGGCCATGCTCTTCAGCAGCAACCGTGCAACGCCGCGACCCTGCCAGTCCGGCGCCACGGCAACGCCCGCCAGTAACTGGCTGTCTGTCAGCTGTCGCAGGCATCCGCAGGCGATGATGCTATGCTGCCCATCCCTGACCACTGCGCAGGGATCGTGTCGCTTCGCCTTACCGCGAAACTTGTACGCACGATAGAATTTGTTGGCCAGTGGCATCTCCGCATCCGAGAGCCACTGTATTGAGAGAGAATCTGTCCCCAAAGCATCACTTGCCATTATCTATGCCGCGCCAAGTTTGTCCTACCTGCCAACGTCCACTCAATGTCTGCTACTGCAGCGCGCTGGTCCATATTCCCAATCGAATCAGGGTGCTGATCATACAGCACCCTCTGGAGCAGAAGCATCCGTTCAACACCGGGCGCATGGCGCAGCAGTGCCTGGATAATAGTGAATTGATTGTGGCCGAGCACATGACCGACGACGAGTTGGGGCAGTTGTTAAAGCCCAGTTCGGCGCTGCTCTACCCGTCCCTCGCCTGGCTGCCGGAAGTGGAGCAGGTGGCCCCGGGCTCAGCACTCGCGGCGTCACTGGAGCAGCTGGTGGTGATCGATGCGAACTGGAAAAAGTCCAAAAAAATCCTTCATCTGCACCCGAAGTTGCAGCAGTTACCCCGGGTCAGCTTTGAGGGGGACTTGCGCTCTGGTTATCAAATCCGGCATTCGTCGATGGAAAACAGCCTGTCGACCATAGAGAGCATCGTGATGGCGATGCAGCAGCTCGAATCGGACCGCGATTTCCAGGCAATGTTGCGGCCATTCGCCAGAATGATTGAGCTTCAGACCGAGTGTGCAGCGCCTGCTCCCGACAGGGAATGACTGCGCAGGCTTCAGATCCGGATAGCTTCGGCGGGAGTGCCGCTCTTCTTGTATAGCTAACGGTTTCTGATGGGAAATAGCCCGGTTCTTGCCTACAATACGCCGCTATTTTCCCCAATCGAGCCTATTCTGTGACCATTTCCGAAGCCAATCACCCCCGCGAATTCCAGTCCCTGCCGCTGCAACCGTCCCTCCTCAAGAACCTCGAAGACCTCGGTTACGAGCGCCTGACGGAAATTCAGGCTGCGGCACTGCCGGCGATCGTAGATGGCAAGGACGTGATCGGCCAGGCCAAGACCGGCTCGGGCAAGACCGTGGCATTTGGCCTGGGGCTGCTGCACAGGCTGCGGGTAGACCAGTTCCGGGTGCAGTCGCTGGTACTGTGTCCCACCCGGGAGCTGGCGGACCAGGTGGCGCGGGAGCTGCGCAAGCTGGCGCGGGCGATTCACAACATCAAGATCCTGACCCTGTGTGGCGGCATGCCCTTCGGGCCGCAGATCGGTTCCCTCAAGCACGGTGCCCATATCGTGGTAGGTACGCCCGGTCGCATCGAAGACCACCTGCGCAAGGGCAACCTGGACCTGAGCCGTGTGGAAACCCTGGTGCTTGACGAAGCGGACCGCATGCTCGACATGGGCTTTCAGGCAGTACTGGACCAGATTCTGGCGGAACTGCCACAGCAGCGGCAGACACTGTTGTTCTCCGCCACTTACCCGAAAACCATCGATGCCCTGGCGACCAGGGTCCTGCGCAATCCGGTGAAGGTGGAAGTAGCTGCGGCGCATACCCAGAGCTCCATCGAGCAGAATTACTACCGGGTGGAAAACAACGAGGCGCGGCCCGCGGCCCTGTATCAGCTGTTGGCAAACTACGATGCGTCTTCCGCGCTGGTGTTCTGCAATACCAAGAAAGAAACCGACGAAGCGGCTCAGACCCTGAAGCAAGCCGGCTTTGCCGCGCTCGCACTGCACGGCGATATGGAGCAGAAGGATCGCGACCGTACCCTGGCACTGTTTGCCAACGGCAGCGCTTCCATCCTTGTGGCAACGGATGTTGCTGCGCGTGGGCTGGATATTGAAGAATTGCCGGTGGTGGTGAACTACCACCTTTCCCGCGACCCGGAAGTGCACGTGCATCGCGTGGGCCGTACCGGCCGGGCAGGGCAGAAGGGGGTGGCACTCTCCCTGGTGAGCAAGAAGGAGATCTACAAGCTGGAGCGGCTGGAAGAGCAAATGCAGCAGAAGATTACTCTGCAGGAAGTACCGGAACTGCCCCGCGGCTTTGCCCCAACTCGGCCGGTCATGGCGACGCTGCAGATAGACGGCGGCAAAAAGCAGAAAGTGCGCGCGGGCGATGTGGTTGGTGCTCTCACCGGCGATGGTGGTATCGATGGTAATCAGATCGGCAAGATTCAACTGTTCGATTTTTCTACCTTTGTTGCCGTAGAGCGCCCGGTTGCCAAAAAAGCCCTGAACAAGCTCGCCAATGGCAAACTGAAAGGCCGCAAGTTCCGCGCTCGCATTGTTGGTGTTTGATGTATTTGCAGTGCGGGTTTCAATAGAGCGCAGCTGGTAGTCGTTGCATCGTAGGCAGCGAGAATTGGTTTCAGCCGAGAGGTATAATCCGCCTTTTCTCGACCTACGGAGTGACCTGTGAATTTCCTATCCAAAATTGCACGGATGGCGGCTCCGCTGCTGTTGTGCCCGCTTGTCGCAGCTGCGGATGTCTCACCGGTAGCGCAAAAGACCGCGGACTACGCGGTGGACAAATACGAAGCGGCAATGACCGACACCCTCGCCGAGCTGGTGCAATTCAAAACCGTGGCGCGGGAAGACATCCCTCTCGAGAAGAACCCGGAGTTCTCCGACTTCAAGCGCACCCTGTGTGATACCGCCGAGGCACTTGGCCTCGAGTGTGAAGACCACGGCTATGTGGTAATCGTGGCCCTGGGGCAGGGCGAAGAAAAGATCGGTATCGTCACTCACGGCGATGTGCAGCCGGCCAATCCGGCCAAGTGGCAGAAAAGCCCGTTTGAGCTGGACCGCACCAGCGAGCCGGGCAAGCTGATTGCCCGCGGCAGTGAGGACGACAAGGGTCCCATTGCCACTGCCCTCTACGCGATGAAGGCCATCAAGGACCAAGGCGTGCCGATGAAGCGGCGCGTGGAGCTGATTGTTTACCTGGCGGAAGAATCGGACTGGGAGCCCCTAAAGGCGTTCCTGAAAGATTACGATATGCCCGCCTACAACATCACCATCGACGCAAGTTACCCGGTGGTGACCGCGGAGAAAGGCTGGAGCGAAGTCCGTGCGACCTTTGCCCAGTCAGCGGTGAAGGACCAGGGCCAGCCCTACCTGAGTGATTTCCATGGCGGCTACTTCCGCAGTCAGGTGCCTGACGAGGCCCATGCCAGCATCGTGAATCCAACCCCCGCACTGGAAAAGGCGATCCGCGCCCGCGCCGCGACGCACCCGAAAGTGAAGTTCGAATTCGCGGATAAAGGCGGTGTACTGGATATCACCGCGCGTGGCGTGGCCACCCACAGCTCCGAGCCGGAACACGGCGTCAATGCCATTGCCTTCCTGGCGGATGTGCTGGGCAACTACGATTGGCCGGCCAATGCCGCCGGCGCCACCGTGCGTTATATCAACGACCTGATTGGCACCGGCATCGTCGCCGAGCAGTTTGGCGATATCGCTTACAGCGATGACTTTATGGGGCCAATGACCGGCGCCCTCACCATGGTGAAGGCCGACGACAAGGGGCTTACCAGCTACCTCAACCTGCGCCGACCCACCGGCAAGTCCGCGGAGCTACTGGACAAGCAAATCAATAACGCCATCGACAGCTGGCAGAAAGAGACGGGTATCCAGATGGCCGACGTGAGCGTGAGCCTGGGCGAGCCCTACCGCGCGGACGATGCACCCCATGTGCAGCCGCTGTTGGAAGTGTTTCGTCACTTCACCGGTATCGAGGACGCGGGCCCGGTATCCATCGGCGGTTCTACCAACGCCAAGTTGTTGCCCAATGCCGTCAGCTTCGGCCCATCGATGCCTGGCAAGGCCTACACCGGTCACTCCGAGCACGAATTCATTACCGTCGAGCAGCTGCGCCTGAATCTGGAAATGTATACGGCGATGATGATCGAGATCGCCAATCTGTAGGTTTGATCGAGGGATTAACCCCGCAGAGTAAAAAAGGGACTGAGGTTTCAGTCCCTTTTTCGTTTGAGAGATTTGAAGCTTGAGATGATATAGGCTGACAAGCTATATATCGCTTTAATGTAAATTTTAATGCACGTTTAGCAGCGCGCATCGCTACCGTTGCATATACTAAGTTGCTGTTGCTGTTGCTGTTGCTGTTGCTGTTGCTGTTGCTGTTGCTGTTGCTGTTGCTGTTGTCCGAGTGCGCCATCGTGCAACTCAGATTTTGGTGCTTGTTTAGATAGCAGGCTCAATGACGGCGTGGTTTTTGAGTTAGTTGATCTATGCGGCATTGATGGGGTCAATAAACAACCGTCGGGCTTATGGGTAAAAATACCCGCTGCCCAAAAGAGGCAGTGGGTAGTTTCAGAATCTTGGAGATATCCCTCAATGCCATGTTCGTGGTAGTTGTCGTAATCAGCTTTTTGAATCCAGGTGTATTCCTGATTCACTTGTGATTCCACCTTTGAAAAATATTCCTCATCCGTCCCGAGCGAAGTGTCGCCAAAGTTATTGGATCCTACGCCTAGCGAGCTTGCAGATTTTTTTAGTGCTGGATCGTTTTCATTGAAGCCTATAAACCAAAATGAATTTTTTTGCAGTGAGTTCTTTAATTTCTGTGGTGAGTGACCTGATCCGATGGCTGGCGCTATTGTCACTATATTGATGGTGCCCAAATTGCTTCTTTTGAAGGTTTCAGTTAAGGGAACTTTGATTTTTTCGTCATAAGTAGGGTTCGTGAAAGCTGAGAATGCCACTCCCGCACCTCTGCTGTGAGTTACGATATTGACATCACTTCCCGCGGGGAGTTTGTTTAGTAAGCGTCTTAACCCAACCTGTCCAGCAATGTTAGAGTAGGTCATTGAGTCAAACCAATACATGAGCGGCTCAGGGAAAGTGAGGGGGCCCTCGTAAAGCCCATCCCAATATACTTCTATATATAAATTTGGTGTATTTGAGTTCGACTCGATCGTTGATTTTATTTCTTGATAAGCTTTAGATGCTGCATCAAAAGAGAAATTATAACCACGGATAAGAAATATCAGCTTGGCTTCTTTTCCTAGAAGTAGTTTCTTTTTTTCGATATTTTGAGCAATTTGCACGTAGCGCTGATTGGCAATATCTTTATTGTACTCTTGGTTACTTTTCTCCATGTATTTGGTGAGATCGAACCCTGAGTCAAGCCCTATAAATTTTTTTTCAGGCATGATGCTATCTGGGGATGCGGGATAAATATTTCCCCACTGATCGAAAACCACTCGAATGGAGTCGTCTTCGTGTGTCTTTGAGTAGTTGGTTGGTGGGGTGGAGTGTAGCCCTGCACATCCCATCAAATTTGCTGTAATCAAAACGGCAATGGCGATCGTCGATTGCATTGTATTCCTCAAAATTAAGTGCCCGAACGCATTCCTCGTATTCGTTGGCAAAATTTATTTGTTCAAACGATGGTCGGCGATGTCTAGGGAAAATAAGCCTATGTGGTAGGGTGGCATTACTGTGTCTGGTTTTTCGCGATATGAAACTGCCCGCTAGTTAATTGGCAGGCAGTTTTTTTGGCGGGCTTTACAGATTTTTTAAGCCAGAGCTAGTTTGCTTCAGTTGCTGTTTTCTTTGAGCTATACAGTAGATCTTCACTATCTACTTTTTGGAGTGAGGTGTCTGCAGCAGATAGCCCCGATATCGCGCTACATGCGCCGTGATACTCAATCGCTTCAGATATAGCGCGTTGCGCCGAATATTTAATCAGACCTTCGTCTCGTTCTTTTCTGATATTGGCCAAAATTGCACTGCGTTTCTTTTCGATACCTGACACGATTACATTGACGCTCAATTCATTAAAATATGCTTTATCGTATTCCGAGTTGATACCCGTCGCGGCAGCGGCGACGCCAGAGAACGCGTTGGCGGTCGCTCCATGGGAGACAATAGCGCCAGCACCAGACATCAGCAGGCTGGTTCCGCCCCAAAATACGCTGGCTTGGTTCTTTGAAGACATAAGTACGCGCTTGTAGTGGTTGCAGCGTTCGTTGGAAAGCGCGATCAACTCGTCTTGCAGGGAGTTTCGACGATGCAATTCTTGATCGCTGTCTAATACTGTATCTTCCTGAATTGGCGTGTAGTTCCCGCTGGCATCGAGATACTTGTATTTCTTCAGCAACGCCTCTACAGGTTTATCTTCATCGAACAGGCTGCCGGGTCCACTAAGCAGATCCCGGTCTTCTGGCATTGTTTTTTCGCGCAAATAGGTACAGCCGGAAAGCGTGGTAATCAAAGTAACGATCAATATTTGTTTAAACATTACGGCGTTATCCCCGTGGTGAGACCCTCGAACTTTCTGGGGCGCCCAGGCCAGGCGCGCGAACAGTTCTGAAAAGTGTGACTTATCGTTTGTTTTAAGTGTGATGCGTGTCGCGCAAAGACTTTATTATTATTTACGCCGAGAAAGCAAATTTAATTCTTTTATTTTTTCTTATATAAGGAAAAGGTACCCCAAATATTCAATTTTGTAGCTATTTGTAGCTAATGCGAGGGGGTATATCATGTATCCGGGGATTAATAACCTTGTCGATCGATAGGTTAAACTCAGGTTTACGCTTAAAACCTCCGACCGATCTATGAGTGATGCTCTTCTTCAGGCTCAACGCCTCTGTCGCACCTATCGAAACGGTCGCGAGCAAATCCATGTGCTGCACGGAGTATCTTTGGAACTGTGGCGTGGGGAGTCGGTGGCGGTGATCGGGCCCTCGGGTTCGGGCAAGAGCACATTATTGAATCTGCTCAACGGCCTGCTCACGCCCGACAGTGGTCAGTTGCAGGTGTTCGGAAAGTCGCACACCACTCTTGCCGAAGGCGACTGGGCCGAACTGCGCCGCACCCGTATTGCCACGCTGTTTCAGGATGGCAACCTGATTCCCACGCTCACCGTTTCCCGCAATATTGCATTTCGCGCCGGGCTTGCGGGCCTGCAAACGCACGACGGAGATACCTTGCTGGATCAGCTGGGCATTGCCGACACAGCCCACCGTTACCCTGATCAACTCTCTGGCGGCCAGCGACAGCGGGCGGCACTGGCGTGTGCGTTTGCGATGCGGCCAGAGTTGATCCTCGCGGATGAACCCACCGGCAGTCTCGACTATGCGACTGCCCAGCGGGTCGTACCACTGTTTTTCGATGCCATTCGCGAGCGCGCACTGGGCGCGCTGATCGTTACCCATAACCCCGACCTGGCCCAGCGCTGCGACCGGATTCTTGAGCTGCGGGAAGGAGCGCTGCGTCCATGGGACTCACCAGTGTCTTCCTGAGCCATTATCGGCGCCATCCGGGTCAGCTCGCCGGCTTGTTGTTAATTCTGGTATGTGCCGCGATGTTGTGGAGCGGAGTGCGTTCGCTGACGGGTTCGGCCGAGCATGCGGTAACCGAGTCCAGGGCGGCATTGGAACCGCTCTTGAGTGTAGTTCGAGAGGATGGCCGCGCCATATCTGTAGAGGATTTTGTGCGTCTGCGCCGCACTGGCCTCTGCGCCTCACCACGGCTCGAAGTCAGGTTGCCTGTCAGCGATGTACCGACTTTAGTTGGCATTGATCCTTTCACTGCGGACTGCCTGCGCCAGTACAGACAGTCGGATGACGGGGACGCTGTTGATAATGAATTGCCAATTAGCGGGAAATTACTCTCTGAGCTGGATCGATCGGTACTGCTTGGCCGTGCTGCGGATCTTGCGCGCTGGCGAGGATTGTATCTGGAGGGCGCAGAACATTTCCATTTAGAGGAAGTTGACGGTGTTCCGCGTGGACAGCTGCTGACGGATATTGCAGTCGCTGCGCAGCTGGCGTCCGCCGGGCGGAGCACTCTGCTGATTTTGTTGCCGGTCGTGGAGACTGAAAAAACTCCGCTTCCCGATGGCTACCGCGGCGAGCTACAAGACTACGGAGTACGACCGGAGCCTCTGGTCGAGGCGTTTCTGCTAAGCCTTGACGCGTTGGGGGCGCTGGCGCTGCTTGTCGCTGCTATGCTGGTACGCAGTGTGTACAGCTTCGCACTGGAACAGCGGCGGCGCAGTCTCGAAATTCTTGTGCGAGTGGGGGTTTCTGCGCGCAGGCTGCGCCTCGCATTAATTATCGAAGTGCTACTCGTCTCAATAATTGCCGGTACCCTAGGTGTCTGGCTGGGAGAGCGACTGGCATCGGCGATGGCCGACGGGTTCCTGGGTACGCTGAGTGGGCTTTTCAGTGTTGATACTATTGAGAAAAGCCAGCCGACCACCGCAACCTGGCTCGGCATGATTTTGATTTTGGCGCTGGTGGTGGGTTGGGCCTGTACGGACTTGCTGTCACTGCGCCAGGCAAGATGGGGTGGACCACAAGCAATCGGGCAGGGCGCGGGCAGGGGGCAGGCCAGAAGGTCGCGCTGGTTCGGTTCGCTTGGATTAGCGACCGTTTCGCTGACAATTTTGTTCACTACGGACACACTCTGGGTGGTATTTGCTGCTGCTACTGGATGTCTGGCCGGTGTTGGTCTTGTGCTACCAGAGGTGTTGAACTGGCTGCTGTTGCGGGCGGAACGCCACTATTCAACACCGCAAAATCGACGGCCGCTGCTGGAATGGTCCTGTTCTGAGATGCGGGCGTTGTGCCGGCTTTTGAGTCTGCCGCTCATCGCGCTGGCGTTTGCCATCGCAACCGCAATCGGCGTACAGGCAATGGTTACCGGCTTCGAATCCACTTTTGCCCGCTGGCTTGATCAGCGCCTGCAGGGCGATCTCTATCTTGATCCGGGGCAGCCGGTAGCCACTGGTGAATGGCGTTCACAGCTTGGAAACCTGTCTGGAGTGACCGCTGTACTGCCAATGGTGCGTACTTCTGGATTAATCGAGCAAGGGCCTGAGGGGACTGAAATATCCGTCGATATACTGGCAGTCGACCCCGCCTCGCCACTGCTACAGGACTGGCCGTTCCTCGCTTCGAAGCCAAAGTTGTGGTCGGAACTTTCTGCGCGCGGTGTCTTGATCAATGAGCAATTGGCGCGCAGGCAGTCGCTGGCCCTGGGCGATCGGGTAAATGTGCGTTTAGGTACCAATGCGCTGTCGCGGGAAGTGATAGGCATATATGCCGATTACGGACGGCCCCAGGGCGAGGTGATGTTGCCGCTCTCACTGGTTCCTGACACATCGCCTAATCGTTACTCCACATTTGTGCTGGGTGTGAGTGATATCGATCAAATCCCTTGGCAGAACTGGCCCGAAAAGTATGGGTGGATGAGTGGCAGCCGCCTGCGTGATCAAGCCGGTTTGAAGCGCGCTGCCAACGCCGCTTTCGCCCGAACTTTCCAGATGACACAGCTGATGAATGCCCTGACTCTGACGCTGGCAGGCACCGCGCTTGCGTTGATGGGGCTGGTGATTTTCCGTATGCGGCAGGGAGGTTTTACGCTGCTTCACGTCGCCGGTGTGGGGCGTAACAGCCTGCGCCGTCGGCTGATTGCTCATAGTATCTTGGTGACCGGTTTACTGGGGTTGCTTGCGATACCGTTGGGAATCTTTCTGGGGTGGGTGCTTGTCGCCCGGGTCAATCCTGCGGCATTCGGCTGGGCGCTTCCGTTGCATTTCTACCCCGGGTTTTGGCTACAGGTGTGGTTGCTTTGTCTGTTAATCGGCGCGATCGTCGGCACGCTGGTGGGTAACCCTGTGCGATTGGAGACGTTAAAAGGTGAATAATCTCTGTCGTTCGCTATTGATTCCAATAGTGCTCGCTAGCTGCACTAATGATCCCGAGTCGGATGCTTCTATCGACGCCCTGAGAGCCGGGGCTGAGGGGTTTCGTCAGGCAGCGCCAGGGATGACCGTGGAGCTGCCGCATGATATGGGCCCGCATCCTGCGTTCCGCCTGGAGTGGTGGTATCTCACTGCCAATCTGAAAACTGCCCGCGGAGAGCCATTCGGCGTCCAGTGGACACTGTTTCGCACCGGTATCCGCCCTGGCCCCTACAAAGACAAAGAGCCGGGTTGGCATCGCAACGAGGTCTGGTTTGCCCATGCAGCTCTGAGCCGTCCCGAAGATCACCACTTCGCTGATCGTGCCGCGCGCGGAGGTAGTGGCCAGGCCGGCGCAGACGCGCAACCGTTCAAAGCCTGGATTGATCAATGGCAGCTCGTCAGCCTGGAAGGTGACACTTGGGAGCTGCGTGTAGATGGTGGCGACTTTCGCTATCGCCTGCAGCTAAAGCCACAGGCATCTGCTGTGCTGAATGGTGACCGCGGTTTCAGCGCCAAATCGGCAGGAGGCGGTGGCTCGATGTATTTCAGTTACCCGCTGCAAGTAATTGGCGGTGAGGTACAAATAGGCCCAGAAAAATATAGTGTCAGTGGGCAGGGATGGTTCGATCGCGAGTGGAGCAGTCAGTACCTTAATTCAGATCAAGAGGGGTGGGATTGGATGGCGCTGCACCTGAATGATGATCGACACCTGATGCTGTTCCGCGTGCGGGGTGTAGAGGACTTTTACTTCGGTACTGTGGTCGCTACCGATGGTAGTGCCCGAACGCTGGAGGCAACTGAGTTCAACCTGCTGCCGATCGAAACTCGCGACACGCGTTATGGCGAGGTGCCGGTGGTCTGGCAGCTGCAGGTGCCGTCTGAGGCTCTAGATCTCAAAATACGGTCCTGGTCTGGTGATTACTGGAATCCAGGAAGTTTACGCTACTGGGAGGGCCCGGTAACAATTAGTGGCAGTCAAGAAGGGGAGGGCTATCTTGAAATGACGGGTTATGGAAAGTGACCACCTGCTGCGTGGTTTTCTGTTTCTCAACCGGGTAGCTAGTGCCCATGCCCAAGGCGTTGAAATGCCTGCGGCGTGGGAATTGTTGCTCTAGATTGGTCATTCAATTTGAGCGAGGGGGCAGGCGCCGTGGGCTGGATCAAGACGGTTACCAATAAATTCGCCATTTTTTTGATCGCGCTGATGGTGCCTTCCGAACTCTTCGCAGGAGATATCTTTGAGTATCGCCGTTTGGCGGACCTGGACAAAGATCTCAAGGGTTCCGAGGACTACATCAATTACATCAAGTCGATTTCAATAAGTGCCCATGTGGTAGGTGTGCACTTGGACGAGGTGTTAGGCAGCGACGAGTTTAGGGAAGTCATATTGCCCGGAGGGAAACTCGCATACATCAAGTCCCGAAAAATTAACACCGTAACCAGTGGCTTGCGCTGGACTGTCTTTTTTTTGCGGGACCAGTTATTGCTTGATGACTATGACGTTGCTGAGGGGCATCGCGAGGCCGTGGAAAATATGATGTCTGGGGACTTGTATCTCACACATGAAGGAAAGTTTTCCATGCCAGGGAAGCCCTATGGAATGGGCCCTGCACTGGAAGTCCCGCAGCAAGAGCTAGTGAAAAATAGCAGCATGAAGATCACGAGTGCGAGGGGTGACCTCCGCGTCTTTATGCGGGGGGATCGATATAAGTTGATTCCCTTGGGTGGAGCACAAAATGACCACTTATTGATTGAAGTTGATGTATCGAAGATGCCACGTGGGTGTGGCGTAGGTGCCGAGTAACTACAAACTTTGATGAATCAATAGGCGGATAATCGAGTGGTAAAACTGTATGGTTACTCATTTTAGTAATGAGTTTGCTGACAATTTAAACGTTGCCTACTAATTCTGACGACGCCCCCTCCATATAATTGGTAGCCTCTCCCTTTCTAGTGTTGGGAAAACATACAGGCAGGGAAGGGGTTATGCGATATCTAGCGAGCTTTATACTATTGCTCTCTATGAGTCCCGCGGCATTCGCCGTTGGACTTATCGTCGATTTGAAAACGAATCATAAATACGACGCAGACTTTAAGTACGTACGTGTTGAAATTATCAATCGTTCACATGAGCGAGTACAACGTGTGCATTTGCGTACAACCGGCGGTGATTTTGCGCGAGGCGTACGGATCGCGGAGTTTCAGAATCTGCGCGGAGATGGAGAGGAGTATACTGCCATTTTTGAGTTGCTGGACCACCGTTTTCACCGGGTCGATGGTAAGCAGTATGTGCTGGCAATACCTGAAGGGGTTAGCGGGAATCGATTGTACGGATTTGTCGGTGTAATCGCGAAGCGATAATAATGATTAGGAGAATTTAATGAAGACCGGAAAGTTAATCTTCCTGCTCTTACTTATTCCTCTATTGGATGGGTGTCCGACTGTCCCCGTGCCTGATGGGGATGACTTAAACGCGCCGCGATTGACTCTCAAGGTTTTGGATAGCCCTGGCTCCCCCACATTTGTCGCGCCGGGAAATAATCTTGGTACTTGTGCGAAAGTCCGTGATTTACCCGCCAACCTTATTCTAAGTGCGAATGATAGTGGCGGAGTGGCTTCTTTTAGTGTCAACATATTTGGTGGGGAATCCTTGGACGTCATTGTGGAGCCCGAAGGCACCGATTACGAAGTCATAAGAGATACGGAGTCAAAAACGGAAACTCTGACATTTCGTCCTGATCCTCCATTCCGGATGGTTCAGCCGAGCCTTGTGGTAACTATGCATGTAGACGAAGGCTTTGATAGCGTTATTCCCGCGGTCTCCGCGTCTGCGATTGACGAGAGTGGAAACCGCCGTGAGCTGAGCGGAATAGATCTGAGAAAACTGGGGGGCGGTTTGGCGGTTTGCCCCTGATCATCCTTGCCTCAATGGCAATGGCAATGGCAATGGCAATGGCTTGTAGGCGCAGGCTATCCGTACACGGGGGCGTATTTAGTATCGTAAACGCTCAGCGGCGGAGTTGTCGCGCTGGGCCAATTGATGGACTCCAGCGCATTTTTGGCAAATTAGAAGCGCAGGCGAACGCCGAGCGCACCGTCTACACCAAAGCCTTCTTTGTTTTCATTGTCGCTAAAGGCGAAATTCGGCACGGCCTGGATATACGCCTGCAGGCTGGGTGCAATACCGAAGCTCAGGCCCACCGGTAAACGGACACCGGCTTTGTCATTGTCCTTGTAACGGCCGCCATCTTCATAGAACCCGCCCGCGTCGATATACGCGTGAACGGTGCGCAGGTCGTTGCTGAAGTTGTGAAGGCGTACATCAAGCGCCAGTGCATCGCTGTTCACAAATACCGAGGTGCCGCGGAATTGGGCGGTGACACCAACGCCCAGGTCATACCCCAAGCCGATTCCGAAACCGGAATTGCTTTTAGCGTGTGTCGGCATGCTGAGTGCGGCGGCCAGGACGGCTAAAGTGATCCATTGAATCTTCATAAGTACCTCTTGATATTGGGGGGGGCGAAATGCGCAGAGTATAAGCCTGTGTCCTCGTCGTACTTTGTCCCAGGTCACAGTAGTTGGAACCTTAGGGCGCTAATGACGTGGATCTGAGATTGACTGAGGCCAGGCGCCGCTGCAGAAACACGCTCAGTTAAACGAGACGAGCTACCCTAAATTCTGGATAATGCCGCGCCTCAGCCTCTTTCGGCTGTCAAATTCTCAAATCCCGGTAGTTCCCCATGGAAATCAACGTCAACTTCCTCGAAAACCTGCGCCTTGAAGCCAAGTTTGACGACTTCACGGTCATCACCGACCAGCCGATCCGCTACAAGGGCGATGGTTCGGCGCCGAGCCCGTTTGATTATTTTTTGGCCTCATCGGCGCTGTGTGCCGCGTACTTTGTGCGGGTGTACTGTCTGGCGCGGGATATTCCGACCCACAATATTCGCCTGTCGCAGAACAATATTGTCGACCCGGAGAACCGCTACAACCAGATCTTCAAGATCCAGGTAGAGCTGCCGGAGGATATCTCGGAGAAGGATCGGCAGGGGATACTGCGCTCTATTGATCGCTGCACGGTAAAGAAGGTGATCCAGACGGGACCGGATTTCCAAATCGAAACGGTGGAGAATCTGGCGGAAGATGCGCAGGCATTGTTGATGGTGGAGCCTGATGCATCGCACCAGACAATGATCGAGGGCAAGGATCTGCCGCTTGAGCAGACCATCGCGAATATGACCCGGATCCTGGCGGACCTGGGGATGAAGATCGAGATTTCCTCCTGGCGAAATATCGTGCCGCATGTGTGGTCGCTGCATATTCGCGATGCCGCTTCGCCCATGTGCTTCACCAACGGTAAGGGCGCCACCAAAGAGAGCGCGTTGTGTTCCGCGCTGGGCGAGTTTATCGAGCGCCTGAATTGCAATTTCTTCTACAACGACCAGTATTTTGGTGAAGAAGTCGCGAACGCGGAGTTCGTGCATTACCCGGACGAGAAGTGGTTTGCGCTGGAGGAAGACGACGCGCTGCCAGAAGGTATTCTGGATGATTACACCCTGGCCATCTACAACCCGGAAGGGGAGCTGGCCGGATCCAACCTGGTCGATACCAACTCTGGTCGCGTTGATCGCGGCATCTGCTCGCTGCCATTTGTGCGTCAGTCTGATGGTGAGGTGGTGTACTTCCCATCCAACCTGATCGAGAACCTGTTCCTCAGTAACGGCATGAGTGCGGGCAACACCCTGGCCGAGGCCGAGGTGCAATGCCTGTCTGAGATCTTTGAGCGCGCTGTGAAGCGGGAGATCCTGGAGCAGGAGATTGCGCTGCCGGATGTGCCCCGTGAGGTACTCGAGCAGTACCCGGATATTATCGAGGGTATTGAGGCGCTGGAGCAGCAGGGGTTTCCGATCCTGGTGAAGGACGCATCTCTTGGCGGACAGTTCCCGGTGATGTGTGTGACCCTGATGAACCCTCGCACCGGCGGGGTATTTGCTTCCTTCGGCGCGCACCCGAGTTTCCACGTGGCTCTGGAACGGAGCCTCACCGAGCTGATGCAGGGGCGCAGTTTTGAAGGCCTCAACGATGTGCCTCCGCCCACCTTCAATAGTCTCGAAGTCACCGAGCCGCAGAATTTTGTGGAGCATTTTATCGACTCCACTGGTGTGGTTTCCTGGCGTTTCTTCAGTTCGAAATCCGAATATGAATTCGTAGAGTGGGATTTCTCCGGCAATCACGCAGACACCAATGACACGGAAGCTGCACGTCTGTTCAAGATTCTCGAAGAGCTGGGCAAGGAAGTGTATGTGGCAACCTTTGAAGAGCTGGGCGCGCCGGCCTGCCGGATTCTGGTGCCCGGTTATTCCGAGGTGTATCCGGTAGAGGACCTGATTTGGGATAACACTAACAAGGCACTGGATTACCGCGAGGATATCCTGAACCTGCATCGCCTGGACGACGCGCAGCTGGAAGATCTTGTCGAGCGCCTGGAAGAGAGTCAGATCGACAACTATGAAACCATCATCACTTTGATCGGTGTGGAGTTCGATGAGAACACCGTATGGGGCCAGTTGACCGTTCTCGAACTGAAGCTGCTGGTTTATCTCGCCCTGCAACGCCACGAGGAAGCGCTGGAACTGGTTGAAGCCTTTCTGCAGTACAACGACAACACCGTGGAGCGGGGGCTCTTCTACCGCGCGGTACAGGCGGTGCTGGAAATCACTCTGGATGATGAGCTCGAGCTGGAAGATTTCACTTTCAACCTCGGTCGTATGTATGGCGAGGAGGTTTTGCAGGCCGTAATCGGATCCGTGGAGGGTTCTGTGCGTTTCCACGGTCTCACGCCCACCAATATGCAGCTTGAAGGCCTGGACAAACACCTGCGCCTGATCGAGAGCTACAAGAAATTGCACGCGGCCCGTGCCGCGTGCGCGGAAGGTAACTGATTAGCGGCTTGCAGTGAGCCGCAGTCAGGGCATTGAACAGCCCATCAGAGGGTTTTTCTCCTGGCCGGATTTGGCATTCAGGAGCAGGAAGCTCATCACATGTAGTGCCTCAAAGCGCTTCTCATACGGCGGGTACGAAGTGACCCCGTGTGGGAAGGCGTTGAGGTGACAGCGCGCGCAGCTGAATCCTTTTTGCGTATAGGTTTCCAGCGTTGTATTGACAAGATTCTGGACGCTGGAGTGCTGCGCGCCCGGGATGCCCGGGCCAAGGTGCCGGTTGGGCACTTCCAGGTTTTTGTTCTGGGTGCCTATTAACTGGTAGTAGGACCACACCGAGTCGCGCAGCAGCCACTGGTATTTCCGGTTGGCAATCTGCACATCCAGTGGAATGGGCGTTACACGAGATACATTAACCTGTTTGATTTCCGACTTGAGAGGGAGCGGATCGCCCAGCTTGAAGGTTGCGGGAATCAAACCGGCTTCACCCGATTTTCCTCCCACCTCGTATCCGTTGGGATAATCCGGCGCGCGGTTGAATGCATAGCTTTCAGTTTTTCCCGGGTTAAATGCGGGGTGCATTGGGCTGGGCAGCGGGTCATTGAAGCGTTTTTCCACGCGCACATTGTCTACGTGTTCAAAGGTCGAAGGCAAATGTCCAAAGGGAGTCACCCGATGGATATGGAAACCCACCAATCCCATTAATGTGGGCTCGCTGAGACTGCCATCTGGCTGCGGGAACTGCAGCATACGGCGGAAGTAGCGCCCGGGGATATCCGCGTTTGGTCCTTCTTTTTTCAATACTTTCCACGCAGCTTTGACTTCGGTAATACCCTGGCGCGCATACAGGGGGAGGTCGCGCAAGTAGTACTCCAGCCCTGTGGGTAGCGGCTGAAAGCTGTCACTGTCATCGCTCGGTCCCAGGGCCGGTGGCGGTGCTTCTCCATACTCGTTGGCGTGGTCGATAAAGTTGTTGACCGCAATCACCTGGTTGTCGGCATCGTAGTATTTGAATTGTTTGATGTAGCGAAAGTACGGCTCGCTGAGGGTCACCTCTACGCGCACAAACTCTTTGTTCTGGTCCACCAGCGGACCAGTGGGTACATTCGAATTTGTGTACGGCTGATTGATTCCCGGCGCAAACGGGCGTCCGTAGACGTAACTGTCGGAATAGCAGGGAGGGGATGACAAGCGTTGTAGCGCGCTAAATTCGGGGTTGCCCCATTCGACTGGCCAGTATTTTGGTGGTGTAAATGCCGTTTGCGGATCCATATAGGACTCCCACACGACAATGGGGTGGGGAGCGGTGTTGTTTTCGATACCGGCGAGCTTTCCGCGAGCATCTGGTTGCCCGCCTGGACCGCCTTGTTTCCATGGCCAGTTCAGGGCAATAAATGATTGCCAGGCAAAATCGTAAGTGTCCTGCTGACGTACCGGTGGGGTCTGATAATTGTCTGGATCTGCCGGGTAGGCGGGGTGGTTGATGTCGAAAGGCAGCAGCCAGGGCTGGTTCTTAAGGGCAATTTCATCGCAGACGCCGTAGCTGGAAACCAACAGTGTGCAAACTAGTAGCGCACACCGTCTCGAAGGTACTTTCATACTGCGAAGCTCCTTTCGAAATCACATCCTGTCGAATTAAGTGTAGGACTGTTGGTGCTGGGCCTGTGTTAGTTCCTGTGCCACTTAGTGGGTGGTCTGAATAGAAGAGGAGTTATTGGGGCGCATAAAAAAAGGCGGCCGAAGCCGCCTTTCAATTTGCATCAATATGAAATTAGAGGCTTGCGGCGTCCGGCGCGGTCTCCGCTTCCTCCGCTTTAATCACATAGCCATCTTCATCCAGTTCGACAATCGGCATACCCAGCGCCTCCACGTCCGCGCGGATGCTGGCGGCGTCGCCCACCACAACAATTGCCATATTTTCAGGCTCGAGCAGCCCGGTGATGGCCTTGTTCAGGGTTTTGCGGTCGGTCTCCTGCAGGATGGTGCCCTGCTGTGAGCGGTAGTCCAGCGGGAGGTCGTAACGCAGGATGCGGTTCAGCAGACCCAGTTTCGCCGACGGGGTTTCGTAGCTGAGGGCTTCCTGTTGACCGATGGCAGAGCGCAGGTAGTTGAACTCTGTCTCGGTCATGCCTTCGCCGTCGTAGGTATCCAGTTCCTTGAGGACCTCGTTCAACGCGTCTGCGGTTGCGTCCTTCTTCACCTCAGAACTGAACATGTAGCTGCCTTCCTCGGGCTCGCCCAGCAGATAGGTGCGGGCGCCGTAGGTGTAGCCCTTGTCTTCTCGCAGGTTCAGGTTGATACGGCTGTTGAAGTTGCCGCCCAGAGGGAAGTTGCCCAGGTACGCCAGGTAGTAATCGCCCAGCGCGTCGTAGGGCAGGGCGTGCTGGCTTAACCGCAGGCTGGATTGGGCGGCGCCTTCCTTGTTGACCAGATACACGGTGCGACCTTCGATTTCAGGCTTCTGAAGCGCAATCGCGGGGCGTGTGGGCTGGGTAACCTTGAGCTGTGCCAGGTCATCCAGCGCTTTCACGATGGTGTCGTGGGGCAGGCTGGTGCTTACGGTCACGCCGCCGAAGTGCGCGGGGAAATGCGCCTTGTAGTAGCTGGTGACGTCATCCAGGGTGATTTCAGCCACGGTGCCCGGCAGGCCGCCATTGGGGAAGCTCAGCGGGTGTTCGGGACCGCGCATCACTGCGCCCACTGCACGAGTGGCAAGGCCTTGCGGTGTCTTGCGCGCCTGCTGCAGGCCTTCGATGGTCTGCTGTTTGATCCGGGCGAAGTCCTCTTCGGTAAAGGCCGGTTTCAGGATGCGTTCCAGCATCAGTGGAACGGCTTTATCCAGGTGCTTGGCGAGTACGTTCAGGGACACCGTGGTGTCGTAGTCGCCGGCATTGATGCTGATGGAGGCGCCCAGTCGTTTGAGTTCCTCAGCGAACTCTGCGGCACTACGCTCGGTGGTGGCTTCGTTCATGAGTGAGGTCATCAGCGAGGTCAGGCCGGCCTTGCCGCGCGGCTCATCCCGCTGACCCACACCGAATACCGCTTGGACGGTAACCGTGGGGGTTTCCTCATTCTGTACGGCCAGCAGACGCACGCCATTTTTCAGCTTGCCGTCCTGAATCGTCGGCAGTTCGACCTGCGGGTTGACCCCGGGTGTCGGTTGAACACTGCGATCGAAGCTGTCCTGTACCGGACGCAGGGCGAGGGCTTCGTCATCATCGCCGTAGCTTTCAGGGATGGTGCGCTCCCAGTTGTAGTTCTGTTCCGCGGCGGCCAGTTCCGGCTTGCCGTTGGGGACAATGCTCAGCAGGACCGCCGGCTTGGCAGCGATATACTGGTCGAATACACGGGTGACGTCGCCGGTTTCTACTGACAGGTAGGCGTTGATTTCGTCATCAATGCCCTTGGGGCTGCCGGTGAAGGTTTCGAACGCTGCCAGCGTGGAGACCTTGCCGGAAACGGACTGCAGGCCGAATACACGGCCGGACTCGTAGCCCGCCTTGAACTTCACCAGGTCATCTTTGCTAACACCGCGTTTGGCGAACTCTACCAGAGTGTCGCGCACGGCCTGTTCCATTTCCGCCAGGCTTTCGCCGGATGCGGGATTCTGGATCACGATAAACCACATCTCACAGGCCAGCTCCTTACAGGAGTGGGAGACGCTGGCCTGAACGGCGCGGCCGGTCTGTACCAGGCTCTGGTAGAGCATGGAGTCCTGGCCGTGGCCGAGAATTTCAGCCGCGGCATCCAGCGCCGGTTCGTCTTCGTGGCCGCGGTACACGGTAGGAATCATCATCGCCAGTGCCGGCAGGTGGATATTGTCCTCCAGGGTGACATAGCGGTCTTTATCCAGTGTTGCCGGTTGCTTGGGCAGGTTCTCCACCTCGGGGCCAGCGGGAATCGGGCCGAAGTACTTGGCGACCCATTCGAGGGTCTTGGCCTTGTCGATGTCGCCGCCGATGGTCAGCACCGCGTTATTGGGACCGTACCAGCGCAGGAAGAACCGCTTCAGGTCGGTGAGATCCGCGCGATTGAGGTCTTCCATCCAGCCGATAACGGGCCAGGAATAAGGGTGGCCGTCGGCATAGGTAGCCGCGTACATGGTCTCGAGGGCGCGCCCGTAGGGACGGTTGTCTACGCGCTGGCCGCGTTCGTTTTTCACCGTCTCGCGCTGGACTTCGAATTTCTCCTCGGTCACCGCATCCAGGAACACGCCCATACGGTCGGCTTCGAGCCACAGTACGGTTTCCAGCTGATTGGCCGGGACGGTTTCGTAATAATTGGTACGGTCGGTATTGGTGGTGCCGTTCAGGGTGCCACCGGCTTCCTGGATGATGCGGAAGTGCTCCTCATCGCCCACGTTGACCGAGCCCTGGAACATCATGTGTTCGAAGAAGTGTGCAAAACCAGAGCGACCCGGGTCTTCTCGGTTGGAGCCCACATGATAGGTGACGTCCACGTGCACCAGTGGATCGGAATCGTCTTCGTGAAGGACGACGGTGAGTCCGTTCGCGAGTTTGTATTTGGTGTAGGGGATGGCAATTTCGGCGCCGTCGCCATCGAAGGTCTCGACCTCGGTGATACCGGCGGGTAGGGCAGTTTGCGCCTCAGAGGACACATTATCCTGTGTCGGTTGCTTGGCCGATTCCTCCGGCCCCTTGCTACAGGCTGCGAGCAGCGCCGCAGCGAAAATCATGGCGATTTTAGTGCGTTGCATGGTGGTTGAAGTTCCTTTTTATTAGAGACTCGTCGATGCTATCACAGTCACACGGTGTGTTTAGGGGAAAATGGAATTCTTGCCAGTTCGGGCGTCTGTCATCTGCGGAGATGGCGAAATCTGGAAGCCTTTAAGATTGTTAATGAAAGGGGCGTCCACTGTCAGTCGGCCTCCGCGAAAAATTAACGTCGAGGTTCTCTACGAAAAAGGGCCCTGAAGGGCCCTTTTTGTTTGACTGATGTACAGTGGATTAACCCGCTGAATTACCGATCGCAGCTGCCATATTCAGGCATTGCTGGTTTTTGTAGCGGCGGTTTTTCAGAGCTTTTTCAAGCAGCGGGTTCAGCTGCTTTCCGCTGTCCAGAATGTCGCTCACCTGCTTAACGCCTTGCTCGCTGCAGTTCAGCGGGAACAGGCGGGTATAGGTGCCGACAAACTCGGAAGCATCGCTGGCATTGACCTCGTCCAGTGCTCCGACAATGCGCTCGACATTGGCCTCGTAAAGACCCCGTTGTTCGGTGGGGAAGAGCGCGCTGGCGGCGTACTTCAGCTGCGCCAGTTTGAACGCATCACGGTTTTCCAGCAGGTTGTTCAGCCACAGGGTTTTGGCTTTCTGCTGCGGACGAATCGCTTCCGCGGCGATGGCGTTCAGCTGGGAGCGGTCGGAGCCGTCTTTTTCCAGCTCAGATTTGATCACCTGAGCGTAGTCGCCATAGAGGTGGCGGTTCAGCAGGGTGATCAGGTTCCAGCGCATGTCCGGGTCAAGTACCAGTCCTTCGATGCCGAGCTCGCCGCGCAGCAGGTTCTGGGCATTCGCCAGTGCTTTATCGGTATGGGCTACGCCGGTAAAGGTGCCGAACCAGGTTTTCTGCGCGTCGCTGCCTGCGGGCGCACTCTGCAGTTGCTGCCAGGCGAAGGATTCGATGGCCAGTTGCAGCTGTGTGCGCTTGGTGTCGTCCATGGCTACCTGATTCAGATAGGCATAAGCGGTGCCCAGGTGGCTGGAAACCAGGCGGATCACGTTGATGTTCTCCTCACTGCCAGCATTGCTGACGGCAAAGCTCACATACTGATCCAGCGGCAGTTTGGCATCGGTAACGGAGTCGAACAGGCTCTGCCACATCATCAGGCGGGTGAAGGGGCTCTCGATGTCGTTAATGTGCTTGGACATATTGGCCACGGAAACCTTGTCCAGGTTGACCTTGGCAAATGCCCAGTCACCTTCGTTCGGGTAAACGATCTGCGGACAGGCTTCGCCTTTGGCTGCGGTGACTTCGGTGGAAGCACCTTTGTAGATCACCGGGATGGCTTTGCTCAGAACCATCTTGCCGCCTGCCATGTTGTACAAGCCCACCTGGGTACGCTGCTCGCGCAGGGTCGGGTATTCGGCCGGTGCCGTCTGGCTAATGGTCAGGCTGGCAATCTTGTCGCCATCACACTGGAAGCTGGCCTGGATGGTATTGAGGCCGGCCTGGTACAGCCACTGCTGCTGCCACGCGTCCAGGTTTTTACCCGCCGCTTTGCCCAGGTGCCCCATGAAATCGTTCAGGGTGGAGTTTTTGTAAGAGAGGTCCTTCAGGTAGTTGGATACACCCTTGCGGAATTCTTCCTTGCCGAGGTAGTAGGGCAGCTGTTTCAGGATCGAGCCGCCCTTACCGTAGGTAATACCATCGAAATTGGCGAAGGCCTCGTCGGTATTCTTCACCGGCAGCTGAATCGCGTGGGTGGTCGGCAGCTGGTCGGAGCCGTAGGCCCACTGTTTGGTGCCCTGGTAGAAGTTTTCCCAGGCGTTGTCGAACTCGCTGTTCTCTGCCAGGGACAGGTTGGCCATATAGGTGGCAAAGCTTTCGTTCAGCCACAGATCGTCCCACCAGTTCATGGTGACCAGGTCGCCAAACCACATGTGCGCCATTTCATGGGCGATTACATTGGCCAGGCGCATGCGCTGGGCCTGGGTTTTTTCACCGCGGGAAACGTAGGCTTCGTTGAAGGTAACAGCGGCTACGTTTTCCATGGCGCCGGCGTTGAAGTCGGGCACGATGACCTGATCGTATTTAACGAAGGGGTAATCCACTTCGAAATACTTCTGGAAGAATTCGAAAGATTGCTTGGTAAAGGTGAACCAGTCATCCGGCTTCACGTATTCCGCCAGGGTTTTGCGTGCAAACAGGCGCAGCGGGATACCATCGGCATCGTCTTCCCAAACGGTGAAAGGACCGGCGTGCAGGGAAAAAATGTAGGAAGAGAACTTCTTGGATTGCGGGAATACCCAGTGATTCACCTCACCGTTCTTCTCAATATTTTTCTCGCGTACCGAGGTGATCACGCTCCAGTCTTTCGGCGCGGTCACATCCAGGGTGTAGTGCGCTTTCAGGTTCGGCTGGTCGAAGTGCGGGAACAGGCGGTTGGCATCGTAGGGCTCGAAGTCGGTGTACATGTACACCTCTCCGTCCACTGGATCGACGAAGCGGTGTAGCCCGGATCCGTTGTTGGAGTATGCGTGTGTGTAGTCCACCGCGATCGCGTGCTTGCGGCCTTTCAGGTGGGCGGGTTCGATGGTAATGAACTGGCCGTTGTAGGCGAAAGGTACAGATTTACCATCTACCTGAACGCCTTCCACTTCACCACCGGCGAAGTCGATGGTCAGCGGTTGCAGCAGGTTGCGGCGGAACTGGGTGTCGGCAACCACGCGACCGGAAAAGGCATCGCCGGATTTGTCGATGGTGACAGACAGTTTGTAGTCCACCTGGGCAATCTGTTGCTTGCGCAGCTTGGCGTATTGCTCGGACAGCCCGGGTGCATCACTGCGGGCAACAGCCGGCTTTGCGAGCGCGTGAGCGGTGGTGGTGGACTGCAGCTGATTAGGCTCCAGGCTACAGGCCGCGAGAATGCTGCTGCACAGCACGCCCAGGGCGAATTTTCCGGTCTTGGTCATGGGTACCCCATTGTTCTTAGAGCTACTTGGCATTCGAGTTCTTGGGAAAAGATTTCTGCGCGCGGGCGCAGAAAGTCGAGTCTTATAGCACGCCACTGGACGCCAACGCGCGCCAGCTTGTCCCGCGATTGGAGCAGCTCGTCGCGGGTTAGTGGAAAGTGCTGATCGTTTGAATTTTTTGGGATTTACTTCTGCAGGAGCCGCTTTCGAAAACGTATAATCCCGCTCCATGTTGGGGCTCGGAGATGTGATATCGGCATTTTGTGGGGCAATAATAGGTAAGGGCGGCGTGCTTGCAGCCGGAAAAGAGTTAAGTGTGTGCTACGGGTAAGTATTAATGAAAAAGGGCGCAATCGAAATTGCGCCCTTTGTTGATTTGAATTCTGCTTAGAACTTGAATTCAGTACCGATGCCGAAGTAGCTGCGCTCGTAGTCGTTCGCTGCAGTTTCATCGGTGTAAAAGGTAAATACCTTGGCGGCTTTGGACAGTTTGTAGTCCAGGCCGAGGCTGAAAGTTTCACCATCGGCTTTGACAATGTCAGACTGGCCGTATTGAGCCTTTGCGGTCCACTGGTTGATCTTGTAGGCCACGGACGTCATCCAGCCATCCTGCTTGCTGTTGTCTGCCTTTTCCTGTTCTTCGAACAGGCCGCCAACTTGTAGGTTGCCAAAGTTGTACTGGGCTACCAGGCGATTTACTTGCCAGTCATTCGCCTCCACACTCTGGTCGAAGGCGTAGGCCAGGTAAACGCCGTTTTGATCGTAGGCGAGTGATACGGAAGTGCCATTATCGCGGGTGTCGATCTGGTTGCCCACGTCATCGAAGATTTCCGCTTCCTTGTTGCTGATATAGGCAGCGGCGACTGTAAAACCCGCGAAAGTGGGTGTGGTGTACTGCAGGTTGTTGGATTCGCGGTTATCACTTTTGGTGATAAGGCTTTTGATGTCACCCTCGAGGTCATTAAACAGGTCGACTTTTTTCTGGGCGATTTTCAGCGGGGTATCGAACTTGCCACCGATCACCTGTCCGAACCCGCCCTCAAGTCCCGCGTAAATATTGCGCTGGGTAAAGGTGTCACCTTCACCGTCGATATTTACCTGGTACTCCATTTTGTAAATGCCCTTGATGCCGCTGTCCAGGGGCAGGTCGCCTTTCACGCCCACGCGCGATGCGTTGCTTTTTACATCCGTTGTCGCACCATCACCCTCGTCATTGGACTGGAATGAGGTGTTCGCCTTGCCGTAAAAGGTTAGTACTTCTGCATCTGCAAAAGTAGGTAGCGCCGCTGCCAGTGCCAGGGTAATTGCAGTCTTTTTCATGGTTGGTCTCTGAATGTAAAAAGAGAATGCCGTTGTTTGATGCTGCGCATTTTGCTGCTCATTTGTTACAACCGTGTGAAACGTGAATGTTTTCTTAATGTTTTATGACCTGTCGGTTTCAGGTGGAATGGCAGGGTGTCAAGAATGGAAGTAATGGCATGTGGTCGGAGGGCTGAGCCGGTGGGTTTCGTGACTTGAGCTCGGTAGTCTGGTCTTATCTAATCGGGGTTAAGAAGGGATGTGTTCGGGGCGCGTGACAGCCATATGTGGCGCGAACCAGATACGGATAGCTAAGGAAAGCTGTTATGGGGTGGAGGGAAATTACCCTGGCGAGGACCCCGTCACTGGTGACTGGAATCTGGTCGCTGGCGGCGGGTATTGGCCAGGTGGCGTTGTGGCCCGAGTTGCCGGGCAACGTGGAGAGTGCGGGCTTGCTATTGATGGGCGTCATCGCGCTGACTGCACTACTGCTGGTATCTTCCCGTCCTGCCAGTGGCAATGCGCGCTGGCTTATCTGGTCGGTGATATTGCCTTTCGTGTTCGGCGCCTGTTGGGCGCTGTACAGTAACCATGACGTCCTGAAGCGGCGCCTGCCAGATGCGCTCCATGGAACCGATCATCGCATCACTATTGAGGTGAGTTCCCTGCCGCAGTTGTCACCCGCGGTTTCTCGTTTTGGATCCAATTTCCACCTCTCGACTGGCCATAAAGATGCCCGGTTTACCGCTCGGGTTATCCACGGGGATAACCCTGCGTTTCTCGGGCAGGCTATGCGTCTGAGCTGGTATCGCATCGCCCCCGGATTGGCCCGCGACCTGACTGCGGGAAGCCGTTGGAAATTGGTCGTCCGTCTTAAACAACCCCGCGGTAGTCTCAATCCCCACACTTTTGACTATGAAGCCTGGTTGTTACAGCGCGGTATCTACGCGACTGGCTACGTGCGTGACAGGGATGACGTGCCTCAATTCATTGCTGCCGGTGACGGCATGGATGCGTTGCGGGAGCGTGTCCGCGACCGGATCTCTCGCGTATCACCCGGGAACTCTGGGTTGCACCAGCAGGCACTGATTCGGGCCCTGTTGCTGGGGGATAAGGGCGATGTAGATGCGCGCACTCGGGATTTGCTGCGCAGAACGGGCACCGCGCATTTGCTGGCTATCTCCGGACTGCATGTGGGGATGGTGTCCGGGATATTCCTGCTATTGGGCGGGCTACTGGGTCGCCTCTTTGGGTTGTTCAAAAAGGGCAATCCGTTATTTTGGTCAGGCGGAGCCGCCTTGATTGCGGCGTTGGCATATACGCTGTTGAGTGGTGCTCCGTTGTCTGCACAGCGGGCTCTGATGATGACGTTTGTGGTGATCATCGCCCTGGTTCACCGCAGAAGGTTCGGAGGTGGCCTGGCACTCGGGCTGGCTCTCGCGTCTGTACTACTGTTGCAGCCGTTAGCCGTGCTCGACGCGGGATTCTGGCTGTCATTTGTCGCAGTGGGGGCTTTGTTGTTGCGTTTTCGCGGGCGAACTGCGCGCGTGGAGAAAGGGGCAGAGGAGGGGCCTGCGGGTAACGGGATACCCGGCACTCGATGGAGTCAGCGCCTGCGTAGCCTCACGATAGCGTGCGGTACTGCGATACAGAGTCAGTGGGCCATCCTTATCGGCCTGTTATTGCCTTCAATACTGATTTTCTCCGGGGTGAGCGCCAGCGGCCTGCTGTTGAATCTGGTGGCCATTCCGTGGGTCGGTCTTCTTATCTTGCCTCTGGTGTTTCTGGGGGCAGCATTTCCCGGGGCGCCAGGCCAGTTTCTTTGGTGGCTCGCGGATATCCAGTTGTCATGTCTGTTGGACTTTCTGGCTTATGCAGATGGTCGCTTGCCTGGATGGCAGTCGCTACCGCTTCCCCCGATTGCAGTGCTTGCTCTCGCCGTCATCTCCTGTTTCGTATTGCTTTTACCGCACGGGTTTCCCGGGCGCGGGTTGGCATGGTGTCTTGTCCCAGTCGTGTTCGCGAGCTTGTTGCCGGGCGGTTGGCAGAGACCGGCAGAGCCGTTTCTCGAGGTCACTGTACTGGACGTGGGGCAGGGGCTTTCCGTGGTTGCTGCCACCGATGGCCACCGAATTTTGTTTGATACTGGGGCCGGCAGCGACAGCGGCTGGGATGCGGGGAACAGTATCGTGGCCCCATATCTGATGGCCGAATATGGGACGCAGCTTGATTTACTGGCGGTGAGTCATGGCGACCGCGACCACGCCGGCGGCGTGGGCGGCGTACTTGCGCAGATGGAAGTCGGTGCACTTGCAGCTCCGGGACGCCTTGGCGAGCGGCTTGGAAGGGGTGGTGTCGACACGGTCGGCGGACTGCCGGCGCCTGCACGCCATTTTCCCTGTCTTGCCGGGAAGGAGGATGTTTTGGGAGAGCTGAAGGTGCAGTGGCTGTGGCCGGAGTCGGACGGTGTGGATGGCGAAGAAAACGACCACAGCTGTGTGGCGTTGCTTGTCTGGCGGGGGATACGGGTTCTGTTGACCGGGGATATATCCGATGAAGTCGAGCGCCGGCTGAAGGTCGCCTATCCGGAGTTCGAGCCGGTAGACCTGTTGGTCGCACCCCACCACGGGTCGCGCTCCTCTTCTTCAAGTGCACTCATTCGGTGGGCGCCTCCGGGCGCGGTGGTGTTTAGCGCCGGATATCGGCATCACTTCGGCCATCCCCATCCGGATGTGGTTGCACGCTATCGCAAAGCTGGCGCCAGCCTGTTCAATACCGCAATGACTGGTGCGGTCACATTGTCCTGGAGCGGCGGAGACACCGAACCGCGGGTGCGTTGCGCGCGAAATGCGCCCCGATTCTGGCTTGCAGAGGTCCCTTTGTGTGCTGGCGGTGATGCCAGTGTGCGTTGAGGCACATGCCCCCTGAGTACTACCGTGCAACGCGGAGGCGCGCGGTTCCATATTGCGGCCGTCGGCGTACCAATTGGTAGCGGGATGAGAGCTTGGTCGCAGTTTTGGGGTGGGGCGTGGTGTTACCGTGCAGGCCAGTTTCAGCAAGATGATGTACTGGTTAATTTCATGAAGATTAAACCGATTGCTGGCGCGGCTATGTTCGCCGCCGGCTTATTCACTTCTACCGGGCTCCTGGCAGAGCAGTGGAAGTACTCTCTGGGTACTGATATCAGCAGCGGTGACTACGGGAACAGTCAGGAAACCGACATTGTTTCGACCCCGTTTACCGTCAGCTATTCGCCAAATACCAGCTGGACGTTCAAGGCGTCCCTGCCGTGGACGCAGATCGAAGGCCCCGGCGGGGTTGTGCCGGGTGGCGACGGCGGATTCGTCGTGGGGCCCGGAAATGGCAATGGCCAGGGCAATGGCAACAACCCCGGCAGCGAGCCAGATACCGTAATTACCAGTGAATCTGGCATCGGCGATCTCTGGCTGACCGGCACCTACAGTCTTGAACCTGTAGCCCAGCGTTACTTTGTGGACCTGTCTGCCAAGTACAAGGTACCGGTGGCCGACGAGGCCAAGGGTCTTGGCACCGGTGAAGCGGATTTCACCCTGCAGACAGAAGTGTTCACTGTGGTGGACAACTTCACCCCATTCGTCACCCTGGCCAAGAAATTCAAGGGCGACCTTCCAGAGGTTGAACTGCGTAATGTCTGGTACGCCTCTGTGGGCAGTGGCTATCGCCTGGATGAGGTGTCCAGTATCGGCGCCTCTCTCGACTACCAGCAGGCCGCCGTTGAGGGTAATGATCCGCAGACCGAGATTTTCGGCTATTACAGTCACAAGGTCAGCGCTCAGTGGAGCGGCATGCTTTACGGCTATATCGGACTGGCGGACGGCAGTCCCGACCAGGGGTTTGGGGTGCAGGTCAGCTATCGACCAGCCAACTGATTAATACTTTTCCCTCTGCGATTCCCGCTTGGCTGTTGAAATAGTGGGAGCCAGAAACACTCAGGAGAAAACAGTGATGAAGATTCCATTCAAGTCTACTGCAATGGCTGCAGCTCTGGCTGGGCTGGTTAGCGTCCCGCTGGTATGGGCCGACGAAGACATGCCTGACACGGATACCGATACCGTCGAAGTCGTTGAAATTGCGGAAACGGTTCCCGGTGAGCGCATTGCAGGCTATTTCAGTGAATTTTTTGGTGAGGAATCCTCCAGTGTGGTGGCCGGACTTCGAGACGGCAGCATTCAGTATGTCGAGCCGCTTCCGGAAGGTGAAGAAGTTGCGACTGATACCGAAACAGACACAACCGAAACCGATGGAACCGAAGTTGATGCCCCCGAAGTAGAAGATGGTGGCGAGCCCGGCAACGGCATGGGTTACGGCAACGTGCTGATCACCATGGCACTGGCCGAACAATTGGCCGGACTGTCCGCGGCTGAAGCGCTCGAGGGCGAGGAGGGCATGACGGCCCACGAATCCCTGAACGAAATCCTGCGTATGCGCCAGGTAGATGGCATGGGCTGGGGCCAGATTGCCCGTGAGCTGGGCGTCAACCTTGGCGAAGTAGTCAGCGGTATTCGCTCCAATCGTCCGGATATGACCGAAAAGCTGGCCCGTCGCGACGAGCGTGCGGCAGCGCGCTCCGAGGCGCGTGCCGAGCGTGAACTGGCCCGTGCAGACAAGGTGGCCAAGGTCGAAAAGGCGGAGCGCGTTGCGAAGCTGGACCGTCCGGAAAGACCGGTTCGCCCGGAAAAGGCCGAGAAGCCTGAGCGCCCGGAAAAGCCGGCGCGTCCTGAGCGCCCGGGGCGCTAAGCAGCGGTTAGCCGCAAGCTGATTGGCCCCTCACAATGAGAGGCCGCCAGAAAAAGCCGCCTTCGGGCGGCTTTTTTGTTTTGGTGCAGGGGAGTGAACGCAATGACCGTCTAGCCATTCGCGCAGGATCTGGCGGCCATCGCCCGCAAGCAGGCCAGATTGCGGCCACGTGCAACTTCGTTCACAGAGATAAAATTCATACCACTCAAGCACTTAGCCATCTGGTTGAGCTGTGGTAGAGTCTCCGACTTAGCTTGAACCCATAACAAAACCCTTCCGCAGTCTGGGGCGTATAAAAAGTGTTAGAGATTATCAAGTCTGGCGGCTGGCTGATGCTGCCTATCCTGCTCTGTTCCGTAGCTGTTATTGCGATTTTCATCGAGCGTTTGTGGACGCTCAACGAGCGCAAGATCGCCCCGCGTGCGCTGCTGGGTGAAGTCTGGAGTTCGCTAAAGAACAACCAGCTGACCACGGAAAAGATTAAGGCCCTGCGCGACTCCAGCCAGCTGGGGCGCATTTTTGCCGCGGGTCTCGCCAATTCCAAGCATGGCCGTGAGGTGATGAAGGACAGTATCGAAGAGGCTGCCAGTCAGGTGGTGCACGAGCTGGAACGCTTCCTGAATGTGCTGGGTACCATTGCCGCTGTGGCGCCGTTGATCGGCCTGCTTGGCACCGTGGTGGGCATGATTCAGGTATTTACTGCCATTATGTTGGAAGGCACCGGCAATGCGGGTGTACTGGCCGGGGGGATCTCCCAGGCTCTGATCACCACCGCCGCGGGCCTGAGCGTGGCTATCCCGGCGCTGATGGCACATCGATACTTCCAGCGCCGCGTGGATTCCATTGTGGTGACCATGGAGCAGGAGGCCGTCAAACTGGTGGATGCCCTGCATAGTGACCGCCGTATCGAAGCAGCAGCCTGAGCGCTCAATCACAGATTCAGGAGCGCTTGATGCAATTCCGTCGCCAGAATACAGAGCAGGATGGGGTGAACCTCACGCCATTGATCGATGTGGTGTTCCTGCTGCTGATCTTTTTTATGGTTTCCACCACCTTTACCAAAGAGAGCCATCTTGAGCTCAATCTTCCGGAGGCTTCGGGCCCACAGGCGGAGAGTCCCCCCTCAACCATTGAGGTACTCATCAATGCCGATGGCTCATATTCGGTGGATGGCCGAGCGCTGATCAACAAGAAGCTCGCCACGCTCAAATCTGCACTGTCGGAAGTGTCCGGTGGCGAGTACAATCGCCCGCTGATCATTACCGCAGACGCCACCGCGCAACATCAAGCGGTGGTTCGTGCCATGGATGCCGCGGGTCAGCTGGGATTTGTTCATCTCAGCATCACTACCCGGCAGCCGGACGAACAGTAATCTATAAAGTGTTGAACCGCTGGATACGGCGTGTGCCGTATCCACGATATGCCCGCAGTGGCCTTGCTGTTGCGGGTGGTCTCTTGCGGAGAACACGCTGCCAAGATATTTATGGATAAATCCCCCCAACCGGTGCTGAAGCCCCGGGACGGCGCCAGAACCTATCGTCGCCTACTTTCCTACGCTGTACCTCAGTGGCCGCTGTTTGTTGTCGCGGTGCTTGGATTCCTGCTGTTTTCCAGCATGGAAGTGGTGCTGATTGCCGTCACTGAGCTATTGCTGGACGCCGTCGGTGCCGGTATCGAGCAGGGACGAGGCTTCCTGTCGAAGTATGTCGCCGGTTTTTTCCCCGGTGGGAACATGCCCCAGGAGACTGCCCGCTGGCTGGTGCCGTCGGCGATGCTGATCATCATCATGCTGCGCGCTGTGGGCAACTTTGTTGGCAGTTATGGTCTGTCTTATGTTGCACGCGCAGTGATTCACCAGTTGCGCACCGAGCTATTCGAGCATATTGGGCAGTTGCCCAGCAGCTATTTTGACCGCTACACCGGTGCTTTCCTGATTTCCAAGGTCGCCTACAACGTGGAGCAGGTGACCAACTCCATTACCAAGGCGTTGCGCACGCTGATTCGCTCCTCGTTTACGGCCATTGGCCTACTGACTTATCTGTTACTGGTGAACTGGCAGCTGACCCTGACGTTTTTCCTGTTTGTGCCGATTATCGCCGGCATTGTCAGTATTGTGGGCCGCCGTTTCCGCAAGCTCAGCCATCGGATCCAGAACACCATGGGTGACGTGACCCATGTGACCCAGGAAGCGATCAACGGCTACGAAGTCGTCCGCATGTACGGTGGCCGAACTTATGAAAATGCCCGTTTCGCAGCTGCGAGTAACGCCAACCGACAGCAGTTCATGAAACTGGTAGTGGCGGACAACGCCAGTGTGTCAGTGATCCAGACACTGGTGGGGCTCGCAACAGCAGTGCTGGTTTGGTTCGCTCTGGCTCCCGGCATGGTCGAGTCGATGACAGCGGGCGTATTTGCTTCCTATATCGGTGCTGCTGCCTCTCTGGCTAAGCCGATCAGGAACCTCTCCGAGGTCTATGCCGAAATTCAGAAAGGGATCGCCGCGGCGGAAAGTATTTTCGAAGTGTTCGATGCGCCAAAGGAGCCCACTGGAGGCAACCTGCATCTGCCAAGCCCGGTGACCGGGGAAGTGACTTTCGAACATCTGGGTTTCCGCTATTCGGAAGGCGGCCCGGATGTATTGAGTGACATCGATTTCTCGGTGCGTGCGGGGCAGACAGTTGCCCTGGTAGGAGCCTCCGGTTCTGGAAAGACCACACTGGTGAGCCTGCTGTCCCGATTTTACGATCCCACCTCCGGGCGAATTCTGCTGGATGGGGTGGATATTACCGAGGTTCCAGTGGCGGAGTTGCGCGAGCAGATCAGCCTGGTCTCTCAGAACATTGTGCTGTTCAACGATACGGTGTATCGCAACATCGCGTACGGCGAGCTCGAGGGCAAGCCGGAGGCGGAAGTCGAGCGGGCGGTAGATCTGGCGCACGCGCGCGACTTTATCGAAGAGTTGCCAGACGGGCTCAACACGGTGCTCGGGGACAACGCGCAGATTCTTTCCGGTGGCCAGCGTCAGCGGCTGGCTATCGCGCGGGCGCTGTTAAAGGATTCGCCGGTACTGGTGCTGGATGAGGCGACCTCGGCTCTGGATAACGCCTCCGAACGTCACATTCAGGCGGCGCTCGCGGAGGTGATGAAAAATCGCACTACGTTTGTGATCGCGCATCGCCTGAGTACCATTGAGAATGCAGATTGCATCCTGGTCATGGATCAGGGGCGTATCGTTGAAAGTGGCACCCACAGTGAGTTGCTGGAGCGCGGCGGTCGCTACGCGCTGTTACTTCAGCAGCAGTCCGGCGGTGCCATCGGCGGATAGAAAATTCGAAACGGGGATAGGAGCGCATCGCGCAATGTCGCTTGAAGACTGGTTGAACAAACGCTGGTATCCGGCCACCGAAAGCGGTGAAGTAAGCGGTACACAGCTGCCTTTGTTGGCGCCGCTGGAGCTGGCGTTCCGACACGGCAGTCGCTGGCGCAAGCAGCGCAATCAACCAGAGCCGCTGTCGGTGCCGGTGATTGTGGTCGGCAATATTACCGTCGGTGGTGCCGGTAAAACGCCCCTGGTTGCCGAGCTTGGCCGCTGGCTGAAAGAGCGTGGCCGCAAACCCGGTATTATCAGCCGCGGCTATGGTGGCCGCGCCAAGCACTACCCCTACAATGTCACCGCCGAATCCCACCCCCTGGAATCCGGCGATGAACCGCTCATGCTTCACCTGATGACGGGCCTCCCGGTAATGGTTTCTCCCAAACGTGCGGAAGCGGCGTCTGCCCTGATTTCCGAACACGGTTGTGATGTGATCCTCTCTGACGATGGCCTCCAGCACTATGGTCTGTGGCGCAGTATGGAAATCTGTGTCGTGGACGGTCAGCGCGGTCTCGGCAATCAGCATTTGTTGCCCCGCGGTCCACTGAGGGAGTCGGCTGACCGACTGCGAAGCGTGGATATGGTCGTTGTGAATGGCCAGCCCAATGCTCTGGTGGAATCCCAGGTGGGTGAGGAAGCCGATTTCACCATGGAGTTGCAGCCATCGCGCTGGCATCAGTTCAATCTGGATCAGACATCGACCCTGAAGATCGAATCGGGCCCGGAAGTGGGTCCGTGTCACGGGGTGGCGGCGATCGGTAATCCCCAGCGTTTTTTTAACGCGCTGCGGGATATCGGTTTTACTGTGATGGAAATGGCCTTTCCAGACCATCACCAGTTCAGCCAGCAGGAGCTGCAGCTAGATGGCGTGACTCCGGTAATCATGACCATGAAAGACGCGGTCAAATGCCGTGATTTCTGGCAGAGCCACTGGTGGGCCATGGAGGCACAGGCCCAGCTGCCGGATCTTTTCTACCAACGCATTCACCAGCATCTGCAGAGTTTTGAACCCGCATGAGCGATACCAGTCCCTTTGAATTCGATGTCATCATCCCCGCACGATTTTCCTCAAGCCGCCTTCCCGGCAAGCCGCTGGCGGATATTGCCGGCAAACCCATGGTGCAGAGGGTGTACGAGCGCGCTTGTGAGAGTGCCGCGCAGCGGGTGATTGTCGCAACGGACGACATGCGTGTTGCGCAAGTGGTACAGGGCTTTGGCGGCGAGGTGTGCATGACCAGTGCCGATCACGCTTCCGGAACCGATCGCCTGCAGGAGGTCGCGGCGAATCTGGAGCTGACCGAAGACCGAATCCTGGTGAATGTGCAGGGAGATGAACCCCTGATTCCGCCAGCGGTGATCAATCAGGTGGCTGCGAACCTGGCGCGGAACCGTACAGCCGGCGTCGCAACTCTGGCGGAGCCGATCCCGACAGTTGAGGACTTCCTCAACCCGAATATCGTGAAGGTAGTGGCTGAGGAGTCGGGGCTGGCACGTTATTTTTCCCGCGCGCCTATTCCCTGGCCGCGGGACGCCTTCGCTCTGGAGCAGCAGGCGCTGCCGGAGGGGCTCCAGCCGCGGCGCCATATTGGCATCTATGCTTACCGGGCAGGGCTGTTGAATCATTTTGTCAGTTGGCCCATGGCGCCGATCGAGAAATTCGAGGCGCTCGAGCAATTGCGTTTCCTGTATCACGGCCATGCAATCCACGTGGACGATGCCTGCGAAGAAGTGCCCGGCGGTGTGGATACCCAGCAGGACCTCGAGCGGATGCGCGCTCTTTTTGCATAATTTGTGACGTGCCCGGGTAGGGCGACTCGGTACTGAAGTCAAATGTGCCGGGGCAGAGAGCGGTACCAGATGATTCAGTCAGACGTAGATCTACAGCCTTTCAACACCATGACCATTGCCGCGCGGGCAAGGTATTTTTGCGCGGCAACGACACTGGATGAGCTGCGCGAAGCGCTAGAGTTTGCCCGCACAAAACAGCTTCCTATCCTTCCTCTCGGCGGCGGCAGTAATATCGTACTCACCGGTGACTTCCCCGGGATCGCGGTGCATGTGGGCATGCATGGACTTGAGTTCGATCCACTGGATGATGGTGTTCGTATACATGCCGCTGCGGGTGAGAACTGGCACCAACTGGTTATGCGCAGTGTCGAACTGGGGTACGGTGGGCTCGAAAACCTCGCACTAATCCCAGGAAATATCGGCGCGGCACCCATCCAGAATATCGGTGCCTACGGTGTTGAGCTTAAAGACACCTTCGAGCAGTTGACCGCGATGGAAATCGCGAGTGGAGACCTTGTGACCTTCTCTGCCGAGGAGTGTCAGTTTGGTTACCGCGATAGTATCTTCAAAGGGGCTGCCAAGGACCGTTACCTGATCTGTGATGTGGTGCTGAAACTGCCTCGAATCTGGCAGCCACACGTATCATATCCGGCCTTACAGCAGCACTTTGCCGACCGCGGGCAACCGCTGGACGAGCTGACTCCGGCCGTGGTGGCCAACGCAGTTATCGATATTCGCAACAGCAAGCTGCCAAATCCTGTCGAAATACCCAATGCGGGTAGTTTTTTCAAGAATCCAGTCGTGGATACGTCCCTGTATACCGCCCTCAAGGCTGCCCACCCGGGATTGGTAGCGTTTGAATCTGGGACTCAATGGAAGCTGGCTGCTGGATGGCTTATCGACCAGGCCGGTTGGCGTGGTTATGCCCAAAATGGGGTGGGGGTCCACGATCGTCAGGCGCTTGTTCTGGTGAATCCGGGACACCGCTGCGGCAGTGAAGTCGTCAACCTGGCCCGCGAAATAGCCAGTGATATCCAAAAGAAGTTTGGGGTGACACTGGAACCGGAGCCGCGCTTCTACCCTTAAGTTAGCCAGAGTAGGCCGTCTATGGTCTCGACTGAGCATCATTGAGCCTCTCGCAGCGCAAGCCAGTTAGAACATTTTCCCCTTAAAACGGAAAAACCGATCCCTTGCCTCATCTGGAATTCTGGCGATTTTTGCGGGGATTATTAGCTCGTTAGTGTCAGTGCCTATCTCTATCCGGGGTGCTGGAACTCGTGCTTAAAAGCATGCGGCATGAATCACCAGTGACTGCAATCTTTCCGTTATATTGGCCTGAAATAACCGTAAAGTGAGCGCCTTTTATCTGCAGTAGCTTGGTGCTATCTCGCTTTGCACCATGACATTTGTCTGGTATGTTGAGTCAGGGCTCTGTGGATGGATCTTTGCGGGTATAACCCGCTGAGCAATAACAAAAAACGTGATTTTGTGCAGGGGAGGTTTAATAGGAAATTCTTGCACAAGGTCAACTGAAAATCCGTGGTTGGGGCTAAATTGATAAAAGTCTTAGTGGTAGATGATCACGATTTGGTGCGCATGGGAATATCGCGCATGCTGGGTGACGTCGACGATGTTCAGGTGGTAGGTGAAGCCAAAAGCGGCGAAGAAGCTATCGCTTTTGTGCGGGAAGCTGAGGTCGATGTCATTCTCATGGATGTGAGAATGCCCGGCATGGGAGGCCTTGAGGCTACCCGCAAGCTCATCTCTCGATTCCCTCACGCCAAGGTTATTGCTGTCAGTGCGCTGGACGATGACCTTTTTCCCAGCCGCCTGATTCAGGCCGGAGCCAAGGGCTACGTGACCAAGGGGGCTGACCTGGAAGAAATGGTGCGCGCGATTCATTCAGTGGTCGCTGGTGAGACGTATATCAGCAGTTCCATGGCCACCAAGCTTGCATTGCGCAGTGTCAGTGGTGGCTCGTCGCCGTTTGAGGACCTGTCTGAAAGAGAGCTCCAGACAGCGGTGATGATAGTCAACGGCAACAAGGTGTCGGAAATTGCCGAGACCCTATCCGTCAGCCCGAAAACCGTGAATACTTATCGCTACCGGATTTTCGAGAAGCTGGGACTGCATTCCGATGTGGAGCTGACATTGCTGGCAGTGAAGCATAATGTGCTGGATCCGGAAGAGGCAGTGTAGGGCGCGTAAGCCGTTATCGGTGTAAAATCCGATCTCCTCTACACAGAATTTAAGAAACAGGGGCCAATTGGCCCCTGTTTTGTTGTTGGCACAAGAAACGGCTATGTTCGACAGCAAGCGCTTTCTCACAACGGTGACCCGCAAGCCCGGCGTTTACCAGATGTTTGACGCCCAAGGTAAGGTACTGTACGTCGGTAAAGCGAAAAACCTGCGCAACCGCCTGGGTAGCTATTTTCGGGCCAGCGGTCTCACCGCCAAAACCATGGCGCTGGTGGAAAAGATCGCGGACATCGAGGTAACTGTCACTCGCAGTGAAACCGAAGCTCTGGTGCTGGAGCAGAGCCTGATCAAATCCCAGCGGCCGCCCTACAATGTCATGTTGAAAGATGACAAGGGCTACCCTTATATCTTCCTGTCCAGCAAGGACACTTTTCCCCGTATCGCATTTCACCGTGGCGCCAAGAGAAAGAAGGGGGACTATTTCGGTCCTTTTCCCAATGCCTCATCGGTACGCGATAGCCTGAATTTCCTGCAGAAGACATTTCGAATTCGCTCCTGTGAAGACAGTGTTTTCGCCAATCGCTCGCGGCCATGCCTGCAATATCAGATTGAGCGCTGTACCGCGCCATGCGTCGATTTCATCAGCCCGGAAGACTACCAGGCGGATGTCCGCCACGCGCAGATGTTCCTCGCGGGGAAGAGCGACAGCATCATCCGAGAACTGGCGGAGGAGATGGAGCGCGCTTCAGTGGCGCTGGAGTTTGAAAAGGCCGCGCGCCTGCGCGACCAGATTGTTGCGCTGCGCCGACTGCAATCGGATCAGGTCGCCGAAAGCGGTGGCGCCGATGTGGATGTCCTCGGTGTGGCGACGTCAGGCGGACTCTGCTGTGTGCACGTTCTGTTTATCCGGCAGGGGCGCATTCTCGGGAGTCGTAGTTACTATCCCAGTGAAAAGCTGGGTCTGGACGATGCAGCACTGCTGTCCGCTTTCATCCCTCAGTTTTACCTGGGCAACAATCGCGAGCTGCCACGCCAGATACTCGTGTCTGAGCCGCTCGAAGACATTGAGGCGTTACAGCAGGCGCTTACCGAGCAGGCCGGCAAGGATATCCAGGTAGTCAATCGTCTGCGGGGGAATCGCGCCACCTGGGTCGAGATGGCCCAGCAGGCCGCGCGCCAGAACCTGCAGAGTCGTACCGCTTCCCAGCAGAAACTGCAGGATCGCTTTGAAAATCTTCAGGAGGTGCTTCGTCTGGGAGATTTGCCTGAGAGGCTGGAGTGTTTTGATATCAGCCATTCCAGTGGTGAAGCCACCGTTGCCTCCTGCGTGGTTTTTGATACCGGCGGGCCGGTGAAATCGGATTATCGCCGTTTCAATATCGAAGGGATTACCGCGGGTGATGACTACGCGGCTATGGGGCAGGCGCTCAAGCGCCGTTACACCCGCTTGTCCAATGGTGAGGGCCGCTTCCCCAATATTCTCCTGATTGATGGGGGCAAGGGGCAGGTGACACAGGCGGTGGATACGCTAAACGAGCTGGGTATCACCGGAGTGCAGATCATCGGCGTTGCCAAAGGCACTACCCGTAAAGCGGGGTTCGAGACCCTGCACATTGTGGCGGAGGGGCGCGAACTGGTGCTGGAATCCGATTCGCCAGCACTGCACCTGATTCAGCAAGTTCGGGATGAGGCGCATCGATTCGCCATTACCGGTCATCGCCAGCGGCGCGATAAAAAGCGTCGCGAGTCGCCACTGGAGGGCATTCCGGGTGTCGGTCCCGCGAGGCGGCGAGCGCTGTTACATCACTTTGGCGGTTTGCAGGAGATCCTGCGAGCCTCGGTCAACGAACTGTCCAGCGTCGAGGGGGTGAGCCGCAAACTCGCTCAGGATATATACTCGACCCTGCACAATGAATAGCCAGTGGCAAAGGAATCGTCCGCTGGCGTTTATTTTTGTATTCCAGATTGCTAAGTTACGCACTGCCGACGATGTGTGTTCAGCGACTGAAGAAGGACCAGCATGACTCTCGCTAACCAATTGACCCTGTTGCGCGTTGCGCTGATTCCTGTATTTGTGCTGGTATTTTACCTTCCCTACAAGTGGAGCTATATCGCCTCAGCCCTTATTTTCTCTATTGCAGCCGCCACCGACTGGCTGGATGGCTATATTGCCCGCAAGCTCGATCAGAGTACGCCATTCGGCGCCTTCCTGGATCCCGTAGCGGACAAGCTGATGGTGGCAACGGCGCTTGTGCTGCTGGTTGACCTGCACGATTACCGCCTGTTTACGATTGCTGCGGCGATTATTATCGGTCGTGAGATTGCGGTATCTGCGCTGCGAGAGTGGATGGCAGAACTGGGCTTGCGCAGCAGCGTGGCGGTCAGCTATATCGGCAAGATCAAAACTACCGCCCAGATGGCGGCGATCATTGTATTGCTGGCGTTCGACGTCCAGGAGTTTCCAGTAATGGAGACGATTGGCTATATCCTGTTGTATGTGGCGGCGGCACTGACACTCTGGACCATGGTCATTTATCTTCGCGCCGCCTGGCCGGCGCTGACTGCTGACCCCGCCGAGGAGTCCGGTGACTGATCAATAAGCAGCGTCACCCGCACAGATCCAACACTGGTCGACACCGGTCGCCGGCCGAATAAAAAAGCCCCCAGTAGGGGGCTTTGTTCGTTTTGCTGCAAGGAAACTTGCGCTTCGTCCCTATTTGGGAGATTGAACCAGGCCCGCTCCAAACACGTCGTCGTTGCCTGGTTTGCCAAGATCCAGAGATCCCTGTGCTAAGGCCGCCTCCACCTGGGCGGGATGCATGTCACCACCATTCGCACCGATGATCAGCGCCGCAACACCCGCCGCGTGTGGCGATGCCATGCTGGTACCGACAGACCAGTACCAGCCTCCGTTACCGGTGCTGAACACAAAGTCGAATACACCGCACAGGTTGGTGATCGGGCCAACGGTGCATACATCATTGTTACTCAGGTAGTAGGTGTAGTCGCCGCCCGGTGCCGCAAAGTCGATCAGGGACTGCCCATAGTTGGAGTAGATCGCGAGGTAGTCGAGGTTACCGTTACCTGCAGCCCAGCCCTGTGGGCCTGTCGCTGAAATGGAAATGGTATGGGGTGAGTCCGCCGGCAGGGTGAGGTTATTGCCATCTTTATCACCATCGACCGAATCGTTGCCGGCAGAAGTGATGATGGTTGCCCCCGCCTGATAGGCGTAGTTGGTCGCCCGGGACATCATAGTGCGCAGTGCCGCCGCGCCGGGCTCGCTCGCGGGGAAGGCGGCCCCAAGGCTCATGTTGATGACATCGGCATCCTGGTTGGCCGCGTGCACAATGGCTGCAGCCACAGCACCAAATGAGCCTGAGCCTTCGTCGCCAAGTGCTTTCAGCAAGATCAGGGTAGCATCCGGAGCCACACCGATTGTGCCAAAGCCGTTATTGGCCGCCGCAACTGTACCGGCAACATGGGTGCCGTGGCTGAACGTGTCCGGCAGGGTGTATGCCAGCCCTTCACCGGTAAAATCCATACTGGCGTTGTAGTCGATGTTGGGTGCCAGATCCGGATGATCCAGGTCATAGCCACCGTCGATAATGGCTACGCGCACTCCGGAACCGGTATTTCCCGCATTCCAGGCTTTCACTGCGTTTACGGCTGCATGCCCCCACTGGAGGTCGAAGTAGAAATCGTCGTCGCCACTCACTGGTGGGTTCGCTGCCGCATCGAGCGTTATGCCCTCAGCGACAACGGGGTCGAAGAACTGGAAAGAGGCGTTAACGCCTGCGTGTTTGACTCCGGAAAGGGTGTTGACGGTCTTGCCGAACGCGCTATTGCCCTCGACCAGCAATACGCCGATTTCGGGCACGGTGTGGGTAATTTTCCCCCCTGCAGCAGCAATATCATCCAGTGTGTTCTGGTGAATTTTATTGCCATGTACCACCAGTACCCAGGACTCGGCGATGGCGCCGGCAGAAAAACAGAATACTGCGGCGCTGACCGCGACGAAGTTACGAATACAGCGTAGAAGCATGAATTGCCCCCTTGGTTTTAAATGCCAATTTCCCTACGGCTAATCTGGGAAGCGAAAGCCACTCGACCGCGCAATGAATCCCACGAAGGACTGCGCGTCCGGTTGCTGGTTATTGTGTTCGCCAACCCTGGCGAGGGGACAATATAAACGCCGACTACCTGGGGGAGTAAAGGGGCCGCCAGCAAAAGCAATCTCTACTGCCGATAGGGGTAATTTCCACGAAATCTGTGCACAGATGGCACATGCTTTATCACTGCGGAGAATAATAACGCGGGGAAATTGGAATCGTGTTTGGCTGGTGCCATCAGCAAGGGGGAGATTTCCTGCGCTAACAGTAGCGGTGTCTTCCGCGATTTCGCAATGTTGAGGATTTGCACGTCAATCGCGTTCCGGTACGATAGCTCCAATCGAGCTATTATGCGCCAATGGAGTTGTCGTGCTGCGTTCTCAAGCTTCCTCCCGTTTCGGTATTTATTTTGTATTTGCTTTCCTGTTTCTGGGTACTCCGATTTCCCCATCGCTCGCCGTTGCGGATGAAAAGTATCGTCGCGGTGAATGGTTGCCCCGATGGTCCGATGCCGATGGTGACTGCCAGGATACCCGCCATGAACTACTGATCCGCTACTCCCTGGCCCCGATTGCCTACACCGGTGCCGGCAACTGTAAAGTCGCCACGGGCCTGTGGATGGACCCTTATACGGGCAGTTTTTTTGAGCTGGCTTCAGACCTGGATGTGGAGCATATCGTACCGCTGAAGTGGGCCCACGAACGCGGTGGCGCGCACTGGCCTCGCGAGAAAAAGCGCGCATTCGCGGAAGACCCGGACAACCTCTGGCTGGTGGACGATGGCCGCAACCAGAGCAAGGGGCACCGTGGGCCAGACCAGTGGATGCCCCCATACGGCCCGGTGCGCCGTCACTATATCCAGCGCTTCTTGGCGGTGGTGGAGAAATACGGTCTGGAGTCCACCGAGGAAGAGGGGCGGATTTTTCTCGCTCTGCTCGAAAACCGTCACGGTTGATGGTCTTGTGTCGGGGCTTACTGGATCAGTAGGGAAGGGCGGCCAGGATTTCTCCAAAGCGCGATTCTGCGGGGTAGGGCGAGGCTGACCAGCCAAGGCGCACGATGACGGCGTTTTGGTTCGGGCATACCATCAGCTTTTGCTCGCGATTGCCGAGCATAAAGTAGCTGTCCCGGGGGAGGGTCGGATACAGTGGTAGTTCGTTCCTGCTGCTGTGATTCAGCCACAGCTGGTAACCGTAGCGGGCGTCATTAATGCTGGTGTTACTGGCAACAGCCCGCCGTATCCATTGGCTATTCAGCACGCGTGCGCCCTCGACGGCCCCATTGTTCAGCAATACGATGCCGAGTTTTGCCCAGTCCCTTGCAGTGGCAAAGCCATAGGAGCTGCCTACAAATACACCGTCGGCGTCAGTCTCCAGTAAAAGGCTGTGTAGCGCCAGCGGATCAACGAATTCACTTCGCAGGAACTTCAACGATTTTTCGGTGCCGCCCAACTGTTTGTGCATCCAGCGGGCAACCAGATTGGTGGATCCCGAAGAGTAGGAAAAATGCGAGCCCGGTGAGTATTTCAGGGGGCGCTGCAGTGCATAGTGCGACGCGGGTTGGTTGCCAAACAACATGCGGGTGGCATCGGTTCCAAGGTAGTAGCGTTCGTCAAACGCCAGTCCGTCACACATCTGCAGGAGGTTTTCCAGGGTGATGGAAGAGCGTGCATCCTGGCTCCACTCCGCAAAAAGATCCCGTTCCTGTGGATCGGCCATCCCCAGCGCTTCCATCCTGCCAAATAGCATTGCGATAACACTCTTTGTCATCGACCAGCCGAGAAGCCGCGTACGCGCGGTGATGCCGTTTCCGTAGGCTTCGGCGATCACCCTATCCCCGCAGGCTACCACTAGCGCACGAGTGTCCAGGCCTGTACGGAAGTCTTCCTGTAGCTGCCGCGCAAGAAGCTGCTGAAGGGGAGTGTGCGCACGGTTCTGGTGATGGGGTTCACTGCGGCGATGCTGAAATTCGATCGAGGGGCTGGGAGCGTGCGAGACTGTCTGATCGCGTGGCTCCAATTGTGGACCCAGCTGCGTTCCCATAGCTGGATCGAACCGTACCTGCGCGGACACAAGTTTTCCCAACTGCGCCTTGGTCACGTTGCCTGTATGGCTCACCCGCACCAGTGAAAACAGGGGAGAATAATTGTGAAGATCCCGGTATATTTTTTCATTATTGAAGCCGGAGATATGGCGCGCTGAGCAGGCAAACTTTGCGCTCATATTTGCCAGCATACATAGAGGCTCCCATCGGGAGAGCAAAGTTTTTGCGCGCGCGTAGCTATAGGCCAGTAGCAGGGCTATAAGGCTGAGCGAGACGAGTTTGATCAGTGTGTTGCTGTCCATCCCGATGGGGCGCTCACGCAAGCTGCGGAAACAGGTATAGGTGAAGATCTGTTGATCTTGGGAAAGCTTAGGAGAGAAAGGGAGGTGGTGCCCGGGGCGGGACTTGAACCCGCACGGCCAGAAGCCGAGGGATTTTAAATCCCTTGTGTCTACCAATTCCACCACCCGGGCCAGGAGGTGTTCAGCTGGCACCCTGTGGTGCCAGTGAGAGGCCAGCTCGGGAGAGCTCGCCAGGAGAATATGGAGGCTAGGGTCGGAATCGAACCGGCGTACACGGAGTTGCAGTCCGCTGCATGACCACTCTGCCACCTAGCCTAAATATCGCATTTCAGCGATGAAAACGCCGCGGATTCTAGCGGATATAAACCAAAAATCCTAGCATTTTCTGATACTTACGTGCCGCTGGGCGTGTAAGAGGGCGCTATTCTATGGGTTGTCGGGGATTAGTCAAGCGGAAGTGTAGATGAGTTATGAGGCGGTTAATATTTGACCAATATTCAGCCGGTTGCCGCGTCTAATAACTGATGGCAATTTCTCTAAATTTACTATTGCCAAATGTTCTAAAGTTTTCCGGTATCCAACTGGCAAAACCCGGGGTCTAGCCAATACTGAATGTAGCTGGCTTGCACACATCTCCCCCCACGTCGTGTTTAGTAGTGCCGGCCGGATGCCTTCCTCCATACAGGTATCCAGTGTGTTGTAAGGATGAAATCCTCCAAGTTTCACTCCTAATGGTCTTGGCCCTGACGCTCTCCCCGTCGTCAGGGCTTTTTTTTGCCCGCAAGAAATGTGCGTTCGAGCTGTGGAATCTCCATTCCGGCAGCCTGCTCAGCGAGTGTACGAAACTTCTCCAGGGTGATTTCTCCGCGGTCCACGGCGATAGTGCGCACCACATCGTCCAAACTTTTCTCTCCATTGCTGGATTTCTGAATTGCCTCGTCAATCTCGGACAACAAGACCGCAGCCCTGGCGGTGGTTGGGCCGGATGAGCGCTTGACCAGTAGATCGGGAGATTCTTTTCCCCACTTGGCCAGGTCGTCCAATGCCTGCAGGTAACGCTTCTGGCTGATGCCGCCGGTGCGGCGCAGAGTTTTGAGGGAGTAGTATTCCGCGATGCCCTCCACAATCCAGTCGCTCTCCTTGTCTCCCCGAATTCCTGTAGCGACATGAACCAGCTCGTGCAACATGCTGCTGGTGCGATTTCCGGAAATCAGTGGCCGGTCTGCATGCATAAACAGCGAGCGAGTACCCGACAGACCACCACGCCACATGGGGTCTCCCGCCATGACGATCAGAAGTTTGTCCGGGAATTGTGGGAACACCTTTTTCAATTCAGGCAGGGTCCAGCTGAGGAAAGCCAGGGTGTCCTGCCTGCGCAGGCCTTTTCCCAGAGGGCCTGCAACAACCGTGTCAGTGCCGCCGATGATGTCTTGGCGGCTGCCAATTTTCCCAGCGATCATCCAGCCTTTCGGTCGGATGAAGCGGCGGCCCGGGTCCTTTAAGGTAAAGGTGTCGGGCTTTTTCTTCTCATAGGGCAAGAGTACATTCCAGTCGTCCGGCGCTTCTATTTCCAGTGTTGCTCTGGATTGAAGGTGCTTCGGTGCTCGGGCGGAGATTGGCGGAATAAGCTTGTCGCTGCGCAGGATGGCCCACTTGTCAGTTATCCGGGAGTCGTATCTACCGGAAGATTTTTTTGCGTCAATTACGAATTGATAGCGGATGCCATCGCGCGCACCGCTCGGTATCCAGGTGGCCTTGTCATCTTCTATTGTCAGATGCTCGCCTTCCAGAGCCGTGTGTCGCTCCGGATCAAGGTGGAGGGTAAGTTTGCTAGGTAGTTCTTTTCCGGAGAGTGTGATTTCCACATTCGCCAAGCCGCTGCCTGGGTCGAGTTGCGCCTTGTAGCCAATGTCGTAGTACTGCTTCTCCACATCCGCTGCCGCTGCCGCCACTCCGGGGAATATACTCGTTAACACGAACAGCGTGGTGGCTATGGCGGCACGGCAGGAAAATATAATGCGCAACGTATGAAACATGAATTCTGTCTGGCTCCGTTACCAATGGGCGGCAGGTACATCTTATGACCGCAGGCAAGGTTAACAGTGCCATGACAGGCTTTTCAAAGACTTATCGGAGCCTGGGTGGGTAAAAATTAACCCGCACTGCTGCCTGATTCGACGCGCGCGTGTACCAGGCTGGCAGCGACCAGGTCCTCAAGGGCGTGCCCTACTGACTTGAAGCAGGTAACCCCTGTGCGCTCCGCGGGTGCTGGGGATTTGCACAGGGAGGGGAGGTCGCCGAGGACCGATTGCGGGGTAATTACACCTTCAGCAATGGGAATCGCCAGATCGCCGGTCTCGTTCAGGGCGTGGGGCATTACATCAGCATAAAGGGCCACGCGCCGGATTAGCAGATCATCCGCTTCCCGCATATCCGGCCGGTAGGCGCCTACCAGGTCAATATGCTGCTCCTCTCTCAGCCACTTACCGTAGATCAGCGGCGTTTTGCTCATGGTGGCGCAGCTGACGATGTCAGCCCGTTGCATGCCGGATTGAATATCATTGCACAGCGAGACGTCGAAAGATTCGCCCTGCAAAGTGGCTGCTACCGCCCGGGCTTTATCTGCCGAACGGCCCCAAATCAGCACTTCTTTTATCGGGCGTATACTGGCATGCGCTCGCACAAGCTCGGGGGCGAGTGTTCCTGTGCCGACCATCAACAGGGTGTTGGCATCGACCGGTGCCAGATAATCTGCTGCCAGGGCTGAGGCCGCTGCGGTTCGTCGCGCAGTGATACTGGCCGCATCCATGACCAACCTGGGGGTCCCAGTTGCCGCATCAATAAGGGTGTACTGCCCCTGTATGGTCGGTTCATTCTGATTGTCCGGTGCGACCACTACGGTCTTTACTCCCAGATAGCCGTCCGCCTGCCATGCGGGCATCAGCAGCAGTGTATTTTCGTGATCATGGCCTGCAGAGTATCGGTAGTGGTGGTGGTGCCGTTGTGGTACCTGCACCCTTTGTTCGCGAAATGCCTTTCGCAGTGCGGAGATGAGTTCCGGATACTCTAGCGACTGGTGGACAGTGTTGGCATCAATGTACTGCATGATTCGAATCTTTCTGATTTTTAGAGGCGGTATTCAATCGAGCAAAAAACCGTTTTTAAGCGGATCCAGTGGATCGATATAGAAACGGTGTTGACCGGTCATATGTGCGGTGCCGCTGATTTCGGGAACAACCGCCTTGTGGCCAGCATAGTCGGTGTTTCTACGATACTTCCCTGAAAACTACTACCGGTGATGCTCTCTACGGTCAGCGTCTGGCTGGCTGATAATTTTCCCTGGGCCAGGTGCAGCGCGAGTCTTCCTGCCACGCCAGATCCGGTTGGGGATCTATCCAGGTCACCATCGGCAAAAATGCACACGTTGCGACTGCAGATGCTGTCGCCACCGGAGCTAGACGCTGGGTTCCTGGAAAGCGCTCGCATATCCATAAATATGGTGCCGTACAAGAAACCGAGATCCGGCTGGTCAGGATGTTGGATTGAGATACCCTGCGCGATCACGGCTTTTTTGATGGCGCGTCCGGCAGCGATCAATTGCTGCGTATTTTCGGGGAGGAGCGGGAAGGGGAGCTGGTTGGCATCCACGTACGCGTAAAACGCACCGCCGTAGGCAATGTCGTAACGAATGTCGCCGAGGTCCGGTACGGTGACTTGCTGATTCTGGGCGAGACTGAAGGATGGAACACAGAAAAATCGCGAGGAAACCACATGTCCGTCGGCGTCTGTTCTCGCGAATGCGCGAATACGCCCACAGGGAGCATCAATAACCACGGGTGTTTCACTGCCTGGCGGGCGGGCCTCGACCCAGCCCATTTCCACTGCCAGCTTGGCCAGTGCTATCACAGCATGACCACACATGGTGCTGAAGCCTTCATTGTGAATAAAGATGGCTCCGAAGTCCGCGCCATCGTCATTGGGCGGCACCAGTATCGCGCCATACATATCCCGGTGTCCGCGCGGCTCCCACATTAGGGCAGTGCGCAGGTAATCGAAGTGTTCGCGAGCGTGCTTTCTGCGAGCCAACACATCTTCGCCCTCCAGCTCAGGAAAACCCGCAAGAATCACTCGTAACGGCTCGCCACCGGTGTGCATGTCGATAGTGTCGATCGCCTGCATAGCGCCTGCCATGGGCGGAACGCACCGGTGGACGCTTTTTTTGATTAATTCGAACGCGCTTTCCCGTGCCATATGAATCTGCCAGCAATATTATATTGGGCACAATAACAATTAAGGCTTGTGGAATCAATTAGTCTGAGGCTCGGGGTAGAGGCGCGGCGTAAAGCATCGTTGTTTCAAGGTGATTGATCCATCGCGCCACCAAGATGGTTTTTCTTTTCAAAGTAGGTGATGCCATCGCTACCGGCGAGAAATTCAGGGTATTCCCCAGCTGGGAGGCGTATCCAGCTGCCTTTTGAGAAACGCTGTTCACGGACGCGCAGGGTGCCGGAGAGGATGAGTAGTTCAGCACTCTGGATGGATGCCGGGAATAAGGGTACGCCGGCCTGTAATCGCTGAAGGCTAACCTGCTCATAGCCTCCGGAAAAAAGTGGGCAGACTTCGCGATCAGTCAACTGTTGCCAACAATTCGTATCGTTGGTGTTTACGCGCACAGTCTGATTTTCTTCCGCTGGCATTTGCCTCAGTTTTACGAAAATAGTCGCACCCGGATCGCTAAACGGCTGATGCTTGGAACCTGGTGGGTTGCGAAGATACCAGCCTGCCGGATAGTTGCCCATCTCGTCTGAAAAGGTACCGGATAGCACCAGAATCTCCTCGCCCCCCGGATGCTGGTGTTGGGGGAAGTGGGAGTTGGGCGCATACCGTACGATGCTGGTGGCTCGGGCTTTTTCTTCCCCGATACGATCCAGCATCACGCGCTCGACTCCTGCTTGGGGGGAGGCAATCCACTGATACTCGTCGCCACTCACAGTGGCGCGGCGTGAAAAATCTGCATTGATCAGCATTTGAGGGGTTCCTTGCGGGCGCAGTTGTACTGAATTTTGTGCTGGCAATATACCTGTTTCTGGCATTGCGAATTCTAGCGCGGCAACAAGGGGGTGACGCTCAGGAAAGTATTTTATGTGGCGGCCGGGCGTCAGATGTTAGAAGCGGAATAAGGATTCTGGCTGGCCAGCTCGGGATATGAGGTGTGGGTATCAGGGGCAATTGGCCAAAAGGCTGGCATAAAAAAACCCGCTCGAAAGCGGGTTTTTAAAATATGGTCGGTGAGAGAGGATTCGAACCTCCGACCCCTTCGTCCCGAACGAAGTGCGCTACCAGGCTGCGCTACTCACCGATTTGTTTGAGCTGCGATCCCGCGGCGGGATCTGCTCGGGCTTCCTTGTGAAGCGGGCGGCATTATAGCAAGCGTTTCGCTTCTGTAAACCACTGATTTCATTAAATTTAACGCCGGGGCCGGTCGGGGCCCCGCAAGCCGCGTCAGCCCTTGATTTGGCGGATCAAACCTTCCTGGGTGGTGGAGGCGACCAGGCGGCCATCGCGGGCAAAGATCTGACCGCGGCAGTAGCCTCTGGCACCACTGGCCGATGGGCTGTCGGTCACGTACAGCAGCCACTCATCCGCGCGGAAAGGGCGGTGGAACCACATGGCATGGTCGAGGCTGGCGGGCATCAGGTTGGGATCGAACAGGCTGATCGGGTGTGGCTGCAGGCTGGTGCCCAGTAGTGCCATATCTGACGCATAGCACAGGGCGCTGCGGTGTTCGACCGGGTCGTCAGATAGCTCGCTGTCCACCTTGAACCAGAACATGCAGCGGGGCTCACGGATCTCCCGGTCAAAGTAGCTCATCGGGTCAATCGGGCGGAAATCCACCATATAGCGGCGCTGGTTCTGAGCCGCGCCATTCATACCCGCTTCTTCAGCCAGCTGCTGGGTGTTTTTCAGCTTCTCGGGCGGTATTACCCCTTCAGTGGGCATTTCCGACTGGTGATCAAACCCCGGCTCCTCGATCTGGAAGGAGGCGGACATATTGAAGATGGCTTTGCCGTTCTGTTTGGCAACCACGCGGCGGGTGGTGAAACTTCCACCATCGCGAATGGGATCTACATCGTAGATCACCGGTTTCTCGCTGCTGCCGGGGCGCAGGAAGTAGGCGTGCAGGGAGTGGGGGAGGCGGTCTTCGACGGTGCGCGCGGCGGCCATCAGTGCCTGGCCCAATACCTGGCCACCAAAGAGTACCTTGCGGTAGTTTTCCACGTGTTCCCGGCTGCGGAACAGGTTCGTGTCAAGTTCTTCTACGTCAAGGAGCTTGCTCAGCTTTTCCAACATGGGCGATACTGCCTGTCTTCTGTAAATTTATTACCTCTTTCCCGGCCCACCAGCGAATCAGGCCGTGAGGGCAGGGCTGAAAATAATAGCAAGTGTTGGCTCAATGACCATTACTGAATTTATCAAATCTGATGTAAAAGCCGTTCTCCAGGCGGAAGGCCAGTTGCCGTACAAGCTGACCCTGGGCGCTATGTCGGAGCATTACAAGGTCAGTTTGACACCGGTACGTCATGCCGTCGATGAATTGGTAGAAGAGGGCGTAATCCGTCGCAAAGACAACGGCCGTCTGGAAGCGCAGCCCGAAGTATTGAAAGGGGTGAAACTGGAGACCCCTAAGGCCGATGCCACTGAGCACAAGCTGTACGATGAAATCCGCGAGGATGTCATTGCGAGAAGCCTGAAGCAGGATACCGAATACCTGCGCGAGCAGGCCACCGCAGAGCAATACGGCGCTGGCCGTACCGTGGTGCGGCAGATTTTTTCGCGCCTGGCCGGGGCGGGATTGATCGAACATGTGCCGCGCTGCGGCTGGCGGGTGCACCCGTTCAGCGAACAGGACATGCACAATTATCTCGATATTCGGGAAATGCTGGAACTGAAAGCGCTGGATCTCGCGCGCGGGCATTTTACCGACGAAGAACTGCAACAGTTACTCAAGGCAAACCGCCCGGCCACTGGCGCCGCGCAGTCTGAGCTGGATTTTGATCTGCACGACTACTGGATAAAACGCTGCGGTAATCGTTACATTGAAGAGTTCTTTGAGCGCTACAGCCCTTTCTACAATGCCCTGTTCAACTACGCGGTTATTGATGAAAAAGTGAAGCGGGAAATGGCGCGCGAGCACTGCGATATCGTGGAGTGCCTGTTGGCGAAAGACTGGAAGGGCGCTCGTAAAGCGTTGAGCGCCCATATCCGTGAGCAGCGGGAAGCGGTATCCAGAATGATCGCGTTCCTGAACGAAAAGCAGTCCGCCTGATCAGATCAGCCGATGCCGTGGGCGAACGGATCTTCAGGGTCCAGGATAATACGGCATTCGGCACTGATATAAGCGCTGCCGGTTATGGTGGGAATCACTTCTATCCTGCCATCCCGAGAAGCGGGTAGTGCTTTAACCCTGCCTTCAAAAACACTGCCAATGACGCTCTCCTGACGCCACACGTCACCTTCCTGGATGATCCCGTCCGCATACAAACAAGCCAGTTTTGCACTGGTCCCGGTGCCGCAGGGTGAGCGGTCATACGCGTTACCGGGGCACAGCACAAAATTCTTGCTGTCCGCTTTCGCGGGATCAGACGGCGGCGCGAACAGTTCGATGTGATCGATCTCGCCACCGTCTTCACCGAGGATTTGGTTTTCTGCCAATGCGACTCGCACACGATGGCAATAGTCTGAGAGCTGGTCTGTATTGTCTACATCGACACGCAGGCCGTGTTCGCCAATCAGAAAGAACCAGTTTCCTCCCCAGGCGATATCCCCAGTGACCGTTCCCAAACCCTCTACATCGAGAGAGACAGATTTCCGATAACGATAACTGGCAACGTTATCCAGGCTCACCCGGTGGTTGTTGTGCAGGACAAACGATACTTTACCGACCGGAGTTTCCAGCTGGTGTTCACCCGGTGCGATCAATCCCTTGCGGGCAAGGGTGACAGCCAGGCCGATGGTGCCGTGGCCGCACATACCGAGATAGCCGACATTGTTGAAAAAGATAACCCCGGCAGTGCACTCCGGGTCCTGAGGTTGGCAAAGCAGGGCACCGACCAACACATCGGATCCGCGAGGTTCGCGGATTAGTGCAGCACGCAGGTGATCGAAGTGCTCGCGAAACTGCACCAGTCGTTCAGCCATGCTTCCGTCACCCAGGTCGGGACCGCCGTCCACGATGACGCGAGTGGGCTCCCCGCCGGTATGGGAGTCTACGACTTCGATACTGTGATTTACGGTTTGATTCTTGTCACCGAACACGATAACTCTCCGGATTATTCTTATTGTCGCCGTTAGCTGAATGGATTCAAAGTGGTCAAAGTGGCGCTTTGGTCCATTCACCGTCCACCAGGCGCCAGGCTCCTGTCGGATTCTCATCCTGCAGTGCTGGGGGCAGTCGATGGGCACGCACGTTGTCATAGCAATCGAGCTTGCTAAAACGGGTCAGCGAGGCCGGGATTCCTACCGCGGTAAAGCCGGGATGCCCGGATGCAGGGAAGGGACCACCGTGATTCATCGCCGGGGAGACCGCGACACCCGTGGGCATCTTGTCATTCAGCAGCCGGCCAACCTTGTTCCGCATTACCGGTTCGATCTGATTGTAATCGGAATCGTCGCTGTCATCCCGCGCAGAGTAGATACAGCCGGTGAGGTTGCCTTCGAGGGCGCCGAGAATCTGGCGGGTCTCGTCAATACTATCGCTCTCTACGATCAGCGCGGTATTGCCAAATGCTTCAGTCTGGCAGCGCTCTGGCTGCTGGAGAAACGCCTGACCGGTAACGCGCAATAGCGTATTTGGCCGTGAGACTCGGGTTGGATCTGCAGTGGTGTTGTCTGTGAGGCATGTTGCCCCGGCGGTTTGCAATTCTTCTACGGCGCGGCTCAGGTTGGTTTCGACACCGGCGCTCAGCAGGGTGCCTACCGGGCTGCTGTTGAATCGTTCCACGCAGAGATTCACAAACTGCTCCGCGTCCTTCCCCGAAGGCAGGATGACCAGACCGGGATTGGTGCAGAATTGCCCGGTTCCCATTAAGCAGCTACTGGTGAATTCTTCGGCGAGCTCATTGCCGCGCTCGCGCAGTGCTCCCGGCAGAACAACCACCGGGTTGATGCTGGAAAGCTCGAGATAAATAGGGGTGCCCACCGCATCCGCAACCTGTTTCAGCGCGAGGCCAGCGGCGCGGGACCCGGTAAATGCGGCTGCCCCGGTGCGGCTATCGCCGACCATTTTTAAACCGTCCGCGCGGCTGGTCGCGTACAGCATCTGTACGGTAGCCAGGGGAAGTCCGGTTTCTTTGATTGCCTGCAGCGCCAGTTTTGCCAGCATCAGGCAGGTACCGGGATGTGCCGAGTGCGCCTTGGCGATCACCGGATTGCCAGCGGCTACTGCTGCGGCAAAATCACCACCGGCCAGGCCATTGAATGCCAGGGGGAAATTGTTCGGGCCAAAAACGATAACCGGTCCTATGGGGCCGTGCAGGCTGCGGATATTTGCCGCGGTATCGATCGTGGCCCGCGCCCATGAGCCGTCTGCGGCAGCGCTTGCCGCCTGACGCAGTTGGTTGGTGGTGCGTGGCAGCTCTACCTCAAGCAGGCGTGGTTTTACCGGCAAGCCGGTTTCCTCGTGTGCCCGAGCGCAAATGGACTCTGCTTCGGCTTCAATAAGCTCGGCAAATCGCTCGAGGAATCGGGCCCTTGCCTGTGCCGGGAGGGATTTCAACTCTTGTGCGGCTTGCTCCGCAGCGTCCAGTGCAGCGTCGCAATCCGACCAGCTGGACACGGGATACTGGTGTTCTATTGGAGCGCGGGTAGACGGGTTGGCGGGCTGAAAGCGGCCGGATTCGGCCGCTTGACGCCACTCGCCCGCTATCAGAACGGGGGCTGAGTACATCGCAAATTCTCCACTCACTGGTCTTACTGAATGTTCGGACGGGTGGCGATTGCGGTGCGAATTATCTTCAGCACTTGTTCGCGCTCTTCACCGGCCAGGTTCAGGCGTGGATTGCGGCAGAGTTCGCTACCGTAGCCGCATTCCTGCACTGCCAGCTTGATGTATTGCACCAGCTTGGGTTTGGTATCGAGGTGCAGCAGTGGGGTGTACCAGCGATACACTTTGCGTGCTTCCTCAAAGTTGCCGCTGGTGGCCAGGTCCCACATCAGGCGATTCTCCCGTGGAAACGCATTGACCAGTCCCGAAATCCATCCGTGGGCACCGAGCGCGATACTCTCAAGGGCCAGGTCGTCAACGCCGCAGAAGAGTACAAAATCATCGCTCACGAGATTGGCGATATCGGTGAGGCGGCGCGGGTCATCGGATGCCTCTTTTACCGCAACAATATTGGGCACCTGTGCGAGGTCGGCTACCGCTTCCGCCGATACGTCCACGCCGTAACAGGCGGGGTTGTTGTACACCATCACCGGCAAGTCCGTGGCCGCAGCGACGCCGCGGATATGGGTCACGATTTCCGTGGCGTCCGCCTTGTAGGACATGGGTGGCAGAACCATCAGGCCGTCTACACCCGCCCGCTGTGCGGCGCGAGCGAATTCCTTTGCCTGGGTGGTGGTGTACTCGGATACCCCGGTCAGTACCGGCACGCGGCCGTTGACATGCTTGACCGTGGCCGACAGCACTTCCGCCTTTTCCTCCTGGCTCAGGGAGCAGTTTTCTCCCACGGTGCCAAGCATGACCAATCCATTAATACCCGCTTCAAGCATCACTTCCAGGTGGGCCAGGGTTGCCGGAATATTCACCGTTTCATCGGCGTTGAACTGAGTGGTGGCTGCCGGGAATACGCCGCTCCAATTAATCTGCATGGGACTTCCTCATCATGGTTACTGCATGTTTGTTGTGCGAATGGGGTGGGATTGCGCTGGCGGTGGTAAAAAGCGCTTTGCCCGTATGTGTTTTTGTGTACAATAAATAAAGTTTTCGATGGCTGTCAACCGATAAATATCTCGCGAGCCACATTTCGCAGGCCTCGAGCACCAGGTAACAGCCTCCTTTATAGAATTGATACGCATTCGTACCGGAGAGATCGCAGATGACTACATTGGCCGCTTTGTACCCAGCGCATATAGATACACTCATCCACCGTCACACAAAGGCAATGGAGGCGGCAGGGTACTCTCGGGTGGTTATTCATTCGGGAGGTTCGCTGGTCCCGTTTCTCGACGACAACCATTACCCGTTCAAGGTCAATCCGCATTTCAAACACTGGCTGCCGCTGTTGGCACATCCGCATTGCGCAATCGATTACCGGATCGGTAGCAAGCCGCGTCTGATTTACTTCCAGCCCGAGGACTACTGGCACAAGCCACCGTCTGACCCGGCGGGCTATTGGGCGGACTTCTTTGATATCGAGCTGGTGACGGCCGTGGAGGATGTGGCGGCGGCGCTCGAAGGAGATATGAGTCGCTGTGCATTTATCGGCGAAGATGCGTCCTGCATGTCTGGATTGGCAAAGTCCCAGGTGAATCCCCGTGCACTTGTCGATGAGCTGCACTACTACCGGGCCTACAAAACCGCTTATGAAGCGGAGTGCCTGCGCCGCGCCAATCGCATCAGCGCAGCCGGGCATATGGCGGCGGGGGATGCGTTTATGGCGGGTGGTACCGAGCTGGAAATCCACCACGCCTATTTGCGAGGCGCCGGGGTGCTGGAAGTCGAGTTGCCCTATACCAACATTGTTGCCATGAATGGCCACAGCTCGGTGTTACATTATCACGGTGCTGACAGGGACAAGATGGCGGCAAGCGACATACACTCCCTTGTGATTGATGCGGGTGCAGATTACGCAGGCTATGCCAGTGATATAACCCGTAGCTATGCGTTTCGCGATGGCGAGTACGCTGTGCTTTTACAGGCAGTGGACCAGGCGCAGCAGGCACTGGTTGGCGAGGTAAAGCTCGGTGAAAGTTTTGCCGATCTGCACTGGCGCGCGCATTTCAAAATTGCCGAAATCCTGCAGCGATTCAACTTCGTCGCCATGGATCCGGAAGACATGGTGGCCGAGGGGATTACCAACGTATTTTTCCCCTGTGGCCTGGGGCACTTTATCGGGCTGCAGGTACACGATGTCGGCGGCTACCAGATGGCGCCGAGAATGCGGGCCAGCCTGCGCGACCCGCGCGCACCTTATTTGCGTTTGGCGCGCACCATCGAGGCTGGCCAGGCCCTGACCATCGAACCGGGTATCTACTTCATGGAAATGCTGCTTGGCGAGCTGGCACACAACAAACACAGCCGTAAAGTGAATTGGGCAAAGATCGACGAATTCCGCAAATATGGTGGTGTCAGGGTAGAAGACTGCCTGTTTATCCACGAGGACCGCGTAGAAAACCAGAGCCGGGATGCGTTCAAGGCACTGGCGAAGGAGAGGGCGGTTGACCTTCTGCATGTTGATGCAGATAGCAATGCAGTGGTGTGATTGAGCTGGATCACTAGTACAACAACGCGCTCAAATGGCTGGATAAAAGAATAGTGACCAGAGTGAAAGACAGTAACGCAGAACATGAAGTTGTTGTGATCGGAGGCGGCATTGTCGGTGCGGCCATTGCCGAGCAGTTGCAGAGCCGCGGACACCAGGTGTTGCTGGTGGATCGCGACACGCCCGGAAATGGTTGCTCCTATGGCAATGCGGGACATTTTGCGACAGATGTCGTGTTGCCCCTGGCTAACATGCAGACCATCCTAGCTCTCCCTAAAATGCTTGCAGATCCCCTGGGGCCTCTGTCCATTCGGTGGCAGTATCTGCCGAAGATGTTGCCCTGGTTAATGCGGTTTGCGCTGGCCGCGCTTCCCGGTAATGTGCGTCGCTCCTGCGACAATCTGCGCGCGCTGAACAGCCGGTCTATTGATAGTTACGACCGATTGTTGACGCGTCTCGAGCTACAGGATCTGATGACCAGGAAGGGCGCGCTCACCATTTATGAGTCCCGGCACTCAGCAAAGAAGAACCGGGCAACCGTCGAGCGACTCAGGGGATTCGGTGTGGAAATCGAGTCTCTGGATCGCGCAGAGATACGGGATCTGGAACCGGCACTCGGTGAAAATATTGCGGGTGGGCTCTTCTTTCCGAAAACCGCGCATACCGTCAATCCTTTCCGGCTGGTGCAGTCACTGGTTTCCCGCTTCTGCGCTCAGGGTGGCGTTTTCCTGCAACAGAATGTGAGCGGTGTGCAGACTCTGCCGAATGGTACGACACGAGTCGCACTGGCCGATGGCAGTGCGCTGCGTGCACAAAAAGTCATTCTCGCTGCTGGGGCTTGGTCCCGCCCCCTGGCCAGGCAGCTGGGCTTTTCTGTGCCTCTGGACACCGAGCGCGGCTATCACCTGATGCTGCCAGAGCCAGGTTGTACTCTGTCCCGGCCGATGGTGTCCTTCGAGCGCTCGTTTGTGATGACGCCGATGGAGGAGGGGGTGCGTCTGGCTGGTACGGTGGAGTTGGCGGGATTAGAGGCCCCGGCCGACAATCGACGGGCGGATATCCTGTTCCAGCATGCACAATCAATTTTGCCTGGCCTGCAAAGTCAGGGGGCGCAGCGCTGGATGGGATTCCGGCCATCGCTACCGGATTCACTGCCGGTGATTGGTGCGTCCCCGAAAAACCCGAACCAGCTGTTTGCCTTCGGGCATCAGCACCTGGGGCTGACGCAAGCCGCGATTACTGCAGAGTTGCTTGCAGACCAGCTGGAAGGAAAGCGCCCGGAACTGGACCTCACGCCATTTTCCATTACACGCTTCTGAACAGAAAATCCGGTGGAAGAGGTGTCCTCCACCGGATTATCGTGATCTCGAACTAGCCCGACACTTTCCGATCAAACCTCAATAAGTTCCTTACTGAAGTTATTGAGAATTTCGATGCCGTCATCGCCGATCAGTACGTCATCTTCAATGCGCACACCGCCCCAGCCTGGAATGTAGATGCCAGGTTCTACCGTCACCACAAATCCCGCTTCCATCAATGTATCTTCGCCCGCCGCGAGATAAGGTTTTTCATGGGTCTCAAGACCCAGTGCGTGACCAAGTCCCTCACCGGCGAAGCGGGCATATTCCGATTGCGACAGAAATTCACTTACCGCTTGCGCGGGGTGCGAGCAGGGTTGCCCGGCTGAGAGGTGATCAAGGCCGATCTGCTGGGCTTCGCGTACCAGCGCATAGACCTTGCGCTGCTCCGGGTCGGCACTACCCATTACGATACTGCGGGTCATATCCGAGCGATAACCATCGATGACCGCGCCAAAATCGATGGTGATCAGGTCTCCACGTTCAATTATCCTCTCGCTGGGCATACCGTGAGGACGTGAGCTGCGGGGCCCCGAGGCAAAAATGGTTGGGAAGGCGAGACCCTCTGATCCCTGCCTTAACAATGCATACTCGAGTTCGATGGCCGCTTCCCGCTCGCTCATTCCGGGCTGCAGTATCGTGAGCAGCCGCTCAAGAGCCTGGTCACCTACTTGCGCGGCACGGCGCATGGATTCGATTTCTACGTTTTCTTTGATACGGCGCAGCGGCTCGACCAGTCCGGAAACGGCAGTAGTGCGCTCGAGGGTTGGTGAGAGGGCGTCCGCGATCAATTGCCAGGCACTGCAGGTAAAGTGATCCTGCTCGTACCCGAGCTTGTGTACGCCCCCTTTACCGGCGAGTCGACAGATGGTTTGGCCAAGTGACTCACGCGCCCGATCGCGCACGATGACTTCGGTATCCGGGGTGCATTGCTCCGAGGCCTGTTCTCCGAACCGGTAATCGGTGATCAGGAATTGTTGCTCGCGCGTGATTAGCAGCAGGGCGACATTCTGTTCGTCGCTGGCAAAGCCGCTTAAATAGCGGATATTGGGCATGCTGGCTACAAGCAGGCCGTCCAGGCCGCGTTGGTGGATGGACTTTCTGGCGATATCTGTACGAGTCATGGGGTTTCTTCGCGTCTGTCTTGGTTTTGGCGTTGAATAGAAAACTGGCGGTGGTAGCAGAGCAGGCCGGCTGCGGTTATCGACGCAAGGACTGCAAAACATCCCCACATCAGGTCAGGTCTTCCCATGGTCTTGGCAAGGGTCCCGTAACCCCACCCGGACATCAGTCCGGCGAGCAGAAAGCCCAGTGCCATGGATAGAAAGTAGTAGCCCATAAACAGCGCGGCTTGGGCGCTGGGCATGGACTCCGCGACATACTCCTGGCTTTTCGGTGATGCGAGCATTTCGCCGACGGAAAAGGCCACCACCGCGGTGACTACACCCAATCCACCCCAGATGGGACCAAAGCCAATCCATAGAAAGCTGGCGGCTACGGTAATGGTTCCCATGACCAGCACTCTGAGAGCGGGCAAGCTCTGGCACCAGGTGCTCACCGCGATCTGTAACAGGAGTATGCTGCCAAAGTTAAATGCGGTAATGAATTCCGGGCTCACTTGTGTGCCGTCTTCCGATGCAATCGCACCGGCGACATCGGGGCTGAAACTGGCTACGGTTTCGAGTAAGGGAGCAGTATCGACAAAGTCCCGTATATACAGGGGCAGTGTCAGAAATAGCTGGTTATAGCAGGCCCAGAAGCCGGCCATTATCAACAGGTAAATTACAAACGGCCGGTTTTTCATTACCCGGGCGATATCCGTCACGATCGAGACGGGATTTTTAGCGCTCGATCTGGGGGTAGTGGCTACCGGCTCCCTATAGGCAAGAAGTAATAGGAAATTGACCGCGATCCAGGCGGAGGCAAGAGTAAACACCCAGTCCCAGCTGATGGCCTTGATCACCCCGGCAATTAAAGGGCCCACAAAGCCCCCCACATTCACCATGGTATAGAAAATACCGAAGCCTATTCCCCGGTTCTGATCATCGGTGGTTCGGCTCACTGTCGCCACCACCAGAGGTTTGAATATTGCCGCACCGATGGCCACTAACAGCAGTACCGTAAAGAAGGCGCCGTAACTACTGACCTGGCCAAGCAGGTAGTAGCTCGGTGTCATGATGGCAAAGGCGATAAAGAACATCTTCCTGTACCCGTAGCGGTCCCCCAGCGCCCCGGTGAATACCGGTAACAGATACAGCAGGAATGGAATGATGCCCTGAATGGTGCCCCGCTGGATATCAGAAAACCCGAGCCCACCAGACTCTACGCCAGAGCTCATATACAGCGAGGAAAGGGTGAAGAAACCATACCAGGCGAGCCGCTCAAAAATCTCCATGGCATTCGCCACGTAGAAACTGCGACCGAAACCAGCGCCTCGGCTGCGGCTATCCTCGAGTGTCTCCGACACCTTAGTTGCTGATGCTGTCGGTCTTGCGGTGTCTAACTGTACCAGTGTCGATTGGCCCATGCTGGTGCCCCCTGTCTGTCGCTGACTCGTTATTCTCGTTTGTTGTCATTGTACACAAGATATGTTTAAGTTGATATTGCGTGCAAAAATATTTTGGGCGCAATAATAAATATCGAGAATAAACCGAGGGTTATAGAGACTATGGAAATCAAAAAAGGACTACTGGCGCTCGCCATTAGCGCCACCTTGGGCAGTACCGCCGTATTGGCGGCGGATACTTCAGGGGGGACCCTGAAGGGGCAGGTAATCAGTGCGCGCGGTGAGGTCTTGGCCGGCGCTGAAATTACTGTGACGCACATCGGCAAGGGATTTACACGCACGGTCACCAGTAACGCAAAGGGTGAATACAACCTGCGCAATTTGCCAGTGGGCGAGTACACCCTGCGTTTTGAAAAAGAGGGTTACGACACAGCGAGCACGCCAGAGGTGCTGGTGCGGGTGGGGCAGGCCGTTGTCTACGACGGGACACTGGCCGAACCCGGGGAAGTGTTGGAAATCGTTGAAGTGACCGGCAGCATGCGGCGTCCGGTCGATACCGGCTCCTCCACCGCGGGTGTCGTCATCACCCAGGAGAAGCTGGAACTGCTACCGGTCAATACCGGATTTGAAGCGATGGCGCAGCTTGCACCGGGTGTTGTGAGTGCCGGTGGTAGCAGTTTCAACGGTGCTTCCAGCTTCGGCGGTGCGTCCTCTGCGGAGAATGGCTATTACCTGAATGGATTGAATGTATCCAATATCAAAACCGGGCTTGGTTCCATTGCCCTGCCGTGGGAGGCCATCAGCCAGACCCAGGTCAAGACCGGGGCGATCGACCCGGAATTCGGCGGTGCCCTGGGAGGGATCATCAATGCGGTCTCGAAGTCTGGTAACAACGAATTCAATTTCGGCTCACAGCTGCGTATGGACCCGGATGGATTGCGCAGCCAGCACAGTTCGGTGCGCAATGCGGCCGGGGAGTACACCCTCAATACCGAGCAGAGCGAGATGGATTTCCACGAGGCGCAGGTGTGGGCCAGTGGCCCGATTGTTCCCGACAAAGCGTTCTTCTACGCCTTGTACAGCCCGCGCAAAACGGACGATCAATGGGCGAGCGGCTCCAGCTTTTACGATCGCACGCGGGAGGAAGACCGCTGGTTGGTAAAGCTTGACTGGTTTATCAACGAAGACCATGCAGTGGACTTCACCGCTATCAATAATGAAGAAAATGGTGAATACCAGAGCTTTTCCTATACTCCGGATCAAAATCAGGTCGGCGATTATCTCGGAGAAACCAAAAGTCGAGAGGGCGGCCAGGTATACGGGATGCACTACAACGGTCGCCTGACCGATGCACTTACCGTGGACCTGACCGCTGGCCGTACCCAGGAGACGGTATACAACTCTGCCCTGAACAACTTGCCTTCCGTGTACGACTGTCGCGCTACCTGCGTCAGTTTCAGTAACCACAGTGATTCGACGATTTACGACGAGGACTATATCCGCGATCAGGTACGTCTGGATTTGAGTTATGACCTGCTGGATCACGCCATCAAGGTGGGCGTGGATCACAGTACCGTGGATGTGTTCTATCAGGAAAACCAGAACGGCGAGGGCGACGCCCGCGGCTGGTGGCAACAGCGTCTCGCCACGGACAACGATCCCTCTCTGCAGCCGCAGGGCACAAGTCTCGTTCAGCGCCGGATTCGCGTACGCGGTACCGACTCAACGGTAAGTGCAACGGCGCTCTACCTGCAGGATTCGTGGACGGTCACCGATGATTTCACCCTGAACCTCGGTGCCCGCTACGAGCAGTTTGAAAATACCGTAACCGGTGGGGAAGCCTTCGTGAAAAATGAAGGTATCTCGCCGCGAATCCAGGCAATCTGGGACTTTAACGGGGACGGTAACAGCAAGGCGTTTGCCACTTACGGGCGCTACTACCAGCCGGTTTCCGCCAACATGAACATCACTCAGGGTTCTTACTCCCGCGAGACGTTCGATTATTACGAACCGGGAACCACCGACACCGGCGGCCGGGTCGCTTTGAACGAAGACGGCTCACCTAGCCGTGGTGACCTGCTGCATAGCTACGTGCGTCAGCAGGGTATTGTGGAGCCGGAACTGATTGCCAGCGGTAATCTCGAAGGTATGTACTCTGACGAGTTCACCCTCGGTATGGAAACACTGGTGCTGGACGGTATGGTACTTGGTGTTCGCGGTGTATACCGGGATCTCAAGCGATCGGTGGAAGACTCGGATATTGGCCCGGTACTGAGCAATTATCTGGAAGCAAATGGTATCGAGGATAACGTTGGCCAGAGCAGCTATTACGTACTACTTAATCCCGGTGAAGACGTCAACATCCGCTATGACTTTGACGGTGATGGACAGCCAGACAGCGTGAGCCTTTCTGCCGAAGAGCTGGCACTGCCCAAAGCGTCGCGACGGTATCTCGCACTCGAGACATCCCTGCGTGGCCAGGTTAGCGACCAGCTGTTCCTGGATGCTTCCTATACGTGGTCGCACAGTTACGGCAATACGGAAGGACTGGTACGGACTGACAACAACCAGGCCGATCCGGGCTGGACCACATCTTATGATTACGCCGACCTGATGGACCACGGATACGGTGATCTTCCCAATGACCATCGCCACGCTTTCAAACTGAATGGCTACTACGATCTCAGTGATGACCTGACCTTTGGCTTTGTTACCTCACTGGTTTCCGGGCGGCCGCAGAACTATTTCAGTATTCATCCTGCAGGCGTGGATAGCTGTGCTGAGGGCAGTCCCTGGAGCGACTGCATCAGTCAGTACTACGGGGAAGCTTCGTTCTATGACGAAAGCGGCAACCCGGCACCGCGTGGCTCGGCCGGTAACCTGCCCTGGAGCAAGCAACTGGATTTGTCCCTTGCCTATCGTATGCCGCTATTTGATGGAGATCTCTTGCTCAAGGGCACCATCTACAATGCGCTGAATGACGATGCACCGTTGGATGTCAACGAGATCCGCTCGGTACAGGGCACCAATGGGCTGGAAATCAATCCGGACTATGGACTGACTGAAATGAGAAGTCGCGCGCGTTACTTCAGTCTGGTGGCCCGCTATGATTTCTGATTGAATCATTGACCTGGCCCACTCAAAAGGTAGGGCTGCAGAGAACACAAAATCCCGGCCACGAGCCGGGATTTTTTATGTCCGGGGTTTGCGTCACCAAGCAGGGAGTGACAATCAGCGGGCAAAAAAAAGCGCCGCAGAGCGGCGCATAAGCAGAGAGGTCCAACGTTCTCTGTAAGAAAGCCCCTCGGGGCAAGTACCTGTGAGTACGATCGAGTACTATTTAGTAAGACGACAGGCCGTGGTGAATACGTTTAATGCCTCAGAACTTGAGCTGGGCCCCCGCGTACAAGGTGCGTCCCAGCAGCGAATAGTTGGCTGAACCATAGGATGTGTAGGGATGGTCGGTCCAACGCTCATCGCTCAGGTTGTTGACGCCCAGGTACAGCTGCGTCGATTCCACAATCTGGTATCCCGCCCACAGATTGAAGTAGAGGGAGTCTTTTACTTCACTGCTTTCGTAGCGCTCTGCGCGGCCATCCAGGTCAATAGGCCCACCCTGGGTAAACTTGGTGGTCAGGCTCACCGACAGATCATTCAGGTAGTAGCTGGTGCGAAGATCCGCTTTCCATTTGGGCACGCCAAACTCGCCGAGATAGTCCGTGGTTTCCAGCTCCCCGGTAAGGTTGTTGGTGGCAGAATAGGAACTCTCCAGCTGACGCGTAGTGACGAGGTTAAACCGCATATCGCCGGGCAGATTGAACGCGTCCACCAGGCTAAACTGGTAATCCGCTTCAATATCCACACCGGTGCGGCGTGAGCCATCCGCATTGATGTAGGTATCGCGGACGGACTCGACATCGCCGCTCGCGGCGCGCACAACCTGGGTACAGAAATCGTTGTTAACACTTTCCGAATCCACGCACAGCGCCAGGGTGTTGCTCGCTCCAAAGCGCACGATCATGTCGGTCAGATCGATATCGTAGTAGTCGATTGAAATATTGAGGCCATCGATGGACGACGGCGTGAATACAAAGCCCGCGGTAAAGGTCGTCGCATCTTCTTCCTTGAGATCCTGGTTGCCCTCAGAAATTACCCGGCCACGCTGGCCCTTGAGGTTGGAGTCCCAGCCGGCATCGATACCCAATGCGGCGCAGTTGGCGGCGCGGCGACCGTCGGCGGGGCCGCCATCAATTTCATCGGCATCACAAGGGTCGGTCAGGTCGGTATAGCCGATACTGGTACCGAGGTACATTTCGCCCAGTTGCGGGGCGCGCACGGCTTTGGAGTACACAGTGCGGAAACGCAGGCTGTCGTTGATCGCCCAGTTAAGCCCGGTTTTCCAGCTGGTAAAGTTGGCGGCTTCGGTGGAGTATTCTGCACCGCGAACTGCCGCTTCGAACTCCAGGCTCTGCATGAGTGGCAAGTCGGCGAGTAGTGGAACCAGCAGTTCCCCGTAGGCTTCATGAACCGTGCGGCTCACGTCATCAATGGCGGTTTGCTGGGAGCTCAGTACGCCGGATTTCCACAGCTCGGAAGGCTGGTAGTCGAGGCTTTCGTAGCGAGATTCAAAGCCTGCACCGAATTTCGCAAACCCCGCCGGCAATTCGAGCAGATCCCCCGTCAGGTTTGCAGCGAATGCATGCTGCTCCACATCCGTATTGGTGGTATGGGTGGCCATGACGTAGTCGTGTACAGCGTCAGACGAAGGCGTAAATGGTGAGAAGTCCGGGCAAGTTCCGTCCTCTACACAAGGGCCGATCAGGGTGAAATTACTGCTGTCTAAACGGTCGTAACGCAGGCTATTGCCCTGGGTGAGCTGGGAGTCCGTCATGCCGGTATTGAAGTAGGTGTCCCATTTCCAGCCATTTTTAAACTCGCCTTCGAGGGTTGCGCTGACCGCGACATATTCCCGCTCGGTGGTATGCCAGCGGGGGCCAGCATTGGAGAAGGTATAAGGCAGTAAAAGCCAGTTGTCGCCGTAGTCGGACAATACCTGCTGCACACCGGTGGGTATGGCGATGCCGTTTGACTCAAGATCTTCAACCGTCGTCCAGGTACCCCAGATAAAATCGGGATCGATTTCATCGTAAGACTCGGTCTTCGAGTACATAAGGTCCGCTGAGAAGCGCGTAGTGTCGGTCAGGTCATAGGTGACGCGACTGTAGCCATTCAAGCGCTCGAACGGGCTGCGGGCAAAGTTGTACGCGTTGGGATCGTAACCACTGCCGTCGGTTGCCATCCATCCCTGGGAAAGGGCAGACGCTGGTGTCCTCAGTTGCGCCTGATCACCATTCAGCTGGTACCAGTCGCTTTCGCCGTATTCCGGATTCCATACACCAAAAGCATTTCCGGTGATATTGAAGTCCGGGTAGGTGATGTTGTTGTGGATGATGAAATCCGGGATACCATCTTCCGGGCCCGTATTTTCCGGGTTGGGAATATAGCGTGTGCGGCCCGCAGCACTTTCGCGATCGCGATAGTAGAGAGGCTTCTGCTCGAAGTAGTCCAGGGATAAAGCGAAATTACCGCGGTTGTCTGCAAAGTTTTCACCGAAGGTGAAAGTGAGGGATCCGTTGTCCGCGCCACCTTCTTCGGTGGTGCCCAGCTGGGTCCGCACGGAAACACCCTCATAGTTGTCTTTGAGGATGAAATTCACCACACCAGCGACCGCATCGGCACCGTAGACAGCGGATGCACCACCGGTCAGCACCTCTATGCGCTCCACCAGTTCCGCGGGAATCATGCCAATTTCGGTGACCATGGTGTTGTTGTCACTGGTGATCTGCACCGGGCGGTGCCCGTTTACCAGCGACAGGGTCCGTTTGACGCCAAGGTCCCGCATATCCAGCGCATTGAGGCCGGAGTTACCAAATGAATAGCTGCCACTGGTGGCATCGTAGCCGGAACCAAACTGAGGCATGGTCGAGAGCACCTCGTTCAGGTTCAGCTCACCGGTCATCTGAATCGCTTCTTTATCGATCACCGATGTGGGCGATGGCGTATCAAAAGTGGAGCGCTGAATTCTCGATCCGGTTACCACCAGTTCCTCGACGAGCGCTGCATCCCCGACATTGCTGTCGGCATTGTCGTTCGTCGCGGATTGTGACAGGGCGGAATGACTGGCGGTCGCCGCAATGGCGATGGCCAGCAGTTTCTTGGAGGTCTGCATATGCTGTTCCCCTTGTAGTGTTATGTTTTATTTTGTGTGCAAGAGCACATTAACACTAACCAAATGTGCTTTTGTGTGCAATGGGTTTTTTCTGTGGTTTGCAGCTAGCAGTGTGAGAGTAGGGCTGGAGCGGCTACAGCGAGGTTCATCGTTGGGCAGATCCGCCGGAAAACTTGGCGGGTGGACAGGTGGAGGGAGACTGCCGCAGGCGGTTGCCTGCGGCACGAACTTACCGCGATCTCATCCGAGATGGCGGTGTTGTTCTCCGGCGGAGAGCTCCAGCGGCTGGAGATAGTCGCGATATAGGTAGCGGTATAGCCGGCGCGGTAACTTCTCCGGCTCAGCGGCCGTTTTTTCTGTACTCGCTCTTTGTGTTAGCCAGTCGGCAAAGGCCGGTTGCAGGGTATCTGCGAGTTTTTCGAGCTCCGCCGTATAGCCTTCGAAATCGTCAGCGCGAAGGTGGTCGGCCAGGCGTGACAAGTGGCTTCGGTCCTGTTGGTACAGGAACTGGATGGCGAGGTAGCTCCAGGAGTAAACCCGGGTAGAACCGTCTTCATAGGTAGTGGCAAAGATATCGGCGAGGCTCGGGTATTCCGATGGACGGCTCTTGTTCAGGTCCCGCTGGGCGCTGTCGTAGTCCTCTCCCTGTGCAATATAGTTTGCCAGTCCCTCCGACCACCAGACCATGTGACTGGGGAAATGCCCGAAGCCGCCCCGTTTGTTGAATCGGCCATCCAGATAGTGCACGTACTCATGCTCCAGATTCCAGATGGTGAAATCCGGGTCCTTCCAGAAGGCCTCGAACGCGATGAAGCGCGCCTGATTACCCGGCTCCTCCGGCGTGCCTTCCAGATACATGCCGCCATTGTTGGTATTGATATCGAATAACAGCGAGGCGTACTGGTTGTATTGACTGTAATTGTCGAACACGACTACCTCGAGCTTGTTATTGTGATCTTTGGCTACGGGTTGCCCGTCACTCGCCAGCTTGAAGTGGAAGTCCTGTTCCTGTGCGAGCATCTTTTCACAGGCGCTTAGCAGCGCGGCATCGCCCATGCTGTTGGCTCTGATTACCAAAGATTCCGAGCAATCGTGGGTAATCGGCAGCGCGATAGATTCATCCGGCAAGGCACAGCGCTCGGGAAATTCCTCCTCACACGCACTTTTTCCGCGAAACGATGTGACCAGATATGGCCGGGTATACAGTGCTTGTTGCTGTGCCTGGCTCAAGCCAGTGAGGTCTCTGGAAAGCAACCGCCACACAGTTTCGTCCAGAAGTTTGCCCTGTTCTTCGTCCATCAATAGCTGCAGATTACCCAGTGCCCACAAAGCGTGATTCAGCGGCCAGCTGCGCTCATCGGTGAATCCATTGTCACTGCGAGAAAAATCGAGCAGCGTGCTTTCCAGGCGCTTGTGATCTAAAAGGGTGTCGGCAATCATTTGGTTGCTGCGTGCCTGGTAGCCAAGAAAACCAACTGCACGGAGACTCTCCCAAAGGGCATATTGTTTGGGTGCGGATAGATCGCCGCTCTGGTATCGCTCAAGAACCGCGAGAAGCGTATCCATATGGGGTTGTAATCGGGCGGCCAGAGGGTCCCTGTCGTAGAAGCGGAAGAGGGTGACGGCGAAGTGCTCCTGCAAGCGTGCCGCTTGGTCGCCGTCCGCGCTGAACGCCGGGTGCTCACGAAGTCTGGTAATTACCGTATCCAGCGTCAGCCACTGTATATGGTCAATGGGTTCGTACGGCCCGAAGTAGCTGTAGGCGCGCAAAAAATACAACAGCCGGTCCACCTCGCCGAGGTCGGGATTCGATGTGGAGAGTAATTGGCCGAGATGTTCAATGGATCTGTGAAAATGTTCGGGCGTATGGATATCGCCGGTTTGCCACAGTTGACTGTCGGGGGAAAGTATTTGGGCAACTTCGTCATTCGTGCCTTGCTTGAGGCTGCAGGCACTGATGATTACCGCCACGATGGCGGAGAGTAAAGTGAACCTTGTAGGTAGAGAATATATGGAATACATCAAGCGAGATTCTCCAAGCTCTTTTAGTAATTTCTTATCGAAGAGTTAAAGGCAGCAACCCCGGCACCAGGCCGGGATTGACTACCCGTTTGCGAGTGGTTAATTGGCGATCAGCTGGATGCCGACGTTGCTGTACGGCTCAGTGGCAACGACCGATATGTAGTACCAGCCAGAGTCCGGTGCGCTCACGGTCAGTGTTTCCTCGTTACCACTATTGGTAGCGCGCTGATCGTAATCGGACTCAGTGGCCCAGGTAGCATCGTTCAGATACAGGTCAGCATTACCCTGGCCTCCGAAGAGTTTCACGGTGAGGATGCTGGTTCCTTCCGGAATGTAGGTGTAGTAATAGTTGAGGCTGCTGCTGTCGGACAGGCAAGTGCTGCTCCCCAGTTCCAGATTCCCGTAGGAAACCGGGGTGCCACTGCAGGAAAGGGTGCTGCCGGTGACGAAACTGGGCAGCAGGCTGACATCGCTAAATGCCTGGTAGGCTTTCACTCTAACGAACCAGCGACCCTGTTGCGGGTTTTCGACATCACAGACTTCCGTATTGCCGCCGATATAGGGACGACATGCGTATTCGGTGTCGGTGGCTTCACTACCGTAGCGCAGGTAAAGGTCCGCATCGCCAGTGCCACCACTGATGGCTATACTCAGGCTCTCTGTATCTGCCGGGACATCAACGTAGTAGTGCAGGTCTTCTCCGGCAGTTGCAACGGAGATTCCGCTAACTTCCACATTATTGGAAAGGGCAGTAGGTGTACCGTCACCGCCATTATCGCCACCGCCGTCAGTGGTGCTTTCAACCTGTTGCAGCCAGCTATGCCACTCGCTGTCGTAAGTGGTGCCGATATTGTTGAGGTAGTTCAGGTAAGCGTCGTAGTCACCTGCGCGCAGGTATGTCAGCAGTTGGACGACTTCGCTGTGGTGCTTTTCAAACATGAAGCGCACTGCCAGGTAGCCCCAGCGGTATACCCGATCCTGCCCACTGCTGTAGGTGTTGGCAAAAATCTCACTCAGGTTGAATTCCCCGGAGCGGGCGAGATCTATCGCGGTATCGTTGAAATCCTGTTTGGATACATACTCTGCAAGTCCCTCGATCCACCACACGGTTTTATGGGTGCCGGTACGTGCATCGCCAAAGCCCCCATACAGGTTGAAGCGGCCATCCAGGTAGTGAACATACTCGTGCGTCAGGTTCCAGACTTCAAAATCCGGACGTAACCAGTCCGCTTCATGGGCAATGAATCGCGCCTGATTATCAGTACTTGATGGATCACCTTCCAGGTACATACCGCCATTATTGGTGTCGATACCGTAGAACAACGAGGCGTAGGTGTTGTACTCATCCCAATCGTCAAATACCACCACTTCCAGATCGGTATTCAGGTCATCCGCGACCGGGTTGTAGTTGGTCGCGAGCAGTTGGTGGAAGTAGGTTTCCTGATCTGCCAGCTGTGAGCAGGAGTCAGACATTTCGGTGCTGCTCATATCCTGCGCGTGGATACGCAGGCTACTGCTGCAAGTGTGTCGGTCAGCCAGTACCTGTTGCTCCAGATATTCGGCAAATCCGCAGATACCGAAATCATTACAGTCACCGTAGTATTCGGCATTTCCGGCCGTCGCAATCCACACACTTTTGCCAGTGCCGGTCATGCTGTAGCGGTCCAGTACCTGCTGTACCTGGTTTTGAACCGCGGCGTACGCAGGCGCCGTGTCATGTTGCAGAAATCTCGCCAGTTCTCGTCCGGCGTTTTCCTGCATGAACAAGGCCGAGGAATCCAGCATCCAGTCGGTGCGGGCGAATGCGCCCAGCGACTGCATCAGCTGGGGATCGCTGCTCGCGGTATCGACAAATTCCTGGATGTAGTGACCACGAAACAGTACCGTGAAAATGCCATTGACTGCCGCACGCATACTGCTGAAGGAACCGGCATTCTGATTCCAGCTCTGTAGCCAGTTTTTTACCACTGGGAGGTAGCGCGCATTCTCACCTGCGCTGTCGATCAGTACGATGGCATCGCGGATCGCTTCCCCGTGACTACTGGATGCACTGTAAAAATCTGGATTTCCGGTAAAACTGTCCAGTGCACCTACAACCGCGCTCTGCACGGCGGAGTCGAAACTCACATTGTCCGGGTAGTAATACTCGATGTAATAGCCGGTCCGCAGAAAATAGAACAGCTTGTTGACGCTGCTGTCCCCACCTGATGCGACGTAATCTGCGGCCATTTGTGAGGCGGCATTGGCTACTGTAATCATTTTTTGCGGAGTGAAACTCGCGAAACTATTGCTGTCACCGTCATACAGATCGTTGATACAGCTGGTTTCAGAGTCGAGGATATGGTTCACCAGCGCCTGGCCGGTGTTTTGCGCATATCCGGTAACCTCACAGGTGGCGAGAGGTTCTGCCATGGTGCTTATGGAGAGCGTTTGGGGGCTCGACTGCTGTGGTGTAGCAGTGGAAGTAGGGGGTTGATAGCGGGGTTCCACCGGCGCAGTTACCCGTGAGTTGCTCATCGGCGTACTGTATTGCTGTGCGCTATTCGCACTTTGTGGCGTCGGGGTTGCCGGTTGCGGTGCGGCTTGCACTTGTGATGCGGCTACTAGCAGTAACCCGGTGAGGCCGGTAACAATCGAGTTTACCGACACCTTCTTTAGGTTCGTGATCATTGTTGTCTCTTCTTTATTATTTGCATGTGTTCAAGTCAGGATGGGGCGAAGCTGGTCACGAGTCCGGCGTGCGCCGGGCCGATGTCGCACATTGCCCGTCGTTATTCCGTCGTATGCGTCCTCCTGTTATTCATTGGGTGCAAAAACATAATATTGCATGCAATAAATTTATGGTAGTGCGTCACGCTGTGACGGTTTGGCGTCGCCCAAATGCTCTTCTGTGAAGAAAACTAAAACTGCGGCGCAAACTGAGGTTGAAAAGTGACCAAACAGGGGGTGACCGACTAGAGTCAATGTATGAGGCGGGAGCACTGTTTATCGCGTGCAGGGTGAGTGCGCCCAGTCGTGGAGGCCCGATACGATGTGAATAGAATCACGGTTTTAGTCATTGATCGGGTGTGATTGGACGCAAAGTCTTGCAGCAAGCTGTGGAATTACTTTTCCAAGCTAGGGGAATTGCCTATCATTCATGAATGGATAGTCAATTTCAGTCTCCAAATTCACGGACAGCTAAGGTCGGAAGTATGGATAAGGCAAAAGAGAAGGTTCAGCGATTTCGCGCGCGGGAGCAGCGTATCCTGGATGCGGCACTGGAGCTGCTCTTGGAACACGGTGAAGAGAAGGTAACCGTTGAGCAGATCGCCGAGCGGGTAGACATCGGTAAGGGGACCATTTACAAGCATTTCATCTCCAAGACGGAGATCTACATGCGCCTGCTGATGGACTATGAGAAATCTCTGACTGAGCGCCTGAAAAGCGCCGTCGCGACCGCAGAGCAGGGCGATATTACGGCGCCGGCTCGAGCCTACTTTGAGTCCCGCATGGCGGACCCCGCCCGGGATCGACTTTTCCAGCGACTGGAAGAGAAGATAATCGCGCTCAACCTGGCGCCGGAAATGATTGCCGAGCTGCACGCTCTGCGAAATTCCAACGCGTCCGCACTTAACCGCGTGTTTGAACGCCGCATGGAGCAGGGCGTACTCAAAAAAGTGCCCGCCTACTATTACTACTCCACCTACTGGGCATTGGTTCAGGGCGCAGTCGAGCTATATCACTCCAAGTCTTTCGCCGACGTGATCGAGGATCGCGAAGGCCTGATGGAGTTTATCATGGACGTTGGTGTGCACATTGGCGACATCTCTGGTCGACGCGGTGTTGGTCAGTCCCAGTCCGAACCGCAAGCGCAGACACCGTCCGCGACCCCGGGTAGTAGCTTTGGCTGAACCGCTTTTCCAGCAACTTGAAAAACTGCAGCAGGAGTTCCGCGGTCACCCGCCCGTGGCCCAATGGGACCCTGAATTGTGCGGCGATATGGACCTCGTGATCCAGGCCGATGGCCACTGGATTCACGAGGGTTCAGAAATCAAGCGTCAGCCGCTGGTAAAGCTGTTTGCCAGTATTCTCAAGCGGGAGGGCCGCCATTACTACCTGGTTACGCCGGTGGAAAAATGGCGTATCCGTGTAGAGGATGTCCCTTTCCTCGTGACCCAGGCGGCGAGGGAAGGGGATCAGGTATTGCTGACCACCAATACCGGTGATGTTGTTCCTATCGATAAATCCCACCCTTTGATGCTCAAGCCGTTTGGCGATCCGCCGCTGCCTATCCCGTATATTGAAGTGCGCGCAGGGCTTGAAGGCCGGATGTCGCGCGACGTTTACTACCAGCTCATCGATTGGGCTGAGCCACGAGAGCCTCAAGAGCCGCCAGCCAGGTTGTGTCAGCTGTGGTTGAAAAGTAATGGTGAGGAATTTTTACTCGGCGAGTACTGATCTGGTTGATTATTGATCGCTGTGGATGTCGGCTCAATAATTAACCAGTGGCTGGTTTTTCCCCTCTATTATTTTCTTGTCCCCCGCTATTTTTCTATTGTCGCTTTGTAATATCCCGGTTTCGGGATATCCCTGAAATATTCTGGAAATAATATAGAAACGCAATCGACACAAAAAATTCACAATGAAATATTTTTGAATTAATTCGCTAAATTTTTTGTCTGCGTCTTTCATTCGTAACATTTTCGCAACACTCCATTCCTAGACTCCCCCTCGTCCAAATTGCTTTGGCATTAAAAAAATATTCACGGATTAATTCACTTCATCCTTGTTAGGGGGATACATGAAACTTGTAACCAAGAAGCTGCTGCTTGCGGCTGCTATCACTGGTCTGCTGGCTGGCTGTGACAGCGGCGGCATCAACATTGCTCCGGTTAACGAAGATAACTCTGTAGATAACTCTACCGGCGGCGGCGACAACGGTGGTGTCGAAAACAATCCGTGTGCTTCTTACGAGAAAGCTGGCAGCGTGAAGCAGGGCGAATTTGATTCCGCTACTGGTAACTGTACTTATAGCGCTGCGTTTGTTGACTCAGGCAATCCGCTTACTGTCGATCTGGTTATCCCGGCTCTGGAAAACGGCGGTTCGCACATCTTTGAAGGCAGCCTGTTTGTCGGCAACAACTACGATGACGACACCACCATGGCTGCAGCCGGTATCGCTGAAGGCGGCGACGGCGCCAAACTGACTGTTCAGGCCGGTGCCACCGTAGCTTTCCCGAACAGCACCAAATTCATGGTCATCAACCGCGGCTCCCAGCTGTTCGCCGTGGGTACCGCTCAGGATCCGATCACTTTTACTTCTCTGTCTGACGTAGAGGGCACTGTAGGTCCTGAGGATGTACAGCAGTGGGGCGGCATGGTGATCAATGGCTTCGGCATCACCAACAAATGTGCCTACGACGCTGACCTGCAAACTTCCGAATGTCACGTACTGGCTGAAGGCGCTGCCGGTAAGGACCAGTCCAACTATGGTGGTGACAACAACAGCGATAGCTCCGGCCAGATGGAATACGTGCGTGTGAAGCACACCGGTGCGGAAGTGGCCAACGGTGACGAGCTGAACGGCATCACCTTCAGTGCTGTTGGTTCCGGCACCATGGTTAAAAACCTGCAGGTTTACTCCACTTACGATGACGGCATCGAAATGTTTGGTGGTGCAGTCAGCTTCGAAAACTATCTGGCCATGTACGTTCGTGATGACTCCATCGATATCGACGAAGGCTGGAGCGGCTCCATCACTAACGCCCTGGTTATTCAGAGTGCGACCGACGGTAACCACTGTATCGAGTCCGATGGTATCGGTTCTTACTCTACCGAAAATGCCAGCGACCTCGAGCGCAACAGCAACATTGTTGCGGCTGGCCTGAACAGCCGTCCGGTGATCGATGGTCTGACCTGCATCATCTCCACCCAGTCTGAAGGTACTCACGATCCAGGCGCTGGCTGGCGTTTCCGTGAAGGTATCTTCCCGATGATTACCAACTCCATGGTAATCGGCTCCTTCGCTGCGGATGAAAACGGTGTTGAAGGTAGCAACTACTGCCTGCGTGTAGAGAGCGATGAAACCGTGGCTGCACTGGAAGCCGGCTTGGATGCTGCAATCACTTCCAACATCTTTGCCTGTGCAGACAAAACAAAAGGCGGCCCCATCGGTGCTGACGACCTGGAAACCTGGGCGGTTGCCAACGGCAACGTATTTGCCAACGTTCCGGCTACCGCCGCTCTGAACCCGACCGCCGCAGCCGATACCGGCTTCCAGGTACTGGAAGGCGCACTGTCTGTCTTCTCTATCGACACCGGCAGCATGATGGTGAACGACGCTGCAGTAACTATTACTCCGGTTGAGCGTGCTTACCTGGGTGCACTGAGTGCCGGTGATACTGATTGGACTGCTGGCTGGACCTACGGTCTGCACGAAGGTAGTCGTGCTCAGGCCCTCTGGTTCGAGCAATAAAAGCTGAGCGTGGTCGGGGCGTGATGCCCCGGCCATGAAGGGCGCCGCCTTCAAGATCTGGGGTCGGCGCCCTATTTGATTCTGAGATGTTGTAGCGGACGTTTACCGCCGATCAATATAGACCAATAGAACAATACGCAGGAACGATAAGAGGCCTGGGAAATGGTAAAGAACGAAAAGTTTCAACGAGCGCCGCTGGTACTGGCTATCGCCACGGCCTCCATCATTGCTCCTAATGCTTTTGCGCAGGCAGAACTGGATACTGTCGAGGGCCCTCAGGCCCCGCAAATTGAAGAAGTTATGATTCAGGGGCGCCTGAAAGATTCCGCAGAAATGCTGGTAAGCGAGCGCCTGGACGAAGAAGTGGTAACCGATATTCTCGGTTCAGAAATGATTGGCCGGGTAGGTGACTCCACCGTTGCTGCCGCACTGCGCCGTGTCTCCGGCCTCTCCCTGGTAAACGACAAGTTTGTTTACGTTCGCGGTCTCGGTGAGCGTTACTCCAGCACCACGTTGAACGGGGCCACTGTGCCTTCGCCGGATTTGACCCGCAATGTGATTCCGCTGGACATTTTTCCGACTTCTGTGGTCGAGTCCCTCGCGGTACAGAAGTCGTATTCCGCCGACCAGGCGGCAACCTTTGGTGGCGGTAACGTGGATATCCGCACCAAGGGCATTCCCGATGATCTGACTTATTCCATCGAGATCGGTAGCGGCACGAACAGCGAAACCGATGGCGATGTGCTTTCTTACAACGGTGGCGATGACGATCAGTTTGGCACCGATGACGGTACCCGTGCACTGCCTTACCAGCTGCAGGCCGCACTTCAGCGTTTTCAGGGCCGTTTGGGTGTCCAGGATATTCGAAAGGGGCTCGAGCGCGAGGGCCGAGAGTTTACCTCCGCATCGCAAGCCATTGCCGCTGCACAGCGCTTGAATCGCAATCTTGCACTGAGTCTGAACCGCGACGTAGAGCTGACGGAAGAATCCAGCAATCCGGATATGGATCTGAAAGGCAGCGTTGGTAATCGTTTCTACTTGAGTGACGACTGGGAAGTAGGTTTCCTTGCGGGTGGCTCCTACAAGAACAAGTGGCGCGAGCAGGAAACCCTCAAGCGCAGTTACGGTTTCCCGGATGAGCGTACCGATACCGAAAACACCTCTACCTATTCGGTAGATATCAGCGGGAACGTCAACCTGGGTATTCGCTACGCGGACGAACAGGAAGTTATCCTGACCAGCCTGTATCTGCGCAATACCGACGATGATGCCTCTATCCGCGATTACTTCAACGAAAACCGCCAGATTTCTGATGGTCGTGGTTTCCGCGAATATGCGATCAAGTATGAAGAGCGCGACATGCTGGTAAACCAGGTGAAAGGTAGCCACCAGTTCGGGCCGATGAGTAAATCTCTGGTGCCGGGTGGTCTGCTGAACTGGGTGCCTGAAGAGACAACCGTAGACTGGTTCTACTCCGACTCGTCCGCGCGCACCGATATCCCCAACGAAGTCAGTATCAGTGCTGACGCGATTACCAATGCGAGCGGCGAGGTGGTTTCCTCCTCCGTGAGTGTTGGCGTAAACAGCTCAGGTTTCCGCTTTACCGAGCTGGATGACGAGGTGATCAACTACGGTTGGAGCGCGACCCTGCCTCTGTACTTCTCCAGTTCCAGTCTGGAGCTGAGCGGTGGTTATGCCCGCACTGAAAAAGGCCGTACCTACAAGCAGAGCGAATTTCGTATTGGCGTGCTGAGCGTGGATGATCCGAGCTCTCTGGGTGGTAGCCTGAACGACGTGTTTGGAGATGACCAGATCACGGATACCGACAACAACTACGTATTTGATCGCGCCGGTTCCAATAACCAGAGTTATATTGCGGCGACCCTGACAGACGCGGCGTTTGGTAAGGTCGACTGGACGCTGAATGAGACATGGCGTCTTGCCGCCGGTGCTCGCTGGGAGGAATACAACCAGGTAGCGCTCGACTGGAACCCCTACGGCTACACCCTCGAGGATCCGCAGATCACCAATGATCCGGATGAGCTGCGCGATGCGACGTATGTGGAAGATGCGGTTTACCCGTCTGTGTCCCTGACTTACATGGGCAACCTGTGGGCCGACACCTTCCAGCTTCGCTTCGGCGCCAGTAAGACAGCGGTCCGTCCCGACCTGCGTGAAATCACCGATGCCATCTATATCGACCCGATTACCGATGAGCAGATCAAGGGCAACCCGAACGCGCGTCCGTCTGAGATCACCAACTTTGATATTCGCGGTGAATGGTTCTTCGACAGCGGCGACAACCTGACGATTTCTGCGTTCTATAAGGACATTGCTGACCCGATCGAATTTTTCGAATTGGCTTCCAGTGATACCAACGTGGCGCGCGAGATCATCAACGCCGAGTCCGGTGAAATCACCGGTATCGAAATTGAAGGCCTGAAGAGTCTTGGTTTCATGGGTGAGTTTATGGACAGCTTCTTCCTGCAGGGCAACCTGACCGTGCAGGAAACCGAGCTGGTGGCGGGTACGGAAGCGGATGCGCCCACTACCCCGGTTCGCGAAATGACCGGTGCCTCTGAGTACGTTGTGAATATGCTGATCGGTTTTGATTCCCCGGATGGCAGTCATTCCGCAACCCTGGGCTACAACGTGTTTGGTGATCGCCTGTACCTGGCCGGCCGCAACGGCGCGCCCGATGCCTACGAGCAGCCGTTCCACTCCCTGGACCTGACTTACTCCTGGTACCCGACCGAAGAGGTCACTATCAAGGCGAAAATGCAGAATATGCTGGATGAAGCCATCGAGATCGAACGCGCGGATGTGATCGTGTTCGAGCAGAAGCCGGGCCAGTCGTTCTCTCTGAGTGCGCAATACCAGTTCTGATCACCGGTATTGCGCAGTAAGTAGAAAAATACCTGGAAGTTAAAACGCAACAGGGATGACTTGATAGGCCGGACGCTGGCAGCAGTGTCCGGTTTTTTTATGGGTGAAAAGGGTAGGGGGGGAGTGCTGAAGGCGGAATGAAAAAAGGGCACCTGAGGTGCCCTTTGAACAATCGACTGACCGATTACATATTGGGGTAGTTAGGGCCACCGCCACCTTCGGGCGTCACCCATACGATATTCTGGGTGGGGTCCTTGATATCGCAGGTCTTACAGTGCACGCAGTTCTGTGCATTGATCTGGAAGCGTTTGCTGTCACCTTCCTCAATGACTTCATAAACACCGGCAGGGCAGTAGCGCTGTGCGGGTTCATCATAGATCGGCAGGTTGTGGTTCAGCGGAATATCGCTGTCCTTCAGGGTCAGGTGGCACGGCTGGTCTTCCTCGTGGTTGGTGTTGGAGATAAACACCGAGGAGAGCTTGTCGAAGCTCAGCACGCCATCCGGCTTCGGATAGTTGATTTTCTTGCAGTCCGCCGCAGGTTTCAGCTGTGCGTGATCCGCTTTGTTGTCGCTCAGGGTCCAGGGCAGCTTGCCCTTGAACACATTGATGTCGAGGAACGCGTAAGCCGAGCCAAGGATATTGCCCCACTTGTGCTGTGCTGGACCGAAGTTGCGCTGCATATGCAGCTCTTTCCATGCCCAGCTGTTCTTGTAGCGCTCACTGTAGTCGGTGACTTCATCACTGGTGCGCTCTGCAGCCAGTGCCTCTGCCACGGACTCCGCGGCCAGCATGCCGGACTTCATCGCGGTGTGATTGCCCTTGATCTTGGCAAAGTTCAGGGTGCCGGCGTCATCACCGATCAGCAGGCCACCGGGGAAGGTCATCTTGGGCTGGGACTGCAGGCCACCTTTTACGATGGCGCGCGCGCCGTACGCAACGCGTTGACCGCCTTCCAGGTACTGCTTGATCACGGGGTGATGCTTGTAGCGCTGGAATTCGTCAAACGGACTGACATGCGGGTTGCTGTACGACAGGTCGGTGATCAGGCCAACCACTACCTGGTCGTCTTCCAGGTGATAGAGGAAGCCACCGCCGGCAGAGCCGGATTCGTCCAGCGGCCAGCCAGCGGTATGTACTACCAGGCCCTGCTGGTGCTTGGCGCTGTCGATTTTCCAGATTTCCTTGATACCGATGCCGTAGTGCTGAGGATCGCGATCGGCGTCCAGGCTGAATTTGGCGATCAGCTGCTTGCCCAGGTGTCCGCGACAGCCCTCGGCAAACAGGGTGTATTTGGCGTGCAGCTCCATGCCCTGCATGTAGCTGTCTTTGTGTTCGCCATCGGCGCCAACGCCCATATCGCCTGTGGCGATACCTTTTACGGAGCCGTCTTCGTTATACAGTACTTCTGCAGCGGCAAAGCCGGGGAAGATCTCAACGCCCAGGGCTTCGGCCTGTTCCGCAAGCCAGCGGCACAGATTGCCGAGGCTGATGATGTAGTTGCCATCGTTGTGCATGGTACTGGGTACCAGCATATTCGGAACCTTGAGTGCCTTTTCCGGGCCGCGCAGTACATAGATGTCATCACCTTTGACTGCGGTTTCCAAAGGTGCGCCGCGCTCTTTCCAGTCCGGGAACAGTTCGTTGAGGGCGGTAGGTTCGAATACCGCACCGGAAAGGATATGGGCGCCCACTTCGGAGCCTTTTTCCACGACGCAGACGGAGATGTCTTCATTGATCTGACGCAGTTTGCACGCGGCGGCAAGCCCGGCGGGGCCGGCTCCCACGATGACTACGTCGTATTCCATTGACTCGCGTTCCACAGGTCACTCCTCAGCAGGTTTCATTATTCAGTCGCCGAATTACGGTAGGCGATCTATAAGCTGGCGCATTATATCGACCCCGGGGCCACCCTACCAATTGCAGGAGTTTTCATTTCTGCTGGCAAAAGCGGCGCAAAATGCCAATCCCCCGGGAGTAAAATATAGGGCGATTATGGCCTGAAATTGATCTTATGAATGACTGCTAGGCTTAGTATTCAACTATTGATTTTGGCCTGTGAAAGGGCCACCATACACGCCGCTCAAACAACTGTTTGAACTTGAGGTGAGCTCGCAGGTGCCATAGATCGCCCGCTTTGCGCGGATCTGGCAGGGCCGCCACAGTACTCGGCCGGGAGGCTGCCCGAGTTACCCACGTTGCCCTGACGCTGTATTGGCCGCCGGGTCGCAACTTCTAAGTAGACTACTGAGACGGGATTTTCATGAAAGTTCTTGTAGCTGTGAAACGCGTTGTCGATTACAACGTGAAAGTTCGCCCGAAGGCGGACGGTTCAGATGTGGACACTGCCAACGTTAAGATGTCCATCAACCCCTTCTGCGAGATTGCGGTAGAAGAGGCGGTGCGCCTGAAAGAAAAGGGTGTGGTCAGCGAGATCGTTGCTGTATCCATGGGCCCCAAGCAGTGCCAGGAACAGATTCGTACTGCGCTGGCGCTGGGCGCTGACCGCGGCATCCAGGTTGAAACCGATGCTGAGCTGCAGCCGCTTGCGGTTGCCAAGTGCCTCAAGGCTCTTGTGGAAAAAGAAGAGCCGCAGCTGGTTATCCTCGGTAAACAGTCCATCGATGGCGACAACAACCAGACCGGCCAGATGCTGGCCGCGCTGACCGGCATGGGGCAGGGCACTTTCGCTTCCGAAGTGAATGTAGAAGAAGGCTCTGTAAAGGTTACCCGTGAAATCGACGGCGGTCTGCAGACCGTTGAGCTGACTCTGCCTGCTGTGGTTACCACCGACCTGCGCCTGAATGAGCCCCGTTACGCTTCTCTTCCCAACATCATGAAGGCGAAGAAAAAGCCCCTCGACACCACCACTCCGGATGAGCTGGGTGTCGATATCGCCCCGCGCACCAAGACCCTGAAAGTTGAGCCGCCGGCCGAGCGCCAGGCGGGCATCAAGGTTGCCGATGTAGCGGAACTGGTGGAAAAACTGAAAAGCGAGGCGAAAGTAATCTGATGAGCATTCTTGTAATTGCGGAGCACGATAACGCCGAACTGAAAGGCGCAACCCTCAACACCATCGCTGCGGCCAAGGCTATCGGTGGCGACATTGATGTACTGGTTGCCGGCAGTGGCTGTGGCGCTGCCGCCGAAGCGGCTGCAAAAGCAGAAGGTGTAAGCAAGGTTCTGGTAGCGGACAACGCCGCCTACGAGCACCAGCTGGCTGAGAATGTGGCCAAGCTGGTGGCGGATCTGGGCAAGAACTACAGCCACGTACTGGCTCCGGCCACTACCACGGGCAAGAACATGCTGCCGCGCGCAGCCGCTCTGCTGGACGTTCAGCCGATCTCCGACATTATCGCGGTCGAGGGTGCGGACACCTTCAAGCGTCCGATTTACGCCGGTAACGTGATTGCCACCGTGCAGAGCTCCGATGCCATCAAGGTGGCCTCCGTGCGTACCACTGCGTTTGACCCGGTTGCCGCAGAAGGTGGCAGTGCAGCGGTCGAGAGCGTGGACATCGCTGAAGATGCAGCGGTTTCCAAGTTTGTCGGTGAAGAGCTGGCAGTGTCCGACCGTCCGGAACTGACTGCCGCGCGCGTGGTCATTTCTGGTGGTCGCGGTATGCAGAACGGCGAGAACTTTGAGCTGCTGTACAAGGTGGCGGACAAACTGGGTGCTGCTGTTGGTGCATCCCGCGCTGCCGTTGATGCCGGCTTTGTGCCCAACGACATGCAGGTCGGTCAGACCGGCAAGATTGTTGCCCCTGATCTGTACGTCGCCGTTGGTATCTCTGGCGCCATCCAGCACCTGGCGGGTATGAAGGACTCCAAGGTGATTGTGGCCATCAACAAAGATGAAGAAGCGCCGATCTTCTCGGTGGCGGATTACGGCCTCGTGGCCGACCTGTTCGATGCGGTCCCTGAGCTTGAAACAAAGCTGTAACTTCGGGGTCATATACTGACATCGATCGGAAAGGGCGGCGAAAGCCGCCTTTTTTAGTGGTGCAGGTATTGGGTTGAGTTATCGGGCTTTGCGCCCTGATTGATTATTTATTAATCTGTTTGGCCGGTAACATTGCCTTTCTTGGTGCTAGCCCCGAGAATAGGCGCCCCAATAAGTAGAACTATGCTGTCTGTAATACAGCCGAGACGGGTTTTGAACATGTCTTTGGTAAAGCGCACTATATCGTCCGCACTGCAGAATCCTGCGGCGTCCGGTGGAAATACAGCCCGGCGCAGTCTGTTGGCTACGGCGGCCGTCGTAGGCGGCTGGCTCGCGGTCAATGTGATGGCGTATGGGCATCTGGCGGTCCCCGCTGAGGCAGATGGCGGCCTGCTGGCCGAGCGCAGCACGCGGTCAACCCAGTCGAATGCCGCAGCTTCTCTTCCTACTACACCCTTTTTCGGGGTTGCCGCCGTCAAGAACGAGGCGGAACCCGAACTGGATCTGGCCAATATTCCGATTACCCAGCTGAACCTGGTGCTTTCCGGAGTCCTCAGCAGCAGTGTCAACGACCACGCCAGTGCGCTGGTTGCGGAGCGCGGCAAGCCCGCAGAGCGTTTTTACGTTGGGCAGAGTCTGCCCGGTGGCGCAGAGGTCTATTCCGTCGAGGTCGATCATATTATCCTTCGTAGGAACGGTCAGATGGAAAAACTGACCTATCCGGATGCAGATGGCCGACCTACTGTTCCCAAGCAGTATGCGAACTACGCCCGCGAGGCATCCCGGGTGATCAGTGCCAACGCCTCCTCCAATCGCGCGGACAAGCAGCAATCCATCCGCGATCGCCTGGAGAAGCTCCGGGAGATGGCCCGCCAGCGGCAAGGGGCGCAGCAACGCTAAATTCGCACGCGCGCCGGGGGGTACGGCGCGTTTTACAAGACCGTAAATTTACCGACCAAATAAGAATTAGAGTCAGACTTATAATGATGAGCGTGTATCACCGACGGCTGGTTGCAGCCGCCCTGGGTTTTTTGTTGTCGTTTTCGGTGCTGGCTCAGTCTTCCCCGGAGAGGGTTACCCTTTCACTGGATAACGCCGATATTCGCGACCTGATCAACTGGGCCGCGGACTTCACCGGCAAGAACATCATTGTTCATCCCAATGTCAAAGGTAAGGTGACGGTGGTCGCGGGTGATCCGATGACCCATCCGCAGGCCTTTGATGTGTTTATGTCGGTACTTCAGGTCAATGGCTTCAGCCTGGTAGAGCAGGGCGATGCCTGGAAAGTGGTGCCCGATGCGCTTGCCAAGCAACAGGCCATCCCGGTGATCGATGACCAGACCCGCGCGCCCGGAGAAGCCCTGGTGGTGCGTACTGTCCGGGTCGAGAACATTTCTGCCGCGCAGCTGATCGCCATGCTGCGCCCACTGATTCCCCAGACAGGCCACCTGGCCGCCTACGCCGATACCAACACACTGATCGTCGCCGACCGTGCGGCGAACATCGACCAGATCGTGCGTTTGATCAAGCAATTGGATAGGGCTGGTGCCATCGATATCGAGCTGGTACCCCTAGCGTTTGCCTCCGCGAAGGAGGTCAAGCAGGTCATCAACGAGCTCCTCCAGGGCGGCGGCAAGCAGGCGGGTAACGATGTCCAGCCGCTGCGCATCGCCGTGGACGAGCGCTCCAACAGCATTCTTCTTACCGGTGATCCGGTTACCCGCCAGCAGCTCAAGAAAGTAATCGAGCGGCTTGACCAGCCCCTGGCCGGGGAAGGCAATACCGCCGTGGTATACGTGCAGTACGCCAGTGCGGCCGATCTGAAACCGATCCTCGAGGGGATGAGCGGCAGCATCCAGAAAACCGAGAAAGACCAGCAGGTGGCTGACGTCGAGGTGAGCATCCAGGTCAACGAGGAGTTGAATGCGCTGGTGCTCACCGCTCCACCGTCTCTGCTGGAGACCATGAAAGGGGTGATAGCCAAGCTCGACGTGCGCCGGGCGCAGGTGCTGATTGAGGCAATTATCGTCGAAGTGACTGAGGGCACCGGCAACAAGCTCGGTGTGAAGTGGATTGCGGGCGATGACGATGACGTGTTCGCCGGTTTTGAAAACGACTTTGCGGAAACACCGATCATCGACTCTGATGGCAACGTGCTGTCCGAGGTCAATCCATTCTCCCTTGCGCCCGCGAACCTGGCCCGCTCCGGCCTGAACCTGGGCTTCCTCAGCGGTACCGATGTGCGTGTGGCGGTCAATGCCATGGCCAGTGAGAACAACGCGAATATCCTGTCCACGCCCACCATCATGGCGCTGGATAACGAGGAAGCGGAAATTCTGGTGGGCCAGAATGTGCCGTTTATCACCGGCGAGCAGTTGCTTTCCGGTAGCAACAACGACCCGTTTACCACGATTCAGCGCCAGGACGTGGGTACCACGCTCAAGGTCACGCCACGGGTGAATAACAACAATTCCGTCACACTGGAAATCGAGCAGAAAGTTGAAAACGTTCTGCCGGTGGCCAGTTCGGCAGCCTCGGATATCGTTACCAGCAAGCGTGAGATCCGTACCAAGGTACTGATCGACGATGGCGCGATTCTGGTGTTGGGCGGTCTGATCGAAGACAAAGTCACCGAAATCAACCAGAAGGTGCCGCTGCTGGGCGACATTCCCGGAATCGGTCGCCTGTTCCGCAACTCGGACAAGGAAGTTGCTAAAACCAACCTGATGGTGTTCCTGCGCCCGAAAATTCTCAGCACGCAGATTGCTGGGTATGAAGAAACCCGCAAGCGCTATCGCGATATGCAGGAGAAACAGCTGCAGTTGCGTGGCAATACCAGCCGTCTCTGGGACTGGAACCACGGTGAGGTCATGCCGGATCTGCTGCCGCCTGGCTCTGGCAATGCGACAGAGGGAGATGTACTCCCGGTGGAGCCTGAGGACGTCAAGTGATGACGGATCTCGCGTTAAAACGATTGCCTTACGCCTTCGCCAAGCGCCATCAGGTGCTGTTGGCGGAAGTGGATGGAACCCCCGTCTGTCAGTATGTGGCGCCGCTGAACCCCAGTGTTCTGGCTGAAGTCCAGCGCCTGTGCGAGACCCCACTCGGGATTGCCGCGGTTGACGCAGAGGTGTTCCAGGAGGCGTTGCAACGCCAGTACGAGAACCGCGAAGGCGGCAACCTCTCGGATGTCGAGGGGCTGGGTGACGACCTGGATCTGGCGGCAGTGGCCGATTCCCTGCCGGAAACCGAAGACCTGCTCGAGCAGGAAGACGACGCGCCGATCGTCAAACTGATCAATGCCATCTTTGCCGAGTCGCTCAAGCAGGGCGCCTCGGATATCCATATCGAAACATTCGAAAAACGCCTGGTTGTGCGTTTCCGCGTGGACGGTGTCTTGCGCGAAGTGTTACAGCCGCGGCGCGCGCTGGCACCGCTGCTGGTATCCCGTATCAAGGTAATGGCAAAGCTGGATATCGCCGAGAAGCGCGTGCCCCAGGATGGTCGTATCTCGCTGTTGATGGGGGGCCGCGAAGTGGATGTGCGGGTCTCCACCATGCCGTCTTCTGCCGGCGAGCGCGTGGTGATGCGACTGCTGGACAAGCAGGCGGGAAAAATGGACATGCGCCAGTTGGGAATGGCGGAGCGGGACCTCAAGGTCATGATGGACCTGCTCGGGCGTCCCCACGGTATCCTGCTGGTAACCGGCCCCACGGGCTCTGGTAAAACCACCACCCTGTATGCGGGCCTCGCCAGTATCAATAATCGGGAAAAGAACATTCTTACCGTGGAAGACCCGGTGGAATACAACCTGGAAGGGGTAGGGCAGACTCAGGTCAACACCAAAGCGGATATGACTTTTGCCCGGGGCCTGCGCGCGATTCTGCGACAGGACCCGGATGTGGTGATGGTGGGTGAGATCCGCGACCTGGAAACCATGCAGATCGCCATTCAGGCGAGTTTGACCGGACACCTGGTACTTTCGACCCTGCACACGAACACCGCACTGGGCGCGGTTACCCGTCTGGTCGATATGGGGATCGAGCCCTTCCTGCTGTCATCCAGCGTGATTGGTGTGCTCGCCCAGCGGTTGGTGCGGGTGCTGTGCCCCGAATGTCGCCAGCCCCACCCGGCGGACAGCTTTGAGTGCAGGGTGCTGGGTGTGGATGAGAGTGTTGGCGCGACCATCTACCGTCCAGGTGGCTGCGAGAAATGCAACCACAGTGGTTATCTTGGTCGCGTCGGTATCTATGAACTGGTGCCAGTGAATGAGAAACTGCGGCAGATGATTCACGACCGCGACTCCGAGAGTGCGCTGGTCCAGGAGGCCCGAACACTGGGGCCGAGTATCCGCGATGACGGCATGGCCAAGGTGCTAGCCGGAACCACTTCATTGGAAGAAGTACTTCGGGTAACCCAGGAGTCCTGAAATGGGTGCATTCGAGTACACCGCCCTCAACAGTGGTGGCCGCAAAAACCGCGGCACTCTGGAAGCCGACAGCGCCAAGGCGGCGCGGCAACAGCTGCGCGCAAGGGGGCTGATTCCCCTGGAAGTGACGGCTGCTTCCGAGTCTTCCGGCTCCGCGGGGGCAAGTATCCTGTCTGGCAGCCCGGGGCTGAGTGTCAAGGCGCTGGCGTTGCTTACCCGTCAGATCGCGACGCTGTTGCGCGCCGGTATTCCCCTCGAAGAAACCCTCGGCGCCATTGCCAATCAGTCCCGCAACCAGAAAGTTCGCCGGATTGTGCTTGCGGTGCGAGCCAAGGTGCTCGAAGGCCACAGCTTTGCGCAGGCGCTGGCGAGCTTTCCGCGCGCGTTCCCCAAGCTTTACCGGGCCACGGTGGAGGCGGGAGAGCATTCCGGCCACCTGGACGATGTACTGGAGCGTCTCGCCGATTACACCGAGAGCCAGCAGCAATTCCGGCAGAAGGTACAGCTGGCGTTGATCTACCCGCTGGTACTGGTGGTTATCTGTGTTCTGGTGGTTACCGGTCTCATGGTCTATGTGGTACCGGATGTGATTGAAGTATTCACCGGCACCGGCCAGCAACTCCCGCTGGCGACCCGGATACTGGTTTCGATCAGTGATTTCATTTCCGCCTGGGGCTGGCTGATTCCCCCGGTGATCATTGCCCTGGTGGTGTGCTGGACACTGCTGTTACGGCGCCCGGGGTTTCGCTATCGCTTCCACCACCGCCTGCTGGATATGCCGGCAATCGGCTGGCTGGTGCGCGGTGGCCAGAGTTCACGCTATGTGGGTACCCTGGCGATCCTGACCGGCAGCAGCGTGCCGTTAGTGCAGGCCATGGGTATTGCCAGCGGGGTAATGAGCAATGATTTCCTGAAAGAGCGCCTGCAGATAGCGCAGAAGTTTGTGCGCGAGGGCGGCAGCCTGCGCAAGGCTCTGGAGGATGTGGAGTATTTCCCGCCGATGATGACTTATATGGTCGCCAGCGGTGAGTCCTCGGGCACCCTCGACCAGATGCTGGTGCGTGCGGCGGAAAATCAGGAGCGGGACCTGCAGGGTGCAGTAACCGCGTTTGTGAGCCTGTTTGAGCCAATCATGTTGCTGGTGATGGCGGGTATCGTGCTGTTTATCGTAATGGCAATCATGATGCCGATTATGAATATGAACCAGCTGGTCGTTTGACCCCGGGTTGAGCGATCAGGCTCGAAGAACCGGGACCGCGTTTTGCGGCCCCTTAAAGTTTGGAATATTTCGAAAATCTGGTGGCGTCGGCTTGAAGTCCGTTGCCTGAGATCAGTACTCGCGAGGTGAGAAATGAAAAATCTGCGCAAACAAGGGGGCTTTACCCTCATTGAGATCATGGTGGTAATCGTGATTCTCGGGGTGCTGGGCGCCCTGGTTGTACCCAATATCATGGGCCGTACCGGTGAAGCCCGTATGAAGGCTGCCACGGTCGACCTGCGGGCCATTTCCACCGCGCTGGATATGTACCGCATGGACAACTTCGTATACCCCAGTTCCGATCAGGGGCTGGAGGCGCTGGTCAGCAAGCCCTCCGGGTTCCCGGAGGCCAAAAACTGGACCGAGCCCTACCTGAAGAAAGCGCCGAAGGATCCCTGGGGCAACCAGTACCAGTACATCAGCCCTGGCAGCTCGGGTCCCTACGACCTGTTTTCACTGGGTGCCGATGGCAAGCCCGGTGGTGAAGGCGAAGCGGCCGATCTGTTCGCTTCCGAGCTCTGAGGCCTGACAGGGCCTTGGCTATGCGCGTCGCAGCCTGCCGCCAACGGGGTTTTACCCTGATCGAACTGCTGGTGGTGATTGTCATCATCGCTTCACTGGCGGGTATGGCGACGCTTTCCCTGAGCAATAGTGACAGTCGTAACTGGACCGGCGAGGTCCAGCGGCTGGCAAACCTGCTGCAACTGGTTTCAGACCGCGCCTTGATCGACAAGATGCACTACGGAGTGGTGTTCGAAGAGGACAGCTACCAGGTGGTGCGCTACGACACCGCCACCATGAAGTGGCAGACGATCGACTTCTCCGGGCAGGCCGGCGCCTCCGCCAGCGCGCGTCGCTTCACCGCCCATCAGCTCACGCCCAATATGCGTCTGGAAATCCTTTCTCAGACGGAGTTGCCCGGTGCCAGGGATGCCGATTCCAGTTTCGGCGGTAGTCGGGCATCTGGCAGTTCTTCCAGCAAAGATGACAAGGCCGGTAAAAAAGGCAAAGAGGAAGAAATCCTGCCCCAGTTCGCCGCGCTTTCCAGTGGCGAAGTGCTACCGGTGGAAATCGCCTTCCTGCTCCTCAAGGACGGCGATGTAGGCCGCGCCGCGGTCATTTCGTACAGCAGCCTCTACGGTATGCAGCTGGAGTGGCAGAGCGATGAATACTGAGCGCTGCTCAAGTCACGCACTGCGAAATACCTATCGCAGCCAGCGGGGATTTACCCTGGTAGAGGTGCTGGTGGCACTGGTTATTTTTGGGGTGATTGCAGCCAGTGTGCTGAAAACCCTGCAGGACAGTGTGCGACAGCAGGCCGCGCTCGAACAGCGGCTCACGGCCAACTGGGTCGCGCAACAGGCGCTTGCGGAAATCCGCCTGCGTACAGACTGGCCGCCGCTGGGCAAAAAGACCGAGAAGGTATCCCTGGCGGACCGGGATTGGGAAGTCTCCGCAGAAGTCAAAACCACCAATGAGCCGAAAATGCGGCACATCATTGTCCAGGTCGGGATGCCGGAGCAGCCACCGATTCTCACCATTGATTCGTGGGTGGCGCAATCGGTCGGTAGTGCGGCGACCTCAGGCTCGAGCACAGGGGGAGGGCGGTCCCCATGAGCCATCTTCGCAAGACGCCGGCCCGCGGCTTCACCCTGATCGAGATCATGGTGGTGCTGGTGATTGTGTCGATCATCGGCATTGGTTCCTATTCCCTGCTGGAAACTTTCTTCACCACCGACCGGGTGTTGACCGCGCGCGCCGATGAGATGCGGCGCTTGTCCATGGCCATGTACCGCCTGGACGATGATCTGCGGCAGCTCACGGTGAGGCCGGTTAAGAACGCCTATAGCGGCTATGAACCGGCGTTTCAGGGCGTCACCAACGAATTTGAATTTACCCGTCTGGGGGCTGCCAACCTTACGCGCGAGCCGCGCGGCAACGTTCAGCGTCTGCACTACGGACTGGGCTACCCGGATGAGGACGCAGTGAGTCGCTTCGAGCGCGACCCGGACGACGACACCGCACTGCTGTTGCGCAGCCGTTGGCAGATTCTGGACCGGGGGCCGGATTCCGAGCCCATTGCCGAGCCGATTCTGGACGGCATCGTCGATCTGAATGTGCGCTACTACGACCGCGATACCCGCACCTGGTTGGCCCAGTGGCCGCCGGCTTCCTCGACCACAACGCCGGGTGCGGTGGATTTACGTCTTCCGCTGGCGATTGAGATAACCCTGCTCACCCGCACTGGCGGTGAGATGCGGCGAGTATTTCCCCTGCCCGAATACACGGTTTCTGCGGGTGGGGGCAGCTCGTCTGGCGGGACCGCGAGCTCGGGGGGCAGCACCAGTTCCGGCGGCGGAAGCACCGGGAGTTCCGGTGGTGCGGGCAGTGGGGGAAGTACCGGGTCCAGCGGCGGAACGGGTGATGGGAATCGCGATTCCGACAGCGACCGCGGGGAGGGCCAATGATCGTGCGCACACTGAAACGCCAGCGCGGCGTGGCACTGATCACTGTACTGCTGGTGATGGTTATAGCGGTGGCTGCAGTCACTCATGCGGTGACGCGGAACCGCTTGGCGATTTCCCGCACCAGCGCAATCCTGGCGAACACCCAGCTGGCGGAATTTGTACACGGTGCCGAGGCCTGGGCCATTATCGCGCTGGAGCAGGACTTCGCCGATGACCTCACGGCGGCCGCCGCCAGTGACAATCTTCAGGAGCCCTGGGCTCAGAAGATGCTCGAGTTCAACCCGGGAAATGGAAAGATCCGTATACGAATCAAAGACTTGCAGTCTTGTTTTAATGTAAACAATTTAACGGAGAGTCGAGCTGGTGGCGCGGGTAGTAGGGGCGGAAGCGGTGCTGCCGGTAGCGGCTACAGCAGTGTGCTGCAACGCCTGGTGCGTAATCTCGGCGGGCGCAATGAAACCGCCCTGGCCATCGTCGACTGGATCGACCCCGGAGACACGCCGCTGGCATCCGGCACTGAGGACACCGGTTATCTGGGCCTGGAAGTGGCCTACCGCACGCCGGACACATTTATCACCGACGTTTCCGAGCTAAGCGCCGGGCAGGGGATCGAGCCCGAAGAGTGGCGTGCGATCGAGCCGGAGCTTTGCGCGTTGCCCGAGTCCTCTACCAAGGTCAATGTAAACACTGCGTCCGAGGCGTTGCTGTCGGCAATGTATCCCTCGGCAAATATCGCAGGGCTGATCAACCAGCGTGAGGGTGGAATGTTTTTTACCCAAATGGCGGATCTGACGCCATTTAGCGTTACCGGTGGGGGCGAACTGGATTTCAACAGCGCGTATTATGTCGCGCATATTGCTGTGCAACTGGGCCCGGAACACCGGCAGTACTGGGAGTCGACCCTGAAGCTCGATACCACTACCGGTGCAGTCAAAGTCATACAACGCCAAAGACGCGAATTTTCCGGGCAATTATTGCAGGAGTTACTGGGGGACTAATTGAGCCAGGAAATGAAATTACTAAGGCTGCGCGAGCCGGTTGCCGGTTCGCACAGTGGTGAACAGGTGCTCGCAGCGGGCAGTGTTCTGCTACAGCGCTGGCAGCAGGGCGAGTGGCAGGATGTCGCTACCGATGCCGCGTTCCAGCTCGCCTTTGCAGCGGATACGCCAGACTCCGGTTATCAAATTGATGAGTCTCAGACCGGGGTGGATACCCCGGAGTCCGGCGACCATGTCGATGGCCTGGCGTTCGAGCCGGAAGAGCGGGCGATCATTCTGATTCCGGGCAGCTGGGTCTGGAATGGCCTTGAAACCATACCGCGTGCGGCCCGTCGCCAGAGCAGCGCTGTGGGTTACATGGTGGAAGAGCAGCTCGCAGAAGATGTCGAGGACCTGCACTTCGTGTGCGAGCCGGTATCGGGGGATCTTTGCAGTGTGATGGCGGTGGCCAGCGACAAGTTGGCAGCACTGAAAGGGCAGGTGGAACGTCTGGGGTGGCCGGTGATAGCGGCGATCCCGGAATATCGCATCCTTGCCGATACGGACAAACGTTCCGCGGTTTGGCTCGATGCCGAACGCGCGCATTTCTGGCAGGCCTGCGGCAAAGGAATGTCGGTAGCACGTCCATTGGCGGGGGTGATCGCCGAGACTCTGTTTGCGCCAGTTGAGGAAACGGTAGAAGAAGGGCCAGGGTCTCCTGAGGCCGACGATGGATCCGATCTGCGGGTGCTGGGTGATGCTACCGAGCTCGAGCTGGCCACTTTTCAGCAGCTGGCTGAGGTGGCTTCCATTGAGGAATCGCCGGAAACGGCTTTCCTGGCGTCGGTTGGTGCCGTGGTTCCCGGCAATCTACTGAGCGGTGATTTCCAGATTGCGCTCAAGTCCGATGCGGGCCCCTGGTGGAAAAAGCCCGCGATCGCGGTGGCGGCCTGTTTTGTCCTGCAGCTGGTCTTTTTTGTCGGTGCCGGCATCTATTACAAAGTTCAGGCAGGCAAGGCCGATGAAGCGGCAAAGGCCCTGTTTACGGAAATCTTCCCCGGCGACAGCCCCAGTGCCGACCTCCGTCGCCAGATCACCGGATACCTGAATCAGGCCTCGGGCGGTGGCGGCGAGTTTGCCGGCCAACTGCAGCAATTGAGTAAAGTCTGGACAACGGGCAAGCCGGGTGAGCTGAAGTTGCAGTCCTTGCGTTTCGACGGCAACCGAGGTGAGCTGGTACTGCAGTTGCGCGCTGCTAATTTGGGGCAGCTTGACTCGGTGGTTGGCAAATTGAGCAGCGGCCAGTTCAAGGCCGAATTGCTGGCCGCAAACGAGCTGGAAGAGGGCGTGTCCGGACGAATTCGCCTCCGGTAACCGCTTACAGAACCGCGGACGGAATAATCAGAACAAGACTATCCATCACTATGAAACAAACGATTGAACAGTGGCGCCAGAAGTGGATCGCGTTGCCCGCAAGTGACCAGCGGGCGCTGGGTCTGCTGGGGCTTTTTCTGGGCACCATGTTTATTGTGTTTGGGCTTTTTCAGCCTGCCCAATCCTTTTTCGATAGTGCCCGCGCGGAAGCGGAGCAGTCCCGCGAACTTCTCGCGTGGATCGAGAAGCAGCGTCCGCAGTTGGAGCGCATCGAGCGCAGTAGCGGTGGGCAATCTCAAGCCCAGGGAACACTGCTTCAGCGGGTTACCGCGGCAGCGAACAACCACAAGGTGACCATCAAGCGATTCGAGCCTGAAGGCAGCGGCCGTATCCGGTTGTGGATTGATGAAGCCCGCTATCAGGATCTGCAGCCATGGCTCAATACGCTATTGCAGCAGCGCTTTGTGATCCGCTCTGTCAGTGTGGATGCGCTGGCGGAAGAGGGAATGGTGTCGGCACGCCTCACGTTGGAGCGATGACAGAGCTTCCGGGGGGTAGGGGTGTCCGCTGCCACGTGATGTTGCATGTTGCGCAGGTATTCAGGCGGTTGAAGCTAAAAAACATCCGATCTTTCTGGTTTCTGTGATTAGGTTGGGCGAAACCCAAGAATTCTGTCGTTTATAACGATAAATTAGGTTGGTGTGACCTGATATTCCAGTTGCCGTCTGGGACGGAGAGCGGAGATTTCCTCTCACAAATGGCGCCATTTTCTCCCTATACTCAAGGGTATTGAGAAGAAACAGGGGCGAGACCATGCTGCTTCGAGACTCCGGGACCAACCATCTGATTGACGTGGCCGATATCGTCACGCTTGCCAATCCCTACGAATTGACTGTGGTGGGGCGATACCTCTGGGGGGAAGAAATTCAGGACCCGGAGGTGTTCGATAAGGCTCAACTGCAGTTTCTCTCCGGTGAGTCCCTGCCGCGCTGCTGGCATGACAGCCGCTATCGCGATAGGGAGGTCCGTCGTATCAAGTGCGGTACCCGCATCGATGACAGCGACTACTATCAGGGCGCCTGACGCCGGCTGCTGATCGGGGTAATTGATTCAGCACGATCCCGTGGCTTTGTGATAATGCCCGGGATCGAGTTCGTTTGAGGTGGGCCTGGCCCGGTTGGAACTCAACACCTCCTGACTTTCAAGACGCGGAGACACGAGAATCTAGGCCGCTAATTCGTGGTTTCGTACCATTTCCTCCTATACAATACGCGCCAATTTTTCTCCGGCAGATTGGATTGCAGGATGGGTACCGGCGCAAGCCGCTCATTCTTGGTGCATGTGTTTGTGAGAAACCCGGAAAGCTGAAGCGGAAGTTGAGCCATGAGCTTTGAGTTGTTTGAAGAGTACTCCCTGTTCCTGGGGATCGGCGGGTTAATCCTGTTTATGATCTTTATTGTATGGAACCTGGCCAAGGAGTCCAAAGCCGGGCGTTTCGGTACTTTCATCCTGTTTACCGCCCTTGGGCTAGGCTTGCTGGGCTTTGTGGTGAAAACCGTACTGGTCGAAGTCATGGGATTGGGGCAGTAGCGCCTCGCCAGCTCCTTACCCCCCCTTTCGGACACAGGGAGCGTTCGCCGGAATTGTCTTATGCCATTATTTGATCACCCCGAACTGAAAGTTCAGAAAGATCGCAAGGTATGCCGCAACACGGATACCCGCATCGCCAAGTACTCTCGCAGGGGTATGCTGTTCACTCTGGTGGCGTTTGCCATCGCAGTTGCCATTGGCGAGCTCCGCTCCATCGCGCCGAAACTGGTACTGGTGCTGGCCATCGGTCTGGTGCTGGTAACGCTGATTCGCGGCTACTATGTGTTCCGCTTTGGCCATATCTATGCCACTGGCCCCAAACGTTGGCGACATCGTTATTTTCTTGCATCCACCATTGCTGCCGTTTGGTGGGGTGTGATTCTCCTTAGTCACGTTTTCCTTCTCGGGTTCTCGCCCGCCACCCAATTCCTGTGGCTGTACACCGTGGTTTTTTGCGCGAGTGTCGCCTCGGTATTTTCTCCCTACCACCGTTTCCTCACCTGGTTTCTCGCCGGTTCACTGGTACCGGCTGCCTTGCAGGGGTTCCTGACTGCGGACATTCTCGGTGCGATTTACGGCGCGCTGACACTGGCCTTTGTCTGGTTGATGGCACATCAGGCCCGTCGCGAGTCCGAAAACTACTGGGACCGGGTGGCGGCGATGCAGGCGTTGCAACAAAAAGCGAGCAATCTCGCCGCAGCCCGCAAGCACTCCGAGGCAGCCGTTGAAGTTACCAACGAGTTCCTCGCCAATGTTGGGCAGGAATTCCGCAGTCAGCTATCCGATTCCCTCGGTGCCCTGGCGTTACTGGATGGCGACCGCTTGTCGGACCGTCAGCGGGAGTGGGTGCGGCTGGCGAAAAACTCCAATAACCAGCAGCTGAAGCTGGTCGACAACGTGGGAATGTTTACGCGGGTTGCGCGCAAGGATATTCACCTGCGACAGGCGCCGTTCAATCTCGTGCGCACCATGGAAAAAGCATTCAAGTTCGCCGCGCGCTCCGCCCAGCGACAGCGCCTGGAGTTCAACTTCCAGATCAGTGAGGACCTGCCGGTGATGGTGACCGGCGACAACCGCAAAACCGCCCAGTTGATCCGCAACCTGGTGGATTCCGCAACGGTGATCGCCCAGAGCGGCGAGCTCTGGGGTGAGGCCTCTTTTGAACAATTGAGCGGCGAGGAGGGGCAGCTTACCCTGAAGCTAGTCGACAACGGTCGCGGGGAGATCCTGCCGGACGAATCCGAATTGTTCGGTGCTTTCTCACGCATGGATACTACCCAAGTCACCACTGGCCTCGGTCTGAATATCGCCAAGGGGCTGGCGGAGGCGATGGGTGGCTATCTCCAATTGCACTCGTCGGACGACGGCAACCGATACGTGGCGGTGGTTAAATTTGCGATCGAACCCAATCAGCGAATCTACCTGCAGGCCGATCGTCGCCTGCAGGATACCGATGTGCTACTGCTGCATCAGAAAGGACTGTTCGTCAGCGGTATCGTGCAGATGCTCCAGTCATTCGGCATGAATGTGACCAGCAAAAACTGGGACGATGGCAGCACCGAGCCGATGGATCAGTTGATGCAAGCGATGGACCGTGGCCAGCTGGTGGTTCTGGCTCCGGCCATGGGAGATGCGCGGATGTTGAGTGGGATCACCCAGGTGATTACCTCATCCCAGGCCGCACCCAAGAAGTTCCCACTGCTGTGCATGGGCGGCTATGGCCATAAACTGGAGTTCACGCCGCTGGCGGCGGCGGAGCCGGAAGCCCAGTACCTGGCGCGGCCGGTAACGCGCAAGGAGTTCCACGATTCGGTGGTGCTGCGTTTGTTCGGCGGAAGCAAAAAAGCCAGCCGCCGGGTCGTCTGTGCCAATGCTGAGGTCAACCGGAAGCGCAAGCTGCTGCTGATAGAGGAGTCCCGCCAGCATCTGGGAGTTACCGAAGAGATGTTGCAGGCGCTGGGCTATCAGGTCGAGGTCGTCGCGGCAGTGGAAGACGCGCTGGCCCGTCTGCCGGATAACAATTACGACCTGGTACTGGTGGATTGCCAGCAGAACACCGCGCACAGTGCGGAAATCATTGAGCAGCTGCGTCTTTGGGAAAATGAATTTTCCCCTGATGACCGTCTGCCTATCGTCGCCCTTACCAGTACGACGGAAGAGCAGTTTGAGGGTCGCTGTCTTGCGGCGGGCATGGACGACTATCTCACCAAGCCCCTGAGCAAGGACAGCCTTGCGGAGACGCTCGAGCGCTGGCTCGGTGAGTGAAAAAAGGCCTGTCGTTATGACAGGCCTTTTTCGTTTGGGGGTATCAGAAACTGTATTTCAGCCCCAGCTTCACGCGCCAGGTGGATTCTGCAGCCTGGAAGCGATCATAGTTTTTGGTATCCAGGCCACCAAACGGCTCGTTGTATAAGTACTGGCCCTGTTCATTCACGTCATAGGCCAGCAGGTACTTCTGCGGGTACTGGATATCGTACACCTTACCCCAGTCGTCGTTGAGCAGATTGGCGAAGTTGTCGATTGTGAAATACACCATTCCACGGTGCTCAGGCATCAACCCCGGTACCTCCTGGGTAATGGCCAGGTCCATGGTGGTGACCCACGGCATGTTGGCGGAATACTTGTCGACGAAACCACCCGCAGCACCGGCAACCCCTGCCTGTCGCGCGATCTCCATTATCTCCGCATAACTCAGACCGTTTTCGAAGTCCACATTGGGATCGTCAGCGCCGGATGGAATGTAGGCCAGATACACATCGGAGTCATCGAAGTTGCTCTGGTCTCCGAGGTCGCCATCCCGGTAGGCATCGTAAGTCCAGGAAAACGGACGTCCCGAGCGGCGCTCGACAAACAGATTGAAGTTGGTTGCGTAGCCTTGGAAAAACTCCCGGCGATAACCCAGGTTTAAAACCAGGCGGTGCTCGATTTCATAGTACGCAGTACCCTCCAGAGGGCGATTGCGGCTTTCCACCACTTCATACTGGAAATTGGATTCCGCCGTCGAACTGGTGCCGGGGTTTACCTCGGTAATGTCCAGGTGGGTGTAGGAGAGATTGACCGAAACGCCATTGTCGAATGCCTTGTCAAGCGCAGTAGACAGGATCAGGCTGCGGCCCCCGTTATCCACGTTGGTGAGTTCGAGGTCGTAATTGTCTTCAAATTCTGTGCCGGTATACAGGTTATCCCAGATGATCCTGTCGCCAATTCGTTTACCGCTGTCCACGCGGGACAGATCCCGCCAGTAGACGCTGTCCTTGCGATCAACATAGGTCAGCTCGGTGGTCCAGTTAAAGTCTTCGGCAAAACCGGGTATGTCAAACACATAGTCCGCTGCCAGCTGGTAGCGCCAGTCGGATGGAAGCTCAAAGTCCGGGGAGATGCTGTTGGTACTTCCCGCACCACGCGCAAGGCTATCCAGGGCGATTTGGGGCACGCGGGTAGGATCTACGTCCGAGCCGGCCAGCCCCGGCAAATATACCGAGTCCTTGGTGGCGCCGTCATTGGTGTAGGCATTTGAGACCCAGACCAGCGGCATGCCGCCGCTGAAGCGGCCAACTCCGCCGCGCAGTGTCAGGTTATCCTGCAGTTCCCAGTTAAAGCCGACACGGGGTAGCAAGATATCCCGTCCATCCAGGTTTTCAGTATTGGTGTAGCCGTAAGTCTGCGCAAAATTGGCGTTTGCGTTCGGCGCACTATCGATACTCAGGGTTTCATATCGCAGTCCGGCAACCAGTTCAAAACCGGGGAAGGGATTCAGGCTGACATTGGAATAAAGCGCATAGGTGCGACCATTGACATCGTAAGCGATATCCTGGATGTCGTTGGTATAGGCGTTGCCGTACTGGTAGCTACTTGCAATGCGATTCTCGAAGTCTTCAATACTTTCAAAGCTCAGGGTGCCTGAAGCGTGGCGACCGTAGAGGTTGTAATTCCAGGTGTCTTCGATCTCGGTGCCGAAGCGGTACTGGGCATTCGCTGTGCTATAGATGCCGTGGAGGCCGAAGTTCCAGACTTCATTGGCGAGCACATTTGCATGACGGTTCTCATCCACGCCGGCAACGATATAGCCGTCCTCGGTAGTGATATTGATCTCACTCCAGTTGCTGTTGGTGAGCGAGGCCTGCTCGTACTCCTTGTAGGAAAGGTTTATTTCTGTGCTGAATACATCGCTCCAGTCGGAGAATAGATGGCTGCTGAAGTACGTAGTGTCCTGAGCCATGGTCCACAGGTTGGAGGACAGGTTCAGGGTGCTGTCATTGTCGGTAAAGTTCCTGGCTGAACGGGTTTCCTGGTCGCTGTAGGTGATGTCCGCACGATGGTCGTCGTTGATATTCCAGTCGAGCTTGACCAGAAGTTTTTCGTCACTATCGGGATCCGGGGCAGAGCCCACACTGTCGGAGAGGCCGTAGACATCCTGCAGCGCATTCAGTACGCGATCCCGCTCCTCAGTAGAGACTTGATGGTTGCTCAGGGTGTTCAGGTCGTAGTTGAATGCAATCTCTTCCTCCCAATTTTCATAGGAAGAAAAAAAGAAGAGTTTGTCCTGGATCAGGGCGCCACTAAACGTGGCGCCATAGGTTTCCTCTTCGTTTTCTATATCAAACTCGGTCACAGTCCCGTCTTCCGGGAGTCGATCATCTCGCGCGGTACCGGACCAGGGTACGGACTCCGAATAGACACTGCCGCTGAATTCGTTGGTGCCTGACTTGGTGACCGCATTAATATTGCCGCCGGTGAACTTGCCCATACGTGCATCGAAGGGCGCATACGCAATTGAGATCTGTTCGACTGCATCCAGTGAAATTGGAGGGCGATTGGTGGGGTATCCATTCGATTGCAGGCCAAAGGTATCATTGATGCCCACACCGTCCACGGTCAGTGAGTTGTACTTGGGATTAGTGCCGGCAATACTGAGTTCACTGCCATCCGGGCTGACCACTGCCAGCGGATTTGCACGGATGACGTCCTTGAGGTCACGGTTGAACGTTGCTGAACTGGCAATCTGGTCTTCGCTGAAAACACTGCTGGAACCGAGGTTCTGATAGAGTTGCGCTTCTGCGGTAACGACAACCTCTTCAAAATTGTTTGGCGAAGGCTCGCCATCGTCCAACACGATCGGCAAATTCATGACATTACCGAGGCTAAGATAGATGCCGTCTAGCACCTCGTCGCCGGACTCGGATTCAACGCGTACTGTGTAGGGACCGCCCACTCTGAGGCCGGATACGGTAAAGCGCCCTCCATCATTGCTGCGAATAACGCTGCGGCTATTGGAGGGTTGATGGGTAATGATTACCGTCGCGTTTTCTACGGGCTCTCCCGCATCACCGGTAACCATTCCTCGGATGGAGGATGTGGTTTGCTGGGCGATTGCCGGTGTGGTTGTGCCCACCGCGGAGATTACCGCCGCCGACAAAAGCGCGCGTGAGTAATGGAAGCCTTTCATATAACTCTCCTTTAAGCAACGGATGCGCCGTTTACCGGCGTCTTTCCCGGGGCCTTGATGTGTGTATCTCTGAACATAATTTTGAGACTGGTCCTGTACCGGATTACCGGCGCGCCCATTCTTGTCGAGAGTGTTTGCAAAGGAGTGAACGAACTGTGTCCGAAATATCGCAAATCGGTGACAGCGATATTGTTATTCGAAATGTCACAATCGGAGTGTATGGTCGGCCCCAATGAAAATGACGAGTTAATCGATTGGGTATTGAATCCAGGTACGGGGGTGAAACGTGTTCGAATCGATACAGGGTGTTGTGAAATTCTTGGTGTTGTCCGCAACAGTTTTAATTGGATGTTGCTGTTCGGCAACCGTGATGGCCTGGGGTGCTGACGGACATCGCGTAACCGGCGCTATTGCCTGGGAATTACTTGATGCCGGGACGCAAACAGAGGTTTCGCGTCTACTCAGGCTAAAAGGAGAGACCAGTCTTGCAGAAGCGGGTACCTGGGCGGATCGGATACGTGGTGAAACACATTATGAATGGGCTGCGCCAATGCATTACATCAATTTGCCGGTTTCCTGGGATGCATACGAAGAAGCTCGGGATTGCCCGGAGCAGGGGTGCATTCTTCAGGCCATTGATACTTTCACTGAAAGACTTAAAAATCGGGGGCTCAGTGATGAGGAGCGTGCGGAAGCACTGCTTTTTCTGGTGCACTTTGTGGAAGACGTACATCAGCCGATGCATACTGGCCTGAGAGCGGATCGCGGTGGTAACGATGTCGAAGTACGTTTCTATGGATTCCCCACCAACCTGCACGCACTTTGGGATACCTACCTGCCGGCGGGGTTCATCCATGACTGGCAGTCATTCGCGCTTTCCCAGGTAGATCAGCTTGATCGACGTGAGGTGACACAGACTCCGCTTGCCAACCCCAGTACCTGGGCGGGGGAATCCCACCGCCTTGCACACACCGTTGCCTATACGGACCAGAGCGAGCTTGGTGAGGGCTATTATCGCAAAAACAAGCCGGTGGTCGAGTTACGCCTGCGTCAGGGTGGGATTCGCCTGGCACGGGTCCTGAACGAGGCGCTCGCCACTTCGCAAAAGCCGGATTACATGGAACGCTGATCGATCCTCTTGCGAAACTCCGCGCTGGTTTCCTTGCGTTCGGAGTAGCGATCGGTGAAGTAATCCCGCTTGTCTTTCAGTAAGAGGGTGAACTTCATCAGTTCTTCCATTACGTCTACGATACGGTCGTAGTATGAAGAGGGCTTCATCCGGTCATCGTCATCAAATTCCAGCCAGGCCTTGGCCACCGAGGACTGGTTCGGAATGGTGACCATCCGCATCCAGCGCCCCAGTATGCGCATCTGATTTACCGCATTGAAAGACTGGGAGCCTCCGCAGACCTGCATCACGGCCAGAGTCTTTCCCTGAGTGGGGCGGACGCCCTCGAGTGCGAGGGGAATCCAGTCGATCTGTGCTTTCATAATCCCGGTCATGGCGCCGTGACGCTCGGGAGATGACCACACCATACCATCACACCACGTGGACAGGTCGCGCAGTTCCTGGACTTTCGGATGCGTTGCATCGGCGTCATCGGGCAGGGGCAGCCCGGACGGATTGAAAATCCGGGTCTCCGCACCGAGGGCTTCGAGAATTCGTTGCGCTTCCTGTGCTGCCAGCCGGCTGAACGAACGTTTACGCAGTGATCCGTATAGCAATAGAATTTTCGGGCGCTCGCTGGCAATCGGGGCCTGCAATTGCCCGAGGTCGGTAGCCTGAAAGCACTCTGCATCCATATTGGGCATGTGCTCGGTGTTAAGGGATAGATCTTGAGACTTCATGACTCGGCTCCAAACCAATGACGGGTTCTGTTGGCAAACGCCACCAGCGATAACATAACGGGTACTTCCACCAGAACGCCGACAACCGTGGCCAGTGCGGCGCCGGAGTGCAGGCCAAACACAGAAATAGCAACCGCTACCGCCAGCTCAAAGAAATTGGAGGTGCCGATCATGCACGCGGGCGCGGCGATGTTGTGCGGCAGCTTCATACTGCGTGCTGCCGCATAGCTGATGGCAAAAATGCCGTAGGTCTGTATCAGCAGTGGAATGGCGATCAGCACGATGGCCAGTGGGTTCTCGATAATGGTTTGCGCCTGGAATCCGAACAGCAGCACAACCGTAGCCAGCAGACCGGCAATGGAAATAGGCTTCACCTGGGCGAGAAAATTATTCAAGCGGCTATGGTCATTGGCGGAATCCAGCTTGCGACGGGTAAGGATACCGGCAACCAGTGGTAACAGGACGTACATGACGACCGAGAGAATCAGGGTTTCCCAGGGTACCGTGATATCACTGACCCCGAGTAGCAGTGCCGCAATGGGAGCAAACGCGAAGACCATGATGACGTCGTTCACGGAAACCTGAACCAGGGTGTAGTTGGCATCACCGCGGGTGAGCTGGCTCCACACGAATACCATGGCGGTACAGGGGGCAACGCCGAGCAAAATCATGCCGGCAATATATTCGGACGCGGTCTGCGGATCGACAAGATCGGCGAAAATAACGCGAAAGAACAGCCAGCCCAGTGCGGCCATGGTAAATGGCTTGATCAGCCAGTTAACCACCAGTGTCAGGGCGAGGCCTTTTGGCTTGTCGCCAACATGGCGGATGGAAGAGAAATCGACCTGCACCATCATGGGGTAGATCATCACCCAGATAAACAGCGCGACTGGCAGATTGACATGGGCTACTTCCATGGCGGCAATTGCCTGGAACAGGTCGGGTGCAAAATTGCCGAGGAACAGGCCGGCCAGAATACACAGGCCAACCCAGACCGAGAGGTATCGTTCAAAAATGCCCATGTTTACTGCTCCCCTGAAGCCAGTTTGGTGAGGGCATCCTGCAGTGCACTGCCGCGCAGTTGGTCGAGCTGTAGCTCGAGCATGGTGCTTACCCGTTGCTTGATGATTTCTATGGTCTGATTGAATGCCGCAGCCTTTTCTTCGTCGCTGCCCTCCAGTTTTGACGGATCGGCAAGACCCCAGTGCACTTTGATGGTGTCACCGAGCCAGATCGGGCAGGCCTCACCTGCAGCGCTATCGCACACGGTAACCACGACATCGGGCTGCCAGCCATCCAGGTTGTTCCAGGACTTGCTGTGCAGGCCGTCGATCGCAATGTCCTGAGCTTTCAGATACTTCAAAGACAGCGGGTGCACGACGCCGGACGGCTGGCTGCCAGCACTGCGCGCTTCGAGGCGCCCCTGGCCAAACTGATTGGTAATGGCTTCACTCAAAATGCTGCGACAGCGATTGTGGGTGCAGATATACAGTAGCTTCATGGACTTCCTTTCGTGATGTCGGGGTTTCGCCGCAGTCAGCCGCATTGCCCCTGTCGGGCCGGGCGGGATTGCATCCGGGCGAGGGCATTCGCATTTTCCGCGATAAAGTCGAGGTTCGATTCCAGGGTGGTTTGCAGCACCTGTTTTACCCAAGCGGGGAGGGTACTGCTCAGGCTGTAGAACACCCATTGTCCCTGGCGTCGATCACTCAGTAATCCGCACTGACGCAGTTGTGCGAGATGTCTCGAGATCTTGGGCTGGCTCTGATCCAGAGCTGCCATCAGCTCACATACGCAGAGTTCTCCCTCGCGGGTGATAAGTAAGAGGCTGCGTAAACGAACGTCATCCGCCAGGCATTTGTAAAAATTTACCGGGTTCATGCATGTGCTCCAGACGATGTGGGCGAAGCATATGTGATTTTATGTATATATGGAATACCGAATATGATGGGTTCCAGATAAGCACAGTTGCGGATAAAGGGGCAGGGTATCGAGGGGGGCGAAGGGGGGCGACTTAGACCGGCGATGGACGGTGTCCACCGCCGGCGACAAGGTTATCTGGCGGAGGCTCAGATCTTGAATTCGGCCCATACGGGCGCGTGATCCGATGGGCGTTCCATCCCGCGGATATCGTAGTCGATACCGGTATCAACACATTTTTCGGCGAGGGACTGACTGGCGAGGATCAGGTCGATGCGCAGGCCGCGGCGCGGCTCGCGGTCGAAACCGCGACTGCGATAGTCAAACCAGCTGAACAGATCGTTGGTCTCCGGGTTCTGGGCGCGGAAGGTGTCCACGAGACCCCAGCCCTGAAGCTTCTCCAGCCACTCCCGCTCTTCTGGCAGGAAGCTGCACTTGCCGTCCCGCAGCCAGCGCTTGCGGTTGGGTTCACCAATACCGATATCCAGGTCGGTAGGCGAAATATTCATATCTCCGATCACCAGGACAGGCGCTTTACTGTCGCACTCCTTGTTCAGGTAGGCATCCAGGTCCGCGTAATATTTCCGTTTGGCCGGGAACTTGATCGGATGTTCGCGGTTTTCACCCTGCGGGAAATAGCCATTGATGACCGTTAGCGGCTGGTCGGCGCCAATATCGAACTGACCCGCTACCAGGCGGCGTTGTGCATCGTCCGCATCGGTGGGGAAGCCATACTGCTTTTTGATGAACGGGTAACGGGAAAGCAGGGCGACGCCGTAATGGGTCTTCTGGCCAAAGTAGATAACCTCGTAGCCGAGGTCGCGGATCACGTCGACGGGAAAGTCTTCGTCGGTAACCTTGGTTTCCTGCAGGCCGATAATGTCGGGTGACTGGCTCTCTACCAGTGCTTCCATTTGATGCAGCCGCGCACGGATGCTGTTGACGTTGAACGATACGACTTTCATTTTCCCTCCCCGGAATTCATAAAAACCAAAGCCCGCTATTCGCAAGAATACCGGGCCTGGTGTGCAATCGATAAGGGGCCGGTGAGCAAACCGGCCTGTTTGTTTATTCGCTCAGCGCAATATCTCAGTCGAAGTTGGCAACTTGCGGCGAGCTAGCGTGTTTTTTTAGGCCGATAAAGTCCGCCATGATGTAGCCCGCCTCATTCAATACCGGATCATCTTCCAAGGTGATCTCGACCGGGCCGCCCACGGGCTCGGTGTCTTCGGATTCGCTCTTCTCCATGGCTTCGAAGCTCTCGTAAGGCTCGAGGCCTTTGGCTTCACGGCGCTTGTTTTCCATGGCGAGCAGTTCCTGGTTCATTTCCTCCCGCTCCTGAATGCGCGCTTCCTCGTTCAGGGAAACGCTTTTGCGGTTTGCCCGCTCGATCTGGTAATCGAACTGCTCACGCAGGAACACAAAGTCCGGATCAACCTGGGTACGCTTGTCGTGCTTGCGGGTCAGGTCTGGGACCATTTCCTTCAGGTTGAAGTACTTGGCATGGCGCACAGCGTGAATACGGTCCCAGGGCAGGGCGGTATCGTAGGCACTTTCGCCAACGCTTTCGCTGTCGATAAGCTGCGGCATGCTGATATCCGGGGATACGCCGGCATGTTGGGTGCTGTCACCGGATACCCGGTAGAACTTCGACTGGGTGATCTTGAGCTGGCCTTCTTTCAGTGGCGCCATGGTCTGCACAGTGCCTTTACCGAAAGACTGGTTGCCGACAACCAGGCCGCGGTTGTAGTCCTGGATTGCGCCGGCAAAAATTTCGGATGCGGATGCGGACAGGCGGTTGATCAGTACTACCAGCGGACCGCGGTACATGGCGCGGGAACGCGAGCGGTTGTGGCGGGAAATCTGCTCATTGGCATGGCGGATCTGCACTACCGGGCCCTGGTCGATAAACAGGTCGGTGAGCATTGTGGCTTCCTGCAGGGAGCCGCCGCCATTGTTGCGCAGGTCGAGAATAATGCCATCCACGCCTTCTTTCTGCAGCTCATCCAGCAGGCGCGCTACATCGCGAGTGGTGCTCTTGTAGTTCGGGTCGCGACGGCGGTAGGCCTCGAAGTCGATATAGAAGGTGGGCAGGTTGATCACCCCCACCTTGTAGTTCTGTTCGCCATCAGAGAACTCGAAGGTGGCTTTTTTCGCGGCCTGGTCCTCGAGCTTCACTTTGCTGCGCTTGATGGTGATGGTGCGATGGGTGCCGTCACTGCCGGTGGGAATGGTTTCGAGGCGCACAAAGGTGCCGGCTGAACCGCGGATCAGATCGACCACGTCGTCGAGGCGCCAGCCCACGACATCTACCATTTCACCGTCTTTGTCCTGGCCCACGGCCACGATCTTGTCGTTCGGCTTGATCTTGCCGGTGCGGTCTGCCGGACCACCGGCAACCAGGCGCGCCACCTTGGTGTATTCATCTTCCATCTGCAACACCGCACCAATCCCCTCCAGCGAGAGGGACATGCTCATGTTGAAGTTCTCCAGCGAGCGCGGCGACAGGTAGTTGCTGTGCGGATCGTACAGGCGGGTGAGGGAATTCATGTAGAGCTCGAATACATCGTCCGAGTTCTGCTGGCCGAGACGCTTAAGCTGTCCCTTATACCGGCGCTTCAGCAGGTCGGCGATCTCTTCGTCGGTTTTACCGGTCAGGCGCAGATTGAGCACACTGGACTTGAGGCGCTTGCGCCAGAGGTCATCGGCAGCACCGATGGACTGGGGCCAGTCACTCTTTTCGCGATCCAGCTCCAGAGACTCGTCCTTGGTGAAGTCAAACTTCGGCAGGCCGTTGTCCAGCTGGGACACGATATTGTTCAGGCGGTCAGATACCCGCAGGCGATAGCGGTTATAGATTTCAAACCCGCGATCGACATTTCCGGCCTTGAGGTCGTCGTCCAGTTTACTGCGCCACTGGCGGAATTCGCTGATGTCAGATGACAGGAAATAGCTTTTGGTGGGATCCAGGCTGTCGATGTATTCATCCCACAGCCCGGTGGACATTTCGTCACCCACTTTCAGCTTGTTGTAGTGCAGCATTTCGAGTTTGCTGACGATCTCGCGGGCGGTGCCACCCTGATCTTCGTGTGGCTTGAGATCTTCGACTTCCGCCAGTGACACTGGTGAGGTGAGAACCAGGAAGGAAAAGGAAAGGCCGGAAATCAGTGCGGCTATTCGATTGCTAAGCATAAGGAGTCTCTTTATACGTCCTACTTCAAGGCGCCCCACTGCAAAGTAGGGCCGGAAGCGGTCTTCCGGAGCAGTGGCGACTTATAGCTTAGGACAAGTATAAAGGCTGAAAGCTCCGAAAGGCATGAATTGCTTCCTCATCGAGGCGAAAGGTGCCTTAACTGAGACAGCCTGGAGAAAGCTTTTCCCGCCATCAAGTGTTTCTGGGCAGGAAGTTGCACAAATATTCACCCGCGCCCAGCGCGATCCGTATGAATATTGCTCAATTGTCTACTTGGAGCGGCAATTTCGGCGGGCTGACCCCCATTTGCGATGAGCTGCGCGATTATCCGAGGGCATATCGGTACCTTAGCACTGCGATTGCTGAAGCTCAGATATTGAGCGCAACTGGCGGCACCGTATTGCGCAGATGTTGCGACGACTGCAGCATCTCCAGCATTGCGGGTATCTGCTTTTCTCCGACCTCTAGCAGGTTATATGCATCGGGGTTCATCAGCCAGTCCTGCAGCAGACCGAGGACCCCGGCGTGAAGAATCGGCACCGCCATCTCGATATCGAGGTCTTCAGGCAGCTGGCCAACCTCAACCGCGGCGGTGACCAGGCTTCTCAGGCGTCGGGTGCCTTCCTCGTGGCCTTCGGAGCAGCGTTGGTGGATCTCCCCATTTTCCGCTACCCACTCGCAGCGCAGAAGAATGATGGAGAAGATTCTTCGCCACTGCTCATTGAGCATTACTTCGCGGTACATATACAGCCAGCGGTTGGTGAGCTCGCCGAGGGGGTCTTTGCAGCCTTCCAGCGGCGCCTGACAGAGCGATTCATCGGGTAACTGGATACGGTCGGCGAGGGCACTGAACAGGTCGGCCTTGTTCTGAAAGTGACCATATACCGCACCGCGGGTCACACCGGCCAGTTCTGCCACTTCGGTAAGGGAAGGGCGAGATACGCCTCGTCGGTCGAAAACATCAATGGCCGCGTCGAGTATGCGTTCGCGGGTCTCCAGTGCGTCTTCTTTTCTGCGTTTCGCCATGAATCGGTTCCTGGGTATCTCTCTTGCGTGCCGTTGACCGGCAACAAAATCTATGTACCAAGCGGCACGTTATAAGGCCCAGTTTAATTCATAGTCATGCGTGAATAAATAGTTGATATTCATTCATGCATGTATTTAAATTGCGTGCATTAGGCCAGATAAGTCACGTTAGTCTGGTCCTTTTGTCTTTTTTATGACCGGGTCAGTCAGCCCGTCACGTTTGTCACGCATCGTGATGCCGGGGATTTGCCGGCTGCGATGCCTTTTATATTTGGGTTCAGCCAACCGGGTGTCAGCGGTTCGATACCGGTATGGATGTAATAACGAGGTTTCCATGTTGCACAAGAAGAAGTCGTTGATCTCCGGCAGTCTGTTGCTGGCAGCGGTATTGTTGTCTGCTTGCGGGGAAAAGCAGCAGGCAATGCAGGGACATACGCCGCAGGTCACCGTCGTCACTCTCACCAGTGAGCCAGTAACGCTCACTCGCGAACTGCCGGGCCGTACCAATCCCTATAAGGTGGCAGAAGTGCGTCCGCAGGTTGATGGCCTGGTGAAAGAGCAGCTGTTTCATGAGGGTGGCCTGGTGAAAGCCGGCGAGGCCCTGTACCAGCTGGATGACGCGCGTTATCAGGCGGACTATGACAGTGCCAGGGCTTCTCTGGAGCGCGCACAGGCTGCGTTGAGTATCGCAAGGCTGAACGCGGGCCGTACCCAAGACCTGGTAAAGACCGGAGCAGTGAGCAAACAGGACAACGACACCGCGATTGCCTCACTGCAACAAGCGAAGGCCGACGTCGCAGCCGCCAAGGCGGCACTGCAACGCAGCAAGGTAATGCTGGAATTTGCCCGTATCAGTGCGCCGATCAGCGGTCGGATCGGGATCTCCTCGGTGACCCAGGGTGCGCTGGTAACGGCCAATCAGGCGACTGCCCTCGCTACAGTGCAGCAACTGGACCCGATTTATGTGGATCTGACCCAGTCGGTGAGCGAAATCCTGTCTCTGCGTCAGGCGGTGGCTTCCGGCAGTATGCAGAGCGCACAGAACCTGCCCGTGACCATTCTGCTCGAAGACGGCAGTCAATACCCCCACGCTGGAAAACTCGAGTTCTCTGAAGTGAGCGTGGACCCGACCACCGGAAGCGTGCGCTTGCGCGTGGTTGTGCCCAATCCAGACCACCTGTTGTTGCCGGGCATGTATGTACGCGCATCGGTGGGTAGTGGCCAGCGTCAGAATGCGATTCTGGTGCCGCAGCAGGGAATCGCCCGGGACCCGAAAGGCAACACCTCCGCGATGGTGCTGGGCGAGGGGAACGCCGTTGAGGTGCGCCCGGTGCAGGTTTCCCAGACCGTCGGCAGCAACTGGCTGGTGGAAAGTGGCCTGAAAGCCGGTGATCGGGTGATTGTCGAAGGCCTGCAGAAGATTCGCCCGGGCGTCGTGGTGAATCCCGGCGAGGCAGTAACGCCAGCACCGGTAGATTTGCCGGCACCCGGCAATAGTGCTGCGGAAGCGACTACCTCACAGTCCAGCTCTTCCGAGAGCCCAGAACAAGCCGGCGAAACGCGCAAGGGGTAACAGCGATGGCAGGTTTCTTTATTGATCGCCCGATTTTTGCGTGGGTGATGGCAATTGTGGTGATGCTGTTCGGCAGCCTCGCGATCACCAAATTGCCCGTAGAGCGCTATCCGGATATCGCACCGCCCGTGGTTTCTATCTCGGCGGCATATCCTGGTGCTTCGGCGAAAGTGATTGAGGATACGGTCACCCAGGTGATCGAGCAGAACATGAAAGGGCTGGACGGCCTGATCTATATGTCTGCTACCAGTGAATCCATTGGTACCGTCGGTATCACCCTGACGTTTGAAAACGGTACTGATCCGGATATCGCCCAGGTTCAGGTGCAGAACAAACTGCAGCTGGCCATGCCGTTGCTGCCGGAAGAAGTGCAGCGCCAGGGAATCACCGTCGGCAAGGGCCGCAGTGGTTTCCTGCTGGTGGCCGGTTTTGTCTCTTCTGACGGCAGTATGGAAAAGGCCGACATCGCTGACTTTGTTGTCTCTAACGTGGTCGATCCACTGAGCCGTGTACCGGGTGTCGGTAGCATTCAGGTGTTTGGCTCCAAATATGCCATGCGTATCTGGCTGGATCCGAACAAGCTGGATGCCTATAAACTGGCCCCCACCGACATCATGGCCGCGGTTCGCAACCAGAACCAGCAGGTTGCCATCGGCAGCCTGGGCGGTACTCCGGCGGTGCAGGGGCAGCAGCTGACCGCGAGCATTACGGCGCAGAGCCGTATGCAAACCCCGGAAGAATTCCGCAATGTGGTGATCCGCGCGAATACCGACGGCTCCCTGCTCAGGCTGGGTGACGTGGCGCGTGTTGAACTGGGTGCGGAAAGCTACGGCAACATCACCCGCTATAACCGTGCCCCCGCTACGGGCATTGCGGTCTCCCTGGCTACAGGTGCGAACGCGCTGGATACCGCAGAGGCGGTCAAGGCGAAGCTCGAGGAACTGAAACCCAATTTCCCGGCGGGCCTGAAAACCGTGATTCCGTTCGATACCACGCCGTTCGTGAAGGTGTCGATCGAGGGCGTGATGCATACCCTGATCGAAGCGGTTGTGCTGGTATTCCTGGTGATGCTGCTGTTCCTGCAGAATTTGCGGGCAACCATCATCCCGACGATTGCCGTCCCGGTTGTATTGCTGGGTACCTTCGGCGTGCTCTCGCTGATGGGCTTCTCCGTCAACATGCTGACCATGTTCGCCATGGTGCTGGCGATCGGCCTGCTGGTGGATGACGCCATCGTTGTGGTGGAGAACGTCGAGCGGGTGATGCACGAAGAGAATCTGTCCCCCAAGGAAGCCACCAAAAAATCCATGAAGCAGATTACCGGCGCCCTCGTGGGCATCGGTGTGGTGCTTTCTGCGGTATTCGTACCCATGGCGTTTATGGATGGTTCCACCGGGGTTATTTACCGGCAGTTCTCGGCCACCATCGTTGCTGCCATGGCGTTCTCAGTGCTGGTTGCGATCGTGCTGACGCCGGCATTGTGCGCGACCATGCTCAAGCCGGGCTCGCACGCTACCAACAAAGGGTTCTTTGGCTGGTTTAACCGCAACTTTGATCGCGGTGCAAAATCCTACCAGCGCGGTGTGCGCGGCATTCTTGCGCGCAGTGGCCGCTTTATGCTGATTTTCGCGCTGCTGGCCGGGGTCATGGTGTTCCTGTTTATGCGCGCCCCGAGCTCTTTCCTGCCGGAAGAAGACCAGGGCGTGCTTTTCTCGCTGATCCAGACTCCGGTTGGCGCGACCCAGGAGCGCACCATGGAATCCGTGAGTAAGGTGGAAGATCACTTCCTGAACAACGAGAGCGATCTGGTGGAATCCGTGTTCTCGGTGCAGGGCTTCAGCTTTGCCGGTAGTGGCCAGAACAATGCGATGGCCTTTATCAAGCTGAAAGACTGGGACGAGCGCGAGGAAGATTCCGAGCAGGCTCAGTCTGTTGCCATGCGCGGGATGGGCGCACTCAGCCAGATCAAGGACGCGATCGCCTATGCGTTTTCGCCGCCGGCACTGCCGGAGCTGGGCACCTCTGCTGGTTTTGCCATGTACCTGAAGGACAATGCCAACCAGGGGCACGAAGCCTTGATCGCGGCGCGCAACCAGCTGCTTGGTATGGCGGCGCAGAGCCCGCTGTTGACCGGCGTGCGTCCCAATGGCCAGGAGGATACGCCGCAGTTCCGCCTGAAGGTGAACAATGCCAAAGCGGCATCGCTGGGCGTTTCGATTGGTGATATCAACAGCACGCTGGGCGTAGCCTGGGGCGGTCAGTACATCGATGACTTTATCGACCGCGGTCGTATCAAGCGTGTCTACATGCAGGCTGATGCACCGTTCCGGATGGATCCGGAAGACTTCCGCCTGTGGTCTGTGCGTAACAACAACGGCGAGATGGTGCCTGTATCTTCCTTTGCCAGTTTTGACTGGGAGTACGGTTCCCCGCGTCTCGAGCGCTACAACGGCGTTCCCGCGCTGCAGATCCAGGGGCAGGGCGCCGAGGGCGTGAGCTCCGGTGAAGCCATGGCGGAGATGGAGCGTCTGGTGAGCCAGCTGCCGGAAGGCTTTGGGCTGGAATGGACCGCGCTTTCCTATCAGGAACAGCAGGCGGGTTCGCAGACCACGCTGCTGTATGCGCTGTCGATTCTGATTGTGTTCCTGTGTCTGGCCGCACTGTACGAAAGCTGGACCGTGCCGACCGCCGTACTGCTGGTTGCGCCGCTGGGTATTCTCGGCGCTGTCCTTGCCAGCTACCTGCGTGGCTTTGACCGGGACATCTATTTCCAGGTGGCGATGCTGACCACCGTGGGCTTGACCAGTAAAAACGCGATCCTGATTGTGGAGTTTGCCAAGCAGAATCTGGAAGCGGGTATGGAGCTGATAGAGGCCACCATGCACGCGGTACGCGACCGCCTGCGCCCGATCATCATGACCTCACTGGCTTTTGGCCTGGGTGTGCTGCCGCTGGCACTCGCCACCGGTGCCGGCTCCGGTGCGCAGCAGGCGATCGGTACCGGCGTGCTGGGTGGCATGATCGTAGGCACGCTGCTGGGTATTTTCTTTATTCCACTGTTCTTTGTGGTGGTGCAGAAACTGTTCGGTGGCCGCAAGGCAATCGAGACAGAAAACCGCTTTACCGATTCGCTGGCTCTTGAAAAAGAAGCCCAGGAAAAGCGGGAAACGACTACAGACCCCGCGTAATCAGTCGACCAGTCTGTAAACCTTGGCCGGGCCTGGCGCAAGCAGCCCGGCCTTTTTTTTGTCTGGTCAACGGACGATAGCCACGGATTTGATCTGTGCCCACAGGGCGCTTCCGGTATCGAGTGATAACTGATGCGCGGAGCGGCGGGTGATGCGTGCGATCAGGCGCGATACATTGGCATCGCTGGCGGATGTGGATTGTGGCTTTAGGCGGATCAGCATCATGGCCGGATCTCGGTCCGGACTGATCTCCTCAACCTGTACCGGCAATCGGTTCAGGATGCTGGATTGCATATCCTCCTCCCGCGTCAGACTGATGTCCCGCGCGAGCACACGCACGCGAATCGAATCCCCTACTTGTTCCCCGGTATCCCGCAACCACAGGTTGCCGCCATCAAAGCTGGCGCTGAGCAGATTCCACTGGCGGTCCCGCTGCACGATCTCTGCTTCAAGCAGCACGCCCAGGTCGTCTCCCAGCTGCACGGGAAAATCCGCGCGGGAGAGCAGTGCGGTTGCCGGCCCCTCATTAATGATCTTTCCTTCGTCCATCAACAGCAGGTGATCTGCGAGCCGCGCCACTTCTTCTACGGAGTGGCTTACGTACAGGATCGGGATTTCCAGGGAGCGGTGCAGTTTTTCAAGGTAGGGAAGAATCTCCCGTTTGCGCATCTGGTCGAGGGAGGCCAGCGGCTCATCCATCAACAGCAGGCGCGGTTTGATCAATAGTGCGCGGGCAATGGCCACTCTTTGCTGTTCGCCGCCGGATAGTGCTTCCGGTTGCTGGGATAACAGTCGGGTAATACCCATCAACTCTGTGATTTCCCGGTACTCATCGTCCGATACCTTTTGCCGGGCACGCTTGCGTGCAAACGCCAGGTTTTCTCCCGCGCTCAGGTGTGGGAACAGGCTCGGCTGCTGAAAAACAAACCCCAGCGGCCGACGGTGAACAGGCAGTGAATTCCGTTGATCCCCCGAGGATTGCCAGGTTTCACCATTTATCGCGAGGCTGCCGTTCTCGCAGGGCTGCAGGCCGGCAATACAGCGGAGCAGGGTGGTTTTGCCACAACCGGATGGGCCGAAGATTCCGGTTACCCCGCGTCCGGGTAGATCCAGCTGCACGTCCAGGGCGAAAGGCGCGCGACCATCACTTCGCGGCAAATAGAAATGTCCTTGAATGCCCTGTCCGGATGTCGGCTTATATCCCATAGCGCATACCCCGCGATGATTTGCGGTGTTGCAGCAGGTAGAGCAGGAGTAATACGGCAAACGAAAAGCCGATCATCGCCGCCGACAGCCAGTGCGCCTGGGTATATTCCAGTGCTTCCACATGGTCGTAAATCTGCACGGAAACCACCCGGGTCTCACCGGGAATATTCCCACCGATCATCAGTACAACCCCAAATTCCCCGACGGTGTGCGCAAAACCCAGTACTGCCGCGGTAAGCATTCCCGGCTTGGCCAGCGGCAGTGTCACATGCCAGAAGGTGTCCCACGGCCCGGCGCGCAGTGTGGCCGCCACTTCAGCGTGGCGCACACCTTGCGCCTCTATGGCGTTCTGAATGGGCTGTACCACAAACGGTAGCGAGTAGAGCAGCGATGCGAAAACGAGCCCCCAGAAGGTGAACGGCAAGGTGCCGAGCCCCAGCGCCTCGGTAAGCTTTCCCATGGGGCCGCTGGGGCCCATAAATACCAGTAGATAAAAGCCCAGTACCGTGGGGGGGAGTACCAGCGGAAGCGCCACCAGGGCGCTCACCGGTCCTTTGATGATCGAACGGGTCCTGGCCAGCCACAGTGCCAGAGGGGTACCCAGAATCAGCAGCAGAATGGTCACCGTGGTAGCGAGCCGCAAGGTTAACCAGATGGCCCCGAGGTCGGCCTCACTCAGCATGGCTGTGCTCCCCCTGGGCTGCCGAGTAACCATATGCAGCCATGATCGCACGCGCCTGCGGGCCCTGGATGAATGCCCAGAATTCCGCGAGCACCGGGTTAGCCGCTGCGCGTTTTAGCACGACGGCATCCTGCTTGATGGGTGTGTAAAGGGATTGCGGAACAATCCAGGCGGAGCCCTCCTCAATCTCACCATCGCGCATCACCTGGGACAGCGCGACAAATCCGATATCGGCATTACCACTGGCCACGAACTGATAAGTCTGGGAGATATTCTCGCCCTGTACCCAGCGCGAACGAGTGTCTGCATCCAGGTGGATATTCTGCAGCACTTGCTGTGCCGCCGCACCATAGGGCGCGAGTTTCGGGTTCGCGAGGGCGAGTTTGTTGAATCGCGTGGTTTTCAGAATTGTGCCGCTGTCGTCCACCAGATCGCTTTGTGTGGACCACAACACCAGCTTCCCCTCCGCGTAGGTGATCCGTGAGTCTGTCTCTGCCAGACCGTGGCTAATCAGTTGTGCGGGCTTCTCCTGGTCGGCGGAGAAAAATGCATCGAATGGGGCGCCATGGCGGATTTGCGCGTAGATCTTCCCTGAAGAGCCAAAGGCGAGCTTTATCTTGTGATTGCTGCTCGCCTCGTAACGGGCGGCGATTGCCTGCATCGGGGCGGTGAAGTTAGAGGCGACCGCAATGGTCACCTCGTCTGCAACCGTTTCTGTCGCAGCAAGTGCTGCTATTACGCTGGTGAGCAGCGCCATCCCTTTGGTTCTCAAGCTGTGCCCGTACCGAAGCAGTTGCCGGCGAAGGCCGTGGAGTTGCATATGCATCTGTGTACCAATTGACCACAAACGGGTGTCGCACTACCCAGTATTCGCTATATGGTTGGCGATACGTCGGGATTCCGCAACCTCTGTTTGCCTCCGGCCCGTGTGTGCAAAGCTGCGGCGAGCCCCCAGGGCCGGTTTACAGCTGGAAATGGGCTGGGTTTTAATGCTCCGGATAACCTTTAAACGGGTCGCTAAAGCACCGAGTGTAAGAATCGGGCGTGCTGACCGACCCATACTCACTGCCGCCACTATATTCGCTGCCTCTAGAGGCGCGTATTGCTTGAGCCACACGATAGATGTCCCACAACAATACCGCTCCCGAAAAGCCCGCAAGCTCCTCAGCCGAGGACGCCATTGGGTCCGTCGGGGAAGCCGAATCGCTTTACGATCCCCGGTTTCTGGAGGCGTTGCGCAGCCAGATGATCCGGTTTGCCCGGCTGCAGCTGCGCGACGACCATCAGGCGGAAGATGCCGTGCAGGAAGCATTGGCCGGCGCGCTCAAGAATGCGGATTCATTTGCCCGGCAGTCTGCGCTGCGCACCTGGGTGTTCTCCATTCTCAAGTACAAGATTGCCGACGTATTGCGCTACCGTCAGCGGGTGATCGCCACCAGCGAACTGGGAGATGCAGAGCGTCAGGATCAGGTATTTATCGATGGACTGTTCAAGGCCAATGGACACTGGCACCGCGCAGAGCGGCCCACGAGCTGGAGCGGTCCCCAGGGCGGTGTCCAGAGCGACCACTTCTGGCGAGTGTTTGATGCGTGTCTTAACGGACTTCCCGAGAAACAGGCAAGGGTATTCATGATGCGAGAATTTATCGAATTGGAATCCCGTGAAATCTGCGATCAACTGGGCCTTTCCACCAGCAATCTTCACGTATTGCTGTACCGGGCGAGACTGCGTTTGAGGGAGTGCCTGGAGAACAGCTGGTTCAACGCCTCGACAAGCGGGGAATCTGACCATAAGGCAGCAGCGGAAGAAGGAGAGCGCCAGTGATGCAGTGTAAACAGGCCACCCAGTTGCTGTCACTGCGACAGGAGCGCCCGCTGAATCGCCGCGAAAAATTCAGTCTGCGGATTCATCTTATGCTGTGTAAGGGCTGCAGGAACTTTGCTACGCAGATGGACTCCCTGCGCGCGATCTCCAGGGGCTACGCCAAGGGCGAGCCCCCATCGTCAGACGATAGCGAATCGACGTGACCGGAAGCGCTAACCGGCCCGCTCACCCGGCATTGGATTGCTCTGCAGATTCCAGGCTGCGATCAGCGTCGCCATACCAGAAGCGGTAGTAATCCTCGGTAACTTTCTGCTCGATCTCCGAAGCATCTTCACGCGGGCAGAACAGGGTAATGGTGAGTACGTCGTGGCCCAGCTCGCTGGTGCTGACCTTGATTTTCGGTTCGGTGCCCGCCAGGTCAACGCCCATGCGGCTCTCGATCAACTTACAATAGCGTTCTGCCACTTCCTTGAACGATTCACAGTGCTCCAGCACCCGCTCGGTAATAAACGGCTTGATGTCGAACGGGTTCTTGCCCTTGCTCTCGCGCACGATGGAAAAAGAGTGCTCGATATAGCGGCGCATAAAGTTGAGGTTTCTAACCGGCTGGGTAAAGAACACGTTGTTGGGTACATACAACGTAGTGCCGGTATAGCCGTTACCGAGCCCGTGGGGATCGATCTCCAGCAGCGTGGTGCTCAGCCAATTGTTGTCTATGACTTCCCCGAACTGATCTCCAATCCGCACCCAGTCGCCGATGGTGAAAGACCGCATGCTCGCCTGGTAAATGCCGCCCACCAGGCACGCCACTACGTCGCGCAAAGCGATCACGATCGCCACCGAAAAGGCGGCGATGGACAGGGCAAAATCGCGCAGCTCCGAGACCCAGATGGCAAATAGCCCGATGACAATTATCAGGTTGGCGAAGTTATGCACCATATGTACCCGGCGACGGATGTCCTGGCGCTGCCAGCTGGAGCGTCGAAACAGCACTACCAGCAGGTACCGACACAACAATACTGCAGCAATCAGCAGCAGGCTCCAGGCCAGTTTGTTTTCGAGGAATTGGCGCAAGACTTCAGTGTTCATCAAGGGCTCGGTAATGCTGTGCAGGGAAGGGCGAAGATGTCCCGCGGCGGCGGGAACTCTTGAAAGTATGGCGTGCCGGGCTGAAGCCCGGGCAAAACTTGGCGGGAGTGTATCCGAGTCGATGAAATTGCCGCAACCGGGATTCGTCCATTTTGCGGATCAGTTGATGGCTCACGGCTGAGCAGGCTTGCTAGTCCAGTAGTGTCGCCATTTTCTCCATCAAAATATGCGCGGCATTGTCGGTAAACCGACGTCCCTCATCGATATATTCCCGTACAGTGGCGTCACTTTTCCAGCCACCCTGTTTTTTGATCAGTTCAAATTCCACTTTCTCCCGTGCCGCCGAAGTGGACATGCCGCGGCGGAAGCTGTGGCTACTGAGGTTCTCCACAAAGTCGAAACCGCAGTCGGTACCGAGCTTCTTCAGCAGAGTGTTGACGGAGCCCGCGCCGAGCTGGGCGTTCTGCACCTGATCCCAGCGGTTGATGCTGCGGAACACGGGACCTTCCTCTATAGCAGCACACTGAAGCCAGGCGCGAAGCGCGGTGGCCGGACATACCCTGTCAGGTCCGAAGGGCAGTGCTCGGCTCAATCCTTGCCCCTGCTGGTCGGTCTTGGAGCGCGGAATCCGCACGATTACTCCCTCATCTTCCCAGTGCAGATCTTCGACCTGAATCGCCACCAGCTCGCTGCGGCGAAATGCGCCGAAGTATCCCATCAGCACCAGTGCCAGGTCGCGGCGGGACTTTTTAGAGTCGGGTAGGGCGCGAATGGATTGCGCCATCGCAGCAATATGCTCGGGACGCAGTGCCTTGGCTTTCTGCTTGGGGCGTCCGCGTAGGCGCCGGATACCGTTGATCGTCTTGCGCACCACCGGATCTGCCGCCGGGTTGGTCATCCCCTGATACTGGTGCCACTGACCGATTGCAGTGAGGTGCAGCTCCAGGGTGCGCGGGTTTACCGAATCGCTGCGCTCTATCAGGTAGCGCACCAGTACCTGGCTATCTGTGGGCAGTCGCCCACCCCATTTCTCGAATTGCAGGATTGCGGAGCGGTAGGCCGTGCGAGTGCGATCCGACGTGGCTGCATGTAGATACGTCTGCAATCTGCTGCGAAAAGCCGAGGGGGAAAGTTCGGTTGGATTGCTCAGATCCTGATTGCTCCCTGTGTCGAGATGCGTGGGGGAGGGGGCAAGGTTTTCTGGCAGGTCTGCGTCCAGTTCATCCATGTTGTTCTCACTTGTACTGCCTGTTTTTCAGAGGGGTTTCGGGAGCGGTGTCCCCCTTGAGCCGGGTGCTGTACCGGACCGCTGGCTCAGTTGTTGGATTGTTCCATATCTAACTCACGATAAGTTTGATTATCGTGAGTTAAAAATAATTTCTCAAGCTCGTCCTTGAAAGCAAAAATTATGTAATATTACGTACTACGTAATACGGTATTAAATTCTCGCTACAGAATACATGAAGGGGGCCATATGGCGCGTGCAGGCGTTGGCTATATCGATGTGGTAAAGGCAGCAGAGGCTCTCAGGGAGAGAGGGGATGATCCGACGGTAGATCGGGTGCGAAACGAGCTGGGTACGGGCAGTAAAAGTACGATTGCCCCGCTGTTAAAGCGCTGGCGACAGGAAACCGGGGAAGGTATTTCAGACACTCACGGGCTGCCAGTTGATCTCCTGGATGCGGTGAAGGCATTGCACCAGCGGGTGCATCAGGAAGCCGAAACAAAGATCCAGCAGATCAGCGAGTCCTGCAAGGCGGAGACTGCGGCACTCGGGGAAGAGCTGGCATCCGTACGCGCTCAGTTGGCCAGTCGAAACACAGAGTTGGAAAAGTTGGAGCAAAAGTTGCAGGAGTCCAGTAGTCGCTGTCAGCAACTGGAGGAAAGCGTGGCCGAGACGCAGGCTGCGCTGGCAAAAAGTGAGTTCCTGAGGGAGCAGGGGGATACGCGAATTACAGAGCTTCAGGGCACCATTGGGGAGCTGAAGCAAGAGAATCGCGATGTTCGCCAGCATTTTGAGCATTTTCAGCAGCAGATCGCGGATGACCGTCAATTGGAGCGGGATCAGTTCCGATTAACCAGCGACCAGCTCAGGCAGCAGCTTGCAGAAGCGAATGAACAGCTGAACACAAGCGTTGCCAGGCTGGAGAGTAGCCAGGCCAATGCTGAAGCGTTGCGGGTACAGAAACTCGAACTGGAATCAGAGCGGGCACAGTGGATGCGGCGGGAGTCAGAATTTGAAGCCGGGCAGCAAAGGCAGGCACAGGCGCTTGATGAGTTGCGGTCACAATTGGGTATCAGGTCCCGCGAAGCAGAAGCGCTACAAGGCGAGCTGGCTTCGGAGCGCGCACGCAATGAAGCCTATGTAAAAGAAATAGAATTGCGCGGCAATGTATTCGACCGTTACGAGCAGGAAATGCTGGCGGTAAAGAAACAGCTTGCTGCGGTAGAGGCAGAGAATCGGCAGGTATTACAGGACAAGGCCATTCTTCAGGGGCAATATGTGCAGCTGCAAAAATCCCTTGCGGGGGCCAATATAGAATAGGCCTGATTCGATTCGAAGATTCCATTCCACAGTAATAACGGGAAAGCAGTTATGGAAAAGCCTCGCGACCACCAGCTCAGTATGAGTGTCCTGATGACGCCAGACATGGCCAACTTTACCGGCAAGGTTCACGGTGGTGAGTTACTTTCATATCTGGATAAAGTGGCCTACGCCTGCGCCAGTCGTTACGCGGGCCGATATGTTGTGACGCTTTCAGTAGACCGGGTCATGTTTCGTCAATCAATCAATGTCGGCGAGCTGGTGACTTTTCTTGCTTCGGTAAATTACACCGGCAACACCTCGTTAGAAGTGGGTATTAAAGTGGTGACCGAAGACATTCGCACCCGTGTGGTCCGGCATACCAACAGTTGCTATTTGACCATGGTGGCGCTGGATGATGACGGTAAACCGGTGAAGGTGCCACCGTTCAAGCCCCAAACCCTGGTAGAAAAACAGCGCTTTGAGGCGGCCATGCTGCGCCGCAAGTTGCTGCACGAACAGGAAGCGGCCCACGAGGCCATCAAAGAAAAAGTACGGGGATTTCAGTTTGAGGTTAGCGAATAATCGCGGATAGGGGAATTGTCATGATTCTCCACTCAAGGTGTTCCACAAGTTCCTAAAATCTCCGTCAATAAAGCACTGCTGATAACGAAGGCAGAGCACACTCACGAACGTACGGTGATTCACCGGGTGGGGAGCCCAGATCATGCAAGACTTTGTGTTACAAGCAGGTGACCTCGGGATACTGATTCAAACTATTCGCGCCGAGGGGTATCGGTTGCTGGGGCCGGTCGTACGAAAAAACTCGGTCATCTGTGGTGAAATCGAGTCTTCTTCTGAGTTGTACGCTGGAACGGATTTGCAGCGTCACTCTGGCAGATACACTTACTTCAGCCATGCAGCCGGTCTTCAGGCTTGGAACAAGTCCTTGCAATTCCCCTGGCGGAAAGTCGCCCATACGGATGCTGGTGAGGGGCGTCTTCCGATCACAAAAATCATTGAGGATTCTCAGCCGCTGGCAATTCTCGGGATACGCAGCTGCGAGCTACACGCGATTAGTGAGACGGATTGCGGGCTGGGAAAGGTGCGGCATCGCGATGGCCGTTCCGCGCCCTGGAATCGGGATTTTTTCTCGGTTTCAGTGAATTGTAGGCCCGCAGGGGATGCGTGTATTTGTAGCGCAATGGGACCGGAATCGGAAGCTGAGATGAGCCCACCCGGGGATCTGGTCATGACCGAAGTGTGTGATGCTCATGACCACTACTTTCTTATCGGAAGCGATTCCTACCGCGGTGCCCAGATTCTGCAACAGTTGCCGGTGACGCCCGCCTCAGAATATCAACTTGAGCTTGCGCGAAAAGTTGGCCAAGCCGCGGTACTCAGTGCCGAGCCCGATATGTCACGCGTCAGGCAGTTGGTCTCACGTACATAAGCTGATCAAACACACTCGAAAGCTATTGTTCCCGCCGGATAACTTCAACTCCGTCGGCAATCCGCTCGCTGGGGTGAAGTACGACAACCTCTCCTGGCTCAACCCCAGTCAGTACTTCAGCCACTTGCCCGTTATTGTGGCCGACTTCAATTTCTGTGCGCACCGCACGACCTCCAGTGACCCTGAACAGCGCCCAGGATTTCTGGTGTCGGAAGAGGCTGCCGGTGGGCACCTGAACTACATCCTGCGCGCGCCAGGTTTCGATTGCTGCATCCACCCGATAGCCGTGGCCGAGTCGCGCCCAGATTTCCCTGGGGTCGACAAAATCCACGATCACATTGACCCGCTGCTCCTCAATGCCGAGGGCGGAGATTTTGGTAAAGCCGTAGGGCTCAATCAGCCGCACTCGGCCATTCAATGGCGAGTCGCCGCCCCAGTTGGTGATATTGACCGGTGCACCGGGCTGTACCCTGACGGCATCTCGGGAGAGCAGGTCGATTACAATCTCCAGCTCTCCGGGATTGCCGATTTCCAGAAGTGGGGTGCCAACCGGCACAACTCGCTCGCTTTCCTGTAGCAGCCTGAGTACACGACCGGAAACCGGTGCAGTGACCTGCACGATTTTTTCCTTATTCAATACCGGCTCGCCCGGTTGGGGCTCGATCAATGCCGCGCGGGCATTCTCCAGCTCTCCCTCACTTACCCTTTCCGCAGCGCGGGCGGTATCCAGTGCGGCCTCGGCGCTATCCAGTGCAAGCTCGATGCGCTCAACCTCAACCTTGGAGATATGTCCCTTCAGCGCCAGCTTACGCGCGCGCTTGGCATCGGCCCGGGCGAAATTAAGCCGGGCTTCCGCATCCCGACGCTCTGCACTGGAAAGCTTGAGCCCGGCTTCCGCGCTGCGGATGGAAGCCTGTGCCTGGCTGCGCCCCCGTTCATCGAGAAACTGCGGGTGGGTAGGCAGCAATTCCACGAGCGGCGTGGACCCCGTTTTCACTTCATCGCCCACTTCACTTTGTATACGAAGCAGGTAGCCCGTGACCGGTGCGGAAACCACGAACACATCGTGTACCCGGGTATATCCTTCATCGGTGACCGCTACCTGCATGGGACCGCGGGTCACTTCGGTCATATCGACGGGCACCGGCTTGGGTGAAAATGCGTAGATAAAAAAAACCACCAGGCCGAGGATTATCCCGAGACCGGTGATACGTTTGAACAGCTTGCGGCCCATGGCGCTCCTGAGTCCCATATCCCTGGTTCACTCGCGAGTTTTCAGTACCGAGATCAAGTCAAGCTTGTGGATACGCCGATTTACCAGCATGCCGGAGAATATCGCCGAAAGCAGTACCACCAATGCTGCGTATCCATAAGTGGAGGGACTGATGATCAGAGGAATGCGGAACAATTCCGTATCGAATGACTGTACCAGAGTCCAGGCGAGTAAATAGCCGAGCAGGGCACCCAAAGGCAAGGCGAATACCGTCAGCAACGCGAGTTCTCCCAGTAGGATGTACGAAACCTCTCCGCGGGTAAGCCCGAGCACCCGCAGACTGGCGAGCTCGCGCCCGCGCTCCGAAAGGGATATCCGGGCGCTGTTGTACACCACCCCAAGCGCGATCAATCCGGCAAACAGGGTATTGAAAAAAACAAAGGTGCCGAGACTCTCCTGTATGGTCTCGTAAAACGCATCCTGGGCCTGCTCCTGCAAGCTGACGCCGGCGACCACAGGGGTGTTCTTGAGTGCGCGATAAAACGCATCGGTTTGCTCGGGATCGATCAACAGGTAGGTTCCCGAGATTACCATGTCATCCCGCAACATCCGGTTCATTGCGGCAAGATCCATATAGGCTGCGGTGCCCATATAGGTTTTCACGATACCACTGACCATGACATCGACTTCAGGGCGGCGTCCGGTGCGCACCTCCAGTCGCAGACTTTCCCCAGTCTGGATATCCAGTAGCTCCGCCAGCTTGTCGGACAGCACGATGCCCGAGTCGGGCAAGGGAACCGGGTTCATATCCGTATCCACCACGCGGCTTAAATCCGCACGTGGGATGAGTCCGATAACGGCTTCCCGGCGATTGCGGGGACCATTGCGTAAAACCGCCGGAATGGCGCGAAACGGTTCAGCGCTCAGGGCACCTGGTGCGTGCAGCACATCCTGTACAGCGCGAATATTTCGCGGCTCGACAAAATTCACCGTCACATCCTGGCGGTCAATCACGTTAAAGCTGATATCTACCATCACCATCATTGCGTCCAGAGAAAAGCTCGAGCCAATCAACAGCCCCATCGACATCGCGATGCCGATACAGGTCATGGCCGCTCGCTTCGGCCATCGGTAGAGATGGCGCAGGATCATCCGTGAGGGCTGGTCAATACCGTGTGTAATGCGCTCAAGACCACGCGTGAGCGTCCCAAACCAGCGTCCCGACCGGCTGTAATCTGGGGGCGGTGGCGGAACCATCGCTACCGCTGGATCCAGTCGTACCACTTTGCGCACCGCGGTAAATGTACCTGCGGCGGATACCAGCAAGCTGAAACCTATGCCTACAAGGTAGACGTCAGGCGGCGCGCGAAACAGTAGAAACGGGAATTTGAAATAGTCCATGTACATGCGCGCCAGGCCGTGCCCGAGCCACAAACCGAGGGCAATACCAATCACAATACCCAGTAGCGTGATTACCCCGACCATTTTCAGGTAATGCATGGCCACCGAACGGTTGCTGTAGCCGAAGGCCTTGAGCAAGCCGATCTGCTCCCGTTCCGTGTCCACCAGTCTTCCAATGACGACATTCAGAAGAAAGGCAGCCACCAGTAGAAAGATAGGTGGCAACAGGCGCCCCATGGTTTCAAGCTGGTCGATTTCATTGGTCAGGAATTGATCGGAGATTTGCTGGTCGCGCCCGTACGCGCCGGTGGCACCATAACGTTTCAGTAAAAGGTCCAGCTGGTCGAGCAGTGCCTCTTCGCGATCACCGGTGGAGGTGAGCAACACCACTTCATTGAAGGCGCCGTCCAGATCGAACGCATTGGCAAGGGCGTCCCGGTTCATCCACAGCACGCCAAAGCGCTTCTTGTCGGGCACAATTTCCCCGGGAGAAATCGCGTACACATATTCCGGCGATAGCGCTATGCCGCTAATTGTCAGCTGTTTTTTAGTGCCGTTGAGAATGGCATACAGATGATCCCCGGGTTGCAGGCCGTGGGCTTCTGCAAAGGCCTCCAGTGCAAGGACTTCTTCTTCTCGTACAGGATCCGGATAGCGCCCTCGACGCAAGACAAAGTCGTTGATATGTGGCCCGCGAATAAAGGGCAGGGACTGTATTTCGCCGGTAATCGGCGCTGCGGCGCCCTCGACGTCGAGAATGACACCCGCGCGAATGCGGGTTTCCGCACGACGAACACCGGGCAGCTCGGTGATATGTGCAAGCTGTGCGTTGGGCGCACGTTTCACCGGGGCCCAGACATCGGCAAAACGATAGCGTTCGTAATACGCCGCGCGGGTATCTGCCAATGACGCCAGCATGCCTTTCGACATCAGGTACATGCCGATACCGCAGCCAATTACCACGGCGATGGCCAGGGCCTGGCCTTTGATGGCCCAGAGATCACGCGCGAGTTTGCGGTCCAGCGGCCTTAGAATCCCGATCACAGGGCCGCTACCAGCTCAGCTCTGCCGGTGCGCAGGGATGTGAATTGGTTTCGGTATTCTGTATCTGGCCGTCTGCCATCGTCAGGATACGGTCGGCCATTTTGGCGATGGCGGCGTTATGGGTGATCACCATGGTAGTGGTGCCCAGTTCGCGGTTTACCCGCGCAATGGCTTCGAGGACGACAATACCGGTTTTACTGTCCAGTGCGCCGGTAGGTTCGTCACACAGCAGCACCCGGGGCTGCTTGGCGATGGCGCGGGCGATAGCCACTCGCTGTTGTTCGCCCCCGGAGAGCTGCGCGGGGAAGTGGTCCATCCGCTTTGCCAGTCCGACCAGTTCCAGAGCCTGCTCGGGCGTCATCGGATGCTGGGAAATCTCCGTCACCAGGGCCACATTTTCCCGAGCAGTGAGACTGGGGATCAGGTTGTAGAACTGAAACACGAAGCCCACGTACTCGCGCCGGAATAACGTGAGGTGCCGGTCATCGAAGGCGGTCAGTTCCTCCTGGTCGAAAAACACTTGTCCCGCACTGGGTGAATCCAGCCCGCCGAGAATATTCAGCAGCGTTGATTTGCCGCTACCCGAGGGGCCGAGCAATACCACCATTTCACCGCGGGGCACGGAAAGGCTGACCCCGCGCAGAGCGTATACCGTGGATTCGCCACTGCCGTAGGTCTTGGTCAGGTCCTCAGCTCGGATGGCCGGGTAGTTATCGCTTTCCATGAAGGAACCCCGATTCCGTGGGTTATCCATTTTGCTGTAGAGCCAGTCCGCGGCGGGGGAGCCTTTTCATGGCGGCAAACGATCCGTCAGCTAGGTGGCATCCGCGCCGGGACATCACTCTGCTTCTATTCTAGAGGGAAACGAGCGGCATGAAATAAACGGAAATGAAACTTGCGGCGATGACCAGAACAGGGCGCTCAATATGACAGGTATTGCTGCCGGCGCTGAAGCCATCGGTCGTATTGCAGAGGTCCACGGCCCCGTTGTGGTTGTCCGCTGCAGCTCACTGCCGCCTTTACGACAGGCTCTGCGCGCATCCATCGATCACGAAAGCTACCTGTTTGAGGTACACCAGCATGTGGACCAGCACCATGTTCGCGCAATTACCCTGCACCGTACCGCCGGGTTGAGCCGAGGCCTGCCGGTTTTTGATACGGGCGCACCACTGCATGTGCCGGCGACCCCAGACTGCCTGGGCCGGCTGCTGAATATTTTTGGTGAGCCGCTCGACGGCGGTGACCCTCTCAGCCCTCGGGAGTTCCGCAATATTCATACGGCGCCAGTGCCACTCAGGGATGTAATTGGCACCGGAGAGATCCTGCAGACCGGGATCAAGGTCATCGATCTGTTGTGTCCCTTTGTGCGCGGCGGCAAAACCGGCCTGTTCGGTGGCGCCGGCGTGGGTAAAACGGTACTGGTGATGGAGTTCATGCATGCGGTGGCTTCATTGCACAGCGGCGTATCGGTATTTGCCGGGGTCGGGGAGCGTATCCGCGAGGGCCATGAGTTGTGGCACGAAATGCGCGAGGCGGGCGTGATGGAACAGACGCTGATGTGTTTCGGACAAATGGATGAATCCCCCGGCGTGCGCTTTCGTATCGGCCTTTCCGCGCTCGCCTACGCGGAATACCTGCGCGACACCATGCAGAAAGAAGTGTTGTTCGTGATGGACAATATCTTCCGCTTCGTGCAGGCGGGCAGTGAGATATCCAGCTTGCTCGGGCGAATGCCCGCCACCGTTGGCTACCAACCCACACTGATCAGTGAAGTGGCAGAGCTCCAGGAGCGGATTCTCTCTACCCGCGAGGGCGCTGTCACCGCCGTTCAGGCGGTATATGTACCCGCGGACGATATGACGGACCCGGCAGTGAGTGCGATTTTCAGCCATCTGGATTCCTCGGTGGTGTTGTCGCGGGCACAGGCAGGCAAGGGTATCTACCCGGCGGTGGAACCCTTACTTTCCAGCAGCCGTATGATGGACCGTCATACCCTTGGGGATCGACACTACGCGGTGGCGGAGGGCGTGCGCGAGCACCTGGCCCGCTACCGTGAGCTGGAAGACATTATCGCGATGCTGGGTATCGAAGAGCTTTCCTCCCGCGATCGCCTGATCGTGCAGCGCGCGCGCAAGCTGCAGCGCTACCTTACCCAACCGTTTCAGGTCATTACCTCCCAGACCGGGATGGCCGGCGTATCGGTGCCGCTGGAAACCACACTCGATGATTGCGAGGGGTTTCTTCGCGGCGACTATGATGAGGTCTCAGAAGAGGGCTGCTATATGCGGGGTGGTATGGGCGACAAACCGCGGTGAATACATTCACTCTGGAATTGCTCGCGGCTACCGAACAACAGCGGATCAATGGCGTGGTGTCTTTCGTAGGCGAAGATGCATCCGGCAGCTTCGGTCTTATGGCCGGGCACGAGCGCTCTTTGACGGTGCTGCTATTTGGTCTGGCGCGCTTTCGCCGTGCAGACAACCGGTGGCAGTATCTGGCGATCCCCGGAGGGCTGCTCTATTTTGTCGATAACCACCTGCAAATATGTACCCGGCACTACCTGATTGACAGTGATTACGAGCGCATCTCCCTGACCCTGCAACAACAGCTGCTCGCCGAAGAACGCGAATTGCACAAGATAAAGGAGGGCCTGCGTCGCATGGAGGAGTCGGTACTGCGCCGACTGTGGGAACTGGGGCGGCCCGGTGGGGAATAAACCACGCACAATGGATTGCTATGGCCGGTGAAAGAAGGAATAGAGACGAAGAGCTGCGGCAACAGGTGATACGCCAGGCCAAAAGAATGAAGCAGGCCGAGCACGACCGCCGTACACTGCTGGCGCAGACAATCTATATCGGTACCCTGGGACTGGTATTCGTGTTGCCGGTGGTGGCAGGTGCCTACCTGGGCCGTTGGATCGACGAACTCGCCGACGGCTATTCCACCCGCTGGACACTCAGCCTGATTTTTCTCGGTGTGGTGGTAGGTGGCGTCAATGTCTACCTGCTGATCAGGGAGTGAGGCTAAATCCGGTGAATGGCGGTGAACTGTCTCCGGCAGTCGTTTTTCATATTGGTCCCTTGCAGCTCACCGCTACGGCGCTGACCACACTGGGTATTGTCGCGGCACTCGGCCTCTTTGTTTGGTTGCTCAGCAAGCGTTTGCGGGATCAGCCTGGTGCGCTGCAAACAGCCGCCGAAGCCGTATATGTGGCGATGGAAGATGCGGTGCGCGCCGTAGCCCCGGATCACGTAAAGTTGCTGATGCCATTTGTGGGCACCTTATGGATATTCTTGGTGGTGGCCAATCTCACCGGCTTGATACCCGGACTCCATTCTCCCACGCGGGATCTCTCCGCCACTGCGGCGCTGGCGATACTGGTGTTTTTCTCGGTGCACTGGTTCGGTATCCGCGATAAGGGCCTGCGCCGCTATCTGCGTCACTACGTCACACCCAATCCTATACTGCTACCGTTCCATGTGCTCAGTGAGATCACCCGTACGGTTGCACTGGCGGTTCGTTTGTTTGGCAACATGATGAGCCTGGAAATGGCCGCGCTACTGGTTCTGTTAGTGGCGGGCTTTCTCGCTCCGATCCCGATACTCATGCTGCACATCATTGAGGCCCTGGTACAGGCATACATTTTCGGCATGCTTGCGCTGATTTATGTGGCCGGTGGCCTGCAATTGCAGCAGCTCAAACAGGCATCGCAAGGACAAGATTAAAACAGGAGAGTAGCGTGAGTGATATGACCTGGTTTACAGGACTTTCCACGGTCGCCGCCGTCATCGGTATTGCCATCGGCGTACTCGGGCCGGCCTTTGCCATGGGGCGTGCCATCAGCAGTGCGCTGGAAGCCATGGCACGACAACCGGAAGCGGAAAAGTCCATTATGCGCACCCTGTTTATCGGCCTGGCGATGATCGAGTCCCTGGCAATTTACGTGCTGGTCATCATTCTCATCGTGCTGTTCCGCAACCCGTTGCTGGAATACATCGCCAACGGGTAGGGAAAGCCCCATGGAACTCAACTGGACGACTTTCCTACTCGAGATCCTCAATTTCCTGGTATTGCTGTGGCTGCTAAAGCGGTTTTTCTACAAACCCCTCCAGACGGCGATTGCGCGTCGCCAGGCGGCCATACAACAGCAGGTCGACGATGCCCGGAAAATGAAAGAAGACGCGCAACAGTTGCAGCAATCTTATGAAAATGATCTTGCGGCACTGGAGCAGGGGCGAGAGGAGGCGCAGGCCAGATTGCAGGGAGAACTGAACAGGGAACGGGAGCGACAGGAAAAACAACTGGCGGATTGGTTGGAGCAAAAACGCCAGAAGGCTCAGGTGATCGAACAGCGCCAGTTACGCGAGTCCCATCGGCAACAGGAACAGCAGGCGCTGGAGCAGGGGAGCCGGTTTGCCGCGTGCCTGTTAAAAGCCGGTGCGGGGCCGGAGCTGGAATCCCGCTTACTGGAATTTTTACTCGAAGCACTGCGCAAGCTGCCAGCGGAGCAGCGGTCAACCCTGCAGCAAACCCTTGCCGGACAGCATGAATCCGTGGACGTCTTGAGCGCCTTTCCGCTGTCTTCCCCGGCGCGCGAGCGGATTGAAAGCACCCTGAAGGAATTGTTAGGGCGTGAAGTGCGAGGTCATTTTCAACAGGATTCCCAGTTGATCGCCGGCTTGCGTATTGCGATTGGCCCATGGGTGTTGGGCGCTAATTTACGTGACGAGCTGGCGGCGTTTGCGCAACTGGAAGAGGCGGCTCCCAGTGAATGACAGCCTGCTGGCGCGTCGCGAAAACTGGCTGAAACAGTACCACCTGCAGCTGCGCATGCACCAGCAGGGTCGGGTGGTATCGGTGGGCGATGGCATCGCCTGGGTAGCGGGCTTGCCCACTGCGGCCATGGACGATCTGCTGGATTTCGCCGACGGCAGCCGCGGGCTGGTGTTCGACCTCACCAATGATCTGGTCGGTGCGATCCTGCTGGAAGAAACCCCGGGTCTTACCGCCGGGGCGACCGCGCGACTGCAGGGCAAGCCGCTGGGGGTCGCCGTTGGCGATGCATTGCTCGGGCGGATTATTGATCCGCTGGGCAATCCCCTGGACGGCGGCGACACGCCCGAATGCAGCGGCTGGCAACCGCTGGAGAAGAGGGCGCCGAGCATTGTCGCACGGGATTTTGTCAGTCAACCGCTCTACACCGGCAGCAAGGTACTGGATACCCTGATTCCCATCGGTCGCGGGCAACGCCAGTTACTGGTGGGGGACGAGGGGCTGGGGCGCAGCTCGCTTGCCCTGGATACGGTGATCAACCAGTGCGAACAGGGCGTGTATTGTGTCTACGTGCTGATCGGGCAGAAGCGCTCGGCGGTAGTGAATACCATTGCACTGCTGCGGGACTACGGCGCTCTGGATTACACAACGCTTGTTGTCGCCGAGGCCAGCGCACTGCCCGGTCTCCAGCATCTGGCGCCATTTGCCGGCTGCAGTATTGCCGACTACTGGATGCAACGGGGGCTGCACACGCTCGTGGTATACGACGATCTTTCCACCCATGCCAAGAATTACCGGCAGCTGTCACTGCTGTTGCGGCGGCCGCCGGGGCGCGAGGCCTATCCCGGCGATATTTTCTCGGTACATGCAGGCCTGCTGGAGCGCGCGACCTGTCTCAATTCCGCCAATGGTGGCGGCAGTATGACGGCACTGCCGATTATCGAGACCCAGCAGGGCGAGATTGCGGCCTATATCCCTACCAACCTGATCTCCATTACCGATGGCCAGGTTTACCTGGACCGCGAGCTGTTCGCCGCTGGTTTCCGGCCCGCGATCGATATCGGCAAGTCTGTCTCCCGTATTGGCGGCCGCGCGCAGCATCCGGCGATCAAAAAAGAGGCGGGGCGGATGAAGCTCGACTATCTGCAGTTTCTCGAGCTGGAGATGTTCACCCGCTTTGGCGCCAAACTGGAAGAGAGCATGGAGAAGGCGATCCACCGGGGGCGCATACTGCGTGAAATCCTGAAGCAGGAGCGCCTGGCCCCGCTGCCAATCGAGTTCCAGCTGGCGTGGATGGTCGCATTTAACGATGGCCTGCTGGACGCGCTAACACCGGACCAGGTGCCTGCAAAGCTGGAAAAAATACAGCGGCATGTAGCGACCTCAGGGCTCAGGCTGCAAACTGATCGCGCGCACTGGCGCAACCAGCTGGCGAACTGGCTTGGAATTGAGGCCGGCGCCAAGGACAAAGCATGAGTCGGCGACGGGAGCTATTGCACCAGTGCAAAAAATTGGGGGAAGCACGGGAGATCGTTTCGTCGATGAAATCCCTGGCGTTTATGGAAAGTCGCCGGCTGGACAATTTCCTGGGCATACAGCGGCAGCTAGTGCAGGTCATGGAAACGGCGGCGGCGGACTTTCTGCAGTTCCACTCTAACGTGCTGCAAGGGGCCGACCTGCACGGGGAAGCGCCTCTGCATCTATTCCTGTTGCTTGGGTCAGAGCGCGGGTTCTGTGGCAATTTCAACGTGCGCCTGGTGGACACCCTGGAGCTGGCCATCAGGGAAAAAAAGGATGGCACCGGGGATATCGCGGTGATCGCTTGTGGACGAAAGCTGTGCGGCAGACTGGAAGGCCATCCGCACCTGATTGCGGATCTTGATGGTGCGGCAGTGCTCGATGAAGTGACCGGCACCCTGAACAGACTGGTGGACACCCTGGGTGACCTTCAGCGCGGCGAGACTGCGCTGACACTGACGGTGCTTTATCACGACCCGGAACAGGAATCCGTGGTTGTGCGTGAATTACTGCCGCCATTCCAACAACTGCCATCCCACAACACGGGATTGAACGGTCCACCCCAACTGAACCTTCCCCCCGGCCAGTTTCTGATGGCACTTGTCGACCAGTACCTGTTTGCCGCCCTGCAGGAGATGCTCTACGTCTCACTGATGGCGGAAAACCTGCAACGCATGCAACACCTCGAAGGCGCGGTGCGGTACCTGGACCAGAACCTGGAAGCTCTGCGGCGCCGCAGCAACCAGCTGCGGCAGGAAGAGATTACCGAAGAGATCGAAGTCATACTGCTGAGCGCAACGAGCGTGAAACCGCCAAAAGCGGATTGAGTGGAAATACATCCAAGGTCGCCCGAGGTCCGGATACACCGCCAGTCATTGCTGTGCATCACTCAGGGTGAAATAGAGTTCCTCCTCCTGGGCGAAATGCAGGCGTACGATGGCGATCAGGCTCAACAATACCCGTCGCAGTTCCTGTAGCTGCAGTTCATCCGGCACCTCTTCCGCAAGTTCTGCGGCCAGCTGTTCGTAGCGGTGGGCGAGGCGGAATATCTCGCGGTGGGTGTGGCTCATGGCGCCCATGGGATCGAAACCCTGCACCATCTTTGCCAGCGCGGGATACAGTTTCTCTTCATCCTCGCGCTCGTGGGGTAACAGCTCCTCCCGGATTACTGAGGCCGCGGTCTGGATTTCGGCGCTTACCGCTTTCTGGTCGTCGTGATTATTATTGGCGCTGTTGTTGAAGAAGTGGCCCGCAGCTTCCAGGCGATCAAGGACTGGCTGCAGCTCGTTGTGCTGACGCTGCAGCTGTGCGACGAGCGCTGTCGGTAGCCGGGCCTCGGGTTCATTGTCCGGGGGTGGGCGCAGGGCACGCAGGGCATTGAGAATCACTGCAACATCAATCCCTTCCTGTACCAGTGCGCCGAGTACCGGCGGCAAATATCCGAATGCGGCCACCACCATTGCCAGCACCGACAATGCCATACCGGCGACCACACTCTGTACCGCAATTTGACGGCCGCGACGGGCAATACCCAGACCATTCGGCAAGCAATCGAGCCGATCCACCAGCAGCACCACATCGGCGGCTTCCGCGGACGCGCCAGCACCGCGAGCACCCATGGCAATACCCACATCGGCAGCCGCCAAAGCGGGCGCATCATTGACCCCATCGCCCACCATGCCGGTGTTGCCGCGCCGGCACTCCGCTTTGACCGCCGCCACCTTGTCGGCGGGCGATCGCTCGGCGAGCACGGCATCAAATCCGAGGGACAGTGCCACCGTCTCGGCCACGTCCTGGCGATCACCGCTTAGCATCACGGTGCGGCGAATACCCGCGCGATGCAGTGCCCGCAATGCCCGCGGGGTATCGAGGCGGATCTGATCGGCCAGCAACAGTAGCCCGGCCATGCGCCCGTCGATACGGACGAACGCACCGGAAAGGCCGCGCTGGGCCATGTGTCGCAGACGGGATTTGGTCCAACTGTCGCTTGTAGCTCCCTGCAGAATCAGCGCGAGACTACCGACCGCAACGGGGTGCCCTTCAACTTCCCCGGTAAGTCCTTCGCCAGGCTCTTCCTTGACCTTGTCCGGAATGCTGAGGGTGAGATTCCTGCGCCGCGCCTCCGCCACCAGGGACTGTGCCGTGCTGTGCTGCGATACCTGGTCCAGTGAGGCGGCCAGGCGCAATACTTCGTCGGGGGGAAAGCCCTCAGTGGCATCTATACCGACCAGCTGGGGGCGTCCGGTGGTGAGCGTGCCGGTTTTGTCGAACAGCAGGTTCTGAATGTCCGCCAGCTGCTCGAGCGCAGTGCCGTTCTTGATCAGGATGCCGCGCTTAGCGGCCTGGGAAATAGCGGCAATAATGGCGACCGGTGCCGCGAGAATAAGCGGGCAGGGTGTTGCCACCACCAGCACGGCAAGCGCGCGTACCGGGTCGCCCGAAATCCACCAGGCCGCGCCCGCCAGAACCAGAACCGGCGGAATAAACCAGAGCGCATAGCGATCCGCGAGGCGGGTGAAGGGCGCTTTGCTCGCCTGGGCTTCAGCGACCATGCGTACGATACCGGCATAGGTACTGTGCTCGGCGGTTTTCAATGCCTGCAGTTCCAGTGGACTGCCGGCGTTGATCACCCCGCTCAAAAGCTGGTCGCCACGGGACCGGCGACGGGGTTTCGACTCCCCGGTGACCGCGGACTCGTCGAGGTCTGCGGTATCGGAGATCAACAGTCCATCCACCGGCACCGCTTCCCCCGGTTTTACAATCAGTAGATCCCCGACCTGCACCGCATCTGCTGGAATTTCTTCGAGTGTGGCTACTTCCTCGGGGTGGGCACCGGACTGCGCGCCAGACTGGATACGACGGTGGGCGACACGCGGGGTGCGCTCAACCAGTGCGGAAAGCTCCCGCCGTGCGCGCCCGGCAGAATACTCCTCCAGCGCGCGGCCGCTGGCAAACATAAAGGCGATCACCGCCCCGGCCAGATGTTCCGACAGTGCCAGGGCGGCGATCATGGTCAGCAGTGCCAGCAGATCCACTCCCGCCTGTCGCCGGGCGATGGCGCGTAGCGTGTCCACCGTGGCGACAACCAGCATCAGCACCACGGCCGAAATCCATGGCAGTGACGGATTGACGCCAAACATCCAGGCCACACCACCGGCGGCAAGCAGCAGGGCGATCACCAACACCAGCGCCATATGAAAATAGCGTGTCAGCTGTTCCATGAGCGCGGAGTCAGTAGCCGGCGAGCTGGGCCGGATCGCAGATTGTTGTTCGGCAGAAGAACTTCGAGTCATAAAGGGAAGTATATGATCGGCGCGGTGCTATTTTTGCAAGTACTGGATGCCTTCTGCTGCCTTTCACCCATCTTGCAAAAATAAAATGACCACGCCTGATTCCGACCATTTGGCCCCATGGCATAACCTGACTGCAGCGGAAGTCTCGACACGCCTCGACAGTGGCGAGGCGGGATTGACGAAGGCTGAAGTTTCCCGCCGCCTCGAGCAATACGGTACCAATACCCTGCCTCAGCCGCGCCTCACAGGATTCCCACGCCTGTTCATTCGTCAGTTCATCAGTCCACTGATCTACGTATTGCTTGCGGCGATGGTGGTATCCCTGATTGCCGGAAAATTCGCTGACGCTTCCTTTATCGGTTTAATCCTGTTGCTGAATGCGCTGATCGGAGCGCTGCAGGAAAATCACGCCAATCGCAGTGCGCAGGCCCTGCGTAGCTTGATGGTCATTCGTGCGCGGGTCGTGCGTGACGGTAAGGTGACAGAGATCTCGGCAGAGAATCTGGTACCGGGTGACAAGGTGTTGTTAAGTTCCGGCGATCGGGTTCCCGCAGATATGCGGCTGCTGGAAGCGGCTGGCCTGGAGGTGGACGAGTCGGTACTCACCGGAGAATCTCTGCCGGTGCTCAAAAATAGCGAATTGATTTGCGATGCTGACTCGCCGATCGCAGAGCGGGGCAATCTTTGCTTTGCGGGTACTCTCGTGGCCGCCGGGCGTGGCCGCGCCCTGGTGACGGCCACGGGGTTGCAGACCGAGATGGGCAAGTTGAGCCAGACCATGGAGGCGGCGCACTCAGCCAAACCCCCTCTGTTCCAGCGTATCGAGCGATTCAGTAAAAAGCTGACCATTGCATTGCTGGTCGCCGTGGCGTTGTTGGCGGCGATCGAGCTTGCCCGCCACACGGATCCGTTGGTGATTTTTATGACGGCGGTAGCCCTCGCCGTGTCTGCGATTCCCGAGGGACTACCGATGGCGCTGACCCTGGTGCTTTCCGTCGGCACTCGGCGCATGGTCAAGCGTCACGTTATTGTGCGCAAACTGGTAGCGGTAGAGAGTTTGGGTTCCTGTACCGTGATTGCCACCGACAAAACCGGCACCCTGACCGAGAACCATCTGACCGCGCGTAAAGTGGTTTTCTGTGACGACGTTAGTGTCACCATTGACGGCGGCAAATTGCCATCCGCTCCTGAGTTTCCCCAACATACCGATGCCCGTGTGACCCGTCTCGCCACAGTGGCCGCACTGTGTAACGAAGCCGAATTGCGCCCTCTGGAGAATGGCGAATGGCACAGCAGTGGCGATGCCGTGGATCAGGCCCTGCTCGTGATGGCGCACAAAGTCGGATTGACTCGCCGAGGGTTGGAAGCACACTGGCCAGAGCAGGCACAGATACACTACGAGCCCGCACTCGGCTTTGCTGCCACGCGCCACGTAAATGCGCAGGTTCAAGGTACATTGATCTGCGTCAAAGGCGCGCTGGAGAAGCTGCTGCCAATGTGCAACCGCATGGCTACCGCCGATGGAGACATGCCACTGGACGCGGAGAAGGCGCTGTCTGCGATGGCGCGTCTTGCTGAGCAGGGCGCGCGCGTCCTGGCGTTTGCCGATGGTGGGGGCAGTGCGTCAGATCAGTTTGTACCGGAGAGCCTCCACGGGCTTTGTCTGCTCGGCCTGGTTGGGATGTTTGATCCACTGCGCCCGGGAGCCGCGGCCGCGGTAGCCGAGTGTCGGGCGGCGGGTATTCACGTGTGCATGCTCACCGGAGATCATCCGCGCACGGCGCTTTCCATCGCGCAGGAACTGAAACTCGCGGACAGCGGAGACAAACCGGTAACCGGTGTTGACCTTGCCAGTGCGGAAACGCACGGACCAGCGGCCCTGGATGCGCTTACCGCTGACACCCGGGTTTACGCGCGGGTATCACCTGAACAGAAGCTCACCATTGTCCAGTCGCTGCAGCGCCAGGGCCAGTTTGTGGCAGTGACCGGCGACGGGGTGAATGATGCTCCGGCACTGAACAGTGCACACGTGGGCGTGGCAATGGGAGAGCAGGGCACAGAAGTCGCTAAAGAATCTGCCGACCTGTTATTGACCGATGATAATTTCTCCTCGGTGGTGGCGGGTGTCGAGGAGGGGCGGATTGCCTACCAGAATATCCGCAAGGTGATTTTTTTCCTTATTTCTACCGGTGCTGCCGAAGTGGTGCTGTTTGTCCTCAGCACGACCTTCGCGATGCCCCTGCCGCTGACAGCGGTGCAGCTACTTTGGCTGAACCTAGTCACCAACAGCATCCAGAGTGTGGGGCTCGCGCTGGAGCCTGGCGAAGGCGATGAGATGCGCAGACCGCCGCGACCGCCGCAGGAATCGCTGTTCAACCCGGTGATGTTGCGCCGCGTTCTGGTATCGGGCGTGGTGATGGGCGGGCTTGCGTTCATCAGTTTTTACTGGTTATTGCAGCAAGGCTGGGAAGTGGAAACAGCCCGCAACAGCGTCCTGTTGTTGATGGTGTTGTTTGAAAATGTACAGGTTTTCAATAGCCGCTCAGAGAGCCGATCCATCTTTCGCCAGCCATTTTTTTCCAACCCGATTTTGTTGCTGGGCACCCTGGCCGCACAGGGCATTCACATCCTGTGCCTGTATTCACCGCTGATGCAGGAGGTACTTGGAGTATCTCCGGTAAGTTTAAATCAGTGGGGCGTATTGCTGTCGATTGCGCTTGTGCAGGTTTTAGCAATGGAGCTTTTGCTGCGTTTTAACCGTTGGAAAGCGTCACCGTGACTATCTGTTTTGCCGTTCGATCGCTGCGACCGTCTCAATAGTCCGCAGCAGCGCATCTGGGCTGAGGCTAATGGAATCGATACCCAGGTGTACCAGATACTCGGCAACCTCGGGGTAATTGGACGGCGCCTCACCACAGATGCCCGCGGGAATACCATTGCGTTTCGCGCCTTCGACTGCCTGACGTATCATCTCGTACACGCCAGGATCCCGCTCATCGAAATCAAACGCGACGATATCCGAATCGCGGTCGACACCGAGAACCAGCTGGGTCAGGTCATTGGAGCCGATGGAAATTCCATCAAACAGCTGGCTAAACGCATCAATCTGCACGACATTATTCGGAATTTCGCACATTACATAAACCTGCAGGTCATCCGATCCCTGTTGCAGGCCAAGCTGCGCCATGGCTTCCAGAACCTGCTCTCCCTCAGGGATGCGGCGACAGAATGGGATCATCACCTTGATATTGGTGAACCCCATGGTTTCCCTGGCACGCTTGAGAGCGGCGCATTCCAGCGCGAACCCATCCGCATAGGCCTTGTGCGCATAGCGGGACGCGCCCCGGAAACCCAGCATGGGGTTCTCCTCGTGGGGTTCGAAGGCACTGCCGCCAATGAGGCGCGCATATTCGTTAGTCTTGAAATCCGAGGTGCGTACAATGATCGGGCGTGGATAGAAGGCTGCGGCGATGGTGCCGATGCCTTCGGACAGCTTTTCGATAAAATATTCCGCGCCATTTGCGTTGTTGGCAGTGAGGGAGGCAATGGCTGTACGCGCTTCCTCATCATCGACCCTGTCAGGGCAGGCCAGCGCCATTGGGTGAACCTTGATGTGCTCGTTGACGATAAACTCCATGCGCGCAAGTCCAACTCCGTCACAGGGCAGTGCACTCAGGCGGAAGGCCTGCTCGGGGCTACCGAGATTGATCATCATTTTTGTCGCTGTCTGCGGTACCTGATCAAGCTCTACAGTGTTCACCTCAAAAGGTATTTCACCCTGGTAAATCCGCCCGACATCCCCCTCGGCGCAACTGATGGTCACTTTTTCACCGTCTGATAGTGCGTGCTCATCACCAATACCGACGACAGCGGGAATCCCGAACTCGCGGGCCACGATGGCGGCGTGGCAGGTGCGGCCGCCGCGTTCGGTGACCAGTGCCGCGGCCCGGCGCATCGCGGGGCCCCAGTCGGGACTGGTGCTTTCCGCGAACAGTATTTCGCCTTGCTGGAACGACGCTAATTGTGCGGCATCGGTGACCCGCCGCACCTTGCCCGTGCCAATACCGGTACCGATGGCGCGTCCGCTCGCACGCAGGGTGCTCTTGTCAGGCTTGTGAGGAAAGTGGTAGCGCTTTAACTGGTTCCGTGGCTTTTGAGATGCGACGGTCTCCGGCCGTGCCTGTAACAGGTAAAGCTGGCCGTCATCACCATCTTTTGCCCACTCCAGATCCATGGGGCAGGGGGCGCCGCGCTTTTTGCTGTAATGTTTCTCCGCGGTGATGGCGTAGTGTGCAAGGGTGAGAATCTCGTCGTCGCTCAGGCTGAAGCGTTTGCGATCTGTTTCCGATGTTTCAATGTTGTGTACGGCCTGACTATTCAGATCCTGGTCACAGACCATGGTCTGCTGCTTGGCCCCCAGTTGCCTGCGCAGTACACAGCGGTACCCGGCCTCGTAGGTGGGTTTGTGTACATAAAATTCATCCGGATCGACCGTGCCCTGCACGATATTTTCCCCCAGCCCATAGGCAGACGTGACAAACACTACATCGCGGAAGCCACTATCGGTATCCAGGGAAAACATTACGCCACTGGACGCCATATCCGCTCGTGCCATTTTCATCACAGCGATCGCCAGTGAGACCTTGAAGTGATCGTAGCCGTTGCGCTCGCGATAGCTGATCGCGCGGGCGGTAAACAGGGAGGCGAAGCAACGCCGGCAGGACTCAAGCAAGCCATCGCAGTCACCGATATTCAGGAAGCTGTCGTGCTGTCCCGCAAAGCTGGCGTCCGGTAAGTCTTCCGCGGTAGCGGAACTGCGCACGGCGAGGCGCAAGCCATCGCCATATTCCTCACACAACCTGGCATAGGCATCGCGGATTTCCCGGATAAGGGTTTCGGGAAGGCCGGCCGCGTACACGATTTCACGGGCCTGGCTGGCGATCTTGTCCTGTTCGTTATTGTCGGCACCAGAAAGCCCCGCCAGTAGCTCGCGCAATGGCTTCCAGGCACTGGCATTGTCGAGTATCGCGCGATAAGCATTGGCATTGATCGCAAATCCATTGGGCACGCGTATGCCGTGCGGAGTAAGCGCGCGATACATTTCCCCTAGGGAGGCCGTCTTGCCGCCGACATCGGCAATATCATCGAGCCCGATATCCTGGAACCAGCGGATGTAGCGATGCGCTTGCATATGAAATTGACCTTCCGAACTTGTCTCTATTTTCAACCTGGATTGCGATGATCATCTCTCATTCTGACCATAGCCGAGCTAAGCTGAATGCGCGTGCTGATTTCCCGCTTTTCTCGCTATCAGTGCCCCGAAGTCATTGAGTCACCCAGATTCAAATAATACGGCCGGTCACGGCCCCTTTATCTGTAAACGCCTATCCATAACGTCAGTAAGCCGCGCCTGTCGGGGGAACAGCTATGCCGTTTAAACATATCCTATTGCCACTCGATAGCTCTTCACTTGCCGAAGAAGCTGTCGCACATGCCATCACCCTGGCCCGCAGCAGCGGGGCGGACATTCACCTGTTACATGTGCAGAAATCGCCCTCCCATTCTGATGAGCACTGTACAGACCCGGTGGAGTGGCGTTTGCGCAGGGCGGAATTACGCAGTTATCTCAAGGGGCTCGCCGATCAGATTGCCGAGCAAAAAATTGAAGTGACGCTTTCCATCGTCGAAGGCCGCCCGGCAGAGCAGATTGTCGAATACTGTGAAGAACACGATATCGACCTGATTGTGATTACCGCGTTCGGCAAGGGAGGTATCAGTCGTTTCGACTTCGGTAGCACCGCACAGAAAGTACTCAGTGGCTCCGGACGCTCGTTTATGGTGGTGCGCCCGGTGGGAACGCCGGTGGGCGAAGGAGAGACCGACTACCAGCGGATTCTGATCTCCATGGATGGGTCTCCGCGCTCAGAGTGGGTTGCCTGCCAGATTGCCACGCTGATGCGCGGTCAGAAGGTGGAGATAATCCTGTTGCAGGTAATCGCGATACCGGAGATGCCTCGACGTATGCCCATTACCAAGGAAGAGCATGCGACGCGGGAAAAGTTCGTGGAGTGTAACCGACGCGCCGCCGAGGCCTATCTGGAAGAAATAGCACGGCAGCTGAGGAACGGCATCAAGGTTACGCCGCAGCTACAGATTGCGCAGAATATCGCAGAACACATCTATGCGACTGCGGCCCGGGAGAAGGTGGACCTGATCGCCATGAGTGCCCACGACTGGCAAAGTGGGGCCCAGCAGGTCACCGGCACAGTCTGCCACACCGTAATGTGCCAGAGCGATCTGCCGGTGCTGGTCTTTCAGGATCTCCCGGAAGCCCAGCTACAGGCATTGCGCACTGGTGCCCATATTTGTGAAATTCGTCATCCAACACTTTCTAACGACAGCTCAGCCCAACAATGAAACTGCGACGCGGAAATACCGATCGAATCGGTCGTGCGCGCAAGTTTTTTTCGCGCCGAGCACCATCCCAAAAATCTTCGAGGCATAAGCCAACACCGGTCCCGGAAAACGCGAACGAGCATCTCCAGGATCGCACGGAAGAAATAGCGGCCCTTGCGAAGCGCCATCGCCACCTGATCAGTGAGCGCGAGAAGTTCCCGCTCAAATCCTATCTGCGACACCTGGAAGCCGACTTTCAAACGGTATACCGGCAACTGGCCGCCCGTGTAGAAGCGGGAGAAAAGGGGACCCGCAGTGAAGAGTGGCTGCTGGACAACCGTCATGTGGTTCAGGAAGCGCTCGAAGTGGTGCGGGAGTCTGTACCGCCGAAATACCTCAAGCAGCTACCGAAGATCGCCGGTGAAAACGAAAATACGGATCTGCGGGTCTGGTCCCTGGCTACGGCACTGGTGGGTGAAGTCAGGCAGCCACTGGACCTAGAATCTGTTCACCATCTGGTCGATCAGTACCAGGAAGAGACCATCCTGACCACCGGTGAGCTTTGGGCGCTGCCGGCAGCACTGCGCCTGAGCCTGCTGCAGAAACTGGCAGACTGCGCGGAAGAATCCCTGAAAACAATCGCGCAGCAGGAGGAACCGGAAAGCGTCGGTATCGCCAGTGCGATTATCAGCCTGCGAGAGTTACGTACCTATGATTGGCGTCACTTTGTCGAATCCCTGAGCCGGGTTGAGCGAATTCTGGAGACGGATCCGGCGGGTGCCTATATCGATATGGACTTCGCCACCCGCGACCAGTACCGGGGCGTCATCGAACAGCTGGCGCGGGGCAGTGATACCGCCGAACACCGTATAGCCCAGCGTGTGGTTGAGCTCAGTGATCAGGAGACGGATGACAGCCGGCGGCGACATATCGGTTATTATCTAATCGCCGAGGGGCGGCCATCGCTCGATGCGGCGGTCAATTTCAAGCCGGATTTTCAAAGACGGGTACAGCAGAAGGTGTTGCACAACGCCTCCACCGTCTACTTCTCCACCCTGGCATTCTTTTCTATCCCGCTGCTGATCGCACTGGCGGTCTTCCTACTCGTCAGTGATGTATCTATCGTACTGACGTTGCTCGCGGTTGCCATCGCCGCTGTGCCAGTCGTGGGTATTGCACTGTCATTGGTCAACGGGCTGATTACCCACAGTCTGCATCCACACAAATTGCCCAAAATGGACTTCCAACACGGAATACCGGACGCGTGCCGAACCGCGGTGGTGATGCCGGTGCTGTTTGCCGATTGTGATGACGTTGAGCGGATTCTCCAGTGCCTGGAGATGAACTATCTGAACAATGATGACCAGCAATTGGCCTACGTGATACTCAGTGACTTTGCCGATGCCGAGAGCCAGGCGGTTTCCGGTGACGAGGCGCTATTGCAGTTCCTGACGGACGCCGTCGACGCACTGAATCAGCGTTACAGCGTGGAAGGCGGACGGCAGCCATTCCTGTTACTGCACCGGGAAAGGAACTGGAATGCGGCGGAAAAGTGCTGGATGGGGTGGGAGCGCAAGCGCGGAAAACTGGTTGAATTCAACCGGCTGCTGAAAGGACACGAGGATCATAGCTTTACCACCCAGGTTGGAGATTTTGATCAACTAAAGGGTGTTCACTTTGTTATCACCCTCGATGCAGATAGCCATATGCCGCCAGCAACGGCGGCGCGGCTGATCGCTACCATGGCACACCCCCTGAATCGGCTGGTGATCGACACCGAAGGTCGGCGGGTCATCGCCGGGCACGGATTTTTACAGCCCAGGCTCGAGATTGATCCTGCCGGTGCAGAAGAAACCGTGTTCAGTGAGATCTTCTCTGGTGATCGCACGGTAGACCTGTATACCCACGCGGTTTCCGATGCGTATCAGGATCTGTTCGGGGAGGGTATTTTTGCCGGCAAGGGTATTTACGATCCGAGGGTATTTTCACAAACACTCGCAGGGCACCTTCCGGAAAACACCATTCTGAGCCACGATTTGCTGGAAGGGGCGGTGGGTGGTGCGGCACTGATTTCCGATGCCGTGTTTTACGAGCAGTACCCCCCCAATCTCCTTGCGCTGCTGAAGCGATCCCATCGCTGGATTCGCGGGGATTGGCAGCTACTTCCCTGGCTGCGCAAGCGGGTCACATTGGATAGTGGTGAAAAGGTAGCCAACCCTCTACCCGTCATTCAACGCTGGAAAATCCTCGACAACCTGCGCCGCAGCCTGGAAGCCCCGGCGTTACTGGCCCTTTTTGTTGTGGCCTGGTGCGGCTTGCTGCCCGGTAGCCCACTGGTGTGGACGCTCGGATTGCTGCTGGTTTCCGCAGTGCCTGTCTGGTCGGAGCTGCTTTCGATATTGTGGCAAACGTTGGCGGATCTGCGGCGAGCACCACTGCGACTGCGCAGCGCACCCGCCGTATTGCAACAGCGTGTCCTGCACTGGCTGATGTCTCTGGCCATTCTGCCGGTACAGGCGCTCAATGCGCTGGATGCCATCATTCGCACGCTGTTCAGGCTGGGGATTTCACGTCGCCACCTGCTGCAGTGGACCTCTGCGGCACAGGTCAATCGTTCAGTCAGTACGGGCCTTCCGAGCAGTCGGCGCTGGCGTGCGCTATGGATCGCACCCGCGCTCGCTATTGGACTGATCGTCTGGCTAATTTGGTCGGAACCAGCAAGCCTGCTTGCCGCCGGACCGTTTCTCATCGCCTGGTTGCTGTTGCCAAAGTTGATTCGCCACATCGATCAGCCGCGTAGCTTTGAAAACCAGCAACTCGGGGGGGGCGACAAGCGAGACTTGCGCCTGCTCGCGCGGCGCACCTGGTACTTCTTCGAGCATTTCATGGGCCCCGATGATCACTGGCTGCCACCGGACAATTATCAGGAAGAGCCGGTTGCTGTTCTTGCCCGCCGTACGTCGCCGACCAATATCGGGCTGGGAATTTTGTCCAACCTCAGTGCCTATGATTTCGGGTATCTCGACCTGACCCAGCTTCTCGCTCGGCTGAACAATACCTTCGATAGAATGCGGGGGCTCGAGCGCTATCGCGGCCACTTCCTCAACTGGTATGAAACCCGCGAACTCCACCCGTTGAATCCGCGCTATGTGTCGACGGTGGACAGCGGCAACCTGGCGGGCAGTCTGTTGACGCTGGCGAGTGGTCTCGAAAATTTGGACACCGCTCCCCTCAACGGTCGTCAGCTGGTGCTGGGGATCGCCGATACACTGGGGGTCGTCGGTGAAACCCTTCAGTCGACAAATCCCGAAGCGACACCCACGGAAGTGCGCGAAATCACTGCCCAGATTACGCTGTTACGCGAAAGACTCGAGATCAGGGCGGATGAGGACTCATGGTGGGAGATCATCGATGATATTTACGAGCGCGATGTGCCAGCATTGCACGAACGGGTGCTCGCGCTGATTGAGCGAGATGAGAGTTTCAGTGCGGAATCCCTCGGTCGACTGCGTCACTGGCTTGATGAACTGCACCAGCATGCGGTTGCCGCGCGGCGCTATCAGGAAAACCTGGAGCCCTGGTTGCGGCTGATGAAAGCGCCCCCGGTGGCGTGTCGAGAACAGGGCAGCCAGGCTGCGGAAAGCTTTCGTGCGTTGGCACAGATCCTTGATGGCCCGATCACACTGAAAACCCTGGAACAGACATGCGCGCGTGCCGCACAGCAATTGCAGGGATTGAATGCGGACCTTGCCGCCGTCAGTGAGGCGCAACGAAGCAGCGCAGAAGCCTGGAGCAAGAGGCTGGGCACTGCACTGATGATCGCCCAGGAGAATGCCGTTATTTACCGCAAGGACCTGCACCGGCTGGCGGCCCGAGCTCGGGAATGGGTGCATGAAATGGACTTCGCCTTCCTGTATGACAGCCAGCGGCATCTTTTCCATATCGGCTATAACGTCAATGACGCCTCTCTCGATGCGAACTACTACGATCTGCTGGCATCGGAATCCCGTCTTACCGGATTTATTGCCGTAGCCAAGGGGGATGTGCCGGCTCAGCACTGGCAGTATCTGGAACGTCCTTTCCGGCGCATCCGTCGCCGTGTGGTGTTGATGTCCTGGAGCGCCACCCTGTTTGAATACCTGATGCCGCGGTTGATGATGGAGACCCCGGACCACAGCCTGATAGGCCGAGCCTGTCGCAGTGCGATTGAGGTGCACAGGGAATTCGCCGATCGCTTCGGGGTGCCGTGGGGCATTGCGGAATCCGGATTTTACGAATTGGACAGCCATCTCCACTATCAATACCGGGCGTTCGGCGTACCGGGTATCGGTTTCCGCCGGGATCTTGGCGAACGACTGGTAATCGCGCCCTATGCCTCGATGATGGCGCTGCCGTTCTGCGCGGACAAGGTCATCGAGAACCTGGGTCAGATACGCAGCCATGGCGGTTACGGGCAGTTTGGTCTGCACGAGGCCATCGACTTCGGACGCACCGCCAAGCCGGCGCCGCGCCGCGCGCGCACGGTGCGCTCCTATATGAGCCACCACCAGGGCATGATCCTGCTGGCGATCAATAATTTCCTGCACGACGACGTCATGTTGCAGCGTTTCCACAGTGATGTGCGTATTGCCGGCCTGACGCCGCTATTGCATGAGCGTCTGCCGGCAGCGCCGCCGGCACTGAAACCCTGGAAGCGTCCGGGGGTCGTGCGCACCTTCCATGCAGAGGTCGTACTGGATACGTGGAACGCCGAACCCGCCCGAGCCTACCCGCAGTACAATCTCCTCGCCAACGGTCACTACTCACTGGTAGTGGCCGCAGATGGCGCTGGCGGCAGCTACTGGGACAATATCGCCCTGACCCGTTGGCAACCAGATCCAACCCTCCATCAATGGGGCCGCTTCTGTTACGTACGTGATCTCGACGACGATGTGCTGTTCTCGGTGGGACTGGCTCCCTGCGGGGGCGATGCCAACCGCTGTACAGCGTCTTTTTCGCCACAGGGTGTCGAATTGCAGCGCCGCGAAGCGGAATTATTCTGTCGCCTGCACATCGCCGTCAGCTCACAGCACGATGTCGAAGCACGACGCCTGGTCATCAAGAACGAGAGCAACCGCGAGCGACACCTGCTGCTGGCAGACTTTGCCGAGGTGGTACTGGCGCCGGAGCGCGAAGACCTGCGACATCCCGCTTTCGCCAAGCTGTTTGTCGAGAGCCAATATCTGCCGGAAGAGCAGGTGATGATTTACCGTCGGCGGCCTCGCGGTAGTAACGAGAAACCCATTTACATGGCAGTGAGTGTGTTGGTCCAGGCCGACGTACGTCACCACCTCGGCTGGGAAACGGATCGCACACGCTTCCTCGGTCGTGGCGGATCGCCGGTACGGCCTCAGGCAATGGCCGCAGGCCTGTCAGGCTTCACCGGTATGACCGGCCCGGTACTGGACCCGGTGATTGCCGCAGCGCAGGAAGTGAGGGTGCCCCCCCAATCGGAAATTGAGGTGGTATATCTCACCGGTGTCAGCAAGTCCCGGCAGGAACTGCTGGCAACATTGCGCGCTTACCGCTCTCGCCCCAAAGCGCGCTGGGTATTTGATCTCGCGCGTATGCAGACGGAGCAGGAGCTGCACAATCTGCATATCACCGCCGGTGCAATGCGCTGGATGATGGAACTGTTGTCAGTAGTACTGGCGCCGCTTGGTGGCCTGCGGGCGCCCTCCAGGGTACTGGCGCAAAGTCACCATATTCAGCCCGGCTTGTGGAGCCGGGGAATCTCCGGTGATAACCCGATCCTGCTGGTACATATCACCAGCGAACAGGAAATCGATTTCGCGGAGTCAATTTTACAGGCGCATACCTACTGGTGTGGACGGGGAATTGCCGTTGATCTCGTCATCATTGACGAAGAGTCTGCGGGTTACGAGCAGCAGACCCGAGACCGCCTGCAGGAAATGATCCTCGATATTCGCGGTCGCACGTTGCGCAAACTATCCGGGGCTGTGGTGATGGTGCCGGGCCAGGAACTGCCGGGAGAAGAGCGGATGCGTCTGTTGTCTGCCGCGCGGGCCATTCTCAGCTCATCCGCCGGCACCGTAGCGCAGCAGCTACAGGGCGCTGCCACGTTGCAGGCCCAGCAGCAGGCGTTGCCGCCGTTTGTTCCCGTTCCCCATGGCGATGGAAACCCGCACCAGACACCCGCACTGCAACGTCCTGATGATCTGCTGTTCGACAACGGCCTGGGTGGTTTCTCTGCAGACGGACGCGAGTATGTATTGCATCTGCAGCCGGGCCAGCGCCCCCCGGCGCCGTGGGTGAATGTCATTGCCAACCCGACGTTTGGTTGCCTGGTTTCGGAGGGCGGGTCCTGTTGTACCTGGAGTGGTAATAGTGGCGAGCATCGCTTGACCGCATGGAATAACGACCCGGTGCGCGATCCCAGCGGAGAGGTGCTCTACCTGCGGGATGAGGAAACGGCGGAGGTGTGGACGCCAACGCCCGCGCCGCGGCCGGCAGACGCTCCCTACCAGGTTCGCCACGGCGCCGGCTACAGTGAATTCCGCCACAATAGCCACGGTCTTGAACAGGCGTTGCGGTTTTACACCGATCGAGATGCACCGGTGAAATTTGCCCGTCTCACCTTGCGCAATTGCTCAGAGAACCCGCGACGGCTGACCGCCACCTATTACGTGGAGTGGATTCAGGGGCTGGTGCGGGCAGGCAGTTGGCCGTATTTGGTAAATGAATTTGATTCCGAACACAGCGCGCTACTGGCCCGCAATGCGTTCGTACCGGATGCGCAACCCGGCATCGCGTTCCTGACCGCCAGCCTGCCGCCCCACGGGTTGACCACGGATCGTCACGAATTTCTCGGCAACGCAGTGAGCCTTGAAGCGCCGGAGGCACTGTTCCGAATCGGTCTGTCGGGGCGGGTACAGTGTGGTGGCGACCCATGTGCGGCGTATCAGGTGCATATTGATCTTGGCGCCGGCGAAACCCAGCACATCTATTTCGTAATGGGGGAGGGGGAAGACCGGGCACAGGCGCTTGCGCTGGCCGGAGAATTTCGCAACCCGGAGCGCGCCGAATCCGCACGGGCAGACTTCGAGGAGTTCTGGGAGGAGTACCTCGGCCGCGTACAGGTCGAGGTGCCGGACAAAGCTACAGAGCTGATGGTAAATCGCTGGCTGCCCTACCAGACCCTGGCCTGCAGATTGTGGGGCCGCAGTGGCTTTTACCAGTCCAGTGGAGCCTTTGGATTTCGCGATCAATTGCAAGACGTGCAGGCGCTGCTATGGACGCAACCGGAGTGGACCCGGGAACATATCCTGCGGGCAGCCTCGCGCCAGTTCCAGGATGGCGATGTTCTGCACTGGTGGCATGAAAACCCGTTGCGCGGTGTGCGCACCCGGTGCTCTGACGACTTGCTGTGGCTGCCGTTCGTCACCGCCCAATATATCCGTACCACCGGAGACTACGACATCCTCCATGAGCCGGTGTCCTATCTGCGGGGTGCGCCACTGCAAAAGGACGAGCACGAGCGATACGCCGAATTCCATACCAGTGACGAATCCGGCTCCCTGTACGAACACTGTTGTCGCGCCATCGAGAGAGCGAGTGCCGTAGGACCGCACGGCCTGCCGGTCATCGGGAACGGGGACTGGAACGATGGCTTCAGCCGCATCAGTACCACTGGTCGCGGGGAGTCTGTATGGATGGGCTGGTTCCTGCTGCGCGTGTGTCGCGACATGTCGCCCTTGTGCGAGTACATCGGTGATACCGGCCTCGCGGAGTATTACCGCGCGCTGGGGGAAAATTTCCGCAACCAGGTGGAGGAGAGCGGCTGGGATGGCGCCTGGTACAGGCGCGCCTACTACGATGACGGCACACCAGTGGGTTCCCGGGAAAGCGATGAGTGCAAGATCGACCTGATTGCACAGGCGTGGTCGGTACTCTCGCAGGAGGCACCCACCGATCGCGCGCGGCAAGCCATGGCCTCTGCCTACGAGCACCTGGTTCAGGAGGATGCGCGGCAGGTCCTGTTGCTGAAGCCGGCGTTCGATAAAACCAAGAAAGATCCGGGCTATATCAAAGGCTACCCCCCAGGCATCCGTGAAAACGGTGGCCAGTACACCCACGCCGCCACCTGGTCGGTATGGGCCGCTGGGGGGCTGGAGCACTGCGAGCGCGCCCACCACCTGTTCAGCCTGATCAACCCGATTACCCATACCGATACACCGGAGGGTGTGCAGCGCTATCGCACTGAGCCCTATGTACTCGCGGGCGACGTTTACGGGGTCCCGCCACATGTGGGGCGGGGCGGCTGGACCTGGTATTCCGGCGCATCCGGTTGGCTCTATCGCGGCGCCATGGAAGTATTGCTGGGAGCGAAAATTCTCAATGGCGATCGACTGGCAATAGAACCCTGCCTGCCGACATCCTGGCAGACGTATAAACTGTCACTTGCCTTCAAGCGCAGTCGTTACGATGTCGAGGTGGTGAACTGTGGCGGGTCGCCGCGGGAGATTGCCGAGCTCACATTGAATGGCGAGCGGGTAGGGGAGACGTATCTTCCGCTGAAGGATGATGGGCAGCACCACACGGTGCGCTGGGTGTTCAAGGCGGTCGAGGTCGCCGGTGAAGAATGACTCGGAGTGTGGTGTGGTCGTGAGCGTCACATGGCTCGAAATAGTCGCTCGACGTCGGATTTCTGGCAAAGCTCGGTGCCCTCGGTCATCACCGCAGCCGCCCCGGCGGCGACGCCAAACCTTGCGGCCTCAGGCAGGGTTGTGTCCCGGCACAGGGCGGAAATCAGCCCGCCAACCACAGCATCGCCGGCACCCACTTTACTGCGCAGGCGCACCGAGGGTGCGGCGATCCTCTCCAACCGGTCTGCGGTGGCTAGAAGTATCCCACCGCGGCCCAGGGACAGGATCACAACTTCGGTGCCGTGTTGCTCGATGATTTTGCGGGTGGCGCGCTCGATGGAGGCGTCATCAGACAGCTCGGCGCCCACAAGCTCCTCCATCTCACGCACATTGGGTTTGATCAGGTAGACGCCCACATCGAGCGCGCGGCGCAGCGGCTCTTTTTTGGTATCCACGATGATCCGAATACCTTTCGGAACTGCGCGCAGTAAATCCTCGAACCATTCCGCCGCCGAACCCTCCGGCAGGCTTCCACTAAACACCACATAGCGCACGGAAGTTGGGATTTCTCGTATCTGCTGTATCCAGCGTTGGCGCTCGGTGTCTGCGAGCAGGGGGCCCGGCATCCCGAAGCGGAACAGATTACCGCTGGTCTCCTCCCTTACAATCAGGTTTTCCCGTGTCGGCGCATCGATGGGAATCGGCTTGTGGGAGACACTTTCTTCATCGAGGAACCGCGCGAGTCGCTGACCATTTTCCCCGCCACAGCTCCAGTAAGCGCAAACGTTAGAGCCCAGTCGGCTCGCTACCCGCGCCACATTGATGCCACCACCGCCCGGATAATCTCGCACGTTCGAGCAGGAGAGTTTGCAATCGGGAAGGATTTGTTCGACAGAGACAGTTCTGTCTATACAGGGGTTGAGGGTAATGGTGACAATTGTCATCGGCTTTCCCGACCGGCGTGGAAGCAGGGGATCCGCTCACGCCTTTTGACTAGAGCATTCGCGTGATCATATCGACGCAACGTTGTGAGAAAGCCCATTCGTTGTCGTACCAGGCGAGCACCTTGAGGAATTTATCACCCACCATATAGGTGTCTTTGGTGGTGATAATGGCGCTGTAGGGTTTACCGACAATGTCGCTGGATACCAATTCGCGGTCATCCACCGCCAGGATGTCCTTTAGCGGACCTTCCGCCCAATGCCGGAATGTATTGTTGACCTCGTCGACATTGGTGCCTTTATGTAACGTACATGTCAGATCCAACAGGGAACCGCATTTGATCGGTGCTCTCACCGCGCAGCCGTGTAGCTTGCCAGCCAGCGTCGGCAGAATAAGACCGATGGTGGTCGCGGCCCCCGTGGTGGTGGGCACCAAGTTTGCCGCTGCCGCCCGACCTCGCCGGAGCTTGTTGTTGTGACCATCAACCAGATTCTGCGAGGACGTATAAGCATGGATGGTGTTGATCATGCCATGCTCTATCCCGAATTCGTCATTCAGGACCTTGGCCACCGGCGCCAGACAGTTCGTCGTACAACTCGCAGTGGAGATGATGTTATGCCGATGGCGGTCGTAGCGGTGGTCATTGACGCCCACCACGAAGTGACCGTCGATCATGCTTTGACCGGGGGCCGAAATCAGAACCTTTTTCGCGCCCGCGGTGATGTGTTTCGCGGCTCCTGCTCTGGTGCGGAACATGCCGGTCGCATCAAAAACAATATCGACACCTTTCTCCCCCCAGGGAAGCCTCGTCGGATCGCTTTCCGCGGTCACCGAAATCGTCTGCCCGTCAATAGACAGGACACCATCTTCGCCGTGCACCTTCAGGCCCCGGGTGTGGTAGGTGGTATCAAGTTCCAGCAGATATGCCAGCTCCTTTTCACTGGCCAGGTCATTTACGTGGACAACCTCCAAACCGCCATGATGTGATTCAAGTGCAATTCGAAGTACTTGCCGGCCGATACGGCCCAGTCCATTGATGCCGATTCTCATTCTTTATTTCCTGATATCTGCGTCTATTACCGCAATTGTCATCTGTCTCCTCTCAAGCCTGACCGATGGTTCCTACACTCTGTCTAAATAATAGTTGTGCATGCGTTAGTTCAGCGAACCACACAGCTGTAAATACGCGCAGATTTTTACGGTGGGGACCTCGTGACGACACAGGATTATGTACTACGCGCAGAGGATCTGGAGTTGCTTATCCAGGCTATCCGGGTGCGAGGTCACCAGGTAATGGGTCCGACAGTAAAAAACGGGGCTATCACCTACGGAGAAATTCAGGGCAGCGTAGATCTACCTCAGGGCTGGTCGGATCAGCAGGAGAAAGGCTACTACCGACTAGCCTCAAATCATTCTCAAGCCTATTTTGCCTATGCCGTAGGGGCGGGATCCTGGAAGCAGTTTCTGCAACTGCCCAGACGCCAGGTCTGGGAGGCACGAAAAACTGATGGTGGCCTGAACTTCGTAGAAGTCGTCGACGTTGCACCGCGTGTCGCATTTCTGGGCGTGCGTAGCTGTGAACTGCATGCGATGGAGATTCAGGACCGGGTGTTCTCCGGCGCGCAATTCCAAAACGAAAGCTACGCCGAACGGCGGGGTAATGCGTTCGTGGTCGCAGTCAATTGCACGACGCCCGCGGCCACCTGTTTCTGTACCGCCATGAAAACCGGCCCAAAAGTGAGCTCGCCAGCAGATCTCACCATGACTGAAGTGATCGGTAGTGACGAACACTACTTCCTGATCAAAAGTGGGTCCCAACAGGGCAGTGAAATACTCGGAGAACTGCCACTGACATCCGCCACAGAGAGAGAGCGGAAAGCAGAAGAGGGGGCTCTGCACGACGCGGTTCAACAAATGGAAAACGGGCCCCGACAGTTCGATAATTCAGACGTCAAGGACTTACTGTATCGAAACTACGAAAGCCCGTTGTGGGACCAGGTAGCGGATCGCTGCCTTTCCTGTGCCAACTGCACCATGGCGTGCCCCACCTGTTTCTGTTCTACAGTAGAGGACACCACGGACCTGAGTGGTGACAACGCAGAGCGCTGGGAACGTTGGGATTCCTGCTTTACTGGCGAGTTCAGCTATATCACTGGCGGTTCCGTACGCCCCGATACAAAAAGCCGGTATCGTCAGTGGATGACCCACAAGCTTGCCACTTGGCACGATCAATTCGGAAGTTCGGGCTGTGTCGGCTGCGGTCGCTGTATTACCTGGTGCCCGGTCGGTATTGATTTCACGGAAGAAATACACAAGATGCGCGAGATGGAACAATCATGAAGAGCATGTCCCAGCTATTACATGAGCACCCGTTTTTTAGTCAAATGGAAGCGGAGCATCTCGACTTCATTGCTAATTGCGGCGAAAACCATATTTACAATGCCGGGGAGTATATTGCCCGAGAAAATGCCCCGGCAGATCACTTCTTCCTGATCAGGGATGGCCAGGTTGCGGTGGAGTGCTATGTGCCGAATCACGGGGCGCTCTGCCTGCAGACCTTACACAGCGGTGATATCTTCGGCTGGTCTTGGTTATTCCCCCCTTATCTGTGGACCTTCGATGCGAAGGCCATGGATGAGGTGCATGCAATTCGCCTTGACGGCAAGTGCCTGCGGGAGAAGTGCGAGAGTGACCCGCAAATGGGCTACCAGCTGATGAAGCGTTTCGCCCGCATTATCAGCGACCGGGTAAAGGCTACCCGCGTACAGCTGATGGATGTTTACGGCCAGCAACGTCCGCCGTTAGAAGGCGAAAAATGACACCGGCACTGTTCCGAGTGCGGCGTCGCAGTGAAGAGTACGCGGGTACCTTCACGCTGGATATCCAGCATAAAGAAGGCAACCCGCTTCCACGCTTCGAGCCCGGTCAATTCAATATGCTGTACGCATTTGGCTGTGGTGAAGTCCCGATTTCCATGAGTGGAAAAACCGGCGAAACCGGCGGCTACGTGCACACAATCCGGACCCACGGACTCGTCACCCAATCCCTGGAGCGCTTACGCGAGGGAGATTTACTCGGGGTGCGCGGTCCATTCGGCCAAGGCTGGCCGATGCATAAAGTCGACGGCAAAGATGTGCTGATCGTGGCCGGCGGGTTGGGCCTGGCGCCACTGCGGCCGGTGATATACAGCCTGCTCTCGGGAGCCCAGGCTTGTCGCAGCCTGCGACTGTTTTACGGTGCCCGGCGTCCTCAGGAAATGCTGTATGCAGATGAACTCCGCAGTTGGAGCGCACAAATCCAGCAGGTTCTCTCTGTAGATCATGCGGATGACGCCTGGAGTGGCGCGATCGGCGTTATTACCGGGCCACTTGCAGGCACCGAGATTGATTGTGATAACACCATTGTCTTCCTCTGTGGTCCCGAAGTGATGATGCGGTTTTGTATCCAGACACTGACGGGAAAAGGTCTGCCGGATTCTGCAATCTATCTGTCCATGGAACGGAATATGAAATGTGCCACCGGGCATTGCGGACACTGCCAGTGGGGACCGCAGTTCGTGTGTAAGGACGGGCCGGTATTCGATTACGGGAGCGTGAAGCAATGGTTCAACATTCGCGCGCTCTAGGCGCCGCGCCACCCAAGCCGAAGCTTGCCGTGTGGAAGTTCACCTCCTGTGACGGCTGTCAGTTGAGCCTGCTGGACTGCGAAGACGAACTACTGGCGCTGGCGGACAAAGTTGAGATTGCCTATTTCATGGAAGCGTCCAGCAGCCAACTCCCCGGACCCTATGACCTTTCCCTGGTTGAGGGTTCCATCACCACCGCTGAAGAGCAACAGCGCATCCGCGACATTCGCACCCAGTCCCGAGCACTCGTTGCAATCGGAGCCTGCGCCACAGCGGGCGGGATACAGGCACTCAGGAATTTTGCGGACGTAGATGGATTCATCGCTGCGGTGTATGCCCATCCGGAATATATCGCTACTCTCAAAACCTCAACCCCTGTGAGCAGCCACGTGGCGGTCGATTTCGAGTTAAATGGGTGTCCGATCAATAAATATCAGCTGCTGGAAGTGATCAGCGCATTTTTGCATCGGCGCCCACCGCAGGTGCCAGCACACTCTGTATGTATCGAGTGCAAACAACGCGGCAATATCTGCGTATGGGTAGCCCATGGAACACCGTGTATGGGACCGGTAACCCAGGCGGGCTGTGGCGCTATCTGCCCCAGCTACCACCGCGGTTGCTACGGTTGCTACGGCCCAAAGGAAAACAGTAATACCGCATCCCTGTGCCACTGGTGGGAACAGGAGCTGGGTGCGGACAAGGCCACGGTGATCCAGAACCTGCGTAATTTCAACGCGGCGGCACCGGTATTCGATGCTGCCAGCCGCAATCGGGAAGGCCAGGATGACCAGGAGTAAGACCGTCAAGGTCGATTATCTCGCCCGTGTCGAAGGGGAGGGAGCGCTGTATATCCGCTACGACGAAGATGGTGTGCACGAGGTAAAACTCAAGATTTTCGAGCCGCCCCGGTTCTTTGAAGGTTTCATGCGCGGGCGCGACTACCGCGAGGCGCCAGATATTACCGCACGCATTTGCGGAATCTGCCCCGTTGCTTACCAGATGAGCGCAGTCCATGCGGTGGAGAATGCACTTGGGCTCAGTCTCTCCCCAGAGTTGCACGCCCTGCGACGCTTGATGTATTGCGGGGAGTGGATCGAGAGCCATACGCTGCATATCTATATGTTGCATGCGCCAGATTTCCTCGGGTATCCCAGTGGCGTCGCCATGGCCAAAGATCATCCAAAAACCGTACAGGACGGTTTGCAGATGAAAAAGGCGGGTAACGAGATAGTGCGTTTGCTAGGAGGGCGTGAGGTCCACCCGATCAATGTGCGGGTGGGCGGATTCTACCGGCTGCCTACGCACCCCGAGCTGGGTGAGTTACGGGACAAGTTGCTGCGCGCGAGAGACCTGGCCATTGAAACCGTACGCTGGGCGGCTTCACTGCCTATTCCGGACTTTGCACGGGCACCTGAAAATACCTACGAGTTTGTCGCGCTATCGGACCCGCAAGAATACCCGATGAATCGCGGACGTATTGTATCTACGCACGGGCTGGATATTGCCGTGAGCGACTACGATGATCACTTTCACGAAACGCATGTAGAATACAGCAATGCCCTGCACAGTGAGCGGGTGGGGCGGGGAGCTTACTTCCTCGGCCCTATGGCCCGGTATAACCTGAATTACGAGCGGCTGTCACCGCTGGTAAAGCAAATCGCGGGTGAGGTGGGCTTCCCGTCTTTTTGTTCAAATCCCTTTGCCAGCATTGTGGTACGCAGCCTGGAAGTACTCTATGCGTTCGACGAGGCAGTGCGGATCATCGACAACTACCGGGCACCACAAGCCCCGTATATTGACACAGCACCGAGGCCATCCACGGGGTGTGCCGCAACGGAAGCGCCGCGAGGCCTGCTTTTCCACCGCTATGGTATCGACGCATCCGGCCAAATAGATGATGCAAAAATCGTCGCCCCCACATCGCAGAACCAGAAAACCATCGAAGATGACCTGCGCCTGATGCTTCCGCAGTACATGCATCTCGCAGAGGCTGACCTCCAGGCCCGCTGTGAACAGGCCATTCGCAACTATGATCCCTGCATCTCCTGTTCCACCCACTTCCTCAAGCTACATCTGGATCCGGTGAGGCCAGGATCGTGAGTGACTGGGCCATCATCGGAGTGGGTAACCGGTTTCGAGGGGATGATTCCGTGGGACCTTACGTTGTGCATCGCCTGCGCAGCCAGCTGACGCCATCCATCCCCTGCATAGAGAACAATGGCGATATGAGCAACCTGATTGAGGACTGGAGAGATCGGCACGTCTGCCTGGTCGACGCAGTACAGACTGCAGCCTATCCGCCTGGGGAAGTAGTGCGTCTCAATGGTCTCAAACAGGATATTCCAGCGAGCCTCTGTCGTACCTCCAGCCACGGCCTGAACATTGGCGAAGCGCTGGAATTGGCTAGGGCATTGGAGGCAATGCCGGCACACCTGGAAATATATGCAATCTGCGGACGGGATTTTTCATTCAGTGCAGGCCTGTCAGCGCAGGTGAAGGCCGCGGCGCAACAGGTGATGCGGGAAATTCTTGAAAAAATACAGCTACAGACAGGAGGTCTGTAATGCACGAACAGTCACTTATCAGGAATCTGGTGAATACGATTCAGGGACTCGCAGCGGAAGAAAATGCCCGGGTGTTAGCGGCCAAACTCCGGCTGGGCGCGCTCGCGCATATCTCGGCTGATCATCTGCGTGAACACTTTCAACAGGAAACCGACGGAACGGCCCTGCAAGGCTTGCGGTTGGACATTGTCGAGCAGTCGGATATCCATCACCCCGAAGCCCAGGACATCATTCTGGAAAGTCTCGAGTTTCAAGCGGACGATGAACAACGAATCCCTTGAGCGACGCCGCTTGCAACTCACCGGTATCGTTCAGGGGGTTGGATTCCGGCCATATATCTATCGGCTGGCAGGGCGGTACAGTCTGTGCGGATGGGTCGCCAACCATACCGCGGGCGTTAGCCTGGAAGTACAGGGAAGCAAATCCCGGCTGCGCAAGTTTACTCAGAGCCTGTCGCGGGAACTGCCGCCCCATGCAGAAATCCATTCCCTGACCTGCGAACAGATACCGCTACAAGAAGATACGGGGTTTTCCATCCGGGAGAGCGATACCAGCGCCGCTCCCGCAGCACTCATATTGCCGGATCTGGCGCCCTGTGATGCCTGTCTGCAGGAACTGTTCGATAAGCAAAACCGCCGATTCCGCTATCCATTCCTTAACTGTACCCACTGCGGCCCACGTTTCAGTATTGTCGAGCGCCTGCCATACGATCGGGCAAATACCGCAATGGAGCGATTCCCTCTTTGTGAAGACTGTCACGCGGAGTACATTGATCCCGGAAACCGGCGCTTTCATGCCGAACCCAATGCCTGTGCAGTGTGTGGGCCACAGTTGGCGTACTGCGCTGCGGATGGAACGCCGCTTGCCACCGGCGAAGACGCCTTTCGGCAGGCGGTGGAAGCGATCCGAACCGGCCATATTGTTGCCATCAAGAACGTCGGTGGGTTCCAGTTAATTGCCGATGCGGCCCGGGGCGATGTCGTTGCAGGTCTCCGCTACAGGAAACAGCGTCCCAACAAGCCGTTTGCCTTACTGTACCCGCACATAAACAGCGTACACAGAGACTGCTACGTTAGCGCGCAGGAAGAACAGCAGCTCCTTGCGCCGGAGCGAGCGATCCTAATATTGCGGGCCAGGTCAGTTGCGCGGGAAAACCTGTGCGAGCAGGTCGCGCCGGGCAATCCCAATATTGGCGTGATGTTGCCCAGCTCACCGCTGCATTACTTGCTGATGCACGATCTGCCGCGACCGTTGGTTGCGACCAGTGGCAACCTCGCCGGTGAGCCAATCTGCATCGACAACCAAGAGGCATTGCAGAGACTGGCCCCGATTGCAGACGGGTTTCTGGTGCACAATCGGCAGATACTGCGCCCGCTGGACGATTCCATTGTTCGTGTGATGGATGGCCAACCTGTGATATTGCGCCGCGCGCGAGGGTACGTACCTCGTCCGCTCGGGCTGCCGGACAGGCCGGCACAGGGCGCCGCGATACTGGCCGCGGGTGCCGATCTTAAAAACACGGTTGCTGTTGCGCGCGGCAATACCGTATTTACCAGCCAGCATATCGGCGATCTTGAGAATCGTATCGCCATGGCGCACTTCATAGCTACCGTTGATGACCTTACACAATTGTACGGCGACAAGCGTGCCGACTTGAAAGTGGCCCGTGTGACCTGTGATCTGCACCCGGGCTTCCTCTCGACCCGATGGTGCCAGCGGCGTGCTGGCCAGTTAATGCACGTACAGCATCACGTGGCCCATTTCTTTTCATGCTTAGCAGAGCATGCCGACCCTGGGCCGGCACTGGGAATCTGTTGGGATGGGACGGGTTTCGGCGAGGACGGGACGCTGCGCGGCAGTGAGTTTCTCTATTGGAACGGCGCGGGCCAGGTTCGGCGGCTGGCGAGCCTGCGCGAGTTTCCGCTGCCCGGGGGTGAACTGGCGATACACGATCCTCGCCGAACCCTGGCCGGGCTGTTATTTGAGCATCTCGGTCCGAATGCACTGAATCCTGCGAGCCAATCCGGCACGCTACTGCGGCAAAAATTCAGTGCGCAAGACCTGTCAAACCTCGAGCGCATCCTGGCGCGGAAACTCAATACCCCCATTTGCTCCAGTGTCGGGCGGCTGTTCGATGCCGTATCCGTACTGCTTGGCATTGTGGAAGCCACCACGTTCGAGGGCCAGGCGGCAATGGCACTGGAGTTTGCGACACAGGAGTCAGAGCACGGCAGCAGCTACCCGTTTGAATTGCATCGGGAGGGCGCTGTCTGGAAGCTTGACTGGGGTCCGATGCTTGCGGCCCTGATCGAGGATCAGGCAGCCGGAGCGAAGATCCCCTACATGGCCACCGCGTTCCACAATACGCTTGCGCAGATGGCACTATCGGTAGCCATACGCTCTGCAGAGAACAAAGTGTTCCTGTCTGGAGGTGCGTTCCAGAACAAGCGGCTGCTGGAGACAACCTCGCAGCTGTTGCGCGAGGCCGGGTTTCGGGTACACAGCCATAGCAAGGTTCCCCCGAATGATGGTGGTATCGCAGTGGGGCAGATTTACTACACCCGTTGTATGGGCAATAACAGCCGCCTATCCATGGCAAATGGAAAAGCCGAGCGTGAAAACCAGTAATGAACAAGGTACCAGAGGAGGGTAGTCACCCGTGTGTCTTGGGATTCCCGGTCTTGTAGAAGAAATACTGAATAGTGAACCCCTGGAGCGCAGTGCGCGGGTTCGGTTCGGCGGTATCAGTAAGGAAATCAATATCGCCTTTGTGCCGACAGTCGCAGTTGGTGACTATGTAATCGTGCATGTGGGGTTTGCGATTAGTGTCATTAATGAAAGCGAAGCAAAGCGGGTATTTCGCTATCTAGAGGAAATCGGAGATCTGGAAGATCTCGGGTAATGTCACCAGGGAAATGGCCGATGAAATATCTGAATGAATATCGCGGGCGAGAAGGCATAAGAAAGATTGTTGCTGAGTTGCATCGAACCACCACCCGCGCCTGGACATTGATGGAAGTCTGCGGCGGGCAAACACATGCGATCGCCAAATATGGATTACAGCAGTTACTTCCGCCGGAGATAGAGCTGTTGCATGGCCCTGGCTGTCCGGTGTGTGTGACATCACTGGATATCATCGACCAGGCAATTGCCATTGCCTCGAGACCTGATGTGATCTTCTGTTCCTTCGGCGATATGCTCCGGGTTCCCGGAACTGACCGGGACCTGCTGGCGGTAAAGGCCGCTGGTGGAGATGTGCGTACGGTTTATTCACCAATGAATGCGCTGGAGCTTGCGCGGACGCATCCCGATCGCCAGGTTGTGTTTTTTGCAATCGGCTTTGAAACCACGGCACCCGCGAATGCCATGGCGGTGTACCAAGCCCACCGGCAAGACGTAACCAACTTTTCCCTGCTGGTATCCCAGTTCCTGGTCCCCCCGGCGATAGACACCATCTGCGCCGATGCGGACTCGCGCGTTCAGGGGTTTCTTGCCGCCGGGCATGTCTGTGCAATTACGGGCTTTGAAGAATACCTGCCACTCGCGAACAAAATACGACGTCCCATCGTGGTTACCGGATTTGAACCTCTGGATATTCTCGAAGGTGTCCTGATGTGTGTGCGTCAGCTGGAGCAGGGCAAGTATGAAGTTCAGAACCAGTACGCACGCGCGGTTTCCAGCGAAGGCAATATCCCCGCGCGGGAGATGTTGCAGCGGGTATTTGAAATATCTACCCAGAGCTGGCGCGGGGTGGGGAATATCCGCAGCAGCGGATTGCTGTTGCGCCAGGAGTTCGCTGCGTTTGACGCCGGCCAGCGATTCCCGATGGATTTCCAGGTTCGGGAGGATACCAGCGGCTGTATCAGTGGGCGGATAATGCAGGGGCTAAGTAAACCCGATGACTGTCCGCACTTCGGCAACAAGTGCCGTCCACAAAGCCCTCTGGGCGCTCCGATGGTATCTACCGAAGGTCCCTGCGCGGCCTATTATCGATACGGCACTCGCCCACATCATAATCAGGAACCCCGCCATGAACATTGAGTGTCCGCTTCCGCTGGATCAATTGGCCACTGAATCCGATGAAGTGATTCGGCTGGGCCATGGCAGTGGCGGGGAACTTACCCAGCGTTTACTGCGGGATTTTATTTTTCCCTATATTGACAATTATTGGATTCAACAGGGGCATGACAGCGCAAAGTTGCCGGTAGACAACGGGAGCCTGGTATTTACCACCGACTCATTCGTAGTGTCCCCGTTGTTTTTCCCCGGTGGCGATATTGGAAAGCTTGCCGTCTATGGCACGGTCAACGATCTGGCCATGAGTGGCGCCCGTCCGAAGTACCTGAGTTGCGGGTTGATTCTGGAAGAGGGGCTACCGATCAAGACCCTTGTACGTATCATGTATTCCATGGGCACTGCCGCTGCAGAAGTCGGCGTGCAGCTGGTGACTGGCGATACAAAAGTCGTGGAGAGGGGCAAGGGTGACGGGATCTATATCAACACCTCTGGAATTGGCGTGCTCGGCGCTACTCGCGAAATCTGTCCGCAGCAGATTGTCGCTTCCGATGTGGTCATTCTGTCTGGCGATATTGGCCGGCACGGGATGGCGGTCATGGCTCAGCGTGAAGGCCTCGAGTTTGAAAGCCCGCTGCTCAGTGACTGTGCGCCGCTGTGTGATCCCGTCGCGGCGCTGCTGGCCGCTGGAATTGAGGTTCACTGCTTGCGGGATCTCACACGGGGCGGGCTTGCCACCGCGCTGGTGGAACTCGCCGAGTCATCGGGCATGGGCATACAGGTTGAGGAAGGCTGTATTCCGGTCAGTGAACCCGTGCAGGGCGCCTGCGAGCTGCTCGGGCTCGATCCCATGTATGTGGCCAACGAAGGCCGCTTCATCCTGTTTGTGCCAGCGCAACAGCAACAACAAGCGCTAGAGATCCTGACAGCGATTCCGGTCTCCATAGACAGTCGTGTCATTGGTCGGGTTTCCAGCCTGGCCGGTGCGGAAGTCACCTTGCAGAACTCATTAGGCTGCGAACGGCTACTGTATCGTTTGCCCGGTGAGCAGTTGCCCAGAATCTGCTAAGTTGCGGTAGCGTATCAGGCCGACATACCGCCACAGATACTGGCCAAGCCTGATTGTACCGGGCACACATTGAGCCCCTCCCATAACCAATACGTAGTTCGCATAATATAGATTATGTTAAATTCAGTATTTGGACAGCGATAAGGATCGAGAACTCAATTAGCCGAGGTTTACACGCCTTGTGAATACACGTCGTGAGGTGCCGTAAAAACTGTCACGAAAACCCTGTTTCTGGCGCCTGAAACGCTGGGGAATGTGGGTGTTCTCCAGTAGGATTCGCCCTCTTTTTCGAGGGGGACTTTATGACTACAGGAGAACAGATTTTTCACGCCATTGAACGCCTTTCTGTTGCACTCTCCAGCTGGGAGGAATTCAAAATGACGTTAAAGGATGCCTTTTTGAATGAGGGCACGGAGTACAGTCTGGCGGAGCAACTTGTCGGTATTATCGATGAGCATCTGAAAGCAAATTATAGCGGCGACTATCACTTGAGTCTGGTGCGGTTGATTACTAAGCAACACGACTCCGAACAGTCGCTCCTTCAGAATACGGCGGTGACGAGTGCATTCCGTCAGTACATGTCGTTCTACGTAGATGCGTCTATTCCGGAACCGGCGTACGCCATCCACCATTAAGGTGTGTCGGCATTATCAGTGTATTCGGCTCTCATCTGCTTGAGAAAGTCGGGAATACGGGATTCCAGCCAATACCGCGGTTGCCATAGGCTGCCACTGATAAAGCCGACATGCCCGCCGCGCTTGCTGACTTCCAGGGTGACTTCACTACTGATTTCGTCGCTGGTGGGAATTGCGCTGGGACAGACAAATGGGTCGTCCTGCGCATGAATAATCAGCGTTGGTGTGCGAATATTTTTGATAAACGGTTTGCTCGACGCGCGCGTGTAGTAGTCATCTACGCCGCTAAACCCGTGCAGTGGCGCGGTAAATTGATCATCGAAGCTCCTGAAATCACTAAAGAACCTCGATTCATTCAATACAGGCATCTGCTGCGCGAGTTCCGGATCTCGCGCCTTGTTGCGTAGACTCTGCTTCAGGCTCTGCAACAAGTGGCGCTGGTAAACCTTGGAGAACCCCTGCCCCATACGGCGGCTGGAAGCGTGCAGATCCAGCGGTGCAGACACAGATACGGCAGCTGACAACAGCGTCTGGTTGCCATCTTCACCCAGCCACTTCAACAGCACGTTGCCACCCAGTGAATAGCCAACGGCCATCAGTGGTGTACCGGGAAACTTTTCCCTGAGGTGTCTAGCCAGCCAGCGGGGATCTTCGCTATCGCCACTGTGATAAGCACGCGGCAATAGATTGGGCGCGCCGCCGCATCCTCGAAAATGCATGACGGCGACCTGAAACCTCTTTTCCAGCAGTGACTGCATTAACCCCTGCACGTAAGGGGATTCCACGGACCCCTCGAGGCCGTGAAGTACCAATACGATGGGCCGATTGGGATTATCTTCAAGCTGAGTCGGCGTATGAAGCGCTAGGCGGTCATTGTCTGGGGTGGTAAGCCACTGGCACTGGGTTCTGATCCAGGGTCTGGGCCGATGGAAGCGCGGGAATATGGTCTGCAGATGACAGTTGCCGAGCCCGACCGCAGGCTCAAATGGCTGGACGCTCAAAGTACTTTAGCCCTTCGTACATTAGGAAGGGCTGCAAGACTACCGCCGGACCGAATGCTTTGCCAGTTCAAGATGCCTCGGGCGCGGTAACTTTTTCGTAAAAACGGTAACCGCCATCCGACAGAATGGAATACACAATATAGGGTTCGAAATCCCCGCCACGGTACATGCCGGGGCTGCCCTTTGGCATTCCGGGTACGGACAGACCAATGCTGCCTTTAGGCGGGTTGGCGAGAAATTGCCGGATCAGGCGCGCCGGCACATGTCCTTCGAACACGTATTTATTATTCCAGACCCCGGTATGGCAACCCTGCATGGTTGCGGGCACACCCCATTGGCGTTTGAACTCAGCAGTATCCAGCCCGTTCTCACTGCTTACGCTGAATTGATTTTGCTCGAGATGTTTCATCCAGTCTTTGCAACACAGGCAAAACGGGGACTTGTAGACCACAATATCGGCGTTGGCGTCCTGCTCTGCCACGCTCTGATTGGTGCTGCATGCGGTGATAAAACTGACCGACAGCAATAACGCAAGGTTGCGAATTTTTCGAATGAAGGTACGGCTATTAGAGAACTTCGGCATAGTAAATTGCATAGTGCTGCTTATTATCTGTCCAGTAGTGCTTGGGACTAAAACCGGTTTCCTGAAGTAGTGCTTTCAGACCCGGAAGCGTATATTTATGGCTGTTTTCTGTGTGAATAGTCTCCCCTTCCCGAAATTCGAAGTCCTGTCCTGCAACCGCTACCGTCTGATCCTTCAGGCTTACAAGGTGCATTTCTACCCGCTGGCGATGGGCATGGTAAAAGGCCCGGTGGGCAAAGGCGCTGGTGTCAAAATTGCCGTTTAATTCACAATTGATGCGCGATAGCAGGTTCTTGTTGAACAGCTCGGTTACGTGCTCGCTGTCGTGATAGGCGCGCTCCAGAACGACCGAATCTTTTACCAGATCCGCCCCCAGCAGCAGGCCGTCCCCGGCTTTCAGGAACCCGGAAAACTGTCGCAATAGCGCAGCAGCCTGTTCGGGTGTGAAATTACCGATGGTCGACCCCGGGAAAAAAATAACCTTTTTGTGTGCGGTTACCGGCAGATCCGCCCAGGCTTCAGGCGCGGTGAAATCCCCTATCACCGGAGCAACCTCGAGCGCGGGTAATCGGGCCTGAATCCGCTGCTGGGCAGCGAGCAGAATTTCCGGGGATATATCCAGCGGGTAATAGGCCTGGGGCGAATCCATACAAGCCAGCAGTGGCTCCGCTTTTTCGCAGTTGCCCGCACCGGGCTCTACCAGAACCACTGATTCGCCAAGCAGATCAGCCATTTCGGGCAGGCATTCGCAAAAAATATTGGCCTCGGTGCGAGTGAGATAGTAATCCTCCAGCTCGCAGATTTCTTCAAAGAGTTTTGATCCGGCCGCATCGTAAAGATACTTACAGGGTAGTGTTTTTTGACGCCCAGAGAGGCCCGCCAAAACATCAGCTTCGAACTCCTGGAGGTAGCCGCATTGCACAGCAACCCCCTGCTCTGTCAGTACTGAATTCTGAACGGCCATGTCCACTATAAATCTCCTGCCAGTCGGATACCGGTAAATTGCCACGCTTGATGCGGATAAAAGAAATTACGATAGCTGATTCGGATATGATTGCGCGGTGTGATGCAGGAACCACCGCGCAGAACCATCTGATTGCACATAAACTTCCCGTTGTATTCGCCTACGGCGTCGGCACTTGCCCTGAAACCCGGATAGGGTTGATAGGCGCTCGAGGTCCATTGCCAGAGGTTCCCCAATAGCCGAGGCTCTGAAGAAGCTGTGGTCTCCGGGTGGGGCTGATAGCGCCCCGCTTCGAGCATATTGGCGCGACCAGCGGCATCCTTGCGGCAGTGCAACCAGGCGGCAATCTCCCACTCGAATTCCGTCGGCAGTCGATGTCCGGCCCAGCTCGCAAACGCATCTGCTTCGTAAAAACTCACGTGGCACACCGGCGCCGCCAGATCCAGCGGTTGCAGTCCGCCAAGGGTGAACTGATACCAGTCGCCGTCAATTTCCCGCCAGTACAGTGGGGCCTGCAACCTGCCCTGTTGCACATGCGCCCACCCATCCGAGAGCCACAAGCGCGGCTCCTGATAGCTCCCATCCTGAAGAAATTCCAGATATTCGCCATTGGTGATCAATCGTGACTGCAGGCGAAAAGCCTGCTGATAGCGCAGGTGCGCCGGACCTTCGTTATCGAAACAGAAATCTTCGCCGTCGCAACCCACGGTGTAATTGTCTTCGGGCACCTCAAGCCATTCGCTCGGCAAACTGCCCTGCCCTCTGGGATCACTCTCTAAATCATCTCGGTAGGCGGGCAATATGGGGTTTAATGAAAACGCATGCTTGATATCGGTAAGCAGCAATTCCTGGTGTTGCTGTTCGTGGTTGAGACCCAGCACCAGTAAATTGGCGTGTTCCGTGGATACATCTTCCTCTGTCAGCCACTGCTCAATGGCGCGATCAATGCTGCGACGGTAGGCGAAAACCTCTTCTATGGAGGGGCGTGACAATAATCCGCGCTGGGGTCGTGAAAACGGTTGCCCGAGTGCGTTGTAATAGGAGTTGAACAGGTGGTGATAGGCGGAATCGAAGGGGCAATATCCCGGCAGAAGCGACCGCAGGATAAATGTTTCGAAGAACCAGCTGGTATGGGCCAGGTGCCATTTACTGGGGCTGGCGTCCGGCATCGACTGCAGCTGCATGTCTTCCGACGTCAGCGGGTCCGTGAGACTCTCCGTTTCACTGCGGACCTTTTGATACTGTCCCAGTAAGGCGGCCCGCTCATCCAGAGATAGTTCTCTCTCGGGTTCCTGCCAATACAGGTGTGGCGAATTTTCAGTTACCTCCGAACCCGCTTCTGAAATCAGAATCATTCTTTGAGCCGTCAACTGCGCTGGTTGCTATTGATCATACATCCATTGTGGCGCTTTCCCATGTGGATGCAGTGATTCTCGCGGCAATTGGCGCCAGGAATTTCGTCTGTCCCATTTATCTTCGGACACAAAAAAGGGCCGGCAATGCCGACCCTTTTCCTGCTTCACACTAGATGTGATCAGAAGCGAACGGTGAAGTCCGCGCCGTACATACGGGGCATGAAGCGCCACGCGGGGCTGGCACCAATCGCAGCACCGGTACCGCCATAGCCACCAGCGATCTCTTCGTCGGTGACGTTCTGCACCCACAGGGCTGCAGAGTAACGGTCGGAGGCGCTGCTCCAGCCTGCACGCAGGTTCATCAGCTTGTAGTCCGGGATCACACGAGCCGGGTCGCTGATTGAACCAACACGCTCGTCGGTCCAGTTGTAATCACCGCGCAGCACGACATTCGCGCCGCTTGCCAGATCCCAGGAGTATTCAGCCATCAGGTTGAACTTGTTCTCCGGGGTTCCCACGCGGGGCTGGCCTACGCGAGAGTTTTCCTCTTCGGTCTCACCGATAGACTCGATGATCTGGTAGCGGGTGTACTCGGTATCCAGGAAGGAGTAGTTACCGGCAATAAACAGGTTGTCGGTAGCCGCCCACTGCACTTCAAATTCTGCACCGCGACCTTCAGCATCGGCGTTACGCAGGTAGTAGTTCGGAATCGGTGCGCCAACGAGGTCCAGCTGCTGCAGGTTGTCGTAGTTGTATGCGAATACAGATGCATTGAAGCGCACAGCGTTGTCGAACAGGCTGCTCTTCATACCAATTTCGAGGTTGGTAACGCTTTCCTGATCGAAAGACGGATCAATGCCTGGGGCTGCGCTGAAGCTGTTGAAGCCGCCCGCTTTGAAGCCGTCTGCCAGGGAGATGAACGTCATTACATCGTCGTTCCAGCGGTAATCCAGCACAACACGGCCAGACAGGTCGCTCCAGGAATCGTCCAGCTTCTGGTTCAGGTTGGCTACGCCGTTGTTGTTGAACGCGATGCCGAACGGAATTTCAGCAACCTGGCCCGGAGGCAGGGTGATAGCGCCAAGAACGCTGCCATCAGGCCCCATCAGGGCGACATCGCCACCGACGAATTCGATCGGCAAGGTGTTCTGGTAGCTGCTTACGATGGAGAAGTCTTTCTCGTCCGCGGTATAACGCGCACCTACGGTCAGGTCCATCTTGTCGGTGAGGCTCCAGGTTGCATCACCGTAGATCGCCGCCGAGCGGTAGTCACCTTTGTTCAGTACGGATTCGTTCCACGGCGTGTCAGCCATTACCCACGGGGTGATACCAGCCATCAGCTGTCCGATCATCTGATCGCGATTCAGCATGCTGGCGGTAACAAAGGAAGGAGCACCCAGTGCTTGCAGCAGCGCGTCGGCCTGTCCGGATTGCAACATCAGATCGTAAATGAAGGTGGAAACCGCAGCACCTTCAAGTCCGCCGGCAATCATCAGCTGGCGCTGCTGGTAGGCAGCATCTTCGAGCTGGGTAGTGGTCAGGCCTGCACCTGCGTAGGCAGCCTTGACGCCTTCATACACGGCGAAAGATTCCAGAGAACCCGCGGTGAAGTATGCGTCGGTAGTGTGCTCCAGCTCTTCGCGCGAATAAGATGCGCCCAGGGTCCACTTCAGGGTATCTGTCGCACCGTTCAGGCGGAACTCCTGAGAGAACTGGGTCTGATCGTCGAAGTTGGCGGAACCGAACATGTAATCAGGGTTGGCGGTACCGTCTTCGTCCTGCTGCAGGTGCGCTTCAAAACCGCGGTAGGCGGTAATGGAAGTCAGGGTGACATTTTCAAAGTCGTGAATCACAGACACAGAGGTGCCCCAGGAATCGCGATCTTCGATGGTCGGCGTATCCAGTGCGTAATCGCCGAAAACGTCGGTGCCGCCCGCTTCTGCCTCAAGCGATGGAACGATAGAGGTACGCAGTGCGCTACCCTGGTCCATGATGCCGTATTCGGCACGCCACAGAACTTCGGTATCCGGAGTCGGTTCCCACAGCAGGGATGCGCGATAGGTCTGGGTGTCGACATTACCTACTTCGAAATCGTTCGCCAGGTTATCGGCAAAGGAATCGCGGCGGTTGGTGGACGCGGTAAAGCGACCGTACAGGTTGTCGCTCAGCTGACGGTTGACCAGCAGATCTGAAGACTGGCGACCGTAGTTGCCGGCGGTCAGGTTCAGCTCGGTGGTATCGTCGGCCTGGGGCTTTTTGCTGATGATATGGATCGCACCACCAGTGGCGTTGCGGCCAAACAGCGTGCCCTGCGGGCCTTTCAGTACTTCGACACGCTCGATATCCGCAAGGGGGATCTCGGCACCAGCACCGCGACCGGTGTATACACCGTCCACATAAACCGCTACCGCCGGGTCGGAACCCACGGTGAAGTCACCGGTTTCGATACCGCGCACGCTATAGGTAGGCTGCAGCGGCGTATCGTTGTTCATTTCGACGCCCGGGGTGAATTTACCCAGGTCTGTCAGATTTTTTACACCCATTGCCTTCATGCTGTCGCCTGTGAAAGCAGAGATGGCAATTGGTACATCTTGCAGGTTTTCCGCGCGCTTCTGCGCGGTAACCACAACCTCTTCGATCTCCGCAGCAGATGCGGTGCCGCTCAGCGCTGTGGTTACGGCGATGGCTGCGGAGAGGGAGGATATAGTGAAAGATCGGTTTTTACCGGACTGATTGGCGTCGTACATCATCGCGTCCTCGCGTTTTTAGTTATATGAAAAGCGTGATGGAAAGTTATCTTTATTGATAGTCAAGTTCGGCCATCTTAAGGGTACAGCTGTCCCAAGAAAAGCTTGTTATGACCTTTTTGCCGTGACTGGTCAGTTTCGCTGCAAGATAATGTGACGTATTGCGCCATTTTGGCATTATTCTCAACGTAAAGTATTAGTTTGTGACCGGAATAAGTCTATCGGTACCCATTTATGATCCGTACAACACTGTTAGACTGAGCTGCCCCCGCGGCACCGAAAGGCGCCCGCGGGTCCCAAAATAACGACTCTGAATTTGAAGCGAGAGACCTTGTGATGATGGCTCCCACTCCCTGGCCGAGACGCGTACTGCGCGGCTTGCTTGCCCTTTCTGTCCTCTTATTACTGGTTGGCCTGGCCGCCTGGCTGTGGTTACGCCAGAGCCTGCCGCTGCTGGATGGCGATCTCGCCACCGGTCAGCTGGAAAACCCGGTGACCATCGAGCGCGATGCCCAGGGTATCCCCTTCATAACCGCGGAATCCCGTAGCGACTCCGCCTTTGCGCTGGGCTTCCTGCACGCGCAAGAGCGTTTCTTCCAGATGGATCTGCTGCGCCGCAACTCCGCCGGTGAGTTGTCAGAGCTCGTAGGCGAAGCCGCTCTCGATCACGATCAGGAAGTGCGGGTCCATCAATTTCGTGCTCGTGCTGAACGCAATATCGCCGCCATGCCCGCAGAGGACCGGAAAATCCTTCAGAACTATGCCGACGGTGTGAACTATGGCCTGTCGCAACTGGGCGCGGCGCCGTGGGAGTACGCCCTGCTCCGGCAGGAGCCTCGCACTTGGGTCCCTGCAGACAGCCTGCTCACCATTTTCAGCATGTATATGACCCTGCAGAGCCACACCGGCAACTTCGAACGCCGCGATAATGCATTGGCGGAATTGCTGCCCGGAGACCTGTATGCGTTCTTCGTGCCCAAGGGCGGAATCTGGGACGCGCCATTAATTGGCGATGCCCGTGGCCCACTGTCACTCCCGCAAACGGACATTGCTGCGCTGGTCGAAGACGGCGCGCCCATGGCGCACCAGGAAATGGAAAGCGAAGACATGATCTTCGGCAGCAATAACTGGGTAGTCGGCGGCGCTCTGACCGAACACGGTGCCGCGATCGTCGCCGATGACATGCATCTTAAGATCACCGTGCCCAATATCTGGTACCGCGCTGGCTGGAATGTACCGGGCACAGAATTTGAAATGCGCGGCGCCTCCCTGCCGGGCGGCCCGATCATCGTGGCCGGCAGCAACAGTAAAGTGGCGTGGGGATTCACCAATACCACCGCGGATTGGGGCGACCTGATTCCCCTTGAACTCTCGGAAAGTGGCAACCAGTACCGTACGCCCGATGGCTGGAAAGACTTCGAAACGGTCAAAGAGAAGATTGCTATAAGCGGCAAGCCCCCGGCTATGTTGGAGGTGCGCAAGACCATCTGGGGACCGGTTGTCGGCAAGGACCACAAGGAAAGGCCCCTCGCCTACCGCTGGGTTGCCCACGATGTACGCGGTGCAAACCTGAACCTGCTGAAGCTGGAAACAGCGGCAAGCACCCGCGCCGCAATGGATCTCGCCCCCGAGCTTGGCATTCCTCACCAGAATTTCGTGCTGGGCGACAGTGAAGGCAATATTGGCTGGACCGTGGCAGGCCCAATCCCCCGACGTGTTGGGCTGGATGGCAGCCGCTCGGTGAGCTGGGCGGACGGTACTGCGTACTGGGATGGCTATCTCTCCCTGCAAGAGCAGCCGCAGGTGTACAACCCGCCCTCGCACCGCATCTGGACTGCCAACGCGCGCACCATGGACGGGGAATTCCTGCGTGTGATGGGGGATGGCGGCTACGCGCTGGGTGCGCGCCAGCAGCAAATTCGCGATGACCTGTTTGCCCGGGAACGCTTCACGGAGCAGGATCTGCTCGACATCCAACTGGATGATCGCGCTGTCTTCCTTGGGCGGTGGCAAAAACAACTCGCTGGATTACTTGAAGGTGTCGACGAGTATCAGGAAGTGTACGAACAGGTAAAAGACTGGGGCGGTCGCGCCAGCGCCGACTCTGTTGGTTACCGCATCGTGCGTAATTTCCGCTTGCGCTTTATCGATCTTTCCACCGCACCGGTACTGACCTTCATGCAGCGCTACGCACCGGATTTCAAGTTTGGGCGCGTCAACCGCCAGGTGGAGTATCCCGCATGGGAAATGCTGTCAGCAGAGCCAGAGCATCTGTTGAACCCGGAATTTGAATCCTGGCAGGCGCTCAAGTTCGCCGCCCTGGATCGGGTACTCGAAGATATGGCGAAAGATGGGCTGCCGCTGGCAGAACAGACGTGGGGCGTACAAAATTCTGCCAAGATTCGGCATCCGCTGGGGCGGGCCATTGAAGCCGTCAACTGGTTCACTGCGATGCCGGCCGATCCACTGCCTGGCGACTCGCACATGCCGCGCTTCCAGTCTTCGACCAACGGCGCCTCTGAACGTATGGTCGTGGCACCGGGACACGAGGAGCGCGGCATCTTCCATATGGCAACCGGGCAAAGCGCCCACCCCCTGTCCCCATTCTTTGGCAACGGGCACCGGGACTGGGTAGAGGGCAATCCCTCCAGCTTTACCGAACAGTCCGCGGCTTACGTATTAACCCTGCACTGAACTGGCGCCCGCGCAAGGGCGTAGCTCAGGCGGTTTCGTCGAGGATGGCGAAAGAAAGGAAGGATGTGAAAAGCCCCAGTCCCAGGACAAACGGCAACAGGGGAAAGCAGATCATGAGCAGGGATGCACCGATCCAGAGGTTTTTCACCCAGGTCCGCTTGATGCGATAGGCGCGGGTGTAGCGACGCAAATGGCTGTCGTTTTCATCAGGCAACGCGATCTCGTTTTCCTGGGGCAGAAAGCTGCGCACCAGAAGAGTGCAATAAAAACGAAGCAACATCCACAACATAAAACCACCACTGGCAAACACCTCTCTCAGTATAGATAGGGGTTTGCCAATGTATGGGGTCAGGGATGCCGGGCGTTAAAATTCCTTGGCAGACATCTGGTTACTGATACCAGCCCAGGCTTTCGCGCAATGTCACTACACCACCGATGATGGTAAGCGCCGGCGCCTCCACCTTGTGGGTCTCGGCCAATTCCGGCAGCGTGGCAATGGTGCCTACAATTACGCGCTGATCCCGGGTGGTGCCCTTCTCTACCAGTGCTGCAGGCGTATCCGCATCCATGCCATTCGCAATCAATTTTTCAGAGATGGTCGGAAGTCCGGTGAGGCCCATGTAGAAAACAAGGGTCTGGTTTTTGGTGATCAGCTCTTCCCAGGGCAGCACCAGATCGCCCTGCTTGAGGTGCCCGGTAATGAACCGAACCGACTGGGCGTGATCCCGGTGGGTCAGTGGGATGCCGGAATAAGCAGAGCAGCCGATGGCGGCGGTAATACCGGGGACTACCTGAAACGGCACGCCAGCTTCGGCAAGCTTGTCGATTTCTTCGCCTCCGCGGCCGAATACAAATGGATCGCCGCCCTTCAGGCGCAGGACCTTCTTGCCCTCTTTCGCCAGGTCCACCAGTAGCTGATTGATGTCGTCTTGCGGTACCGAGTGGAACTGCTTCATCTTGCCCACATAGATACGCTCGGCGTCGCGGCGCACCAGTTCCAGTACCTCGGTAGATACCAGCCGGTCGTAAAGCACCACATCCGCCTGCTGCATCAGACGCAGGGCGCGGAAGGTGAGCAGATCTGGATCACCAGGGCCTCCGCCGACCAGATACACCTCGCCGCTCGGCGCCGGCTTCTCTTCCCAGCGACCCAATTCTTCCAGCAAAGCCTGCTCGGCTTCCGCCTTGTGGCCGCGTTCGATCTGGCCAACGATGGGACCATTGAAGACCCAGTGCCAGAAATCTTTTCTCTGGGGTTCTGGCAGCGCAGCCTTGACCTTATCGCGCATTCGTCCAGCCAGCTCGGCAATCAGGCCCAGGCCGGGAGAAAGCAGGGTTTCTATCTGGGCGCGCAGCATGCGCGTGAGCACTGGTGCAGAGCCGCCACTGGAAATGCCGATGGAAAGCGGTCCGCGTTCGACAATGGAGGGGAAGGTAAAGGTGCAGTGTTCCGGTGAGTCCACCACATTGACAGGCAGGCGACGGGCCCGGGCATCCTCGGATACCTGGGCGTTGACGTCGCCGTCTGCGGTGGCGGCGACGATCATTTCGGCGCGGTCGAGTAGATCCTTGCGATAGGTTCCGACGATATACTCACCGCCGCTCGCCATCACCAGTTGGCGCAGCTCGTCGGTAATATCGGGAGCAACGACAATGAGTCGCGCCTCCGCTTTGCTGAGTAAACGCGCTTTGCGCGTGGCGATGGCACCGCCCCCGACAATGAGGCAGGGACGGTTTTTCAAATCAAAAGCGAGAGGCAGGTAACGCAAGGTTCTAATCCATACTGCTTAGCCGATCTTTGATGCACCACCCATGTAGGGGCGCAGTACTTCCGGCACCTCGATACTACCATCGGCCTGTTGGTAGTTTTCCAGTACCGCGATCAGCGTGCGACCCACCGCCAACCCGGATCCATTCAGGGTGTGCAGCAATTCTGGCTTACCCGTTTCCGGATTACGCCAGCGGGCCTTCATACGCCGGGCCTGGAAATCCCCCATCAGGGAGCAGGAAGAAATCTCACGGTATTTGTCCTGAGACGGAATCCAAACTTCCAGGTCATAGGTTTTGGTTGCACCGAAACCCATATCGCCACCACACAGCACCACGGTGCGGTATGGCAGGTTCAGTTTCTGCAGAATGTTTTCTGCGTGACTGGTGAGCTGTTCGAGCGCGTCTTTGGATTGATCCGGGCGGGCAAACCATACCAGCTCGACTTTTTCGAACTGGTGCTGGCGGATCATGCCGCGGGTATCGCGCCCGTGTGAGCCGGCTTCGGAGCGAAAGCAGTTGGTGTGGCTGACAAACTTGTGCGGCAGTGAAGCGGCGTCTTCGACGATTTCATCGCGGTACAGGTTTGTGAGCGGTACTTCTGCGGTAGGAATGAGGTAGAAACCACGCTCATCCTCCAGCTTGAACAGATCCTCAGCAAACTTGGGCAGCTGTGAGGTTCCGTACAGGGAATCGCTATTTACTATTACCGGCACATTGGCTTCTTGATAGCCGTGCTCTTCTACATGCTGATCTAGCATGAACTGTGCCAATGCACGGTGCAGCTTGGCCACCTTGCCGGTCATTACCGCAAAGCGGGATCCGGTAATTTTGCTCGCCACTTCGAAATCGAGACCACCCAGGCTGCCCCCGAGATCCACATGGTCACGCACTTCAAAATCAAAGCTGCGCGGCTCGCCCCACTGGCGCACTTCCACGTTATCGTCTTCATCTTTACCCTCGGGCACAGATTCGTCCGGGATATTCGGGATCGCCAGCAGCACATCGTCGAGCTGCTGCTGCAGTTCGCCGAGCGCCTGCTTGGCTTCCGACAGCTGACCACCCAGGGACTCAACCTCTTTCAACAGCGGGGCGATATCCTCGCCGCTGGCCTTGGCCCGGCCGATGTTTTTGGATTTGCTGTTGCGCTCATTCTGCAGGGACTCTGTGCGTACCTGCAGCTCTTTACGCTGCTCTTCGAGCTGCTCCAGCTTGGCTTTGTCCAGCTGCACGCCGCGCTTGGTCAGCGCCGCTGCAACTTCGTCGAGTTGGTTACGAATCAGTTTAGGATCGAGCATGGTGTATTGATTACCGCGTTACAGATATTTCATTCCCAGGGAGATGGCCGTTGCGGTTGCGGCCAAGCACACCAGGAGGCTGGCCACAACATAGGCCAGCGCCGTCAAAGGCTGGCCATTGTGCCACAACATCACTGTTTCCAGCGAGAAGGTAGAAAAGGTGGTGAGAGCCCCAAACAGGCCGGTCATGATCATCAGGCGCCACTCATGGCCGAGCATGCCCCGCTCCACGATCACAACGTAGGCAATACCGATCAGCAGGGAGCCAACCACATTGACGATAAAGGTGCCGAGCGGAATCCGGTTTTCGAATACCGGAAAGGCCCAGAGGCCGACCAGGTGACGAAGGATTGCGCCGATGGCGCCGCCAAGTGCGATTGCTATCCATTGCATGGGAAACTCCCGGAAAGGTGTGGTGAACTGCCAATTGCGGGAGGATTTTAGCGCTTTTCTGCTTCCGAATGTTGTGCGGGCGCGTAGCGTTGCTGGTCACTGGCCTGATTGAGTGCCCGCAGGCGCTCGAGCTTTTCTTCGATCCTGAGTTCCAGCCCCCGGTTTACCGGATAGTAATAGCGACGGTCGGCAATGGCCTCGGGGAAATAATTCTCGCCCGCGGCAAAGCCATCGGGCTCATCGTGGGCGTAACGATACTCCGCACCATGCGCCATCTCCTTGGCCAGCTTGGTGGGCGCATTGCGCAGGTGCACCGGAACCTCGTAACTGGGCTCGCGCCGAATATCAGCCAGCACCCGTTTGTAGGCACTGTAGACCGCGTTACTTTTGGCGGCGACGGCAAGATAGGCCACCGCCTGGGCAATGGCCAGCTCCCCCTCCGGGCTGCCCAGGCGCTCCTGCACATCCCAGGCATTGAGTGCAATTTCGAGGGCGCGTGGATCGGCATTGCCGATATCTTCACTGGCCATGCGCACCACCCTCCGCGCTACATACAGCGGATCGCAGCCACCGTCGATCATGCGCGCAAACCAGTAGAGCGCGGCATCCGGATCCGAGCCGCGCACGGATTTGTGCAGTGCGGAAATCTGGTCGTAAAAGTAGTCTCCACCTTTGTCGAAGCGCCGTACATCTGCGGTGAGCACTTCAGCGAGCACCGCCTCGTCAATGACCTGCCGCCCGCCCTCTTCCCGCGACAGGTCGCAGGCAATTTCCAACAGATTGAGTGCACTGCGGGCATCGCCGTCGGCACTCAGGGTGATCTTGTCGAGAACCTCGGGGGCCATTTCCACATTGCGGGCCTTGAGCTCGTCATCCTCGGCCAGGGCGCGCCGCAGCAGGCCGCTGAGCTCATCCTGACTGAGGCTGCGCAACAGATACACCCTGCACCGGGAAAGCAGTGCGTTGTTGAGTTCGAAGGATGGGTTCTCGGTAGTGGCACCCACAAATGTCACGGTACCCTCCTCCACATAGGGAAGGAACGCGTCCTGCTGCGCCTTGTTGAAGCGGTGCACTTCGTCCACAAACAGGATGGTGCCACGACCAAACTGGGCCGCGTGTTGTTCAGCCTCCGCCACTGCCTGGCGGATTTCCTTTACTCCGGCCAGAACCGCAGACAGCGTAGCAAAACGCACATCGCACTCTTCCGCCAGCAGGCGGGCAAAGGTGGTTTTGCCCACGCCGGGCGGCCCCCACAGCACCATGGAGTGGAGCTGGCCCCGCTCTACCGCTTCGCGCAGGGGTTTCCCCGGCCCCAATAAATGCGACTGGCCCACATAGTGGGCCAGAGTTTGCGGCCGCATGCGCGCGGCCAGAGGCTGATGCCGGGGTGGCGATTGAAACAGATCACTCATCGCGAATAACGTCGGTCCCTTTGGGCGGCTTGAAATTGAACATGTGCGAAGACAGCCGGGGGTTGGCCTGCAGGCCGTTGAACCGGATATCAGTGGTCTGCCCCATGCCGTCGCGTACGGTCATGGTCTCCGGCAGGCCCTGCTTGTCGAAGCGGATTACCATGGACTTGAACGGCGCAGAGGCGCGCTTCGGGGTCAGGTAATAGGCACCCTTCTTGCTCTCGACACTGAAGGAACCGCGGATGTCCTCCACTTTGCCACCGAGCAGCAATGCCGGTGTTTCCTTCATACGATTGTCTACCGGGCGCACGGTGACCTGCTCCAGGTCGGGATCATACAGCCACAGCTGCTTGTTGTTGGTCACCAGCAGTTGCGGGAAAGGCTCGCCGGTCTGCCAGCGCAATTTACCCGGGCGCTGCACGGAGAAATTGCCGCTGCTTTTTTGCAGGGTTTTGCCTTTCTGATCCTTGAGGGTCTGGCGGAAATTGCCGGAGATAGAGCCCAGCGGCTGCAACAGCCGGCTCAGATCTTCACTGGCATCGGCCTGTGCGCCGACAGCGCTCATGCCCAGGCCCAAACTCATGCCCAGTGAGGCGAGGAAAATGCTCAGTTTGCGTCTCATAATGCCTTCCAGTCTGCTATTCCGAGAGTGTCCTTAAAGCCTAGACGGCGCCAAGTGAACCCGGCCTGAACCGGGTCACGATTTACCCGCATCACGCGGGTGGCGGTGCCAACACTTCCCGGTTGCCGTTGGGCTGCTGGGCCGAAACCACGCCGGCCGCCTCCATCGCCTCGATCATGCGCGCGGCGCGATTGTAGCCGATACGCAGCTGGCGCTGCACCGATGATATGGACGCTTTGCGCGATTTGGTCACGAATGCCACGGCCTCGTCGTAGAGGGCGTCGGTCTCCGGATCGTCCTCTCCCCCCTCGGTGGTCATCCCGGGCACTGGAATGCTGTTATTGGAGTCGTCGATGATGCCGTCGATGTATTCAGGCTCGCCGCGACGGGCCCAGTCCGCCACAACCTGGTGCACTTCATGGTCATCCACGAAGGCCCCGTGCACCCTTATGGGCACTGCTGTACCCGGCGGCAGGTATAGCATATCGCCGTGGCCGAGGAGCTGTTCAGCACCCCCTTGATCCAAAATGGTGCGCGAGTCGACTTTTGAAGAAACCTGGAACGCCATACGGGTCGGTACGTTCGCCTTGATCAAGCCGGTAATCACGTCCACCGACGGGCGCTGGGTAGCGAGCAGCAAGTGGATACCCGCGGCACGGGCCTTCTGCGCGATACGCGCAATCAGCTGCTCTACCTTTTTACCGACGATCATCATCATGTCGGCAAATTCATCGATCACCACCACAATCGCCGGTAACGGCTTCAGGTGGGGCGCCGTCTGTTCCGCCTCCGGGACGCTGGACATGGGGTCCGGCTGCCAGATCGGATCGATCAGCGGCTCTCCCGCAGCGATCGCGTCTTTCACCTTGCGGTTAAAGCCCGCCAGGTTGCGCACACCCATGGCGGCCATCAACTTGTAGCGGCGTTCCATCTCGCCGACACACCAGCGCAGACCATTTGCCGCGTCGTTCATATCGGTGATGACCGGGGTCAGCAAATGCGGGATACCTTCGTAGACCGAGAGCTCGAGCATCTTCGGGTCCACCAGAATCAAGCGCACCTCATCGGGCGTGGATTTGTACAGCAGGCTCAGCAGCATCACGTTGATGCCCACGGACTTACCGGAACCCGTGGTGCCCGCCACCAGCAGGTGCGGCATCTTGGCCAGGTCAGCAACGACCGGCTGGCCGGAGATGTCGTGCCCCAGCGCCAATGTGAGTGCGGAACTGGCCTTGTCGTAGACCTCGGCACCGAGCACTTCCGAGAGGCGCACCATCTGGCGGTTCTCGTTCGGGATTTCGATCCCCACAACGGATTTACCGGGGATCACTTCAACCACCCGCACGCTGATTACCGCCAGGGAGCGGGCCAGGTCTTTGGCGAGATTGGTAATCCGGCTGACTTTCACGCCCGGTGCAGGCTGAATCTCAAAGCGCGTAACCACAGGGCCCGGGAGCACCGAAACGACCTCCGCTACGACACCAAAGTCCTTGAGTTTCAGCTCAAGAAGACGCGACAGTGCTTCCAGCGCCTCGCGGCTGAAGCCGGCTTTCTTGTTGGCATCGGGCACATCAAGAAGGGATAACGGCGGCAAAGTTCCGGTAACGGGGCCCTTGAACAGCTCGCCCTGCTTCTCCTTTACTGCCCGCGGGCTTTGTTTGACCGGTGGCGCAGAGGGCGCAATTTGGGGTGGCAAGCGTTTCGCTGTGCGCTGCTTTTCCTCTTCTACGGCAGCCTTGCGTACAACCACCGCTTCTCGCGCGACACGCTGCTCTTCCCGCTCCTGGCGCGCTCGCGCCAAACGACTACCAATCCAACCGAAAGCTGCGAGGACGCTGCGGCCAATATCTTCGAACAATTTGAGCCATGACATACCGGTGAATACGGTCACACCGATGGCAAAAGTGGCGAGCAGCAGGATTGTTGCCCCCACGTAGCCGAGCCCAAGTTCCATAAAAGTCGAAACTGCGGCGCCAATGATACCGCCATTGGAAAATGGCAGCGGATCGGCCGACTCCGCGAAACACAGCGTGGCAATCGCTGCACCGGAGACCAGCAACACCAACAGTCCGGCCACACGCAGCGCAAACAGCGGTGCATGGAAACGTGCGTTTTTGTCACGCAGGATGCGATAGGCGCGCCAGCCGATCAGCGCGGGGAACAGATACGCCATCCAGCCCAGTAACGACAGGCACACGTCGGCGAGCCAGGCGCCCGTGGGGCCAATGGCATTTTCGATCCCGGCACCGCTGCCGGTATGCGACCAACCCGGATCTCCGGGGTTGTAACTGAGCAGGCTGATGCCCACCAGCAATGCACCCGCCAGCAGGGCGATGAGCGCGCCCTCACGAACGATGCGTGCAATCAGAGAGTCGGGAATCGCGGCCGCAGATTCGGTTTCACTTTCAGCCTTCAATGGCTTACCTCGGTCACAGTGTTCAGGGTTGCTCGCCTTCTTGTTGGTATAGCGGCGGCGTCAGGGTTTCTGTGTACTACAGCCTCGGGGTAATTGCTACCGGAGGGTTATCCTAGAAACCACTTAAAGTATCAACTTTACATTTAAAATCATATGCTTACAGGTACTTGTTCACGCAACATATGACGCAAATCTAGAAATTGCATAAACCCGCCAACTGCCTCAGTTGCACGATTTCTGTCCCGCAGGTATTGGGTGGCTGGAGGCGACAACACGATTTGAGCTATCTATAAAGGTGCGCAATGAGATAGATAAGACCAAACTATTTGGTCGCGTATCCCCCTTCTTCTATCATTGCCGCAATTTTTGCACTGGCCACCCGCCCCGCTGCTCGAGCTACATTGATCAGCTTCAGCCCGCCCTTGAACAATGCGCGCGGGGGCGCCATGATCCGCGCAAGCAAAATTTGTCGGGCGCCTTAATCAGTGCTGTAAGACATACAGAATCACCAATCCAACATCGAAGTATTGTGAGTCCAGTCATGAGCAATCATCACCGTCTGATCATCCTCGGCTCCGGCCCTGCCGGTTATACCGCGGCCATTTACGCCGCTCGCGCCAACCTGAACCCGGTTGTTATTACCGGCATGCAGCAAGGTGGACAGCTGACCACAACCACAGAAGTGGAAAACTGGCCGGGTGGTGTACACGACCTCCAGGGCCCCGATCTGATGGTCCAGATGCAACAGCACGCGGAGCGTTTTGACACCAACATCATCTTCGATCACATCCATGAAGTTGACGTGAAACAGCGCCCATTTACCCTCAAGGGCAACGAAACCTACACCTGTGACGCGCTGATCATCGCTACCGGCGCATCCGCCCAGTACCTGGGCTTGCCATCTGAAGAAGCCTTCCAGGGCCGCGGCGTCAGCGCCTGCGCTACCTGTGATGGGTTCTTCTACCGCGACCAGAAAGTCGTCGTTGTCGGCGGCGGCAACACCGCGGTCGAAGAAGCACTGTACCTTTCCAACATTGCCAGCGAAGTGACCCTGGTGCACCGCCGCGACGAGCTGCGCGCAGAGAAGATCCTGCAGGATCGCCTGATGGAAAAAGCGGAAAACGGCAACATCAATCTGTGCTGGCACCACACTCTGGACGAGGTCCTCGGCGACGATAACGGCGTGACCGGTGTTCGCCTGAAGAACGTACAGGACGGCAACACCAAGGAAGTCGACGTATCCGGCGTGTTCATCGCCATCGGCCACAAGCCGAACACGGATATCTTCGAAGGCCAGCTGGAAATGAATGGCGGCTATATCATTGTTGAGAGCGGACTGAACGGCAATGCCACCCAGACGTCCGTACCCGGCGTGTTTGCCGCGGGCGACGTGTCCGATCATATCTACCGTCAGGCAGTAACCTCTGCAGGCACTGGTTGTATGGCTGCACTGGATGCCGAGCGCTTCCTGGATGCACAATAACGGGCTTGACCGGCCCAACGAAAAGGCGGCCTTCGGGCCGCCTTTTTTGTGCGCAGCAGTCCAGACAACCGGGGACAGAGACTCTTGACCGACAACGCAAATGAAATTCTTTCACTACTGGATCCTGATCAGGTCGGTTTCCCGGATACCTCCGCGGCGCTGCACGACCCCAACGGGTTACTCGCAGTCGGCGGGGACCTGACTCCGGAGTGGCTACTGGCAGCGTATCGCCGGGGTATTTTCCCCTGGTTTTCAGATGACCAGCCAATCCTCTGGTGGTCCCCTTCCCCACGCTGCATAGTTCGCCCCGAATCCACCACATTCAGCCGCAGCCTGCGCAAGGTGATACGCCAGGGGCGCTATACGGTCACTTTCGATCAGGCATTCGCCCAGGTTCTGGATGGCTGCGCGGCGCCCCGCGCACAGGAAAGCGGCACCTGGATCACCGAGGAGATGCGCGAGGCGTATCTCGAGATGCACAAGCTCGGTCACGCACACTCGGTAGAAGCCTGGCTGGATGATGACCTGGTTGGCGGTCTGTACGGTCTTGCCATCGGGCGGGTGTTTTTCGGTGAGTCGATGTTTCACCGCGCGACCGATGCCTCGAAAGTCGCTTTCGCGCATCTGGTTCGCCAGCTTGATGAATGGGGATGTCGATTGATTGATTGTCAGGTGACGAACCCGCATCTGCAGAGCCTCGGGGCCACAGAGGTGTCCAGGGCGGAATTTGAGGACCTTCTGGCCAGGGAAGTTGCGAGCACCGGCTTCCCTGCCACCTGGCCACCGCGACCCGCGAACACCCTTTTCGAGCGCCCCTGAAGCGATATTTGGGTGGCCTGGTTTGTGTTTTTGCTGACCGCAAATTACCCTCGGGTCTATATTCCAACGGGGATTGCAGCGAAATCCCATTGAGAGCGCATTTGGCAAAGATAAAAATGACCAGCAATTCCGATCGCCACTGCGAGAAGCCTGCATGAGTCAGTATTCGCAGCTCGACTCGGTCCGCCTGCTGGCCACCATGCCCCATCCCTGTGGCTACCTGGAAAACCGGGAAGCCACCACCGTGTTCGTTGACCCGCAGACCCCGGTAGACCCGAGACTATACAGCCGCCTTTCAGAACTGGGCTTCCGGCGCAGTGGAAATTACCTGTATCGCCCCCAGTGCACCCACTGCCAGGCCTGCATCCCCGCCCGGGTGCCTGTTGAACTGTTTGCGCCGAACCGCAATCAGCGACGCTGCTGGCGACGCAATCGCGATCTGGACGTGTTTCATCGTCACGACATCGATACAGATGAACATTACGCGCTCTACGCCCGTTACATCGAACAGCGGCATCACGATGGGGAGATGTACCCACCCAGTCGGGAGCAATTCCGCAGCTTCCTCAACAATGCTTGGGGCACCACCCGCTATATCGAGTTTCGGGCCAGGGATCAGTTGGTAGCGACTGCCGTTACCGACGTGCTTGCCGGCGGCGTTTCCGCGATCTACACGTTTTACGATCCGGAGCAGACCAAGCGGAGCCTCGGCAGTTACTCGATCCTCTATCAAATCGAGTGGACCCGCCGTCTCGGGCTTCCCAGCCTTTATCTCGGCTACTGGATCCGCCAAAGCCAGAAAATGGCCTATAAAAGCCAGTTCAAACCCCTCGAAACCCTCCAGAACAACCGCTGGACCCTGAGTACCGACTAGACTCAGCACTAGGCTGGGCAGTTACTGCCAACGGCCCGGAATCCGCAATTCCACGGGATTTAAGTGCGACGCAGGCTTCCACTTGGCCTGCAGGCACTTTTCGTGCAAAATGCACGCCCGTCGTACCGCCGGGCCCCAGAATCTGACGACGCAGGGCCATAAAAACGTGGCGGAAAAGCTAGTACACATTTATCAAAGGTTGCTGCCGCATGGCAAAAGACGATTACATTGAAATGGAAGGTGAGGTGATCGACACCCTGCCCAACACCACATTCCGCGTGAAACTGGAAAATGGACATGTGGTAATCGCGCACATTTCCGGCAAGATGCGCAAGAACTACATCCGCATCCTCACCGGTGACAAGGTCAAGGTAGAACTGACCCCGTACGACCTGAGCAAAGGCCGTATCACCTACCGCGCGCGCTAATCCCGTCCGGTACTCTGCCGGGAGCGGTTCCCGCTCAGTCCCCAAGATTGAGCGAGATATAAAAAAGCCACCCATAAGGTGGCTTTTTTCGTTTGCGTGAGATCCGGCTTTCACCGGCGGCCGGTGCTCAGTGTACTGGCATCGCCGTGCAGATCTTGAGTTGATTGTTCTCCACAGTCACCTCGACCTTGCCGCCCTCTTCCGACAGATCCCCGAACAGCACAGCCTCCGCCAGCGGTTTGCGCAGTTTTTCGCGAATCAGGCGAGCCATGGGTCGCGCCCCCATTTTCTCGTCGTAGCCGTTGACCGCGAGCCACTCGCGGGCCTCATCGTCCACCTCGAGGGTAACCCTGGACTCATCGAGCTGCGCCTGCAGTTCGACAATAAACTTGTCCACCACGGTTTTGACCACTTCCATATCCAGCGAGCCGAACTGAATGATGCTGTCCAGTCGATTGCGGAATTCGGGAGTAAACATCTTTTTGATCTCCTCCATTCCATCACTGCTGTGGTCCTGGTTGGCAAAACCGATAGAGCGACGACTCATAACTTCGGCGCCCGCATTGGTGGTCATGATCAGAATCACATTGCGGAAGTCTGCCTTGCGGCCATTGTTGTCGGTCAGAGTGCCGTGATCCATTACCTGCAGAAGCAAGTTGAATACTTCCGGGTGGGCTTTTTCGATCTCGTCGAGCAGCACCACGCTGTGGGGGTGCTTGGTCACTGCATCGGTCAACAGGCCACCCTGGTCAAAACCTACGTACCCGGGAGGGGCGCCAATCAGGCGAGAAACCGTATGGCGCTCCATGTACTCGGACATGTCGAAACGAATCAGCTCGATGCCCATTACCTGGGCCAGCTGACGACAGAGTTCGGTTTTACCGACACCCGTAGGACCGGCGAACAGGAAGGAGCCAATGGGCTTCTCCTCCGCACCCAGACCAGCGCGCGCCAGCTTGATCGAGGTGCTGAGCGCCTCGATTCCCTGATCCTGGCCGAACACCACCATCTTGAGGTTCTCGTCCAGCTTCGCCAGCGCCGCCTTGTCGGAAGCAGAAACGCTTTTGGCGGGAATACGGGCCATTTTCGCCACGACGTTTTCAATCTCGGTCACAGAGATTGTGTCGGTACGCTGGTCCGCCGGCAGTAGCGCCTGGTAGGCGCCGGCCTCATCGATCACATCGATGGCCTTGTCTGGCAAAAAACGCTCGGTGATATGCCGGTTAGCGAGGTGCGCTGCGGCCTCCAGGGCCGAATCGGTAAAACGCACCTTGTGGTGATCTTCAAAACAGGTTTTGAGCCCCTGCAAAATCTGCACGGTTTCTTCGACGGAAGGTTCGTGCACGTCGATCTTCTGGAATCGACGGGAAAGTGCGCGATCTTTCTCAAAAATACCGCGGTATTCGTTAAACGTCGTAGAGCCAATACAACGCAGCTGCCCGCTGGACAGCAGTGGCTTCAGCAGGTTGGACGCATCCATCACGCCGCCGGAAGCTGCGCCGGCGCCAATAATGGTGTGAATTTCATCGATAAACAGTACTGCGTGCTCGCGCTTTTTCAGCTCGGCCAACAGCGCCTTGAAGCGCTTTTCAAAATCGCCGCGGTACTTGGTGCCTGCCAGCAGAGAGCCGAGATCGAGGGAATAAATGGTGCTTTCTTTCAGCGGCTCTGGCACCTCTCCATCTACGATTCGACGGGCGAGTCCCTCCGCGATTGCGGTCTTACCTACGCCGGACTCACCGACCAGTAGCGGGTTGTTTTTGCGACGGCGCGCCAGTACCTGGGTTACCCGCTCTACCTCCGGCGCGCGGCCAACCAGAGGGTCAATTCGACCAAGTATCGCTTCCTGGTTGAGGTTTGTGGCGTAACTTTCGAGAGGGTCGGAGCCGCCTGGCTCCGCGGTGCTGCCGAGATCTTCATCCACCTGCTCGGGCGAAGGATCGGGGCTGCTGTTGTGCGTATTGTTGCCGCCGGAACTGACGCGGGAAATACCGTGGGTGATGTAATTCACCACATCGATACGGGCGACGCTCTGCTGCTTGAGGTAGTAGACGGCCTGACTTTCCTGCTCACAGAAAATCGCAACCAGAACGTTGGCACCAGTCACCTCTTTCTTGCCGGATGACTGAACGTGGAATACCGCGCGCTGCAGTACTCTCTGGAACCCCAGTGTGGGCTGGGTTTCCCGCTCACTGTCATTTTCAGGAATAAGTGGCGTGGTAGAGTCAACGAACTCAAGCAGCTCTCGGCGCAGTGCGCTGAGGTCAGCTCCACAGGCATGCAGAACATCTGCCGCGGATTCATTGTCCAGCAGCGCCAGCAACAGGTGCTCAACGGTCATAAACTCGTGGCGTTTCGCCCGTGCACCTTTGAACGCTAGATTGAGCGTTACCTCTAAATCCTTGCTGAGCATCTAAACCTCAAACCTTACTGGCCAATGTCATCCGGGTTGTAGTGAAAAACACCCGGCATTCCTGATTTTTTGCCGGATACCCGGCCGGAAAAGTCACGCCTGACTGCCACAGGCGGCGGTAGTCCTTAACTTCCCTCCTCCTCGCCGTTTTCGTCGTCCTCATCTGCCTCAATTTCGCAAAGTAAGGGATGTTCATTGTCCCGTGCGAACTGATTAACCTGCGCGGCCTTTGTTTCCGCTATATCTCGAGTATAGACACCACAGATCGCTTTTCCCTTAGTGTGTACCTGCAACATAAGTTGAGTGGCGCGCTCACGATTTACATAGAAGAAAAGCTCCAGAGCCTCGACAACAAATTCCATCGGGGTGTAGTCGTCATTGAGCATGACCACCTTGTACATAGGCGGTCGCTTTAGCCGCGGCTTGGCCTCGGCAAGTGCGGTATCCCCATCTGCCCCGTGAAGGTAGAAATCATCTCCGCCGCCATCTTCGTTCGAGTGTAGTTTAATGATTTGTGATTTTCCCATAGCGCTAGTCAATCAGAGTTCCGGAAACGGTTCACAGTGCTGGCGCCCCCGCAACTATCGTCGAGGAATCAGCCTCTCGAAAGGGCTCGCGCCGGCCACCGCAGTGAATTTGGCAAGCGCACATTGTAACCTCAATCAGGTATCAGCACAGTCCGGGGCAACTGCCCTCCTTGACAAGGGGCGGTGTCTTGGCTACAAGAGGTATTAACCGCGCCAACGCGGTGATGAGGCACTAGCTAATAGTCGTACAAATGATTTTGTACAAACAAAGAAGCGCATGAAGCGCGATAACAATAACGATACATGTAAGGCGGCCAGCAGTCGCCCCGGCAATATTAGAGGGATTTCGCCATGCCTACCGGTACTGTTAAGTGGTTCAATAACGCCAAGGGATATGGATTCATTCTCGCTGACGAGGGTGGAGAGGATCTTTTCGCGCACTACTCCGCCATCCAGATGGAGGGGTACCGCACCCTGAAGGCTGGCCAGCAGGTCAACTTCGATATCATTCAGGGCGACAAAGGCTACCACGCTGCCAATATCAGTGTTGCCACTGCTGAGGGCAGTCGCTCACCCGCGCCTGCATCTGCATCCCCAGCGCAATCGGTAAGAGAAAAAGAGACCGAGGAAGCGCTGGACTAAGCGACTCTGCCGGCGCGCCCTGGCGTGTGCCGGACAGAGCACTGCAGCCAGGAGGATTTGTCGCAAGCGCAATTTGGACCGGGAGCCCTGTTGCGCCCCTGAAAGCTTGCGGCCGACACCAGCTGAGTATCATTTCAGAGAAATCCGCTCGCCCGACCATTGGCACCCCCGTGCCACCTACCCTTAATGTCGATAGCGCTGAGACCCCATCCGGTACTGAGAGTGCCCACGGGCCGTAAAGCAAGCGCTGATACGGATATTCAGGCAAAAAAAAAGCCCCGCATCAAGCTGATGCGGGGCTTTTTCATTCGCCGATTATCAAGCCATGTGCTTAATAACTTCCTCGCCGAACTCGGAGCAGGATTTCAGGTCTGCGCCGTCCATCAGACGCTCAAAGTCGTAGGTTACGGTTTTGGCTTCGATAGCACCTTCCATACCCTTAACAACCAGCTCAGCGGCTTCGTTCCAGCCCAGGTGACGCAGCATCATCTCTGCAGACAGAATCAGGGAACCCGGGTTCACTTTGTCCTGACCGGCGTACTTGGGTGCGGTGCCGTGAGTGGCTTCGAACAGAGCAACGTCGTCAGACAGGTTGGCACCCGGAGCGATACCGATACCACCGACCTGAGCGGCCAGTGCGTCGGACAGGTAGTCACCGTTCAGGTTCAGGGTGGCGATTACGTCGTACTCGGCCGGACGCAGCAGGATCTGCTGCAGCATGGCGTCGGCGATCACGTCCTTAACCACGATTTCCTTGCCAGTGTTCGGGTTTTTGAAGCTGCACCAGGGGCCACCGTCGATCGGCTGCGCGCCGAACTCTTCGCGGGCCAGTTCGTAACCCCAGTCTGCGAAAGCACCTTCGGTGAACTTCATGATGTTGCCTTTGTGCACCAGAGTCAGGGAGTCGCGATCCTGATCGATGGTGTACTGCAGCGCTTTACGCACCAGGCGCTTGGTGCCCTCTTCGGAAACCGGCTTAACACCGATACCAACGTTTTGCGGGAAGCGGATCTTCTTAACACCCATCTCGTCCTGCAGGAACTTGACGACCTTGTTGGCTTCGTCAGTACCAGCCTTCCACTCGATGCCAGCGTAGATGTCTTCAGAGTTTTCACGGAAGATCACCATGTCTACCTTGTTCGGCTCTTTGACCGGAGAAGGTACACCGCTGAACCAGCGCACCGGACGCTGACATACGTACAGGTCCAGCTCCTGGCGCAGGGCAACGTTCAGGGAGCGGAAGCCGCCGCCTACTGGCGTGGTCAGCGGGCCTTTGATGCTGACAACGTATTCCTTGATGGCTTCCAGGGTTTCCGCCGGGAACCAGTCGCCGCTGTAGGTTTCTGCTGCTTTCTCGCCACAGAAGATTTCCATCCAGGCGATGGACTTCTCGTCGCTGTACGCCTTGCTGACGGCAGCGTCGATTACTTTGCGCATTACCGGGGTGATATCCACGCCGATGCCGTCACCTTCGATGAACGGAATGATCGGGGTGTTCGGTACGTTCAGAGAACCATCTGCGTTGACTGTAACTTTTTCGCCGTTCGCCGGCACTTGGATATGACCCATTAAGTTGACTCCCGTAACTCTTTGACTAAACGTCCGGCTTTATAGGTGGAAAACCGGCATAATGCGCCGAATATCCACTGCCGGTCTTGGTTGCTGCTCATTGTTTGCGCCTTTGCATACGCCGAGCCAGCTAAAAATCGGCGGGATTATATCAGCATCCACCCAATTTTGTAGTTTGATTACAACGAAAACACGACAGCGGCATGACAACACTTGCGACATGAGCCAATTGATCCTGTTTAACAAACCCTTCGGCGTCCTGTGTCAATTCACCGACCCCGACGGGCGGCCCACGCTGTCGGACTACATAAGGAAGGCGGGAGTCTACGCCGCCGGTCGCCTTGATTTCGACTCGGAAGGGCTGCTACTGCTGACAGACGATGGCAAGCTGCAGCACCAGATTGCACATCCGGACAACAAGCTGCCCAAGGTGTACTGGGCCCAGGTCGAGGGTGACGTGGGGGAAGATGCCCTGGTGCAATTGCGCCGCGGGGTAACACTGAAAGACGGGCGTACCGCACCGGCCAAGGCGCGCCTGATCCAGGAACCCGTCATTTGGCCCAGGGTTCCGCCCATTCGCGAGCGCAAGTCCATCCCAACCTCGTGGATCGAGCTCACCATCAGCGAGGGGCGCAATCGCCAGGTGCGTCGGATGACCGCCGCGGTTGGTCACCCTACCCTGCGCCTGGTGCGCTGGGCTATTGGCAACTGGACCCTGCAGGGACTCGGGCCTGGCGAGCAACGGGAGGAGACCGTACACCTCCCGCGACAGGGGCAGGCGAGCAAAGGTGGCCGCACGCGACCGGGCGAATCCTCAAGAAAGCAGCGCAGCCGCCCCCCGGGCCGCACGGCGGGAAAGCCGCGCAACAGGCGATAGAGACCCGCGCGCTGCCAACAAGCTGCGCCGTGAGAGTTGATTGGGCCAATTATGCGGCCCATTTTCGGTAATTTGGGGGCTGGGGAGCTAGGCTGAAGTAGGAGTCTGGCGGCGTTTTTCGCACTGGCCCGGATGGCGGGCCAATGGGACGATTACTGCAAATTGGTCAGTTAACGCTTTCACAGGTAAAATGCGCCCCCGTTTTCCAGCCCAGCGGCAATGACCACGGTGCCCACCGGGTTGCAATCCCCCGGCACCCCTCACTGTAACAACCGGTATTTCATGACAGTTTCGGATTTGTCTGTGTCCCCCAACTCTACGGATTCCAGCCCAGGCGCCAACGGCGCGGGCAAACGCGTGATCGTCGGCATGTCCGGCGGTGTGGATTCGTCCGTGGCCGCGCTGCTGCTGATGCGGCAGGGATATGCGGTGGAAGGCCTGTTCATGAAGAACTGGGATGAGGACGACGGCACCGAATACTGTACCGCGCGCCAGGATCTGGCCGACGCGGAATCGGTCTGCAAGCGCCTGGGTATCAAACTGCATACAGCGAACTTTGCGGCCGAATACTGGGACAACGTGTTCGAATATTTCCTCGCCGAATACAAGGCTGGCCGCACACCCAACCCGGACATCCTGTGCAACCGCGAAATCAAGTTCAAGGTGTTCCTCGAATACGCGCAGATGCTGGGCGCGGACGCCATCGCCACCGGGCACTACGCGCGCCGGCGGGATGAGAACGGACACACCTACCTGCTAAAAGGCCTGGACAACAACAAAGACCAGAGCTATTTCCTGCACGCCGTTGGCGAGGCCGAATTTGCCCGCTCCCTGTTCCCACTCGGCGAGCTGGAGAAACCGGAAGTCCGCCGTATTGCACAAGAGAACGGCTTTATCACCTCCACCAAGAAGGACAGCACCGGCATCTGCTTTATCGGCGAGCGCCGTTTCAAAGACTTCCTGGAACAGTACCTGCCCGCCCGGCCCGGTGAAATGCAGACCCCGGAGGGCGAGGTGATGGGCCAGCACAGCGGCCTGATGTACCACACCATCGGCCAGCGCCAGGGGCTTGGGATCGGTGGCGTCAAAGGTGCTGGAGACCAGCCCTGGTACGTGGTGGGCAAGGACCTCGACCGCAACGTACTGCTCGTGGCGCAGGGCAAGCACCATCCCCTGCTCTACTCGACCGGCCTGACCGCCACACAGACCCACTGGATCAATGGCACTGCGCCAGCCCAGGAATTCCGCGCGGCGGCCAAAACCCGCTATCGCCAGGAAGATCAGGATTGCCTGATTACGGTGGAAGATGGGGGCCGTATCACGATCGCCTTTGACGAGCCGCAACGCGCGGTTACCCCCGGACAATCGGTGGTGATCTATCGCGGCGATTATTGCCTCGGTGGCGCGGTTATCGATCAGGCTACCGGTGTGGGCGAAGTCGACCCGCACCAAACCAGAAAGAAACAGGCTGCAGGGAGCAACTCTTGAGTAATTGGCGAGACCAGGCACTGGCACTGGCCGGGGTATTTCAGGCGGCAATTCTGGTAGAGCGGCTGGCGAAAACCGGCACGGCGCCTGCTGAGCAGATGGAAACCGCTGTTTACAGCCTGTTTCAGCAGAACCCGGAAACCACCGAAGACGTTTTCGGCGGGGTGGAGAAATTGCTGCCCGGCCTGCGCGGTGCACGACAACTGCTTGCCACCCGCAGCCATCCGGAATACACCGACTGCCTGCGCTACGTGCTTTCCATCCTTTATCTGCAACGCCAACTGGCGAAAAAGCCGGACCTGTTGTCGATCATTGGCAACCGGCTGGAAAAGGCGCAGTTGCAGTCGGATCACTTCGGCATCGGCCACGAGAATGTCTACGCCAATCTGGCGAGCATCTATAGCGATACCCTGAGCACCTTCCGTTTTCGTATTCAGGTATTGGGTGACTTTAATTTCTTGCAGCAGCAGCGCATCGCCAACCAGATTCGCACCATGCTGTTCGCCGGTGTACGCTCCGCCACCCTGTGGAGACAGCTGGGCGGGCGCAGATTACACCTGCTGTTCCAGCGTAAAAAACTGATTGCAGCGATGGACGCCCTGGTGTCCAAGTACGAATCACTGGAACACTGATTCCTTAAGACTGATTTTCAAAGATTGCCGCCGCTTCCTACATTTGTTCGTTTCAGCGGCTGGATTTCAATACCGGAGAGACACAATGACCGTCGAGCTATCCGCACTTACCGCGGTTTCCCCCATTGATGGACGCTACGAAAGCAAGACTGCCCCACTGCGCGACATTTTCAGTGAGTACGGTTTGATTCGTGCCCGCGTAGAGGTGGAAGTTCGCTGGCTGCAGCAGCTTGCCCGCCATGAAAAGATTGCCGAAGTGCAACCCTTTACCGGCAACAGCAACCAGATCCTCGACGACATCGTTGCCCAGTTCAGCATTGAAGATGCTGAGCGCATCAAGGAAATCGAGCGCACCACCAACCACGATGTGAAAGCGGTCGAATATTTCCTCAAGGAAAAAGTGAAAAGCGATGAGCAGCTACTCGCTGTAAGCGAATTCATCCACTTTGCGTGTACTTCCGAAGACATCAATAACCTGTCCCATGCGCTGATGCTGCGTGCAGGTCGCGATCAGGTGCTGCTGCCAGCAATGAACCAGATCGTGAGTGAAATCGCCCGTCTCGCGCAGGAATTCGCCGACGTTCCGATGCTGTCCCGCACCCATGGCCAGACTGCGAGCCCGACCACCGTCGGTAAAGAACTCGCCAATGTTGTGGCGCGCCTGCGTCGCCAGATCAAGCAGATCCACGAAGTCGAGCTGCTCGGCAAAATCAATGGTGCCGTGGGTAACTACAATGCCCACCTCTCTGCCTACCCGGATGTGGACTGGCAGGCGAACGCGGAAGAATTCGTAACTTCCCTCGGCCTGTCCTGGAACCCCTACACCACCCAGATCGAGCCGCACGACTATATCGCCGAGTTGTTCGATGCGATTGCGCGCTTCAATACCATCCTGATCGATTTCGATCGCGACATCTGGGGCTACATCTCCCTGGGTTACTTCAAGCAGAAAGTGGTGGCCGGCGAAGTGGGCTCCTCCACCATGCCGCACAAAGTGAACCCCATCGACTTCGAGAACTCCGAAGGCAACCTGGGTATCGCCAACGCCGTGTTCCAGCACCTGGCGGCGAAACTGCCCGTTTCCCGCTGGCAGCGCGATCTCACCGACTCCACCGTTCTGCGCAATATGGGCGTTGGTGCCGGCTACTCGGTAATCGCCTACGCCGCCACCCAGAAAGGTCTGGGCAAGCTGGAGATCAACCGCGCGCGTCTCGAGGAAGACCTGAACAACGCCTGGGAAGTACTCGCCGAGCCGATCCAGACCGTTATGCGCCGTTACAACATCGAAGCGCCCTACGAAAAACTCAAGGCGCTCACCCGCGGCCAGGGTATCACCAAGGAAACCCTGGCGGTGTTTATCGATGGTCTCGAGATGCCGGAAGAAGCCAAGCAGGCCCTGCGCGAGATGACGCCGGCGAGCTATATCGGTAACGCAGTAGCACAAGCCAAAAACATCTGACCTCGCGCCAGTTCAATACCAACAATCCGGGAGATATCGCCATGACCGAGTCAGGCCAGCGCCATTCCGTTGAACCTCTGACCCACCTTGGCGACATCCCGGTGGAAACCTTCCTGCGGGAGTACTGGCAGAAAAAGCCATTGCTGATCCGCAACGCCTTTCCCGGCTTTGTTTCTCCCATTTCAGGAGAGGAACTGGCCGGGATGGCACTGGAAGAAGAAATCGAATCTCGCCTGATCGAGGAGAACGGTATCGAGGGCCCCTGGCAATTGCGCACCGGCCCTTTCACCGAGGAAGATTTCTTCAACCTGCCGAAAACACACTGGACCCTGCTGATTCAGGCCGTGGACCAGTGGATTCCGGAAGTCGCCGATCTGAAGGACTACTTCCGCTTTATTCCGGACTGGCGTCTCGACGACATCATGATCAGCTATGCCGCTGACCAGGGCAGCGTCGGTCCACACTACGACTTCTACGATGTGTTCCTGCTCCAGGCCGAGGGCAACCGCCGTTGGCACCTGGGCCCGAAAGCCGACGCCAGCAGCCCGCGTGTCGAGGGTACACCCCTGAACATACTCAAAGAGTTCGATGCTGAGGCCAGCTGGTTACTGGAGCCCGGCGACATGCTGTACCTGCCGCCCCAGTTCAGCCACTGGGGTATTGCTGAAGGCGGCTGCACCACTATTTCTGTCGGTTTCCGCGCGCCCTCCGCGCGCACCATGCTCGAGGACCTGGCCGCAGAGCTGGGTGCGGGCCTGCCAGATCACTACCGCTACAGCGACCCCGATCTGGAACTGCCGGTCAATCCGTCGGAAATCGATCAGCAGACCGTCGCCCGGGTGCAGCGCCACCTGGCAGAGTGGCTGCAACAGCCACAGAATATCGCCCAGTGGTTCGGCGCTATCATGACGGAAGCGAAATATCCCGACACCATCGCCCTGGATGCCGGCTCCGCGGAAGACTGGCGAGAGCATCTGGCCGATGGCGGGAGCCTGGTACTCAATCCAGGTTCCCGCTGCGCATTCTGTCGCGAGCCTGCCAGCCTGTTCATCGACGGCGAGACCTTCCCCGCCCCGCTGCTGTTTGCCGAGGGTTTCTGCAATACGCACGCACTGGACCAGAGTGACGTAGATGCCTATCCCGAGTTGGCTGCCAGTAACGGGTTGCTCGACCAGCTGGTTTCTCAGGGCAGTCTCATTTACCCTGAAGCGCTGGAGTCCGACGACACGGATGCAGATGACTAGGAGAATGTTTGATGAGTCTGTTTGTACGCCTCGCCGACTGGCAGACGGATCGGGAAGCCATTCGCGGTATCCGCCAAAAGGTATTCGTCGAAGAACAGAATGTCCCTGAAGATCTCGAGTGGGACGAACACGAGGAAAGCGCACAACATTTCCTCGTCTACCACCACAACAAGCCCATCGGCACCGGCCGCCTCACCGGCGGCGGCAAGATCGGGCGCATGGCCATATTGAAGGACGCGCGCGGCCTGGGTGCCGGACTGGAACTGCTCAACCGGATCTGCAAGTTTGCCCGGGTTTCCGGTCAGAAAAACGTGTACCTTAACGCCCAGGTGCAGGCGATCCCCTTCTACGAAAAGGCCGGGTTTGCGGTAACGGGGGAAGAGTTCATGGAAGCGGATATTCCGCACGTACGCATGGACCTTACCCTGAGTGAAAAGGAACCCTGCGAGAATGCCGACGACTGCAACCGGTAAGCGGCAGGCGGCAAATACGGAGGCGCTTCAACTGGCGGACGAGGATAGTTTCCGCGAAGCGCTCCAGCAGCTGATTGGCACGGCTCGTCGCCACCTGCGCATCTACTCCCAGAGCCTGTCGAGAGCCCTGTACAACGACCCGATTACAGTACAGGCGTTATCGGAATTTGCCCGCAGCAGCCGCTACGCACGCATTCAGCTTCTAATTACCGACAGCGCCCCGCTCTTGCGTCACCCTCACCGGGTACTGCCCCTGGTACAGAGATTAAGCAGCCGTATAGAGCTGAAGAAAATCCAGCCGACCAGTGAAGCCACCGACTGGGAATTCGCCCTCGCCGATCGCGACCAGGTGCTGCAGAAAACCGACCTGGAAAAGTGGGTGGGCTCCTACCACGCGGAAAACCCGGTAAGGGTCAGGCAGCTACAGGATATCTTTGACCAGGCCTGGCTTCACGCCCGCCCGGATCCCGAACTAAAGCGCTTGCTGCTGTAACACCGGCCTTCCCTGGCCGTGGCCACGCAAATCCAGCGCCGCCCTCTTCTGTTCCTTACGCGACCTCTTTTAACCTGCGCGCATCCCAGATCGGCACGACATTTTGACGCTCAATCACGTCCACATCGATTCCGCGGGACGATGCGGTATCGATAAAGTCCGCAATGGCTTCAGCGACATCGTGATTGATATAGACGCAGTTTCGCTTGTCGAGAATCACGTGGGCGTTATCCGGAATTTCACTCAACTCTTTCCGGATAGCGCCCTTGTTCAGGAAGGTGACCTCTTCAGCCAACTGCATGTTGATGCGAATGCGATCCCCCTCTTCCGTATCCTGCTTTTTGTGCAGGAAATGGGAGTTGAGATAGTTGCGCCGCAGCAGCGCGAAAATCGCCGCAACCATGCCGACACCGACGCCTGTCAGCAGGTCGGTAAACAGCACACCGAGCACGGTAATCACAAACGGTAGGAACTGCTCCATACCGCTGTCCCACATCTTGCGGAACAGCGCGGGCTTGGCGAGCTTGTAACCGGTGAGGATCAACACCGCAGCCAGCACGCCCAGCGGAATCATATTCAGCCAGCTAGGCAGGGTCGCCACACATACCAGCAGCAGGAGGCCGTGACAGATGGTGGACGCCTTGGAGCGCGCGCCAGTCTGCAGGTTGACCGAGCTGCGCACGATCACCTGGGTCACCGGCAGGCCACCAATCAGGCCGGAGAAGGAATTACCCACGCCCTGCGCCACCAGCTCCCGGTTAGTCGGTGTAGTACGTTTCAGGGGATCCATTTTGTCGATGGCTTCGACGCTGAGCAACGTTTCCAGGCTCGCCACCACCGCGATGGTCACCGCCACGGTCCATACCAGCGGACTCCCCAGTTGGGAGAAATCGGGCAGCGTAAACAGACCCACGAATTCATTGAAACTTGAAGCGACAGGTACGCTGACCAGATGCGACTCTTCCAGACCCAGACCAGTGGAATTGGCAAACACCATGGACAGCAGCACAGCTGAGAGTACCGCGACCACCGGGCCAGGCACCATCGCCAGCCAGCGCGACCGCTTTACCAGAGGTGTCTCCCACGCGATGAGCAACCCCAGGGAGAGCGCGAAAATGGCCAGCACCCCCGGATGCACGGCGCTCAGCAAAGGCAAGACCCCGTCACTTATGGAAGCACCTTCCGCGAGGCCAAATGCATAGGGGATTTGCTTCAGCAGGATGATAAGACCGATGCCCGTGAGCATGCCGTTGATCACGGACGACGGAAAGAAGTAGCCAAAGATGCCAGCTCGCAACAGGCCCAGCAGAATCTGCATCAGGCCACCGAGCACCACTGCCAGCAAAAATATTTCGAATGACCCCAGGGTCTCAATCGCACTCAGTACGATGACCGTAAGCCCCGCCGCCGGACCGGATACACCGAGGCGCGAACCGCTGACCGCACCGACGACAATACCGCCGACAATACCGGCGATCAGGCCGGAAAATAGAGGCGCGCCTGAAGCCAGCGCCACGCCGAGACATAAGGGCAGCGCAACAAAAAATACTACGACACTCGCGGGAATGTCCTTTTTCAGATTCTGCAAGTCCACACCAGCAACTCCTGTACAACGAAACAGTCAATGTGATCGACAAAACTGCGGCCGTAAGCGGCAATTCAGCCACGGGCGCAGGGGGCGGGAGAATACGAGTCGGTGCTTTCAGCAACCTTTCATGACGACAGATAACAGAATGTCCCATAAGTCAGGTACATGTCCCGAGAATCGTGTATCTTTCGCACAACTAGAGTCTTACTAAATCCCGAACACATGAACGTATTGCTGGTAGAAGATGACCCACTGATCGCCATGGGGCTGCTGCAGGCGCTACAACAGAATGCCTATACGGTGCTGCACGCACCCGATGGCACACGAGCGGAAGGCCTGCTCAGGGCCAACGATATTGACCTGATTATTCTCGATCTGGGACTACCGGATATGGACGGCCTGGAATTGCTCCGCTGGGTCCGCGCGCGTCAGAGCCGCGTCCCCGTCCTGGTACTGACTGCACGTGATGGTGTGGAGCAGCAGGTACTGGCCCTGGATCAGGGGGCCGATGACTATATGGAAAAGCCGTTCGACTTGCGCGAACTAGAGGCTCGCATCCGCGCACTACTGCGACGCAGCCACAACCTCTCGACCGACGAAGTCAGCCTGGGTGCACTGCAGCTGAGTCCTTTCCAGCGCACCGCGACACTTAATGGAGAGCGGCTTGAATTACCCGCACGGGAATATGAAATCCTTGAAATCCTGGCGTTGAGCGCCGGCAAGGTGGTTACCAAAGCACGGCTGGCGCACAGGCTCAGCCGCGAGGGCGATGAGGTTGGCGATAATGCGGTGGAAGTGTACGTCCACCGCCTGCGCCGTCGCCTCAAGGAGTCGGGACTGGCCATCCGCACCCAGCGCGGTGCGGGCTACGTGCTGGAGAACGCCGGTTGAACACGCGACTGGACCTCCGTTCTCTGCTGCTGCTACTGGTCGGTGGGCCACTCTTTGTCCTGCTGCTGATCGAAATGCTGATCACCTTCGGTATCGGATTGCATGTCACAAACCAGGTGTTCGACCGCTGGTTGCTGGACTCGGCCTACTCTCTTGCCCAGGAAGTCCGCCGGGAAAACGGGAAACTCGTACTGCATGCGGACGAGGCCGCCATTGAAGTATTCAAGTGGGATGAACTGGACGAGGTTTTTTACCGCGTCTCCACCCTCGATGGACGGGTACTCGGGGGGGAAGATAAAGCCTGGGTAAGCCTGAAAACCTCCACACTGGAGCGTGGGCCTGTTTTCACTAACGTGAAACTGGGAGGCGAATGGGTACGCAGCGTTACCCTGCTCGCCAACGCCGAATCCCCCGGTGACAGCGCGGTGGTTAGCGTCGCGGAAACCCTGCATAAACGCATCCCCCCTTCGCGCACATTGATGCTGGAGGTGGTTCTTTCCAAGGCTGCCATGATCGTGGTCGCACTGCTGGTGGTGGCGTTCGCCCTCGGCCGGGGTATTCGTCCCCTACTGAGGCTCAGCCAGGAGCTCGCAAGCCGCTCCCCGCGGGATTTGACGCCCATCAGTACACCGCCCGCACCGAAAGAAGTCCGCACCGTAATCGACAACACCAACCATTTGCTGGCGCGGCTCGATGACGCGTTCAGTGCTCGAGAACAGTTTATCGGTAACATTTCCCACCAGCTGAAAACCCCGCTAGCGGGGATCAAGCTACAGGCACAACTGGCCTTGCGGGAGCAGAATATCGATACCGCCCATCAGGCACTGGAACGCATTTGCCAGACCACCGACGCCATGACGCACCTGAACAACCAGCTGCTGAAGCTGGCCCGCGCGGAAACCGCATCTGGACGGGGGCTGCGCAATGAACCGGTCGCACTGGATAGCGTGGTGCGCGAAGCGGCGGAAAGCCTGCGCGAACTGGCCCGCGACCGTGACGTTAAAGTGCACCAGGATTTCAGTGGCGAACCCCCGGAGACTTTAAAGGTCTCCGGGGAATACTTCCTGCTGAGGGAACTGGTATGGAACCTCATGGAGAATGGAATTCTGTATGTGCCGAAAGGCGGTAACGTGTGGGTGGAGCTCAAGCGAGTAAGCGGCAGGATTCGACTCACAGTCAAGGATGATGGCCTGGGTATTCCCCGCGAGCATTGGCCACAGATTTTTGAGCGTTTTTTTCGCTCAAAAATTTCCGGTGAAGGCTGTGGCCTCGGGCTCGCCATTGTGAAAGAAATTGCATTTGCCCACGGAGCCTCGGTAGAACTGCAGGAGGCACCAGATACCAGCGGTGCCTGCTTCGTTTGTATTTTTCCTGCAGCGGTAAAACCGGCCTGAACAGCGACAGCAAACTGCCCGTCAAATGATCCGTTCAGGCGCGGTACTCGGTTCCAGCCTGATCGCAATATATTTTGACGTGGGCGTATAGCTACCCAAACCGTAGCTCTCCAGCGGTACCAGCGGGTTTGCCTCAGGGTAATAGGCGGCCGCCTGTCCCTTCGGGATATCGAAGGCAATCAGGGTAAAACCCGATACGCGGCGTTCCACATCGTCACTCCACAGGGAAACGATATCCACCTTCTGGCGGTCGGCAAAGCCGAGGCGATGAATATCCTCCAGATGCGCAAACAGCACATGGCGCTCCCCTTTCACGCCCCGATAGCGGTCGTTCAGGCCATACACGGTCGTATTGTATTGATCGTGGGAGCGCAGTGTCTGCAGCACCAGATCGGCATTGCGCGCACCGCGTTTGCCGATTTTTGTCAGCACCTCTTGCGGCAGGGGTGCTGGCAGTGAGTGACTGTAGAAATTCGCCTTCTCGTTTGCGGTATTCCACTGTCGTTTGCCGGCCGGGTTTTGCAGGTAAAACCCACCCGGCGCCTGCAGCTTTTCTTCAAAGTTTTCAAAGCCCGGTATGACGTCCGCAATCAACTCGCGGATGCGCCGATAATCTTCCGCAAGCGCAATCCAGGGCACCGGCCTGCTACCCAGCACGGCCTGTGCAATCCCGGCAATAATCGCGGGCTCCGAGCGCATTTCCGGGGACAACGGCTTGAGCTGTCCGTAGGAGGCGTGGACCATGCTGAAGGAATCTTCCACGGTCACCGCCTGCGGCCCACTGTGCTGCTGATCGATGTCGGAACGGCCCAGGCACGGCAGGATCAGCGCCTTCTTGCCGGTAACCAGATGGCTGCGATTGAGTTTGGTACTGATCTGCACAGTGAGATCGCAATTACGCAGTGCACTGTGGGTGCGGGTGCTATCCGGTGTCGCCTGGGCGAAGTTGCCACCGAGCCCAATAAACACCTTAATTTTTTCGGCGAGCATCGCCTCGATGGTTTTCACCACGTTGTAGCCGTGCGACCGGGGCGCTGAGAAATCAAACCTCGCTTCCAGGGCGTCGAGAAACGCTGCAGATGGGCACTCGTCGATGCCCATGGTGCGATCGCCCTGTACATTACTGTGCCCGCGCACCGGGCAGAGCCCGGCACCCGGGCGACCGACCTGCCCGCGCAGCAACTGCAGGTTGGTGATTTCCTGAATCGTGGCTACCGAGTGACGGTGCTGGGTAACACCCATGGCCCAGCAGATGATGGTGGCGTTGCTGCGGCAGTAAATATGCGCTGCGCGCTCGATCTCGTCTTTCTCAAGTCCACTAAACGACTGAATTTCGTCCCACGACGTCGCCTCGACCTGGGCGCGGTAGTCCTCGAAGCCAGCACAGTGTTCGTGAATAAACTCCAAGTCTAGCGGGCCCGTGGATTCGCCCTGGTCTGCCTGGTCCTGCCACTGGAATAGAAACTTGGCGATACCGCGGATCGCCGCCATATCTCCACCCAGCGACGGGCGCAAATACGCGGTGTTGAGGGCCATTTCGCCACCGGTCAACATCTGTACCGGATCCTGGGGCGCCTGAAACCGCTCCAGGCCCCGTTCGCGCAGGGGATTCAATACCACCACCTGGGCCCCGCGCTCTACCGCCTCACTCAAAGGCTCAAGCATACGCGGGTGATTGGTGCCCGGATTCTGGCCGATAACGAATATCGCCTCCGCCTTTTCAAAATCTTCATAGGTCACCGTGCCCTTGCCGGTGCCGATACTCTGCTTGAGCGCGACACCACTGGCCTCGTGACACATGTTCGAGCAGTCAGGCAGGTTGTTGGTGCCAAATGCGCGGGCAAACAGCTGGTACAGGAATGCCGCTTCGTTACTGGCGCGACCGGAGGTATAGAAGGCAGCCTGGTCCGGAGTCTCCAGCGATTTCAGGTGGCTGGCGATCAGGGCAAACGCTTCATCCCACGATATGGGTTGGTAATGCGCGCCCTCGCCATCGTAAAACATGGGCTCGGTCAGACGCCCCTGGTACTCCAGCCAGTAATCATCTTCGGCGAGCAGGTCTTTCAGGCTGTGGCGGGCGAAAAATTCACGGTCGACTCCGCGCCCGGATGCCTCCCAGTTCACCGCTTTGGCGCCGTTTTCGCAGAAGCGGATATGCCCTTCCTTTGGCGCCTCCCCCCAGGCGCATCCGGGACAGTCAAAGCCGCCGTTTTGGTTGGTCTGCAGCATGGCCCGCAGGTTTTTGAACGGTTGGCGGCTGTCGAGCCAGGCATGGGCGACGCTGCGCAATGCGCCCCAACCCGCCGCGGGCTTCTTGTAAGGACGAAAGCGGAATCGGTCAACAGGTGTTTTCATTGAGATACCCCGGCGGGTGAATAGGCTTCTGGCCCGCGGCCTAATCCGCGGCCACTATAAAGTCGCGCGGGCCCCTGGACAGGTTGGTGCAGCAAATTGAGATAGTATTTTCGCGCCCAGCGTACTGCCATATCTGATGGAGACGCGAGGCTGACCAGGGTGCCCACCCCGCTGCACATGGATTTCTGTATGAGCTCTAGGCTGCAGCGACTGGTGATGGCAACGAAGCCGTTTTGCAGGCCGAAGCCCTCACGCACACAGGCGCCGATCAATTTGTCCAGCGCATTGTGTCGGCCGATATCCTCGCGGCAGAATCGCGTCTCGCCATGCTCGTCCACGTAAATCGCTGCGTGCATAGCGCCACTGGATTGCAGGTGTTGCTGGGCATTTTGAAAACGCGCACGCAAATCGGAAAAGTGCGCTGCGGGCGGCAACTGATTGAAGTTTATACGAGCCGAATGGGGAACGGGCTTCAGTGCCTGGGCAAGCGCGTCGACACCACACAGGCCGCAACTGCTGGTGCCAGCCATGGTCCTGCGCGAAATTTTGAGCTGATTCAGGGTGCGCTGATTGAGTGTCATATCCAGGACGACGCTGTCTTCCTGCAGGCTGATATCGAGATCCAGAAGCTGGTCGCGGTGCGAGATAACACCACTGGTGAGGCTAAACCCCACTGCGAAATCTTCCAGTGCACCGGGGGACGCCATCATTACTGCATGGCTGATGCCGTTGTAGCAAAAAGCAACCGCCACTTCCTCGGCCAGCGGTTGCCGGGCCGCGACCGGTGCCCCGGCTTCTTCGAGCAGCAGGTACTGCTCGTCGTTCTGCTCGCTGCTATCAATCATAACCATCTATCAATACCACCGGTCAGCTCGCTTGATCAGCAATACCCTCTGGCGAATCTTTTAGCGAATTCTTACCGCTGTGCCACTGACGCTGACCATCATCATACCGCCCTTCTCCCCTACCACCTCGTAATCCAGATCGATACCGACAATGGCATTGCCGCCCAGGGAACGGGTCTGGGCCTCGATTTCCGCGAAGGCGATTTTGCGCGCCTTGGCCATCTCCCGTTCGTAGGAGCCGGAGCGTCCGCCGATGATGTCGGTAATGGAGCCGAAGATATCCTTGAAAATATTGGCGCCGAGTATGGCCTCACCAACGACCACGCCGAGATAGTCCTCAATCTGGCGACCTTCAACAGTAGGAGTGGTGGTTTTGAGCATGCTGGTTCCTTCCGTAGTTGCTGGATCGTATTGCCGACTACAGCGAGCTTACACAAATAAAAAGCCCCGCGCGCGGCGGGGCATTTTATTTCATGTCATTCTGCTTTTCACAGAAAATCCGCTACCAGATCAACGCTGACTGGCCTTGAACTCGCGGCGACGGCGATGCAGGACGGGCTCAGTATATCCGTTAGGCTGTACGCAGCCCTCAAACACCAGCTCGCACGCGGCCTTGAAAGCGATACTTTGGTCAAAGTTTGGCGCCATATCGCGATAGGCGGCATCACCGGCATTCTGTCGATCCACCACGGCTGCCATACGTTGCATGGTTTCCTCAACTTGTGCCCGGGTACAGATGCCCTGCTTCAACCAGTTGGCGATATGCTGGGACGAAATACGCAGTGTGGCGCGGTCTTCCATCAGCCCCACATCGTTGATGTCCGGAACCTTGGAGCAGCCAACCCCCTGATCGATCCAGCGTACCACGTAGCCGAGAATCCCCTGTGCGTTGTTATCCAGCTCACGCTGGATTTCATCCCCGCTCCATTGAGGATTTGATTCGACCGGCACGGTAAGGATGTCATCCAGGCTGGCCGGTTTGCGCGTCGCCAGCTCTTGCTGGACCTCAGCCACGTCCACCTTGTGGTAATGCAGGGCGTGCAGGGTCGCCGCTGTCGGCGACGGTACCCACGCGGTATTGGCACCGGCGAGGGGATGGGCAATTTTCGCCTGCATCATGGCCGCCATCTGGTCAGGAATCGGCCACATACCTTTACCAATCTGGGCGCGTCCTTTCAGACCCGTTGCCAGCCCCGTATCTACGTTCCAATCCTCGTAGGCAGAAATCCACTTGGATTGCTTCATGTCGCCCTTGCGAATCATCGGGCCGGCCAGCATGGAAGTGTGGATCTCATCACCGGTGCGATCCAGGAAGCCGGTATTGATGAACACAACGCGCGACTTGGCCGCTGCGATACAGGCTTTGAGGTTTACCGTCGTGCGGCGTTCCTCGTCCATGATGCCCATTTTCAGCGTATTGCGGGCAAGTCCCAGCGCGTCTTCGATGCGGTCGAACAGGGTGTTGGCAAAGGCGACCTCCTCAGGTCCGTGCATCTTTGGTTTTACGATATACACGCTGCCACTGCGGGAGTTTTTCAGCGACCCGTTGCCGCGCAGGTCGTGGATGGCAATCAAGCTGGTGATCATGCCGTCCAGGATACCCTCCGGCACTTCGTTGCCGTCTTTGTCGAGCACTGCGTCGTTGGTCATCAGATGACCGACATTGCGCACGAACATCAGGCTGCGCCCCGGCAGTGTCACCGTGCCGCCTTCCACACCGGCGTATTCACGGTCCGGATTTAGCGTACGCAGGATTTCCTTGCCGCCCTTGCTGACTTTTTCCTGAAGATCGCCCTTCATCAAACCAAGCCAGTTGCGGTAAACCACAACCTTGTCCTCGGCGTCGACCGCGGCTACGGAGTCCTCGCAATCCATGATGGTGGTGAGCGCGGATTCCACAAGAATGTCTTTTACACCGGCCTTGTCGGTTTTACCGATGGGGCTCTCACGGTCAATCTGGATTTCAAAATGCAGACCGTTGTGGGTCAGCAACAGCGCCTCCGGCGACTCCTGAGGGCCGCGGTAGCCGATAAACTGGCGACTGTTCTGCAGCACGGCAACCTTGCCATTGCGGAGGGATACTTCAAACAGGGAGCCGTTGATACGGTACTCGCGCACATCCGTGTGGCTCGCGCCATTCAGCGGCGCTGCCTGGTCGAGAAATTCGCGACCATAGGCAATAACCTTGTCGCCGCGCACCGGATTGTACTCGCCGGTTTTTTCTGCGCCGCCGTCTTCGCTGATCACATCGGTGCCATACAGCGCGTCGTACAGGCTGCCCCAGCGCGCGTTGGCGGCATTCAGCGCGTAGCGGGCATTCATCACCGGTACCACCAGCTGAGGACCGGCCATGGTGGCGATTTCGGCATCCACATTCTCGGTGGTGGCGGCGAAGTCCGCCGGCTCTTCGACCAGATATCCGATCTCTTGCAGGAACGCCTTGTACGCCTCAAGGTCCTTGTAACCTTCGGGGTTCTCGCTGTACCACTGGTCCATACGGGCCTGGATATCGTCGCGCTTGGCCAGCAATGCACGGTTTACCGGTGCAAGGTCATTGACGATTTTTTCGAATTCTGCCCAGAACACATCGGCATCTACCCCGGTCCCGGGGATCACTTCCTGTGCAATCAATGCGTGAAGCTCTGAGGCGATCTGCAGACCGCCAATACGGATTCTTTCCGTCATGTCTGACCTCTTGGTACTGGTGCTAGGGACTGGTGAGTTGCGGCATTCTAAACAGGGAAAGTTACATATCGCTAATTTATAGGCACTATCTTCGATATTCTCCAAATGAATTTTAGCCGCCAATTCCCTTTATAACTGGCGTCCCACATCGAGAATAAGGCGGCGCATCCAGCGGTGTGGTGCGCTCTGCTGCAACAGCGGGCTCCAGGCCATTTTCAGCTCCAGAGGCGGTATCTTTAGCGGCGGCTCCCTGAGTGCCACCCGGGGGTTGCTGGTGGCAAGCTGGGCCAGACGGGTCGGCACAGTGACGATCAGGTCGCTCTGCTCTGCCAGCAGCATGGCCACCTGATAGTGACGGGTAAATACCGAAATATCCCGTTTTTTCCCAAGGCGGCCGATGGCTTCGTCCACCCACCCCAGGCGCTGTACATCTTCCGGGTTCACGCCAACCCCCACACCCATACCAGTTTTGCTGACCCAGATGTGCTGTGCGTTCAGGTAACTCTCCAGATTGTAGTCCTGCAGGATCGGGTTATCCGTACGCATCACGCAGGAGAAGGTGTCACTCCATATCGTCGCCTGGTGGAAGCTCTGCGGCATGGAGTCAAAGCGGTTGATGACCATGTCTACCTTGCCCTGCTCCACATCCACAAAACTCACGTCACTCGGCGTCATGATGTCTAGACTGATACCAGGAGCGCTGACGCGTAATTGTTTCAGTAGCGGCGGAATCAGTGTGGATTCCGCATAGTCACTCGCCATGATTCGGAAGGTGCGACGGGCATCTGCCGGCGCAAAATCCCGATTGGGCTGGATCACCTGGTCAATCGCGGCAAGCGCCTCGCGCACCATGGGCTGCAGCTCCATAGCGCGCTCGGTGGGCATCATGCCCTCCCGGGTGCGCACCAGGAGCGGGTCCCCGAACAGTTCGCGCAGGCGCTTCAGGCCGTTACTCATGGCGGGTTGGGACAGTCCCAGCTGGTTGGCGGCGCGGGTGACATTGCGCTCGCGCAGCAGGACATCGAGGTAGACCAACAGATTCAGATCAGCTCTTTCCAGATTCATGGGCGGGGGCTCTCCGCCGGCACTACGGGCCGGGGTCAGGTTGTTGTCAGTTCAGCGTTACCAAGGGGTTCAGGCAATATTCACTATTTGGATAGCGAGAATCAGAACAATAAATTAGCCAAATTATGCCAGCACTCCTACGATACACACAACCTAACCGCAGTCACCTTTTCGAAGAAATTCGAGGAAATTTGAGGAAACACAGCATGTCCACTTACTCTCAAGAAATCGAAGCGGCAGCAAAGCTCTGTGACAAGAACGGCAGCAGCTGGGATGCCATCAGTCCGGAATCTGTTGCGCGTATGCGCCTGCAGAACAAGTTCAAAAACGGCCTGGACATCGCCAAGTACACTGCCGATATCATGCGCAAGGACATGGCGGCCTACGACAAGGACTCCTCCAAGTACACCCAGTCCCTGGGCTGCTGGCACGGATTTATCGGCCAGCAGAAAATGATTTCCATCAAGAAACACTTCGAAGGCAAGACCGACCGCCGCTACCTGTACCTGTCCGGCTGGATGGTAGCCGCCCTGCGCAGTGAGTTTGGCCCCCTGCCCGACCAGTCCATGCACGAAAAAACTTCCGTTGCTGCACTGATCGAAGAGCTGTACACCTTCCTGCGCCAGGCAGATGCCCGCGAACTGGGCGGCCTGTTCCGCGAGCTGGATGCAGCCCGCGAAGCTGGCGACGAAGTTGCCGCTAAAGCGGTACAGAACAAAATCGACAATCATGTCACCCACGTGGTGCCGATCATCGCCGATATCGATGCGGGCTTCGGTAACGCGGAAGCCACTTACCTGCTGGCCAAGAAAATGATCGAAGCCGGTGCCTGCTGTATCCAGATCGAAAACCAGGTTTCCGACGAGAAACAGTGCGGCCACCAGGACGGCAAAGTGACCGTTCCCCACGAGGACTTCCTGGCCAAGATCCGCGCCGTACGTTACGCCTTCCTGGAGCTGGGTGTCGATAACGGCGTGATCGTTGCGCGTACCGACTCCCTGGGCGCTGGCCTGACTAAACAGATCGCGGTAACCAAAGAGCCGGGCGATCTGGGTGACCAGTACAACAGCTTCCTGGATTGCGAAGAAGTTTCCGAAGCAGATCTGAAAAATGGCGATGTGATCATCAACCGCAACGGCAAGCTGCTGCGCCCGAAACGCCTGGCATCCAACCTGTTCCAGTTCAAGAAAGGCACCGGTGAAGCCCGCTGCATACTGGACAGCGTGACCTCCCTGCAAAACGGCGCGGACCTGATCTGGATCGAGACCGAGAAGCCCCACGTGCGCCAGATTGGCGGCATGATGGACGAGATTCGCAAGCAGGTTCCGGACGCGAAACTGGTGTACAACAACAGCCCGTCCTTCAACTGGACCCTGAACTTCCGCCAGCAGGTATTCGATGCCTGGAAGGAAGAAGGCAAGGACGTTTCCGCTTACGATCGCGACAACCTGATGAGCGCAGAATACGACGAGACCGAACTGTCCAAAGAGGCGGATAACAAAATCCGTACCTTCCAGGCAGACGCTGCTCGCGAGGCCGGTATCTTCCACCACCTCATCACTCTGCCGACCTACCACACCGCGGCGCTGTCTACGGACAACCTGGCCAAGGAGTACTTCGGCGAGAAAGGCATGCTGGGTTACGTCGAAGGCGTACAGCGCAAGGAAATCCGTCAGGGCATCGCCTGCGTGAAGCACCAGAACATGGCCGGCTCCGACATGGGCGACGACCACAAAGAGTACTTCGCCGGTGAAGCCGCGCTGAAAGCTGCTGGTAAAGACAATACCATGAACCAGTTCGGTTGATCACTTTCAACGAGTGTCCCTGAGAAATCGCTTCACTCACTTCGGGCCGCATCATGCGGCCCATTTTTTTGCCCTTCTTGCGCGTGTTTAATCCAGCTCTCGTGATCCCCGTACCACTTCTCGGCGGTTATTGACGATCTGTGCAGCCAGCCCCGGCACTCGCACGTCAATAAATCATGCATTTCACATGAATCCCATTTTTGGCAGCACAGCCTGATTGGGATTTTTTAGAAAAACAGAGAGAAAACGGAGGCTCCGGCAATGCGCCTTTCGCATTTACTGATATCCGCTACCGTGTGCTTTGCGGCACCAGCGGTATTCGCCGCACAGGCGAGCATGAATATACCCAACGACTGGGGCCAGGGGGCACAGGCAGAAATCATAGTGCTCAATGACGAGTCCGCCCCACTTTCTGACTGGACCGTGGAATTTGACCTGGATGGCGAGATTACCCAGATCTGGAACGGGGTGGTGGTCTCCCAGAGCGGCAATCACTATGTGGTGGGGCCGGTATCCTATAACAGCACCATCGGTGTCGATGGCCAGGCCAGCGTAGGGTTCCTGGTAAGCCCCGGGGGCATTTCCCCGGTGCCTGTGAGTGTCAATGGAGACGGTGGTGGCAATTCTTCCGGTGGCTCGTCATCCTCGTCCTCTTCATCTTCGAGTTCTTCTTCAAGCTCCTCATCCAGTTCTTCGTCCAGTTCATCCAGCTCGTCAGGGGGCAGCTCATCTTCCTCTTCATCATCGGGCTCCTCCACCTCTTCTTCCTCCGGTGGGTCCGGCAGTGGCTACCTGAGTTACCCGATGAGTGGCTTTATCACCGTGGACCAGTTCGGCTACCTGCCTGACAGCGAAAAGGTCGCCGTGTTGCGCGATCCGCAACAGGGATATGACAGTGCTGATAGCTACACGCCGGCACCGGAAATACGCGTGGTCAACAATGACACCGGTGAAGTGGTCCATTCCGTACAGCCGCAAACCTGGAACGGTGGCGCCACCGCGGAAAATTCCGGTGATCGGGTATGGCATATCGACTTCTCTGCAGTGCGCAACGAAGGCGACTACATTCTCGCCGATGAAAGCAACCAGTTGCGTTCACCGGTGTTCCGTATCGCCGCAGATGTGTACCGCCCGGTGCTGGTGCACGCCGTGCGCAGTTTCTATTATCAGCGCGCAGGCTTTGCCAAACAGGCGCCTTATGCAGATGCGCGCTGGACGGATGGCGCCAGCCACCTCGGTGCCGGCCAGGATCCCCAGGCACGCCGCTACAACGCCACTGGTGACGCCTCTACCGAACGCGACCTGCGCGGTGGCTGGTACGACGCCGGCGACTACAACAAGTACACCAACTGGCACGCGGATTACCTGATAGCGCTCCTGAACAGCTACCGAGAAAATCCCGCGGTGTGGACGGACGATTTCAATATCCCCGAATCCGGTAACGGTGTTCCGGACCTGCTGGACGAGGTGAACTGGGGTATGGACTGGCTGGTGAGAATGCAGGAAGACAATGGCTCGGTACTGTCTGTGATGGGCCTTGCCCACGGGAGCCCGCCCTCTTCGGCTACCGGTGCCAGCACCTATGGTCCGGCAACCACCGCCGCCAGCTACAGCAGTGCCGCAGCGTTCGCGCTGGGTAGCCAGGTCCTCGGCCAGATTGCCGGCCTGGAATCCTACGCTGCCGATCTCGGCGATCGCGCAGAGGCGGCATGGCAGTGGGCGCAGGCGAACCCGTCGGTGACTTTCCACAACTCCGATAACGGCGTAGCCGCTGGTGAGCAGGAAGTGGACGACTACGGACGTTTTGCCAAAAGTCTGATTGCCGCAATCCACCTGTATCGCGCCACCGGCAAGGCGGAATACCGCAGCTTTGTCGAAAGCAATTACCAGGCCGCGCACCTCATGGAATGGAGCTGGGTATCGATCTGGGAAGTGGAGGTCCAGCACGCCCTGCTGTATTTCGCATCCCTGAACGGTGTCTCCGCGCAGGTGGCGAGCAATATCCGCAATACCTACGCTACGGGTATGAGCGGCGCCGACAATTGGCCCGCAGTGGACGGCAATGCGGATGCCTACCGCGCATCGATTCCGCAATACACCTGGGGCAGTAACCGCAGCCAGGCGCACCAGGGCAACCTGTTCCTGGATCAATTGCAGTACGACGCGGGCGCCCCGGCCGCGGACGTCGTTCGCAATGCCGCGCTGCGCCACGTCAATTACCTGCACGGCGTAAACCCCCAGGGCAAGGTGTACCTGTCCAATATGGGGGAATACGGTGCGGAAAACTCAGTGGACAGTTTCTACCACACCTGGTTTGCGGACGGCAGCGCGCAGTGGGATTCGGTGACCGAGTCGTCCTACGGCCCGGCGCCCGGATTCCTGGTGGGCGGCCCAAATCCCAGTTACGACTGGGACGCCTGCTGTCCCAGTAGCTGTGGCAGCCCGGAAAACAATGCCCGCTGTGGACTGGCACCACCCGCCCCGCCTTACGGTCAGCCCGCACAGAAGGCCTTCCTGGACTTCAATACCAGCTGGCCACTGAACTCCTGGGCGGTCACCGAGAACCACAACATGTATCAGGTGGCGTATATCCGCCTGCTGTCCAAGTTTGTACCGAACGGCAACTGATCATCCATCACAGCGATCTTCGTGAGGGGCCGGATCTGGCCCCTTCACCCTCCCGTCATACAAGCACCACAACAACGAGAAATGGCGCCATTTTGGACTAGGCTTATGGCAAGCCTGCAATGAAGCTGTCGTCTCTATGTCGTCCTCCAGCCAAGTACTCGTCCTGAACTGCGGAAGCTCCTCGCTGAAATTTGCCGTCATCGACCCGCACAGTGGTTGTCTCTCCCTCAGTGGCATCGGCGAGTCCCTAGGCCAGGATGAAGCCTCGGTCAGCTGGAAATGCGGTGGTGAGCGTCAATCTGCCACCCTGCCTGCCAACGCCCGTCACACCGAGGTGATCCGGTTTCTGGTGGATGAAGTACTCAGCCGGCACGATAGTTTGCGCGAACAGCTGGTGGCCATCGGACATCGGGTAGTACATGGCGGCGAGAAATTTTCCCACTCGGTTCTGGTGGATGAAGCGGTGCTGAAGGCCATTCAGGAATGCGTGGCGCTGGCGCCACTGCATAACCCCGCCCATCTGCAGGGGATCGAAGCGGCCTCTGCCGCCTTCCCGGATTTGCCGCAGGTAGCGGTTTTCGACACGGCATTTCACCAGTCGATGCCACGACACGCGTACATTTACGCCCTGCCCTACGAGCTGTACCGCGATCACGGTATCCGCCGCTACGGCATGCACGGCACCAGCCACCGATTTGTCACCGAGCGTGCGGCGGAGTTACTCAACCTGCCGGTCAACGAGGTGAACATCATCTCCGCGCACCTGGGCAACGGCGCGTCCATTACTGCAATCCGAAACGGTCGCAGCGTCGACACCAGTATGGGCCTGACACCACTGGAAGGCCTCGTTATGGGCACGCGCAGTGGCGATGTGGACCCAGGCCTGTTGATGCACCTGGGCAGTCGTATGGATTACTGCCTGAAAGAAATCAATGACCTGCTCAACAAGAAGAGCGGCCTGCTCGGCGTCTCCGAGCTCAGCAACGACTGCCGTACGCTGGAACAGGCAGCAACCGATGGCCACGACGGCGCACAGCTGGCGCTGGATATTTTCTGCTACCGCCTGGCCAAATATATCGGTGCCTATCACGCGGTTTTACCGCAAGTGGATGCGCTGGTGTTTACTGGCGGTATCGGCGAAAACTCCAGCCTGATACGCGAGAGAGTGATGAAGCAACTCCGCGGTCTCGGCTACGCTGCGGACGACGAGAAAAATACCCGTGCACGATTCGGCGAAGAAGGCCCAATCAATACCGAGCAATCCGCGGTAACCCTGGTAATCCCCACCAACGAAGAGTGGGTCATTGCCCGCGACGCGGCGGAACTGGTACCGCCGGACACCCCGAATCACGACCCCAGCTCGAGGGAATGACCCATGTCTCGCACAATCATGCTGGTACCCATCAGTGATGGAGTCGGCATTACATCGGTTAGCCTGGGCACCCTGCGCGCGCTGGAACGCAATGGTGTGAGCGTCAGCTTTTACAAACCCATTGCAGAAACCGTGCATCACGAAAAAAATCGCGATCGTAGCAACGAGATACTGCGGCGCGCCTCCAATCTCAAGGTGCCAGAATCCTTCACCATGCACCATGCGGAGCTGATGATCGGGCGGGACGATCTGTCCGGGCTGCTGGAAGATATTTTGGCCCGCTTCCGTGAGGGCGCGAACAAGGCGGACGTCGCCATCGTCGAGGGCCTGGTACCCAATACGGAAAACCAGTTTGCGAGCCAGCTCAACCTGCAGATCGCCAAAACCCTGGATGCGGAAATTGTACTGGTGGTGTGCCCGAACCTGGACTCAACCCAGCAGTTAAAAGACCGCCTGGAAGTCGCCATGGCGACCTTCGGCGGCGCCCAATCTGGCCGTGTGGTGGGTTGCATCGTCAACAAGGTGGGGGCGCCATCCTATGTGCCGGAGGCCCCCGGGGCGGATATCACCGGGGTATTCGAAGGGTCCGGCATGCGTCGCGGTAACCTGGAAATCCTCTCTCTATTCGGCAAGAGTCCGCTGCCGATCATCGGCTGTATTCCCTGGAACCCGAACCTGGTTGCACCGCGAGCGAAAGACCTGGCCGATCATTTTCAGGCGGAAGTGATCAACTACGGCGAACTCGATACCCGGCGTCTGCACAGCGTGACGTTTTGCTCACGCTCCCTGGGCAATATGATTTACCGGTTTGAACCCGGATCCATGCTGGTGACCTCGGGTGACCGCCCGGATGTGATCGTCGCTGCGTGCCTGGCAGCAATGAATGGCGTAAAAATCGGCTGCCTGCTACTTACCGGCGGTTTCTACATCGAACCCATGGTGCGGAAGTTATGCGCACCGGCAATGGAAACCGGGTTGCCCGTCATCCTGGTAAACACCAATACCTGGCAGACCGCGTTGCAACTGCAGACGTTCAATATGGAAACCCCCACCGACGATGTGGACCGGATTGAGAAGGTGCAGGATTTTATCGCCGGCCACCTGGACAACCACTGGGTGGAATCCCTCAGCAGCGAATCCGATCGGCCTAAACGCCTATCGCCGCCGGCATTCCGCTTCCATCTCACCGAACTCGCCCGCCGTGCCAACAAGCGAATCGTATTGCCTGAGGGGGATGAACCACGCACGGTCAAAGCGGCACTGGCGTGCGCAGAGCGCGGTATTGCGCGGCCGGTACTACTGGGAGATCCCAAGGAAATTCACCGTGTGGCCGAACAACAAGGCCTCGCGTTGAGCGACAAGGTGGAGATTGTCGATCCCAAAAGTGCGCGCAAGAAGTACGTCGAGCCCATGGTGCAACTGCGTAAAAACAAGGGGCTCACAGAAATCGTCGCCAAAGAGCAACTGCAGGATAATGTGGTGCTCGGCACGATGATGCTGGCGGAAGACGAAGTGGACGGACTGGTATCCGGTGCCGTCCACACCACCGCCAACACCATCCGCCCCGCACTCCAGCTCATCAAGACGGCACCCAGCGCGAGCCTGGTATCGTCCGTGTTTTTCATGTTGCTGCCAGACCAGGTTCTGGTCTACGGCGACTGCGCCATCAACCCGGACCCCAATGCAGCGGAACTGGCAGATATCGCCATCCAGTCCGCGGACTCCGCTGCGGCCTTTGGCATAGAACCCCGGGTAGCCATGATCAGCTACTCGACAGGCAGCTCAGGCACGGGCCTGGATGTGGACAAGGTGCGCGAAGCCACACTGATTGCTCAGGAAAAGCGGCCGGACCTGGTGATTGATGGGCCCCTGCAATACGACGCGGCGATCATGGAAAATGTGGCCAAGAAAAAAGCGCCGGACAGCCCGGTCGCGGGGCGTGCGACGGTATTTATTTTTCCGGACCTGAATACCGGCAATACCACCTACAAGGCGGTACAGCGCAGTGCGGATTTAATCAGCATCGGGCCGATGCTGCAGGGGATGCGCAAACCGGTCAATGACCTCTCCCGGGGCGCACTGGTAGATGACATCATCTATACCATTGCCTTGACGGCTATTCAGGCGAGCCAGTTGAAGTAAACCGATGCATTCACAGGGGGATATCCGGGCGGTTTCCATCAGCGTCGGCCACATTGCCGAGCGGCCGCGTCTTGTCCAGGAATCGGACCAGAGAGCCAGCGACCACATACGCCTCCAGCCGATGCTCGAAGCTATCGGTATATCCGAACGCCATACGCTTCAGGCAGGCATGCACTTCGCGATACTCCGGCGCATCACTTTTGACGGCCACTAACCCCTTGCGCAGAATTGGCCACAGCTCCCAGATCTTGCGCCCCTCCTCCTTCACCGCTTTAAGTGCAATTGCCAACTGGGCCTCTTCATAGGTCAGGTCTGTGCCCAGCGGATAGTAAGGCAGCAGGTTCAAGCGATGCCCCTGGGAAAATACCGCCTGAATCCGCTCGGGTGTATTGTTGGCAAACACCTCGGGAATTTCGTACGACGCTTCAACCTTGCCTGCGTCCTTGGCTTTACCCAGTAATTCCTGCTGGAAACGGGAGTCGGTGATACACAGCATTGCGGTGATCACGTCGCGGTCAGATTTTCCGCGCAAGTCTGCCGCCCCGTACTCCGTTACCACCATATCCCGCAGATGACGGGGAATGGTGCAATGGGGGTACTCCCACAGAATATTGCTGCGAATGCGCCCTCCCTGGTGGCGGGTGCTGGCGAGGGCGATCACCGAACGGCCACCGGGTAACTCGTGGGCCTGCGCTACAAAATTGTACTGGCCACCCACGCCACTGATCACCCGGGCGTCATCCAGCCCATCGGAAATCACGGCGCCGTTTAGGGTCACCATCATTGCCGAATTGACGAACCGCGCGTGCTGGCGCTGGGCGATTTTCAGCGCACGTCCCTTCTGCAGCTCGTTGATGTAATCGATGGCGGTCATGTTGATACCGGCCATCTGGGACTCGGGCATTTCACGCAAAGCGGCGTACATGGCGTTCGATCCCAGGTAGAACCCTCCGTGCAGCCAGGTACCTCCCGCCAGCTTTTTCCCGGCGCAACTACCGAGCAGCTTCTTGCGGCCGGTACTGCTGTGCAGGTCGCAATCCTCCAACTCGCCGTGCTGGTCCAGGAAGCGATGGCCACGCCAGCTGTAACTGGGATCCACGATACCGGCACTCTGCAGAAACTCGGTATCCGCCTCAGTGAGCGGACACTGGATTCGGCCGGCGTCGTGCAGCGCGATCAAAAGATCCTCATCGACGGTATCGCCAATGCGTCCTTCGTTGAGCAGCTCCTGAATCGTCGTGTCCGCATAGACTTGCCGCTTTAGCACACCCGCCTGCCTCAGATGCAGAAAACCCTCCGGAACCATCTCGCTGGCCCCGTACAGCCCCCGGTCGAATACACCGAGCTGTAGCCGTTCACGGTACAGCTCACGCGCCTTGTCCTCATTCAGGGACTGCAAGATATCCCGGTAATCTGGATTTTCACTCTGGCGCAGCCGCAGCACGTGGCAGATGGCGTCACCCAGTGCACCGATACCAATCTGCAGCGTGCCCCCGTCCTCAATCAGGCCGGCAATATGAAATGCCAGCGCATAGTCGGTCAGTCTTACCGGAGGATTGGGGGCCGGAAAAATCTCGTGTTCGAAGGATTCACCTTCGAGCAGGAAGTCGAACATTCCCCGATCCACACGAGCGTCGCCACCGACAAACGGCAGTCTGGGGTTCACTTCACCCACCATCGTGATGTGCCGGTATTTGCGCTCTTCGGCCAGGGCGAGCAAAGGCAGCGTGAGGTCCGGGTTACTGCTCAGGCTGAGATCCATGCTGTCATCCGTGGTGGGCGCGACCATCTGTGCCACCACATTGACCCCGCGATCCAGCAGGTCCCGCGGCACGTGGGTGTAATTGGCACTGACATAGCTCTGCTGGGCGGAAGCCACACCGAGAAAACTACCCGGCTGCATAAAAAACTCACACACTTCCACATTCGGCGGCAACAAACCCTTGCGCCGTGCCTGGTTGTACGCCAGATCCTGGTAATCCGAGTAGAGACGATCCAGCAGGGGCTGAACAAACCGGCGCTGCAACTCACTACCCCCGGAGGGACGCTCCAGAGTCAGCGCAGTGAAAATGGTGAGGGAAATTTCCGGGTTCTGTTCGGCACGGGCATACATGGCATTGGCGAACTGGTTCGCTTTACCGATGCCCAACGGCAACCCGAGCACAATCCGCTTGCCGACCTTTTCCAGCACGGCATCCACGCACGCTTCTGCGGTATCGAATGTACCCGGTTTTGTCATTGCCTCTCGCTCCAGAAGTCTGTCGTCGCGATTACATGGCGCTAATCAATCGCCGCCTGCCTATTGCAGCGTATCCTCTGATCCCCGCTCCGGTGACGTGGTGGGCAGAGACTCGAAGTGATCCACCTGAATCGCCTTGTTGACCAACTCAGAAGTCTTGCGAATTTTCTCCGCTTCCTCCTCGGAGATGAGGTTGTCAGAGAGCGCCTGATCAATGGCGTTGTCATTCAGTGCGCGCAAACCGCCCTTCTTCATCTTTTCGCGAATTGCTTCAGTTCCATGGCTGCTCAGAAATGCCTGCTCAACGATATCGACACCATCACCGGGATTGCCGGGGAATACCCCTTTGGTCAGGCGATCCCTCGTTTCCGATGGCACCATGATCAGGTTGGCACAGGCCCGCGCCTGACGATCCGAGGCGGCGCGGATACTGTGCCCCCAGGGCATGGTGAGGAATTGCATCAGCTCGCCGATAAAGCGGATCGGGAAGTTGTGGAACACCTCAATCAGGCTCACCTCAATATTGTGAAAGCCTGCGCGCATGGCAAACTCGAGCAGCGGACGATCCTGCTGGGGGCTGCCATCATCCTTGAAGCGTTTGAGCGTGGAACTCATCAGGTAAAGCTCACTGAGTACATCACCGAGACGTGCGGAGATCATTTCTTTTCGCTTGAGCTCGCCACCCAGCGACAACAGGGAAATTTCCGTTACCAGGGTCAAAACCGCAGAATAACGGTTCATCTGACGGTAGTATTTTGCTGCCTCCCCAACTCCTCTGGGACTGCTCGCGAAAAGCCCGCCGGTCCAGCCGTGGAACACCGCGCGGCAGAAGGTTTTCAGCTGGAAAAGCGCGTGTTTGGGCAACAGCGCGTCCAGCTCTTTTACACCTTCATCCTTGTCCGGGTTGGTGGCGGCCTCCATTTCCTGTAGCAGGTAGGGATGGCAACGGATTGCCCCCTGACCGAAGATCATCAGGCTGCGCGTAAGAATATTGGCGCCCTCCACCGTAATCGCCACCGGCACCGCACGATACACATTGCCCAGATAGTTCAGCGGCCCATCGATGATCGCCTTACCCGCGTGGATATCCATGGCGTCGTTAACCGCCTGGCGCAGGCCGAAGGTAGCGTGTGCTTTCATGATCGCCGACACCACCGCCGGCTTGAGCCCCTTGTCCAGAGCACGGGTGGTGGTTTTGTGGGCAGAATCGAGTACATAGGCAATGGCCGCAATTTCCGCGAGGCGTCGCTGCACGCCCTCGAACTTCCCGATCGGAATCCCGAACTGTTCACGGATATGCGAGTAGGCACCGGTGGTGCGCGCGGCGAGCTTGGCTCCGCCAGTAGACAGAGACGGTAGAGAAATACCTCGGCCGGCGGCCAGCGCGCTCATCAACATATGCCAGCCGCGGCCAATGTTTTCCTGTCCGCCGATGATCCAGTCCATTGGGATGAACACATCTTTGCCCCAGTTGGGCCCGTTCATAAATGCCTGCATGGCAGGTATGTGCCGCTGGCCGATGGTTACTCCGGGCGTATCCGTAGGTACCAGGGCTACCGTAATTCCCAACTCCTCGGTATCGCCGAGAATATGGTCGGGATCGTAGAGTTTGAATGCCAGCCCCAGCACGGTAGCCACGGGCCCGAGGGTGATGTATCGCTTGTGCCAGTTGACACGCATCCCCAGGGTCTTTTCGCCGTTGTACTCCTGATAGCAGACCACCCCGCTGTCTACCATGGCGGCAGCGTCGGAACCCGCCTCGGGACTTGTCAATCCGAAACAGGGAATATCGCGCCCATCCGCAAGCCGCGGCAGATAATGTTTCTTCTGTTCATCGGTGCCGTGGGCCATCAACAACTCACCCGGGCCGAGCGAGTTGGGCACCATGACGGTAACCCCGACACTGGTGCTTCGGGTGGAAATTTTGGTGACGATTTGCGCATGCGCCGTTGGGGAGAATCCGAGCCCGCCGAATTCTTCGGGGATGATGATGCCAAAGAAGCGATTCTTCTTAAGAAATTCCCAGATCTCCGGGGAAATATCGTGATCTTCGTAGGATATTTTCCAGTCGTCTACCATCTGGCACAGCTCTTCGACCGGGCCATCGACAAATGCCTGCTCCGCCTCGGTCAGCTCCGGGGGGCCCATATCCAGTAGCTGATCCCAGTCGGGCTTGCCAGAAAGTAATTGGGCATCCCACCAGACCTCACCGGCCTCCATTGCTTCGCGCTCGGTATCGGAGATGGGGGGCAGAACCTTTTTAATCCAGTTCAACAACGGCGCGGTAATCCATTTCTGGCGCAGGCTACTCATTATTTATCCTTGTTGGCTAAAAATATGTCTCTTCCCGCGTTGCGGCAGACGTCTGGTCAACACAAGCGGGCTGATGAGAAAGGTTTGCCTGAAACTATAGGCAATAGGGAGTAAATATTGGTGTTCAGGCGAATGCCAGAGTGCCAATGCCGCAGAAAATTATCAATGCGGCCACCACCCGCTGCCGGGAAAAGCGCTCATTGAGCAAAACCACCGAGATGATTGAGGCAAACAGAATACTTACTTCGCGGGTGGCGGCCACCGCGGCAACGGGCATCATCGACGTGGCCCAGAGCGCGATGCCAAATCCGCCGGTCGCCAGCATTCCCGACAGTGAACTGCGCAGAAAATTGGCGCGCGCGAAGGCAAATCCCTTCAGCGGACGCGTCACAAACACGGCAAGGATAATTCCACCGCCAGACAGAATCTCCAGCCATGCCACATAGCTCAATGGGTTGGCGACGCTGCGCACACCGGCCGCGCCAATCGTCGTATAGCCCGTAATCGCAATTCCGGTGCCTACCGAGTAAAGAATACCCCGCCGCCCCACTTTCAACTCTTTCATCACCAGGGCGAAGATACCGCAGGTGACCAGCAAAATGCCGGTCAACTGTAACGGCTGCAGGGATTCATCAAGGAATAGGAGTGCGGCGGTAGCGACCATCAGTGGTGTTACCCCGCGGGCTATGGGGTAAGCGGTACCGTAATCCAGCGCCTTGTACGATCGGGACAGCAGGAAGAAATAGAGATACTGAAAAAAAGCGCCACCGAGTAAAAACCCGAGCGCCGCCTTACCGGGCAACGGCAACTGGGTCGCAAGGGCGGCTCCTACGAGCAGGCCGACACTACGTATCATTGCCAGCTGCAGGAAGCCTTCTTCACTGTGTTTGACCACCGCATTCCATACGGCGTGCGCAAGCGCAGACAGCAAGACCAGCGCAAAAAGGAACGTTTCGGATATGACCAATTTACATAAGCGATTGGGGAGAAACTATCACACCGTTATTATCGGCGTACAAATACTCTCCAGGATTAAAGGTAACGCCGCCGAAAGTCACTGCGATATCGCGTTCCCCGATCCCTTTTTTTTCGGTCTTCATGGGATGACTTCCGAGCGCCTGTACTCCTAACTCTAGCTCAGAAATCGCATCCACATCGCGAATGCACCCGTACATCAAGATGCCAGCCCAGCAGTTGGCGACGGCTTTTTCCGCCAACATATCCCCCAGACAAGCTCGCCGCATGGACCCGCCTGCATCCACTACCAGTACCTTGCCCTCCCCCGGTTCGGCTACCAGCTCGCGCACCAGAGAGTTGTCCTCGAAGCATTTTATGGTGACGATCTGCCCGCCAAATTGCTCGCGACCACCGTAGTTGACGAAAATGGGTTCAACGACCTGTACAAGGGCTTCAAACTCATCACAGAGATCCGGAGTGGAAATGGTTTTGGAAGTCATTGCGGGCTCCTGAGGCTAAGGGAAAATAAAACACTGCAGCGCCCGCGATAATAGCCGCCTACCACCTCAGTCACAGCCCAAACACAAAAATACCGGGTATTATCCCAATGGATAGTACCCGGTAAATGGCTTGCCCCTATGCAAACTGCGGACAAGCGGGCTTGCCAACTGGCCTCAGTAAGTCACGGTAACGGGCATGCCGACACGTGAATACTGGAAGAATTTACGGGCCATATGCGGCGGCATTCTGACGCAACCGTGGGACGCAGGATAACGGGGCACATGACCCGATGCATGCAGTCCAATACCACCATTGAACCGGATGTAGTGATTCATTTTTGCACCGCGATAATAGGTGCCCGGGGGACGGCGATGCTTGCGGGTATCAACATCCGCCTTCACTACGCGACCAGTATTTCGGTCTACAAAACTGCCGTAGATACTGGAGCGATGATTTGGCCGCTTGGCCAATACGCGGAATTTCCCGGGGCTGGTGCGAAAGCCCTGCTTACCGGAGGACACCAGGGACACCCCTACCAGGCGACCGCCTTTGTAAAAGTAGGCTTTCTGCTCAGAGAGGTTGATACGTATCGAGGGCGATCCGGAAGAATTCATCGCTGCCTGGTCATCAAACCAGTTAGCACCGGTGTGCGCGTCGGCAAGTGATGGCCAAAGCCCGCCAAAGAGTAACGCGGTGAAGAGCATCATGACGCCGATAAGATTTCGACTGAGGGGCGGTGATGCAGCTGCCACTGCGCCTGCATTCTCCCCCTGGCTTGGTGTTTCGCCACACTGTATCAGCTGCGCCGGCCGATCAGACAGGCTTCTGGTTCGCGTGGATGACAGACTTGTTTGCATAGCAACACCTCAATCAGTACATCAATCAGATCCTTTTCAAACCGGATTTTCAGAAACCCATAGGGAAGCTTTTGAGAACCCGACTTCATCTGGAATCCATGCCCAGCGGCACCCTGAAACCGATTCGGAACCCGGGGTGCATGTTCGATTCTATTGACCGGGGGATGGGCGCTTAGATTGATTTATATGGGGAGGTAGCACTTTTATGGAAAATGGCAATCGTCATAAGGTGCCGGGCCAGGGGTCACAAGATCGTGGCTGAATGGCCGGCGATGATGTGTTCGTCGATATAGCGTGATGAATAGAAAAATATTTCTGCTACATCCACAAAAAAAGCGACCAAAATGGTCGCTTTTTTCGGAGTCAAGGCGGGTCGGGACAAAAAAACTGTGTGTTTTGTCTCGGTCTGGCCTGCGCTTGGGATAGCGCTTTGTATTTTCTCTTTGTGTCACACTTTCTGATTGGCGAGGTACAGCCAGGTGTCTACGGCGGTATCCGGGTTCAGGGAAACGCTGTCGATCCCCTCTTCCATCAGCCACTGGGCAAAATCTTTGTGGTCGGATGGTCCCTGGCCACAAATGCCGACGTATTTCCCTGCCTTTTTACACGCCTGAATGGCGCGGGACAGGAGCATTTTTACCGCGGGATCCCGTTCATCAAACAGATCCGCTACCAAACCAGAATCCCGGTCCAGCCCCAGTGTCAGCTGGGTCAGGTCGTTTGAACCGATGGAGAATCCATCAAAGTACTGCAGGAACTCATCGGCCAGCAACGCGTTGGACGGAAGCTCACACATCATGATGACCTTGAGCCCGTTTTCACCGCGCTTGAGGCCATTCTGCTCCAGCAACTCCACTACCTGACGAGCCTCGTCCGGAGTTCGTACGAACGGCACCATGATCTCTACATTGGTGAGCCCCATTTCGTCGCGGACTTTTTTCAGCGCCTTACACTCGAGGGCAAAGCACTGGCGGAAGTCCTTGGAGCGATAGCGGGCCGCACCACGGAAACCGAGCATGGGGTTTTCTTCACTTGGCTCGTACATCTGGCCGCCGACCAGGTGCGCGTATTCGTTGGACTTGAAGTCCGACAGACGCACGATGGCGCGGTTCGGGGCAAACGCTGCGGCAAGGGTCGAAATCCCCTCCACCAGCTTTTCCACGATGAAATCTTCCGGCGATGCGTAACCGCCGATGCGGTTGCGGATGTTCTTCTGCAGATCGATCGGCAGGCGATCAAGCTCAAGCAGCGCCTTCGGGTGAATACCGATCATGCGATTCAGGATGAACTCCAGACGCGCCAGGCCAACGCCCTGGTTGGGGAGGTTGCTGAACGCAAATGCCCGATCCGGGTTGCCCACATTAAGCATGATCTTGAACGGCAGTTCCGGCATGTCCTGAACTTCAGTCAGAGAGCGTTCAAAATCCAGCTCACCGGACATCACAAACCCGGTATCGCCTTCCGCACAGCTCACGGTCACCGGGGTACCGGTAGACAGCTTTTCGGTGGCGTCACCGCAGCCAACTACCGCGGGGATTCCCAGCTCTCGGGCGATGATCGCTGCGTGACAGGTGCGACCGCCGCGATTGGTAACAATAGCACTGGCCTTTTTCAGCACCGGCTCCCAGTCCGGGTCGGTCATATCGGTGACCAGCACCTCGCCGTCCTGCATCTTGGCCATGTCCTCGACGGAATCGAGTACACGTACCTTGCCCGCGCCAATACGCTGACCGATCGCACGGCCTTCACACAGGATGTCGCTGCGTTCGTGCAGTTTGTAGCGTTCGATGCTGGTACCGGTGTCCCGGGAGCGAACGGTTTCCGGCCGCGCCTGGACGATAAACAGCTTGCCGGTATCACCGTCTTTGGCCCATTCGATATCCATCGGACGCTGGTAGTGATCCTCGATTTTGCGCGCCTGATTGGCCAGCTCGGTGAGCTCCTTATCGGTCAGCGCAAAGCGTAAGCGATCCTCTTCTGCCACCTGCACAGTCTTCACCGAGCGGCCGCACTCGCCACTTTCGTCGTAGACCATCTTGATGGCCTTGCTACCGCGGTTGCGGCGCAAAATAGCCGGTCGGCCTGCCTCTAGCGCCGGCTTGTACAGATAGAACTCATCCGGGTTTACTGCACCCTGCACCACGGTTTCACCGAGGCCGTAGGCAGCCGTTACGAAAATAACATCGCGAAAACCGCTCTCGGTGTCGAGGGTAAACATAACGCCGGAGGCACCGGTTTCGCTGCGCACCATATGCTGGATACCGGCAGACAGGGCAACACCCACATCCGCGTAGCCGGTATGCACCCGGTAAGCGATAGCGCGGTCGTTATAGAGGGATGCAAACACTTCCTTAACCGCCTCCAGAACCGCATCAATGCCGCGGATATTCAGGAAAGTTTCCTGCTGGCCTGCGAAGGAGGCATCGGGGAGGTCTTCTGCCGTCGCCGAGGAACGCACTGCTACAGCGGTTTCACCGCCGCCCAGGGCCTCGTAACCCGCGCGAATTTCAGTCTCCAGCTGACTGGGGAAAGGCGCATCGAGCAACCACTGGCGAATTTCCTCACCGGCAGCGGCCAGAGCGGTCACGTCGTCGACATCCAGACTCTTCAGCCGCTCTGCGATACGGGTGTCCAGCTGGGCACCGGACAGGAATTCACGAAATGCATCCGCGGTGGTGGCAAAGCCACCCGGCACGCTGACACCCGCGTCAGCGAGGGAGGAGATCATCTCTCCCAGCGATGCATTCTTACCGCCGACCTTGTCGACGTCTGCCATACCCAGCTTCGCGAATTCGAGAGTGTAAGTGGTCAATGGGCTGCCCTCTGCAACTGCTGTTGAGGCGCCAGATTATAAGGAAGGGTTTTGTAAATAATACCCCGCAAAAACCGACAAAAAGCCCCTATTTCTGTTGTAATTTTTCTACAGAATTACGCACTTACCGGTATTGGGTTACGCTCAATCCAGTCCGCAGGGAAACGGCGAGTCAAAATACCGCGAAAAGTGGCCGCGCCAACCGCCTGCGAGTCAATCATACTGCCAAATCTACAGACGAATGGGATACCATTCGCGGAATCCATGTGCCCGCTTATACAGATACCGAGTCTATGAACGAGTCCCTAAAAACCACCCCGTCAGCAAACCCGGGAACCCGAAAACGCACCGCGTTTTTTATTTCAGATGGTACCGGCCTCACGGTAGAGGGCATTGGCCACAGCTTGCTCGCGCAATTTCGCGATCAACCGGTAGAACAGGTCACCGTGCCTTACGTGGATTCCGACGCGCGCGTGAATCAGGTACTGCAGCGCATTGAGCGCGCGGCCGAGGATTCGGGCCTACAGCCAATCATCATCACCAGTATCGTGTCCGAAAAGATTCGCAAGCAGCTACACCAGAGCTCGGCGCTGATGCTCGACGTGTTCGAAAGCTATCTCGCACCACTGGCCAGCCTGTTTGGCACGGACCCTGTGCGCACTGTGGGCGTATCCCACGGTATCGCAGATGATCGACGCTACTCGGCGCGTATCGATGCGGTACATTTTGCCATGGACAACGATGATGGACGTCGTACACGGGAATTTGAAAGCGCCGACATCATTCTCGTGGGCGTATCCCGCTCCGGCAAAACACCGACCTGCCTGTACCTGGCGCTACAGTTCGGCTTGCGCGCAGCCAACTACCCGATCACCGAAGAAGACATGGATTCCACCGCACTGCCCAAGATACTGCGCCCGTACCGGCACAAACTCTTCGGCCTTACCATCGACCCGAGGCGACTGATGAGTATTCGCCAGGAGCGCCGCGCCAATAGCCGCTACGCCTCGCCCGAGCAGTGTGAATTCGAGGTCCGCCAGGTTGAACAGATTCTGCGCCGGGCTCAGATTCCCTATCTGGATGCTACAGAGCTGTCGGTTGAGGAGCTCGCCACCCGCCTGATGTCCCAGGCCGGGATTGAGCGCAGAATCGACTAGATTTTCTTTAGGAGCGCGTTTTGGAGTAAAGTAGCGCCGCCCACAAGGCCGGCACTGCCTGCCGCCCGCGCGACGGCGCCTGGCAGCCTGATATGGAACCTGTGCGGTGAACCCGCCCGGAAGTTTGGTTGACGTTTTGCAAATACTCTCCCTGCCCTATTCTCCCAATACCGGCGCCGCCTTCGCGGCCCTGGCAGACCTGCCCTATCCGGTGTGGCTGGACTCCGGTGTATCGGGACCCCGCGGTGGACGCTTTGACATCCTGAGCGCCGACCCGGTCAACAATCTCACACTATCACCGTCTGACCCGGCGCCCTTCGAAGCGCTGGATGACCTGCTGTGTGAGCTGGCCCCTCAGGACATGGATCAGCAACTGCCATTCTGTGGCGGCGCAATTGGCTACGCGGGTTATGAACTGGGCAACAGCGGTAATTATTTGCCCGCCGATACGCGCGCTACTGCACTGCCCGCGGGCCACTTCGGCCTCTATACCTGGGCACTGATCGTCGATCACCAGCTGCAGGCAACCCATCTGATATTCCATCCTGCATGCACCAGCGTACAGGTGCGCGACCTGAAAGCGCGTTTCAGCAGTCTCGACTGGTCCCGCCCACCGCGCGGCGAGTCATTCTCACTCACCTCCAGCTTTCGTCACGAATTCAGTGCGGCGGAATACCAGGCGCATATCGAGAAAATCCTCGCCTACATACGCGCAGGTGACATCTACCAGGCAAACTTCACACAGCGCTTTGATGCCGACTTCGAGGGTTGCCCGCTCACCGCTTATCTCGCGCTTCGGGACGTCGCCGCAGGCCCGTTTTCCGCGTATTTGTCGATGCCACAGGGTTCAATTCTGAGCCTGTCCCCCGAGCGCTTCGTGCTCGCTGACGGCAGCTTCCTGCAAACCGAGCCCATCAAGGGCACAGCGCCCCGCAGCGCGGACGAAGTTAAGGACGCCGAACTCGCCCGCACCCTTTGCGCGAGCCGTAAGGACCGTGCGGAAAACCTGATGATCGTGGACCTGCTGCGCAATGATTTTGGCAAGGTATGCCAGCGCGGCAGCGTTCGGGTACCCTCGCTTTTTGAACTCCAGAGCTTTACCAACGTACATCACCTGGTCAGCACCATCACTGGCCAGGTGCCCGAAGAAATGGCGTTCACCGACGTACTTGCGGCCACCTTCCCCGGCGGCTCCATTACCGGAGCACCGAAACGACGGGCAATGCAAATCATCCGCGAACTGGAACGCAGTCCGCGCGGCGTCTACTGCGGCAGCATCGGCTATATCAGCAGTTGCGGGCGCGCCGACTCGAATATTGCCATCCGCACGCTGACCGCTAGCGATGGCCGTATCAGCTGCGCCGCCGGGGGCGGCATCGTGGCGGATTCCAACCCCGAGGCGGAACACAGGGAATGCCTGGACAAGGTGCGACTGCTACTGGAGACCCTGGAAGCGCGCTTTTCCTGATCATCCGGGGTGGCCCCGAATCGGGTTATAAAGCTATCGCCCTTCGATATTTCCACCGCCATCCGGACTCTGCTAGATTCCGCGCCAATCTCCATTCCAGATATTGCCCGGGAAAGATTGCCGGGCTGTGAATCATAAGGCAGTGTCCCATGCGAATTACTCTGGTGAAAAAAGTGCTTGCCGATGGCTCCCTGTGCGCCAAGTGCAACGACGTCGAGCAAAAGCTCAAGGAAAATGACCAGGAAAAGTTTCTCGATGAAATTCTGATCGCCGATGAGCGCGACCTGGAGAGTCCCGGCATGCAATTGGCACAGCGCCTGAACGTGCAGCGCGCCCCCTTCTTTGTCGTCGAAGAGGAAGGCAAGGAACCCGAGGTGTATACCGTATACTTCAAGTTCGTGAAAGAAGTGCTGAATAACCGGTAACGCCCATCCGCGCGCACTACCCCAAACGCAAAAGCCCGGCTATTCAGCCGGGCTTTTGCGTTTTCATTGCCTATATTTCAAGGCCAGGCGATCGCGCCAGAAATCAATAAACTGGCAAGTCGATATGCGAAAAGAGTTCGTCGACCTCTGCACGGGATGACGCCTGAGAAGCCTGCTCTACCAGTTCGCGTGTCAGATGTGGCGCAAACTGCTGAATAAACTCGTACATGAATCCGCGCAGGAAAATACCCTTGCGGAAACCAATTTTCGTCACGCTGCTTTCAAATAATTCACTGGCGTCCAGTGCGACCAGGTCACTATCCTCGTCTTCCACCGCCGCCATATCCGCCACGATTCCAATGCCGAGGCCAAGGCGCACGTAAGTCTTGATGACATCCGCGTCCGCCGCCGTAAATACCACTTTCGGCGAAAGCCCCTTCTCGAGAAATGCTTCATCCAGCTTGGAGCGCCCGGTAAAGCCGAAAACGTAGGTAACAATCGGGTACTTGGCGACATCTTCGAGGGTGAGCTTGGGTAGTTGCGCAAGCTCGTGCCCCTTGGGCACCAGGATGCAGCGGTTCCAACGATACACCGGCATCATCACCAGATCGCTGAAAAGCTCCAGCGCCTCGGTAGCGATCGCAAAATCGGCGGTGCCATCGGCGGCCATTTCGGAAATCTGCATCGGCGTGCCCTGATGCATGTGCAGGGACACTTCAGGATAGCGGGCGATAAATCCCTTGATCACGGGTGGCAGCGCGTAACGTGCCTGGGTGTGGGTGGTAGCAATGGCAAGACTGCCGCGCTTGTCGTTACTAAACTCCTGCGCCACCTGCTTGATGTTTTCCACCTTGCGCATGATCTCGCCGGCGGTCTTCAGGATGGCCTCCCCGGCCGGGGTTACCCGCGTAAGGTGCTTGCCGCTGCGGGCAAAAATTTCGACACCGAGCTCGTCCTCGAGCAGGCGAATCTGCTTACTGATCCCCGGCTGTGAGGTGAACAGACTCTGGGCCGTGGCTGAAACATTGAGGTCGTGATGCGCCACTTCCCAGATATAACGCAACTGCTGCAGCTTCATAGCCTCTCCCTGTCTACCGCGGCCGCCAGTGCCATTTTCCGGCAATGCTCAATTTCACGCCAGCCAACGGTTATAAAAACTTAGTGACTTTATGCTGGAAAAGAATAGCAGGCAAAAGCCCGCTGGGCCAACAACGCGCTATATCAACCTTTAAAAAATAAATAAAAAGTTACTAAAAGTGACTTTCGAGGAGAGAAAAGCGCCGCAGACCGGATTCTGGAGAACAATTTTTCAACAGTCAGGGGGCGTCATACTCCTCGACGTTGGCAATGCCATGAGGGACGTGACCGGTGGCCACATGGGCAGCAGCAGAAGCGCAGTGATTTGGCTGGTCGTCGAAAAATACATCGGCGCCGAACGCGCGCAAAAATTCGCCTTTCGGAAGGCCACCGAGAAAGATGGATTCATCGATACGGATATTCCACGCACGCAGAGTGCGAATTACCCGTTCGTGGGCAGGCGCCGAACGCGCGGTAACCAGTGCGGTGCGAATCGGACAGTTTTCCGCACGGAATTCCGCCTGCAGCTGCTGCAGGGCCTCGAGAAACCCCTTGAACGGTCCGCCCTGTAACGGCTGCCGGGCGGAAGCGCGTTCGGCAGTGGTGAACGCAGCCAGGCCTTCGCGCTTGAAGATCTGCTCTGCCTCATCCGAAAAAAGTACCGCATCCCCGTCAAATGCAAAGCGCAGCACCTCATCGCCCCGCTCACGCGCGCCACCGGGAATCAGGGTCGCGGCAGCCACACCCTGCTCCAATGCACGACGTACATCACTGCCATCAGTGGACAGGAACAAATGACAGCCAAACGGGGCGATATAGCGATACGGGCTACCACCATTGCAGAAAGCGGCGCGGCTGATTTTGAGCCCGTAGTGCTCGATGGAATTGAACACCCGCAACCCGGTATCGGCACTGTTGCGCGACAGCAGGATCACTTCCACCCGCGGATCCCCGGGGAGCCGCTCATTGATCTGCAGAAACTTCTCGACCAGTGAAAAAGCCTCGCCCTTGGGCAACACATCGTTTTCACGTTCGACCTGGTAGGCGGAAAACGCCTCCACCCCCTGCTCTTCGTAGATCTGGTGGCTCTCGCGCAGGTCGAAAAGCGCCCGCGACGAAATCGCGATAATAAGCTTGTTGCTGCCTGAAGCAGTGACTTGCGGATTGCTACTCATGGATAATCAAAAATCAGGGGCCCTCGATATCGTCGAGGCCGGAGGGTTTTTCATCGTTGCGGTGCGGCTCGAGCAGCACCATCAACATATTCAACAGGTCCGCACGGGTCCGATCAGAACGCACGCCCTGCTGATTAACAATTACCAGCATCATGGCGTGACAGGTTTCAAGGGTGGCGCGGGCCAGGCGATTGGTTTCATTGACCGGACAGGTAAAGCCAAGGCGACGGAACATATCCATCAAATGGCTGATCACCAGCTCATCGTGGCGCTCGTCCAGCTCGTGCAGCTCGGGAATCCCCCACATGGCCTGCACCAGAGGCAACAGACCGCGCTGCTCGCGATAGACCGAAACCCACCTTTCCAGCAGGTCGTCGAGGAATTCCTTCAGACTCAGCTGCTCCAGCTCACTTGCGGCGAGCTCGTCGAGGCGCTCGGTGAGACTCGCCAGCCACTGCTCACCCATTGCGTACAGGATGGCGTGCTTATTGGGGAAGTAGTGGTAGACAGAACCTACCGATACACCCAGCTCCTTGGCGATCAGAATGGTAGTGAGATCGTTGAGGCCCACCTGCTCCAGCAGGCGTCCGGTGGTATCCAGTATCTGGCGAGCCCTCTCCCGGGCACGCGCCTGCACCGGTTCCCGACGCGGTGATAACTGATTTTTGCGGCGATTCTGTTCTGCAGTCGACACTTCGTAATCCTTTTCACTGAAGTGCCATTTTTATCACAAATAGGCCGCCTACTCATTAACAAAAAAAGCCGGCTACGGGAGCCGGCTTTTTCCGATTCTGCTCGATGCGAGACAGAAATCGCTGAGTCACGCTGAGTGAATCAGAAGCGGTAGTCCAGGCTGACGCCCGCTACACGACCGCGAGACGGATCGGTCTGGGTGGCCGGCAGGTTGTAGTCCGCTTCGGCGTAGCCCCAGTGATAGAACTCCTCACCAGTCAGGTTTTCCACGTAGACACCGGCAGTCCAGCTGTCGCTGGGTGCGGTGATGGAAGCACGCAGATTAACGACACCGCGGCTGTCTAGCTTCACCTCTTCCGTGTTATCCAGGTCGGAGAACTGCTCACCGGTGTAGGTGTATTCGCCGGACAATGCCAGAGAACCGAAACCAACATCTGTGGTGTAGGTCAGGATAGTGGCAGAGGAAAACGCCGGAGAGAACGCCATCTCGTTACCGTCACAGCCTTCACACAGCTCTTCCGGTGCACCGGAGAACTCGGTGTTCAGCCACGCCATACCCATGTACAGGTCGAGGTTGTCGGTGATCAACCAGCGCGCATCCACCTCCAGGCCCTGACCTTCACTTTCACCCACGTTGCGGGTTACCGCGGCGGCACCGATAAAGAATGCCTGCTGCAGGTCGTCATAGGAGTACTGGAACGCAGCCGCATTCAGGTGCAGGCGGTTGTCCAGCAGGCGTGCCTTGACACCCAGTTCGTAAGACAGAACCTGCTCTTCATCGAACTGATTCGGCTCACCGTTGCTGCTGTCTACGGTCCATTCGTACTCCTCGAGCCAGGCATCTTCGTCCGCGGCGAACGCTGGATCGGTCACACGGTAAGACAGGTAGTCGAAGCCGCCGGATTTATAACCGGTGGCGACGCTCGCGTAACCGGTAACCGCTTCAGAGAAGTCGTGGTTCAGCGTGGCGCGACCGGATACATTGCTCCAGGTCTGATCGCCAGTGATCGGGCCATCGGTGAACATCAGCTGGTAATTCCAGCCACCGGTCCAGGTATCTGGCCACGGAGAGTCCACAGTGTATTTTTTGTGGTCTTCGGTGTAGCGAATACCGAGGCCCAGGCTGGTTTTTTCGCTCAGATCAAAGGTGGTGTTTGCAAATACACCCCAGCCACTATATTCACCGCTAGTGAACGACTCTTCCACGGACATCCCGTCGCCGATCATCACACCACCGGGAATATCCATGCCTGCAGTGGGCGCATATTCCCAGGGATCACCACCGGTCCAGAACGCATCGTCCATATCATCCGGATAGGCCAGTGCCAGTTCGGCACAGGTCATGGAGGAATCCACATCCAGCTCGTAGTCCACTTCCATGGCACCGGCACAGATGTAGTCCTCGGCATCAACACCGGCAAAGTAAGCGTCCAGGTCTTCCTGATAGTAGCTGGCACCCAGCACCCAGTTGAATGGACCGGCATTATCGGAAGTCAGGCGGAATTCCTGACTGAAGAAATCACCGGACTGGTCGCGCACGAAGGTATCGATCGGCTTGTCGGTGCCGTCAAAATCTTCCACATAGGTATAGTTGTGGGTCTTGTAACCAGTGATGGAGCTGAAGGTAACGCTCTCAAACTGACGCTCGACAGTCAGGACCATGTCACCAATTTCAGACTGGTCGATGCCCTGCTGATCGTTATAGACCTCATCATAGTCACCGTCGGTGCCCAGCGCGCGATAGATAGTGCCGTCACTGAAGCGGTCTTCGTACTGCGCCATCAGGGTAACGGTGGTGTCTTCAAAGCCTTCGTAGACAGCAGTAAATCGCATCGCGTCCGCTTCACTGGCACCCAGGTCGCGGCCACCGGCGAGATTCTTGACGTGACCATCCTGTTCCTGGTGCATACCGGAGATACGCACAGCGAAATCTTCGCTTACCGGCATATCTACAGCGCCTTCAAAATCCAGGCGACCGTACTGACCGGCATTCACGGACATTTCACCGCCGAACACCTCACCGGGCTTGCGGGTGGTCATGGAAATGGCACCGGAAGCAGTGTTACGACCAAACAGGGTTCCCTGCGGGCCTTTCACGACTTCTACGCGGTCCAGGTCAAACATACTCGGTGTTGCACCGGTCCGGCTCTGGTAAACCCCGTCAAGGAAGATACCCAGCGCCGGATCACTGCCGGAACCAAAGCTGTTGTTATTCACACCGCGCACGGACACGGAGTCGAAGTATGAGTCGGTGGTTTCACCAGAAATACCCGGTGTCAGGGCAAACAGGTCTTTGAAATCCGACAGATTGGAATTCTTGATGGTATCGCCAGTGAATGCACTGACGGACATCGGCACGTCTTTGAGCGACTCAGCACGCATCTGCGCGGTGACGGTCACCTCTTCAATTTCAGATGCAGCAATCGCACCGCCACTGACGGTCAATACTGCCGCACCAATAGTCGAAGCCAGTAGATTTTTTCTGGCCACAAATGCCTCATTTGATAGCGTCATCGTTACTCCCCACGGGTTATTTTTATCGGGAGCCTGCCCATTCATTACCACTCAGGACGGACCCAGCGACTGAAGCGACCGGTCTGTTATCCCACAAACCGAACAATCATTCAACTTTCATTTTAACGGCCCAGCTTATCCTTCAAGCTGTAATAGAGCATTCCCGCTACCAGCCCCGGCCAACGCAGCAGTGTCCCACCGGGGAAGCTACGCGTCGGAATGCGCGACAATATATCAAACCTTTCCTCGGTACCGGCAATCACTTCCGAGATGATTTTCCCCGCGAAAGTGGCGGTCGGAACCCCGTGCCCGGAGTAGCCCTGGCTGTAGTAAACATTGGGTTCCAGACGGCCGATACTCGGCATCCGGTTGAGGGTGATCGCCAGCGTCCCCCCCCATCCGTAATCGATGCGGGTATCGGCGAGCTGCGGGTAGACTTCCAGCATGTATTTGCGCACGAAAGCGCGAATATCTTGAGGGAAACGGGAGGTGTAATTCTCTCCCCCGCCGAAAACCAACCGGTTGTCACCGGAGAGTTTCCAATAGTTGATCACAAACAGCGTGTCTTGAAGCGCGTAATCGTTCGCTATCAATTCCCGTGCCAAATCCTCGGGCAACGGCTCCGTTGCCAGCACAAAATTGTTGATCGGCATGATCCGACCGGCCATTCGCGGTTCCAGATTGCCCAGGTAGCCGTTGCAGGCCAGCAATACATTGCGCGCGCGTACACGGCCCTTGGCTGTATTCACCACGCAGGGGTTACCGCCGGTGTAACTGGTGACACGGCTGTGCTCATAAAACTGTACGCCAGCCTTGGCGGCTGCCGCCGCAAGACCCAGCGCAAAATTGAGCGGGTGCAGGTGCAGCGAACCGGAATCAATCTGTCCGCCGGAGTAGCGTTCAGAACCCACCAAGGATCGAACTTCCTCTTTCTCCGCATAGCGGATCTGCTCGTAGCCGTAACGCTCGTTCAGCAGTTCGACCTCTTCTTTGAGGCCGGCATCGTGACTGGGCTTGGCCGCCAGATGCATGATCCCCCGTTTCAGATCACATTGAATATCGTGTTTGTGGATCAAGCTCTCTACCAGCTGCACCGCTTCAAGCCCCATATCCCACAGGGATTTGGCGGTTTCCAGACCGAGCATCTTTTCCAGGTCTTCCTGGCCTTTGCGCTGCCCCACGCCCACATGGCCACCATTGCGCCCGGATGCACCCCATCCGACCCGCTCTGCTTCGAGCACCACCACTTTGTAGCCCTGCTCAGCGAGGTGCAATGCAGAGGACAGACCGGTATAGCCTGCACCAATAACGCACACATCCGCCTCGACCTCGCCCTCGAGCGCACCATATGCGGGCGTCGGGTTGGCGCTGGCAGCGTAATATGAGTCGGTATGGCCAAGTAACTTGGTTACTGTTCCGTTAACAGCCATGAAAAATCTCCGATACAAACAAATGGGCAACGGCGTTCTCGATGGCCCCTGAAAGGCCTGGAAAAGCGAAAACATTAAAAACCGAAGCATTATTCAATATTTCTTGAATGATAATTCGGTTTTTTGTCATAATCAAAGCCCACGTGCCGAAAGACCCCCTGGTCCACGACACGTTCCCGCCCTTCACTACCGGTTTAAGTGGCGAAGGCGGTTATATACTTGGGCCTGTAAGCGGGCCCACATGAACCCCGATTTGGGGATAAAGGCCTTTAATCAACAAGGTGTACCATGGATAAGATTACCCAGTGGCTCGCAGAACACTCCATTTCCGAGGTCGAGTGCCTGGTACCGGACATGTCCGGAAATGCGCGGGGCAAATTTACCCCCACCGATAAATTCCTCACCGAAGACAGCCGCCTGCCGGAAAGTATTCTGGTGCAGACAGTCACCGGCGACTATGTCGATGAGCACAACGAGCTGGTCGATCCGGCGGACACTGACATGCTCCTTGTGCCAGACCCGGACTCCATCCGCCTGAACCCCTGGGCCAATGAGCCCACGGCGCAGATTATCCACGACTGCTATACCCGGGACGGCCAACCCCACCCTATCAGCACCCGAAATATCCTGAAGTTCGTGCTGGAAAAGTACGCGGAACAGGGCTGGCAGCCGGTGGTTGCGCCAGAGGTTGAATTCTATCTGGTAAAACGCAATCTCGATCCGGACGAAAAACTCTCTGCCCCAGTGGGACGCTCCGGGCGCACAGAAAAGACTCGTCAGTCGTACAGCATCGATGCGGCCAACGAGTACGAGGCCATCATCGAGGACATGTACGACTTCTGCGAAGCGCAAGGCCTGGATGTAGACACGCTGATTCACGAGTCCGGCACTGCGCAGATGGAAATTAACTTCCTGCACGGTGACCCGCTGAAGCTTGCCGACCAGGTTTTCACTTTCAAGCGCACGGTGCGTGAGACCGCACTGCGCCATGGCATTTACGCCACTTTTATGGCCAAGCCAATGGAAGATGAGCCGGGCAGCGCATTGCACCTGCACCAGAGCATCATTGACGCGAAGACCGGCAAAAATATTTTCGTAGATGATGACGGGGTAGAAAATGAACGCTTCCGCCATTTTATCGGCGGAATGCAGAAATATACTCCCGGCTTCATCACCTTCTTTGCCCCGAACGTGAACTCGTACCGTCGCTTTACCCCGGAAATGGCAGCGCCAACCAGTCTGCACTGGGGCTATGACAACCGCACTACCGGGTTGCGGGTACCAGACAGCTCGCCCCAGGCAAAACGCCTTGAAAACCGCTTCCCAGGTGCGGACTGCAACCCGTATCTGGCAATCGCCACCTCCCTGGCATGCGGCTACCTGGGCATGATGAACAAGGTCACACCCAGTGAACCCTACACTGGCGACTGCTCCTCAGAGCCCATTACCCTGCCGCGCACCCAGGAACATGCTCTCAGCCTGCTGGCGGAATGTCCCGAGGCAGTGGAGATGTTCGGCGATACATTTGTCCGCGCATGGGCGGCCATAAAGCGGGATGAGTATGAGGAGTTCAACCGGGTAATCAGCTCCTGGGAGCGGGAGTACCTGTTGCTCAACGTCTAATCTCTAGCCCACCATAAAAAAACCCGGCAATCGCCGGGTTTTTTTATGGGCGCATACCCGGGCACTTTGGCCCGGGCTACTCGCCAGTTAAACAAGATTACTTGTGACTCGGGTCCTTCCAGTAATCCTTGACCGTATCCTTCATCTCCCGCGCAAGCACGGAGATACCGAACAGGTTTGGCAGCGTCATCAATACAATGGCGACTGCTGACAGGTTCCAGATAACCGTGGTGTCCTCGATTGCGGCCCAGAAAAAGGCCACAACATACACGAGCCGATAGGGCATCACCGCCTTCGGTCCGAACAGGTAAATCATCGAGCGGTCACCGTAGTAAGACCAGGCGATTGCCGTAGAGAAGGCAAACAACAGGATCCCCAAGGTCACGATATAACTGCCGTATTCCCCGAAGAAACCTTTCTGGAATGCACGGTTGGTCAACGCTACGGAGTGCAGCAGGGAATTGCCCCACACATCCACATTCATATTTACCAGACGGCCGTCATTCACATTGAGCACGCCCGAGAAGTTGTCATCCCCTACCCGGAATTCAACGCCTTCAGCAACAGAACGGGAGTTGATCACAGTGAATTCGTTGGTATTCAGGGCCTGGCCATCTGCAACCACGATGGTGCCGGTGTACGGACGCACATCGCTGTCCTGATTACTCAGGAAACCGAAAAGCTGGCGTACGTGGGCTTCATCTTTATCGGTGTAGTTCCCGGCAACAACACGCATGTCCGCGCGCTCAAACCGGTTCATGTGTTTTTCCGTCCACACACCGGAAGACAGGATCACCAGGCCGGTGAGGGTACAAATGATCAGGGTGTCGATAAAAGGCTCAAGCAGGGAAACCATGCCTTCGGACACCGGCTCATCCGCACGTGCCGCGGCGTGCGCAATCGGCGCAGAGCCCTGACCCGCTTCGTTTGAGAAGAGTCCTCGGTTTACCCCGCGGTTAAAAGCGTAGGCAAAGCTGGCACCGAGGAATCCACCCATGGCCGCACTGCCGTTGAATGCTCCGGAGAATACCGCAGCAAAAGACGGGATGATGTTCTGGTAGTTATAAATGATGACCGCCAGAGCACCGATAATGTACAGCGCCGCCATCACGGGAACGATGGTAGAGGTGACCTTAGCGATACGGGTGATACCGCCGATGATGACCATGCCGAGCAGAATTGCCAGCACACCGCCGGTTACCATTTTGCTGAGGCCGAAGGTGTCGTACATGGCCTGGGCAATATTGTTCACCTGCGGAAGGCTGCCGGTGCCGAAGGAGCTGATTACGGTAGCGATTGCAAAAATCACTGCCAGCCACTTCATGTTCAGGCGACGCTCCATGTAGAACATGGGACCACCTGCGTAATAGCCATCCGCAGCTTTAATACGGTATTTATGGGAAAGGGTTACCTCGACAAACTTGGTTGTCATACCGAGGAATGCGGTCACCCACATCCAGAACAGCGCGGCCGGGCCGCCGAGAAAGATTGCGAGACCTACACCGCCGATATTGCCGGTACCTACAGTACCCGACAGGGCCGTCGACAGTGCCTGGAAGTGCGAAGTATCGCCGGGATCACCGGGCTTGTCGTACTTACCGCGGACAATCTTGATCGCGTGGCCAAAGTAGCGGATCTGAGGAAACCCCAGATACAGGGTGAAGAAAAAGCCAACCGCCAACAGTACATAAGGGAACCAAAACGCGGACCCCAGAAAGCCATCCAGCGTTAACAACAATTGATTGAATGATTCCAAACCAACCCCCACAACATTATATTTTTGATTAATTTTCCACCAGCCTGCCTACAATATCACCGCGCTCGGGCACAACAACAACCGGGCAACGCCGACATATCTGAATCGCCCTTTCCTCACTGGTAGCACAGCGAAAAGTTCCGGGTAATTCAGCGCACGGCAGATTAGCAGCTTCATTCTGGAGAGAACAGTAATCCGCCAATCATCAGCAGCATAGTCCTTATTTCTGCCAAGATTTAAACAATTCTCTAATTTTTTTGCTAAAACAGGCAATTCTGTCGCAAATCTTTTCGCTCACTTCCTGTACACACCGCTGCCATGGAAAAATTTTTCTCTCCCGCGCATCGGGTTTTATGGCGAAGGGCTCTCCGCCCTACTCCGCGTCCGCCCAACTGCTGCGAAATCCTGAACGCTGGGGAAACACCCCAAACTGCCCACCGGTGTGGACAAACACCAGGTTTTCACAATCCGCATAGCGCCCTGCTTTTATGTCCTGCAGCATGCCGTGGAATGCCTTCCCGGTGTAAACCGGATCCAGCAATATCCCTTCCAGCTGGGCGGCCAGGGCGATGGTTTGGTAAATTTCTTCTGTGGCAATGGCATAACCGGGCCCGATATAGTCATCAATAACCTGGATCTGCTGTATTTCAAGACGATGAGGCTGCTGATATCGCCGCGCCCAGTCTTCTACATCTTCGCGAATCTTGTTTACAAAATATTCAGCGCTGTCACACACCGCATACCCCGTTACTTGCACGCCTTCAGCGAAGATCTGACTTCCCAGAATCAGTCCGGCCTGGGTACCCCCACTACCGCTGGCACATATCAGCTGATCCGGGGTAAAGCCCGCGCGCTGGCAATCCTCAAGTAATTCTTGAGCACCCTGGATGTAACCCCAGATACCGAGACCATCACTACCTCCGGTAGGAATGCAAAGTGCGCGGTCTCCCTGCTTTTCATAGATTCCAGACCAGTACTCAAACAGGCTGGGTAGCTGGTCAATATACTCCCTGAGTGGATAGAGCGAGACCTCAGCACCAGCCAGATAATCCACCAGCAGGTTGCCATCCGGCACAGCAGCACCATCCCTTGCGCCTGCACCCTGACGCAAGATCAGGTGCGCCTTGAGTCCGCACTTGGCAGCTGCCAGCGCCGTTGCACGGCAGTGATTGGACTGCTCGCCACCACAGGTAATCAGTGTATTGCAGCCCCTGGCGCGGGCCTCGGCAATGATGAATTCAAGCTTGCGCAACTTGTTGCCAGACATCGCGCTCTCGGTCAGGTCATCCCGCTTGATCCAGATTTTCGGGCCGCCGTAAGGCATAGAGAAATGGTCGCTGATCCTTTCGAGCGGCTGCAGCGGCGTCGGCAGGTTGGCCAGGCGCTCCCGCGCCGGATATTCAATGTTCACTCTATCCCCCTGTTTTCCTGAAACGCGATCGGGTAACTACATTAGCAGGATAAAAAATACGAGACATAAAAAAACCCGGTATGTAGGTACCGGGTTTTCTATCTGCGTTGGGGCCACCAAAGAAAAGCTCACCGGCAGCCGAGCATACTCAGATATTCTTGATGGTGCCCTTGGGCAGTACCGCATGCACTGCAACTTTCTGGAACTTCAGCTTCATGTTGTCAGCAACTTCCAGAATCAGGTAATCATCATCTACTTTTTCTACACGTCCCAGCATACCGCTGGTCATTACCACTTCATCGCCTTTTTTCAGAGCGCCAACCAGATCCTGGTGCTCTTTCTGGCGCTTGCGCTGCGGACGAATAATGAACAGCCACATAAACACAAACAGGCCACCGAACATCAACAGGGTAATCAGCGGGTTGCCCTGAGCAGCCGGAGCCGCCTCTTGTGCCATTGCAGCAGGAATAAAGAAATCCATGGTCTAAACCTCGATAGAGTCAGTCGAAAAATCTGGGGCCAACTCTAACGGCTTTGACAAAATGAGGCAATCCAGAGCACCGGAGTTTACCGGGGCCCTGGACTACGTGATGCGAGGTTGATATCTGGTGCGCTTAGAAACGCTGGCGTACCTGTCTGCGATATCCAGTGGGGGACATTCCAGTCCAACGCTTGAAGGCGCTGGTGAAACTGGTCCGGTCGGAAAAATCCAGAATACGGGAAATGCCATCAACGCTCAGCGCAGTATCCTTAAGGAAATGCACTGCGTGGCGGAAACGAACGTGATCGCGCAGAGAGGCGAAACTGAGATTGTGCTCCTGCAGACGACGCTGCAAAGTGCGGGTGGACATACTGAGGTCAGATGCCACCGGTCGAATGGCCAGAGATGCCTTTCCAATCCGTTGTTCAAGCACGTCGATGACTCGAGCGGCGATACCGAAGCTGGTTGCCTCCGGCGGCGCCAGCAACTGATCAAGAATGTTCGGATCACCGGACAGTCTTGCCTGCTGCAGGGGTTTGTCTTCTGAGAGCGAAGCTTGGTCTGGCTGAATATGGTTCATTGAGCTGCTCCTTGATGGGTTCCTTGAGCCGCGGTTATTGTTCTACGCCCGCTTCCTGCGAGTCCCTATTTACCACTGCCAGCTATTCTGCCGCTTTATGCGATCGCTGACTACTACCTGGGTGCGGGGCGCACCTGAAAACAGGCATCGAAGCCTACCCAGAGTGTTTCTTTTTTGTACAACTTCCTCGCACCACACCCAATCGCTCTGGGCCAGACGGTTGAGCGGCGCTCCTTTACACAAGCCAGTATAGACCATCTGGGGAGAATGCAAGGGACGACAGTAAATTTTTTTTAATTCCCGCACAAAAAGATACTGCCGCCACCCTTCCGGTCGATTCTCACGGGACTTTCCTGTCATGCGGACCGTCTAATTAACGGCCCAACCCGTATTCCGTCACCAATAAACGGTCAGACCAGGTTTTCGTCAATCCACGCCAGTACATCGTCGTGGTGGGTCTTGGTCTTGAACTTGTCCATAACGTGCTGCAGGCGACCGCCCTTGTCGATAATAAAGGTGGTGCGAATCAGCCCCATGTATTCCCGCCCCATAAATTTCTTCATGCCCCAGCAGCCATACTTGTCAGCGACCTTGTGATCCTCATCTGCGAGCAGGTCGAAATTGAGCTCATGCTTCTCCATGAACTTGTGCAGCTTCGCCTCTGGATCGGGGCTCAGGCCCAGTACCACCGTGTCGCGGCTTTCAAACTCCGCAGCGCTGTCGCGGATACCGCAAGCTTGCGTAGTACAGCCAGGCGTCAGCGCCTTGGGATAAAAATACAGTACGACGTTTTTCTGATCCCGGAAATCCTTGAGCGCCACCTTTTCACCATTCTGGTTTTTCAGTGTAAATACCGGTGCAAGGTTGCCGATCTTAGGATGCGCCATGGTCTCTCCCCTGATGTGAAAGCAATAGATTAAAAAAGAGCCCGCAACTTTCGCTGCGGGCCCCGCACATTATATCCACTAGAACCGCGCAAAGGTCATTACGCGATTCAAAAGTCCTGCAGTCTGAAGCTCTGCTCTTTGCGCGCTCGCAATCCGCAGGTACCGAGCTTTTCGACCAGTGCGGCTCTTTCCGCATCGGTAAGAAACTCTCCTACTTCCAGGCAACCTTCCGGACCGCTGAAGGTAACCGAAGCAGGCTCTGCCGGCGTTGACCCCATACGCACCAGTATGGCGAGACTGTCGCGCTCGAACTCCGTGTGGTACACCGGGCGCTTGAGATTACCCCTGCTGGTATCCAGCATTACGCGGTCATCACTGATACGGATCACCTCCCGGCGCGTCCCCTCCATATAGACATAGCCGAACAATACTGCGAGCAACAGCACTTCGAGCCCCGCAAAGGGAATCACCATCCAGGCCCCAGCCAGGGCAAAGGCAACACTGATACCGAGCGAAACCGCCACCAGGGAAATGAAAACCCAGAGATTCCCCGCCAGGGAGAGAGATTGATTGGGCGCGAGTAGGATACAGGCCCGGCGCCCGCGCGCGCCGCCGACTTCTTTGACCATGGGTACATCGTCCATCACTGTGATGTTTTCAGTGTAGGACAGCGTTTTTTTGAACCAAGGGTCACGCCGGCCGCATATCCAGTCTCTCGTTAGACCACCCTTCCCGTCGCCGGCTGCCGATCAACTACAATCAGTGCCGGACAGCGTACCCGCTGGTCACTCCCCTCCCACCCCGGTTTCTTTACGCCGTGGGGCTGGATTTTCGCGCAATCAGGGGGCAAGATGCCGGCGTTTATAGCCGAGCGCGTCCACAAGCCGCGTATACGACGAGCATAAATAGCCGCGTGAAAGCACCTGCCCCGCTACGGGCAGTGGAAGGCGACACCAGCAAACGCGAACAACAAGAGCACCATCATGCAAGTTGAATCCATCGATACCCTCCTCAAATCCACTCAGCGTGAGGGCGAAACGGCCCGTGTGCAGGGCTGGATCCGTACCCGCCGCGATTCCAAGGCGGGTTTGTCGTTCCTCGCCGTTCACGACGGCAGCTGTTTTGACCCGATCCAGGTTGTGGTGGAGTCCTCCATCAATAACTACCAGTCAGAAGTCCTGCGTCTGACTACTGGCTGTGCAGTGGACATTGAGGGCACCATCAAGCCTTCCGAAGGCAAGGGACAGGCAATTGAACTGCTCGCCAGTAGCGTCACCGTGGTCGGCTGGGTCGAAGATCCAGATACCTACCCCATGTCACCCAAGCGCCACACCATGGAACACCTGCGTGAGCACGCCCACCTGCGCCCGCGCACCAATGTCAGCGGTGCCGTGGCACGGGTGCGCAACTGTATTGCCCAGGCTGTACACCGCTTTTTCCACGAACGCGGTTTCAACTATGTGCACACCCCGATCATCACCGCATCCGACTGTGAAGGTGCCGGTGAAATGTTCCGTGTCAGCACCCTGGACCAGACCAACCTGCCCCTGACCGACAAGGGTGACGTGGACTACTCCCAGGACTTTTTCGGTGAAGAGACCTTCCTAACCGTATCCGGCCAGCTGAACGTGGAAAGCTACTGCCTGGCGCTGTCCAAGGTGTATACCTTTGGCCCCACCTTCCGCGCGGAAAACTCCAACACCACCCGCCATCTGGCGGAGTTCTGGATGGTCGAGCCGGAGATTGCCTTTGCAGACCTGGCAGACTGCGCCAATCTTGCGGAAGAGATGCTGAAATATGTATTCCGTGCGGTTCTGGAAGAGCGCCCGGACGATATGGCGTTCTTCGCCCAGCGCATCGACAAGGAAGCAATCAGCCGTCTGGAAAACATCATCGATAACGACTTCGCGCGCATCAATTATTGCGAGGCCATCGAGATCCTCGAAAACTGTAAAGAGAAGTTCGAGTTCCCGGTATCCTGGGGCATCGATCTGGCCTCCGAGCACGAGCGCTACCTGGCCGAGAAGCACTTCAAGAAGCCGGTGATCGTGCTCAACTACCCGAAAGACATCAAGGCGTTCTACATGCGCATGAACGACGATGGCAAAACCGTCGCGGCAATGGATGTGCTTGCACCGGGCATTGGCGAAATCATCGGTGGCTCCCAGCGTGAGGAACGCCTGGACAAGCTGGATGCGCGCATGGATGAAATGGATATCCCGAAAGAACACCTGGACTGGTACCGTGACCTGCGCCGCTATGGCACCGTGCCCCACGGTGGTTTCGGCCTCGGGTTCGACCGCATCGTGTCTTACGTGACCGGCATGGGCAACATCCGCGATGTCATCCCCTTCCCGCGTACGCCGCGCAATGTGAAGTTCTGATCCTGGGAATTCACCCTTGAGAGATACGCCTGAGGATCAAACCTCAGGCACAAAAAAACCCGCACCATGGTGCGGGTTTTTTATTGCTTTTACTTGGCTAGCAAGTAAAAGACTTACGGCAGCAGATGGGCAACTGCGTCGCGCTCTTCCGCCAGCTCGGTCTCGGTCGCAGTCATCTTCTCGCGAGAGAAATCATTGATGTCTACGCCCTGAACGATTTCCCAGTCGCCGTTCTTGCACACAACCGGGAAGGAGTAGATCAGGCCTTCCTGGATGCCGTAAGAACCATCGCTGTACACGCCCATGCTGGTCCAGTCGCCTTCGGCAGAACCCAGCGCCCAATCGCGCATGTGATCGATGGCAGCGTTTGCTGCAGATGCCGCAGAAGAAGCACCACGAGCCTTGATGATGGCTGCGCCGCGCTGCTGAACGGTCGGAATGAAGTCGTTCTCGTACCACTCCTGCTCAACTTTACCCATGGCGTCTTCGCCGTTGACCTTGGCCTGGTGCAGGTCCGGGTACTGGGTAGCAGAGTGGTTGCCCCAGATGGTCATATGGGTGATGTCGTTCACGGTGGAATCAGTCTTGTTCGCCAGCTGAGTCAGCGCGCGGTTGTGGTCCAGGCGGGTCATGGCGGTGAAGTTGCGCGGATCCAGGTCCGGCGCATTGCGCTGGGCAATCAGGGCGTTGGTGTTGGCCGGGTTGCCGACAACCAGTACTTTTACATTGCGTGCAGCAACGTCGTTCAGCGCCTTACCCTGCGCAGAGAAGATAGCCGCGTTGGCTTCCAGCAGGTCTTTACGCTCCATGCCCGGGCCACGCGGACGCGCGCCTACCAGCAGGGCGTACTCTGCGTCTTTGAATGCAACGGTCGCGTCGTCGCTCTGCACGATTCCTGCCAGCAGCGGGAAGGCACAGTCTTCGAGCTCCATGGCAACGCCCTTCAGCGCTTCCAGTGCGGGAGTGATTTCCAGCAGCTGAAGAATAACTGGTTGATCCTTACCCAGCATTTCGCCGGAAGCGATGCGAAACAGCAGCGAGTAGCTGATCTGACCGGCGGCGCCGGTAACTGCAACACGAACAGGTGCTTTCACGATGTATCTCCGTTGTTTTCAGGCGCCCGCATTATAGGGCCTTGCTAATTAATTTCATTATCCTTTAGTCGGTATCGAACCGAATTTGTCAGGCCAAATCCTTCTGAGCGCCCGGATAACGGTTTTTTAAGGCCGAATACAGTTCATTGCTGAAATTTTCTGCTGCACTGTCCAAAGATTTGGCAATCTCAGCCAGGTGCTCGTTATCTTCACGGCCCTGCCACAATTTTTGGTAAGTACCCTCTTTGTAGCCATGATCCTGGCGGAAGCGATTGAGGACGTTTTTACCTACATAGCGGCGGTACAGGTCCTCGAATGGCATCTCGCAGTCGGCCATTAATTGAGCAAATCCGACCAGGTCGAATTGTTTGCCAGACAGCGTGTTAAGGGTAAACGCCTCCAGGTTTTCGCGGAAATCTCCGGCAACCGGCAGCTCCCCTGCGAGCTGCTGCTCCATCTTGGCGGCGACCGCATCCGGGCCACCCTGCTGTAGTTCCAGGCTCAGGCCGAAGTGCCAGATATCTACCAGCTCCAGTTTGACCTGCTCCATTTCCGGCTGCTGCTTTTTCCACCACTTCCAGCCGTAATGATCCAGCAGCTCTGCACTTTCTACCCAGATCGCCCGGTACCAGGGGAAGTTCTGCTCACGCCAGTTTTCATTGACCAGTGTGTTGATACCGTCCTGCAGCGCCAGCATGGTCTGCAATTGCTGTTGCAACATAATTGATTGATTCCTGATTGTTCAGTGCTCGCGCTCAGACAGCGCGAGGAAATAGTCGGTGGAAATTTTCTGTGGTGATCGCCGCGAGCTCTTCGTAGGAGACACCCCGCAACTCTGCAATAAACTCAGCCACTTCGCGCACATAAGCGGGGATATTGGGCTTGCCACGATAGGGTACCGGCGCCAGATAGGGCGAGTCCGTTTCTACCAGCAATCGCTCCAGTGGCACTTGTCTGGCGACATCGCGCAGTTCTTCCGCGTTTTTGAAGGTCACGATACCGGACAGGGAAATGTAATAGTTCAGATCCAGGGCAGCCTTCGCCATCTCCCAACTCTCGGTAAAACAGTGCAGGACCCCGGCGTGCTCGCGACTACCGTGTTCGCGAATCAGGTCGATTGTGTCCTCGCGGGCATCCCGAGTGTGCACAATCACCGGTAACCCTACCTCGCCGGCGGCCTGCAGGTGGGCAACGAAACTCTTTTGCTGCACCGCTTTGGTTTCAGTGCTGTAGTAGTAATCCAGCCCGGTTTCTCCCAGAGCGACAACGTTGGGTTGAGCGGACAGGGTCTTCAGCTTTTCGACATCCGCGAGCCCGGACTCCACATCCAGGGGATGCACACCCACCGAGCACACGACATCGTCGTAGCGTGCGGCGATATTGACCACGTCTTCCACGTTGTCGAGACTGATGCCGACACATAGAAACTTGCCGATACCGCGGCTGCGCGCCAGTTCGAGGACCGCGTCCAGATCGCCATCAAATTTATCCAGTTTGAGCCTGTCGAGATGACAGTGGGAATCTACCAGCATGGAACACCTGTTGGTGGCCCCAATGGATCAAGCGCCACAGAGACCAGAAGAACGAAGCGGGGAATTATACAGATTGAGGGCCCGATGCGCGCGGTTTGGCGCCGGGCCCGGCGGGATCGGGAAGGATCGGCGATGCAGGATTAAAGGGTATGGGTCGGGCGGCTGGATTCGAGGGAGCCCGCCAGCAGCGTTTCTATCTTACTCTGCGCGGTATTCTCTTTGTCACTGAACTGGATGCCGATACCCGGCGTACGGTTGCCCTGGGCACCACCGGGAGTAATCCAGACTACCTTTCCAGCAACGGGCAGCTTCTCCGGTTCGTCCATCAGGCTAAGGAGCAGGAAAACCTCGTCGCCGAGGCTGTAACTCTTATCAGTATTGATGAACAGGCCGCCATTCTTGACGAACGGCATATAGGCCGCATAAAGCACGGACTTGTCCTGAATCTTCAGTGACAGGATACCGTTGCGGGCTCCGCCCCCCATACCTTTCATACTCAACCCCGTTCCCGAATAACCGGTTATTGTTCTGATTTAACGATGTGTCGTCGATTATTTGTGCAAATAGCGTGCAAAACAGCTTGCCGCATTTGCGCAAGTATCAACCCGGTAACTTACCGCGCCACTGCGCGCCCTGTCTACTGTCAGCGAAACAGTGCGGACCAGCGGATCAGCAGCTCCTCCATCAGCAACCGTTTGTTGGGGTTGCTGTTGCCAGTGACCAGCCCACGGGCTTTGAGCAGCTGATCGTAGAAGCCAAACAGCGGACGCTGGCTTTCCGGTCCAGACCCGGGCAGCCGTTGTAACAACGCCATGATTGGCGCATCTACCGCCTGATCCGTGGTGCGCGCCTTCAGCATCTGGCCGAGCCAGCTCTGCCAGAACTGGAGCAGCATATTCAGATCGGCACCCTCTCCGGGGGATTCCCAGCGCCCCGCCAGGGTTACCGGATTCTCATCCCCGCGCGTGAGGGCAGTGAGATCTGCCAGAAACTGATCGCGAATCTCCTTCGCTTCGGGCTCCATCAGATTCACAGCCAGCAGTGGTGCACCGCCAGCAAGCACCAGCGCGCTCGACGCCATATCGCCTTCGACGCCACTATCGCTCAACCAGCGCAGTGCCGATTGCTGCGGAGGGACCGGGAAAGCGATGGTCTGGCAGCGACTGCGGATGGTCGGCAACAGGCCGGACGGGTTATCCGTGATCAGCAGAAAGATGACCGATGCCGAGGGCTCTTCGAGATTCTTCAGCAGTGCATTGGCCGCATTGATATTCATGGCCTCTGCCGGTGCCAGCCACACTACCCGCACACCTTCCCGGGCGCTGGTGCGGCCGACAAATTCGCCCAGCTCGCGGACCTGCTCCACTTTCAACGGGCCGCCCTCTTTCTCGGGCACCACGCGAATAAAATCCGGGTGTGATCCCGCCACCCTAAGGTTGCATCCGCGGCACTCGCCACAGGCGAGGCCGTGACGAGGCTGGTCGCACAGTAAAAGCGCGGCAAACGCATCGGCAAAACGACGCTTGCCCAATCCTCGCTGCCCGCTGACCAGCAGTGCATGCGGACAACGGCCCGCGGTCCACTGCGCCCCCAGGCGCTGCCATTGCGAGGCCTGCCAGGGTAGCGGCGATGGAATCGGCGGCTGCGCTGCCGCGGTTGCTTCGGGCTTTTCAGGTGCCTTGCTCATTGTGCTCCCGCAATCAGTTCCAGCTCTCGCGCCAGGTGCGCCTGAACTTCCGGCAGCGACTGCGACGCGTCAATCAGCGCATAGCGCTCCGGCGCAGCGTTCGCCCGCTCCCGGTACGCGGCCCGCACCTTGCTGAAAAAGGCCGATTGCTCACTTTCAAAGCGATCCGCTTCCCCGGTGGTGGCCGCACGCTGCAGGCCGATTTCCGGGTCCAGGTCCAGCAGCAATACCCGATCGGGTCGTAGCGCGCCCTGCACGGTTTGTTCAAGCTGAGCGATCAATGCCCGGTCAAGCCCCCGACCGCCGCCCTGATAGGCGTAGGTGGCATCGGTAAAGCGGTCACAGACCACCCATTTCCCTCTCGCCAGTGCCGGTTTGATCACCTGGCTGAGGTGTTGCGCACGCGCCGCAAACACCATCAGAAGTTCAGCAGTGGGGTCGACAGACTCATCGCGCTTTTCAAGCAACAGCGTGCGCAACTGCTCTGCCAGCGGGGTACCGCCGGGCTCGCGGGTCTGGACGAAATCAATCCCCCTGCTCTCCAGCCACTGGGTAATAAACCGGAGATTGGTTGATTTACCGACCCCCTCCCCCCCTTCGAGAGTGATGAACTTGCCTTTAGATTGATCTGACATGAATTCTCTACTGGTTCGACAAAGCGCCAACCGATTTGTTAATTGTCTTCTTTGCTTTTTACCGGACTGGAGCGGTAATCCGATCGACGCTGCAGCTGGTATTGGCGGACCGCGCGATTGTGCTCGTTGAGTGTCGAGGAAAAGTGATGGGACCCATCCCCTTTGGCAACAAAGTACAGCGTATTCCCATCCTTCGGATGCAGCGCCGCATGAATGGCTTCTCGTCCCGGCAGTGCGATGGGCGTCGGCGGCATACCACCGATCACATAAGTGTTGTATGGGGTAGCGTTGCGCAAATCCGCACGGCGCAAATTGCCATCGTATTCATCCCCCATTCCGTAGATCACCGTCGGGTCCGTTTGCAGACGCATCCCTCGACCCAGGCGCCGCACAAAGACGCCCGCGATTTCATCGCGCTCCCACGGCACGCCGGTTTCTTTTTCGACAATGGAGGCCATGATCAGCGCCTCATAGGGGTCACTGTACGGAAGATCTTCCGAGCGTTGCTGCCACTCCTCTTCGAGCACAGCATTCATGCGCTCGAAAGACTGCCGCAACAGGTCAAGATCGGATGCGCCGGAGCGATACACGTAAGTATCCGGAAAAATACGCCCCTCCGGATTCCCTTCGATACCGAGGGCCTGGGCCGCAGCTTGCACGGACTCTCCAGCCTCGGTGTGGCGAACCTTGTTGGAATTTCTAATCTGGGTAAGGGCCTGCTTAAACGTCCAGCCCTCTACCAGGGTGACCCGATAACGGGTCACATCGCCGCGGTTCAGCCTGCCGACCAAATCCATCGCATTGCTACCCGCAGGAATCATATATTCGCCCGGATGAATACTGCTCTGATCATTCAGCCGCGCATAAATTCGCGCCCACAAAGCAGACCGCAACACACCATCGGATTCGAGGCGCAACAGAACACGGGAAAGGTTACTGCCGCTTTCAACATCCATGCGCAGACCGTCCACCGGAACGTCGAGGGGCTTTACCAGCGCATTCTGTGCAGACCACAATGCAAAGCCACCCGCCGCCACGCCGAGCACAAACAGAAACAGGAAGCCGCGCAGCCATTGGCCGGCGCGACTGCGCTCAGCAGACTTTTGTTTAGCTACTTTGTTATTCGCGGACTTGCCGTTTTTTTTCGCCACGTTTTTTACCACAACCCGTTAACTAATGCGGTGGATGTTGAATTCGAATCGAGTGCGCGTTAATGCAGCTCTGTTGCAACCAATGCCTGCAAGGCAGCAACTGCTGAGCCCGGAACCAGCGTACGCGCGCCGTCTTCGCCGGAGCTATCCAGCATGAGCTGTATCACGGGAACCACACCCCGAACTGCATTACAGACAGCCAACTCTTCGGCCTGTTCAAGATCCGGGATAAGCAGATCATCTTCGCTGATTTCGACCCTTGCCGCCAGCCAGTCGAGCATCACACCCCGCACGCCACAATTGCGCAGACTGGGGGTCGTCCAGCGGCCACCCCTGTAAACCAACAGATTACTGCGCAGCCCTTCAATGACTCTACCCTGAGCATCCAGAAGCACCCCCTCGTGGAAAAGCCCGGGCTCCAGACCAGCGACATGCTGCTCGAGCTCTGCTTCAGCGCGGGTGTAAATATCCCGTTTCAGTAACTTACAGCCAAGCGCGGCTTTTCGCGCCAACCCCTGTCTCGTTTCCGCAGATTGATCCATGGCTTCAGATGGAAATGGAGAGATTGACGCTTCCGGGGTTACACGGGTCTCGCACAGAGACAGCGACACACCGTGTTGCCAGGGGGAATTTGGCTCAAGAGGTACCACCGAAAAATCCCATACGCTCTCGCCATGCAGCAAGCCATAGCGAAGACGCACGCGAGCGCCCTGCGCCCAGTTTGCGGTGCGCTCGGCAATCAGGGTCGCCGCCGACTCGACATGCTGCAGTACGGCCGAGCCAGGGGACGCAGAGCGCGCAAGCCTGGCCATATGGCCAGGCAGCAGAGGAATGGCGCCGCCGCGGGCGCGCATGGTCTCGAGCACGCCCACGGAAAATTCTCCGTCGTCGGGTACGCTATCCAGCGTCCCGGCATCGGAATAGAAAAATGGGCTGGGGGAGATCACTGTTAGATGCCGGTGCCGGCCTGCATTTGCAGCAGGCCGGCACCCTCTAAAGGATTAAATGCGCTGGAAAATCAGCGAGCCGTTCGTACCGCCGAAGCCGAACGAGTTGGACAGCACCGCATCGATTTTCATTTCCTGCGCCTTGTGCGGCACCAGGTTAATTCCACCACAACTCTCGTCCACGTTGTCGAGATTAACGGTGGGCGGCGCTACCTGGTCACACAGGGACATGACCGAGAAAATGGCCTCGATCGCACCGGCAGCACCCAGCAGGTGTCCGGTCATGGACTTGGTGGAGCTCACCGCAATGTTATCCAGGTTACCGTCAAATACGGACCGCACCGCAGCAATCTCGGCTTTATCACCCAGCGGCGTGGAAGTGCCGTGGGCATTGATGTACTGGATCGCCGACGGCTCAAGCCCCGCATCTTTCAGCGCATTGGCCATGGACAGCGCAGCACCGGCGCCATCTTCCGGCGGAGAAGTCATATGGTGGGCATCGCCACTCATACCAAAACCGCTCAGCTCGCCGTAGATTTTGGCTCCGCGTGCCTTGGCGTGTTCATACTCCTCGAGCACCAGAACACCCGCACCCTCACCCAGGACAAAGCCGTCGCGGTCTTTATCCCACGGACGACTGGCGTGTTGCGGATCATCGTTGCGGGTCGAAAGTGCACGCGCCGCACAGAAGCCACCCAGACCGACTGGCGTGGTTACCATCTCGGCACCGCCACATACCATCACGTCGGCATCGCCGTATTGAATAGTGCGCATACCCAAACCAATCGCGTGGGTACCTGTGGTACACGCAGTGGTCGTCGAAAGGTTTGGACCTTTCATGCCGTACTTGATGGAGAGGTTCCCGGAAACCATGTTGATGATGGCACCCGGAACAAAAAATGGAGAGACCCGACGGGGGCCCTTTTCCGCGATCAGCATCGCGTTATTTTCAATCGCGGCAATCCCGCCCATGCCGGAACCGATACAGGCACCAATGCGCGGCGCATTGGAGTCTGTCACCTCGAGGCCACTGTCTTCTACCGCCTGCACTCCCGCACTGAGACCGTACTGGAGAAACATATCCATCTTGCGCGCTTCTTTCTGCGCAACATGTGGTTCGGGGTCAAAATTCTTTACCGTTGCAGCAAACCGAGTGCTGAAAGCAGAAACATCAAACGAATCGATTGGCACAACGCCACTGGTTCCTGCCAGCAAAGCAGACCAGGTATCTTCCAGAGTATTGCCCAGCGGGCTGACTGTGCCCATTCCGGTAATAACGACTCTTCTACGCGACACTTGCGCCTCCCCCGAAATCAATCATACACGCCGGGAACTATACTTATGTTGCCGGTCGTTTTCACAAGGTTCAAATAGACGGAGAGCCGCGCTATGCAACATAGAACGGCTCTCGCAATACTACAGTAACGGGTATCACTTACCCCTTACTTAAGCTATCCAGCAGGACTCAACCGAGGTTCTGGTTGATGTAATCGATGGCCAGCTGAACAGTGGTGATCTTCTCTGCTTCTTCGTCCGGAATTTCGGTTTCGAATTCCTCTTCCAAAGCCATTACCAGCTCAACTGTGTCGAGGGAGTCAGCGCCCAGATCTTCAACAAAGGATGCTTCAGGTTTTACATCTTCTTCCTTCACGCCCAGTTGTTCAGCAACGATCTTTTTTACGCGCTCTTCAATGCTGCTCATGATTCAATTTAACTCCTAGTGGATAAAAATCTGTTTTGGTCACTACTTAAAAATTAGCCACTTAATGTGGTGTATCAGTAACCGGCTAACACAGCTTATGGTTAATGCGAGGCGGCATTGTACCCTGATTTTTTCGGGATGTAATGCACCGCCTCCCCACAACCGTTGAATGATAAATTTTTCTTTACCAATCAATCACTTATGGCGATTTTCTCGAAAGAAAATCAGCCCATATACATGCCGCCATTCACGTGAATGGTCTCACCGGTCACATAACCGCCAGCATCACTGGCTAAAAATGCGACAACGGAGGCAATCTCTTCCGGTGCACCGAGACGGCCCAGAGGGATCTTGCCCATCAAGGCTTCACGCTGTGCGTCCGGCAACACTTTGGTCATGTCAGTATCGATAAAGCCTGGAGCCACGGTATTCACCGTGATACCCCGGGAACCAACTTCCGCCGCCAGTGCGCGGGCAAAACCGCCTACCCCGGCCTTGGTTGCAGCGTAGTTGCTCTGGCCTGCATTGCCCATACTGCCAACCACGGAGCTGATATTGATGATTCGACCCCAACGCGCCTTGGTCATATCGCGCAGACAGCTCTTGCTGACACGATATACGGCGGTGAGATTGGTATTCAGAACCGAATCCCACTCCTCATCTTTCATACGCATCAGCAGGTTGTCCTGGGTGATGCCCGCATTGTTGACAAGAATGGTTGGCGCACCAAATTCCGCTTTAACTGACTCGAGCACTGCAGCAATACTTTCCGGGCTGGTTACATCCAGCTCTTTGCCAGCTCCTTTGAGTCCCTTTTCGGCAAAACGTGCAGAAATTTTTTCAGCGCCGCCGGCACTGGTTGCGGTACCAATGACGATAGCACCCTGAGCACCAAGCAAATCGGCGATAGCAGCGCCAATACCGCGACTGGCGCCAGTGACCAACGCCACCTTGCCTTCGAGAGAAGTTGAAATAGTCATAATTTTTTACAAACCCTTTTGCGAAGCCATTTTGCGGACCTTGCAGCCACCCGCAAGGCCTGGCTGCGTTTGCAGCCAATGGGCATCGCGTTAGTTATTGTGCGGTGGATTTAACGGCTTCCGACATCTGCGCCGGCGTTTCGATATTGTGCGCAGTCAGGCCGCGATCTATGCGCTTGGCCAGCCCAGCCAGTACCTTGCCCGGCCCACACTCGACCAACTGCTCAGTACCCGCAGCTGCCATCGCCTGGACACAGGACGTCCAGCGAACCGGGCTATAAATCTGCTCGACCATCAATGCCTTGATCGCCCCGGGATCAGATTCAGGCTTGGCATGCACATTGTGGATTACGGGGATTTCCGGCGCATGGAAAACGGTCGACTCGATTTGCGGAGCCAGTTTTTCGGCGGCCGGACGCATCAGCTCTGTATGGAAAGGTGCGCTCACCGGCAGCGGCAGCGCACGCTTGGCTCCGGCAGCTTTACAGGCTTCGATCGCGCGCTCTACCGCAGCAGCGCCACCGGCGATTACAACCTGTCCCGGCGAATTGTAATTGACTGCAGCAACAACGCCGCCTTCCGCAGCACTACTGCAGGCGGACTCAACCGCATCGTCATCCAGGCCGATCACCGCGGCCATGGCGCCCTCGCCCGCCGGCACAGCTTCTTGCATGAGACGACCGCGTTCACGCACCAGGCGCACAGCATCTTCAAAAGCCAGAACACCCGCGCATACCAGCGCGGACCATTCGCCCAGACTGTGACCTGCCATTCGAGCTGGCACTACGCCGCCCTGGCTCAGCCAGGCGCGATACAGCGCAACGCTGGCAGACAGCAGCAGAGGCTGGGTTCTTTCGGTGAGATTGATATCTTCCTGGGCGCCGTTCTGGCACAGATCCCACAGGTCGTAACCTAGAACGGAGGAAGCTTCGGAAAAGGTCGCGCTGATCTCCGGGAATGCCTCAGCAGCTTCCGCCAGCATACCAATCTGCTGGGAGCCCTGGCCGGGAAATACAAACGCCAAAACTGGGTTGGTCATGGAACATCCTTTAACCAAATGAGTGAAGCCTTGGATGATGGGGCTCGACCGGACGTCTCAGACCACAAGCAGAATGCGGGGCCGCTTAATCACACCCCGTCTGTCGCTGCGCCTGTAGCGCCATTGCGCTACCAATCTGCTGCGCCAGACCCGACTCGGCACATTCTTTGGCGGTCAGCATAGCGCGGTAAAATGCCTCGCTGCTGGCGCCACCGTGACTCTTGATGACATTGCCTTCGAGCCCCAAAAAGCTGGCGCCATTATAGCGACCGGGCTCTAGCTGTGCGCGCCATTTTCGCAACAGATTTATGGCTAATTGGCCAAAAAACCGCTTTATCGGCGCCTTTTTATCAATGGTGAAGGTCTTTTGACCTATCAGTCGGATCACGCCCTCGGCGGCCTTCATGGCCACATTTCCCATAAGGCCATTGCACACAACGACATCCACCACACCGGTAAAAATATCGTGCCCCTCGACGAAACCCACGTAATTAATGGAAGGGTCCGCCTGCAGGATTGCACCGGCGCGCCGAATCTCTTCGGTACCCTTGTGCTCCTCCGCACCGATGTTCAGCAGCGCCACGGCAAGATCTGGCTTGTCGGAAAATACCCGCTGTGCCTCCAGCCCCATACGCGCGAACTGGGCGAGATCTTCCGCAGTGCAATCGATGTTCGCCCCGAGATCCAACAGGAAACAGGTACCGTCTGCGGTAGGCAGGGACTTCCCCAGCGCCGGGCGACGCACGCCTTCAACCGTGCCCAGGATGCTGCGGCCGAGCGCAAGCAGCGCTCCGGTATTGCCAGAGGTGACCATGGCCGAACACTGCCCGTCGGCAACGGCCTGCAGCGCCCGCGCCATGGATGACTCGCGCTTGCGTCGCAACGCCTGCACAGGGTTGCATCCCTGGGTAATAACCTGGGCACAGTCGACCACCTTAAGGCGCTCACGCACTGAAGGGGGTTCTTTTATGAGAAGGGATTGCAGCTGGGAACGGGGGCCGAACAGCTTAAGTTCTGCCTTGGGATAGCGGATGAGAAATCTTGAGCAAGCCGGAACGACAGAGCGGGGACCTAAGTCCCCGCCCATCGCATCCACGGCCAATCGCAATTGGCTGGACAAAGCTTACTCTTCTTCGGAAGAGGTGCCGACATCGATCACTTTGCGACCACGGTAAAAACCGTCTTTGGTCACGTGGTGACGGTGGTGCTTCTCACCGGTGGTCGGGTCAACGGACAGAGTCGGTCCACCCAGCGCATCGTGAGAGCGACGCATGCCGCGACGGGAACGGGTTTTTTTGTTCTGCTGAACAGCCATTTGGTGCTCCTAAACATAACTAACAGTTAACACCGGAACCGGGGCGCCTACCGGCGAGCCCAAACCCTTCAAACAACTCTCAAGACTTGTTTGACGAACCCTTCAACTGTTCCAGTACTTTAAAGGGGTTTTCATGTTGCTCTCCCGCATCCGGCTTCTCTCCACCACTGCGAAACGCGTCTTGAGAGACACACTCCTCTTCGTGAAAAGCCACCATTGGCAGGTTGAGCAAAATCTCATCTTCCAATACCTGATACAGGTCCAGCTCATCGCCGTCCTGTATCACAGGGTCGAGCGTTTTGGGCAATGACTTGCCCTGCTCTTCCGACCAGACAAAGCCCCAGGCAATGTCGGCCTCAATCTCCTCCCTCACCGGTTGCAGGCAGCGCTGACACAACAGCTCAACCTCCAACTGGAGATGCCCCGTAGCCACCTGGTTCCGCTGCAGATCTCTGGCAAAAGCCAGGTTCACCGCCACATCACCAATTACTGACTCCGTAGACGACACCAGCCGTGCAAGATCGCCTGATGGCACAATTCCGTCCAAATGCTGCTCACGCTGCACTAATTTTCGTGCATCAATGCGGCGCGGAAGCGCGGATTTCTGGGGGGGTATCGACATAAGCGCGCAATTCTATGGACTCACCAGAGCCTTGTCAAAACAATTCATCCACCGCATGATCACCGACCCCAATGCCCAGCAGCATTACTCCCAGACCAGGAAGCCCGACACCATGCGCCGACTGATTCTAGCGTCCAGCTCCCCCTATCGCCGCACCCTTCTTCAAAAGCTGCATTTGCCTTTCGACAGCGCGAGCCCCCATATAAATGAAGAAGCATTACCAAACGAGACAGCACCAGCACTGGCGAGCCGCCTTGCCAGGGAGAAAGCCGGGGCCCTGAGCGAACAATTCCCGGACGCCATCATCATAGGATCCGACCAGGTGGCTGAATGTAACGGCCGACAGCTCGGAAAGCCCGGCACATCGCAGAATGCGGTCGCGCAGCTTCGGCTGTGCTCCGGAAAACCAGTCACCTTCCACACTGGACTGTGCGTTCTGGACAGCAACAGCGGAAAACACACCACAGCGTGCGAGACGTTCACGGTTTACTTTCGCGATCTTGAGCGCCACGAAATCGAACGCTATGTCGACCTGGAGCAACCCCTGGATTGCGCCGGGTCATTCAAAGTCGAAGGGTTGGGAATCGCATTGTTCGAAAAAATGGAAGGAAACGACATCAACACCCTGATTGGTCTCCCATTAATTCGACTAATCAATCTCCTCAAGCAATTCGGAATAGACCCGCTGAAAGGCGCCTGAATACAAAAAAACGGCCTCTTTCAGCTATGCCACGAGCGGAGGCCACTCAAGCAGCTCGGCAAAATGGTCAATAATCTGATGCGGACGACATTCGTCCAGCCGCTCCCGACTGTGCACGCCATAGCTGACGCCAATCGATGCCATATTGATCGCCGAGGCCATACGCAGATCGTATTCCGTATCCCCCACCATGACGGCATCGCGCACATCACAACTTGTCTCCGCAAGGAGCTCACTCAACATGCGCGGATCCGGCTTGGATGCGGTCTCGTCAGCACAGCGACTGGCCGCAAACAAATGGCCAATACCGTGCTCCTCAAACTCCCGGTTGAGACCTCGGCGACTCTTGCCTGTTGCCACCGCCAGGGTGTGCCCCGCGCCCAGCAAGTGGTCGAGCGTCGCCAGCACACCATCAAATAGAGCCACCGGCTCTACCCTCGCCGCCAGCCACTCCTCTGCGTAGCAGGCGCGCAAGCGGTCGCGCTGCTCACTGTGAGCCTCAGGGAAAAGAGCGGAGATCGCCTCGGGAAGCCCCAGGCCAATAATGTTGCCAATTGCCGCAGGCTCGAGCACTGGCAGCCCCACCCTGTCCGAGGCACGCTGCATACAGGAAACGATACGCGCTTCGGAGTTACACACGGTGCCATCCCAGTCGAGAATCACCAGCATCAGCCCACCCCCTCTATATATACCGCGATTCAGAATTCACACTAGATCAGGCAATTAGCTGCGCCGAAGATTCTCCAAAACCGACGCAAGCTCCGGCGGCAAAGGCGCCCGCACATCGACCCTGGTGCCATCCGGCAAAGTGCAGCGAACGCCCGCTGAATGCAGAAACAAGCGCTTCAGCCCCTGCTCGCGAAAGGCATTATTGATTTCGTCGGAGGCGTACTTCACATCACCCGCCAGGGGGCACCCGACAAACTGTGCATGCACCCGAATCTGATGGGTGCGCCCGGTAACCGGCTCCGCTGCCATCAAGGTCGCACCCGGAAAGCGCTCTTCGACCTGAAACCGTGTGGTCGACGGCTTGCCATCACCATCCACGACCACCATCCGCTCACCGCTTTTCAGTGTATTCTTCTTGAGCGGCGCCTCCACCAGCTTGTAACCCCGGGGCCACTTGCCCGCCGCCAGCGCCAGATAGGATTTACCAAGCTTTCCAGCGCGCAGCTCTGACTGCACATGCAACAACACCGAACGCTTGCGCGCCACAAGGATGGCGCCACTGGTATCCCGGTCCAGCCGGTGCACCAGCTCCATAAACGGGCTCTTCGGGTACATCTGACGCAAAGCTTCAATCAACCCGAGCCGCACACCACTACCGCCATGCACCGCCAACCCGGCAGGCTTGTTCACCACCAGTAGACCGCCATTGTCATACAGTATGGCGGCCTCAAGCGTGCGCCGCAGGGACTCGCCGGCCACAGCGGGCTCTGTACCTTCGGATACACGGATCGGCGGCACGCGAACCTGATCCCCTGCCTTCAGGCGATATTCCGCCTTCACCCGCCCCTTATTGACCCGCACCTCTCCCTTGCGCAGGATCCGATAGACGCGTGAACGGGGCACACCCTTGAGGCGCGCCTGCAGGAAATTATCGATCCGCTGACCGGCCAACTCTTCTGGCACAGTGAGGAACTGGACGCCTTTTCCGGTGGTGCCGGACGGGCGGTCATCAGTGTCGCCGACAGATTCGGCCGAACGGGGTGTCTTACTGGATTTTGGGGGGTTACTTCGCATGGGGCGCATCATAGCGGCAACCCCCAGCCATTTGAAGCACTGCAATTGATGGCCCAACCACACCGTGGTATATTCGGCCGGTCTGAATTGGGCTGGTTTTCGGCGGCGCACGGTTTTTCTGCTATATAAAAACTCAGGTGCCGCTCTTGAGAAAATACCGTCAATCGGGCCGGTGCGCGCAATGCCGCGTTATCAACAAAACTCCGTCGGCGAGACTCTTCAAGGGTGCGTCGCAAGATGGTGCTCAGGGATTCAGGCCACAGAGGCCCTCCCGAAGCTCTCGCCGACACGACCCCGTTACAACGGGATTTTTGCGAAGGTAAGACGGGCTGACGCCCGCAGCGCTTGGAACAGACTCTAATCTGTCACATCTCGCTCCGCGATTGACGCCAGCGACCGAACTGGCCCCCGGCCTCTGCAGGTGATGCAAAATGGCACTCCCGCACCGCCGGTTACTACTAGAGACGACCAAAGGGCCCAGCCACGAGCCGGCCCCGGAGCCTAGAGAAGATGTGACCCATGCAGCCTGAAAACGGGCTGCAGTCAGGACCCGCCCGGGAAATATGCGGAGCCGGCCTGGCAGGAAACGAATACCCGAACGAGACCGGTATTCAGAGTTAATACAGTATGCACACCGCAGGTGCCCCTGACTGGCGCCCCCGCGGAGAGTGCGTATAGCACGGTGGTAATTGCAGGGCCGCGCCCTCCTCTCACCCCGTGTAAACCAATGCCTGCGAGCTTCAGCGGCGTTTTTACCTTCGCACAACGCAAGGAAAAGACGAACGCATGAAGAGAATGCTGATCAACGCAACCCAGCCGGAAGAGCTGCGCGTTGCACTGGTCGACGGCCAATGGCTGTACGACCTGGATATCGAAAATCGCACCCGCGAACAGAAAAAAGCCAATATCTACAAGGGCAAAATCACCCGCGTAGAACCCTCCCTCGAAGCCGCCTTTGTCGATTACGGTGCTGAGCGCCACGGCTTCCTGCCCCTGAAAGAAATTTCACGCGAATACTTCCTCAAACAGCCCAAAGACATCGATGGTCGCATCAAAATCAAGGATGTCGTCAAAGAGGGCATGGAAGTTATCGTTCAGGTCGATAAAGAAGAGCGTGGCAACAAGGGTGCCGCCCTGACCACCTTTATCAGCCTTGCAGGCCGCTACCTGGTACTGATGCCGAACAACCCGCGTGCAGGCGGTATCTCCCGTCGCATCGAGGGTGATGAGCGCAGCGACCTCCGCGACGCGCTGTCCAGCGTCGAAGTCCCTTCCGGCATGGGCATCATTGTGCGCACCGCCGGTGTTGGCCGCAGCGGTGAAGAACTGCAGTGGGACCTCAACTACCTGCTGCAACTCTGGGACGCCATCAAAAAGGAAGCGGACGACTCCAAAGCGCCCCATTTCCTGTTCCAGGAAAGCAACGTGATTATTCGCGCAATTCGCGACTATATGCGTGACGACATCGGTGAAGTCATTGTCGACGAGAATGGCGCTTACCAGCTCGCGGCAGAGTTTGCCCGCCAGGTCATGCCGAACTACGCCAACAAGGTGAAGTTCTACGACGACAATATCCCGCTGTTCAATCGCTACCAGATTGAGAGCCAGATCGAGACCGCATTCGAGCGCGAAGTAAAGCTGCCCTCCGGTGGCTCCATCGTTATCGACGTAACCGAAGCCCTGGTCTCCATCGACATCAACTCCTCCCGCGCTACCAAGGGCGGCGATATCGAGGAGACTGCGCGTACCATTAACCTGGAAGCTGCAGATGAGATCGCCCGTCAGCTGCGCCTGCGCGACATGGGTGGCCTGGTGGTTATCGACTTCATCGACATGCAGAGCAAATCCTCCCAGCGCGAAGTTGAAAAGCGCATGGAGAAAGCCTTGGGTATGGACCGCGCCCGTGTACAGGTAGGCCGGATCTCCCGCTTTGGCCTGCTGGAAATGTCCCGCCAGCGCCTGCGCCCATCCCTGGGTGAAACGACTTTCCGCGTGTGTCCCCGCTGTAGCGGCCAGGGCACCATCCGCGGCACCAAGTCTCTGGCCCTTTCCATCCTGCGCCTGGTGGAAGAAGAAGCGAAGAAAGAACGCAGTGCAGAAATCCGCGCCATCACACCAGTGAACGTGGCGACCTACCTGCTCAACGAAAAGCGCAAGGCCATTTCCAATATCGAAGCGCGCAACAACACCCGCGTGGTGGTTGTGCCCAACGCCGATCTGGAAACCCCGCACTTCGAAGTTCAGCGCCTGCGCGACGACGACTCAACTACCCTGGAAACCTCCTACAAAATCTCCGGCACCATTGAAGAGGTAGCGGAGAAAGACAAGGAAGACGAACCGCTGCGCGCACCGGCACAACCGGCTGTCCAGCAGATCGCTCATTCCGCGCCCGCCCCCACTCCGACAGCCAAGCCCAAGGCTAAGGCCAAGGAGAAGCAGGAAGAGAAGCCCGGGCTGTTCAGCCGCCTGATCAGTGCTATCTCCGCCCTGTTTAGCAGTGAGGAAGAGGAGAAATCCGACAAGAAGCACAAGAAGTCCAGCGGTCGCGGCAAGAACTACCAGCAGCGAAATCGCAACCAGCGCGGCGGCCGTGGACGCGGTCGCGGAAATCGCGGCAATCGCCGCGACGACCAGCGCAGCGATGAACGCAAGGACGACACCCGCTCCAAGCGCGGCGACAAGCAGCGCGACGACAGCGAAGGCAAAGATCGTCGTAGCGAAAATCGCGAAAACGCCCGCGAAGCGAACCGCGACAACGCACGTGACGGAAATCGCGATGGACAGCGCGAAGGCCAGCGCCGCAGCCGCAGACGTCGCGGTGGTGACCGCCGCAACGAGCCCCAGACCACTGCTGCAGAAGTCGAAAACACTAATCTCGACAACGCAGCGGAAGTATCCGGTTCCGACGACGACCAACAGCGCCCCGCACGCCGCCCAAGCAACGTGCGCGGACGCCCACAACCCCGTCGTCGCGGTCGCCGCGGTGGAGACAACAGCGGCAACGACTCTGCAGCAAGCGAACAGCAAGAAACCGCCAAGTCTGAGGTGAGCAACGAGAGTGAGACAGGCGCGAAAGATGAGCGCCCTGCGGAGCCCCAACGCAAGCCGCGCGCCAAGCGTGAAGACAAGCCGGTAGCGAAGCCTGAGCAGCAAGCAGAACAGCGCAGCGAGAAACCTGCGACCGAGCCGAAGGCTGAAACCAAGGCTGCAGCGAAACCCGAAGCGAAAGCAGAGCAGCCCTGGGCCGGCACACAGCCGCGTACCGAGGCGCCCGCCAAGGCCGAGCAAGACGTAGAAACTCCGACCACCACTGAAGAAGCCAGCAAGCCGGCCAAAACCGCAGACACCTCTGGCAGCGAGATGGAAGCGGCCAAGAAACCGGCTGCGAAGCGCGAAGTAGAAGTGGAAGCCGAAGCACCGGCAGAGGCGAAAGCGCCAGAGGCGGCCCCAGCGACAGCACAATCTCCGGCGGAACCCGAAGCAAGTGCTGAAGCCAATGTCACCAAGGCACCGGAAGCGAAAGCTGAGCGCGAAGACACTGCGGAAGTACCCGAGACCCACGCAGCAGGCGACCTACTGGCAGAATCGCCAGAAGACACCGCTGCCAGCGTTAGTGTCAAAGCAGAAGTGGAACAGCCCGAAGAAACTGCCAAGGTTGCAGACACCAGCGTAGAAGCCTCCAACGAAGAAGCGCCAGAAGCTCAGGTGGAAACCGCCGAGCCGGAAGCGCCCAGCGCAGAGGCCGCTCCGGCCACTCGCGCACCTGGTCGCGCTAGCAACGACCCGCGAATCAACCCGAAGCCTCTGGTTGATTTCAAAGTTGTCACTGCCCGCCCGGAAGTTGGTGAAATGCGCCCGCTCGATACCGCCCAACCGGCCAACATCGAGCACAGCCCTCGCCCACTCCAGCGCCCCGCCAATGATCCCCGGGTCAAGCGCAGCGCAGGCGCGAGTGCCGAAAGCAGCTCTGACTCTGCCGAGGCAAGTTAACTCGGAAGACCTGGAACACGATGGGTTAGCTGCTCAAAAATGCAGCTAACTCATTGAAGTTCCTAAAAAAATTGCCTGCGCACTTGTACCTGCAAAACAGCTCGGTATAATGCGCAGCACAATTTGGTGGGGTGGCTGAGTGGTCGAAAGCGGCGGTCTTGAAAACCGTTGACTGTAACAGGTCCCAGGGTTCAAATCCCTGCCCCACCGCCATACAAAAAAGCCCGGCTTTATGCCGGGCTTTTTTATGCCTGTTGGGTTATGTAGATCCTCCCCGTTCAAACCGGGGCAATCGCCGCCTTCTTTTCCCGAGCGTCTAGATCAAGGTTGCTAACGCGGCCTGCACACCTCCAGTTACAAATTCCCCTCCAGCTCATCAGCAACCAACACAGGGGTTATGCGGACATCCGCATTCAGTGCGGCAAACAATGGCTCGTTGTACTGAACCAGTTTTGCCTGGTCGCTCTCGTCGAAGATAAAAATTGCGGCGCGCTTTCCTTCGGAAACAAAAAAATAGGCGGCTTCTGGTTTCGCCAGGTCGGAGAATTTCTTCATTGCTGCCGCCATGGTTCCATCAGCAACTGCGTTGTTGCCCTTTTCGACAGGAATGAGGATTTGCATCATCAAGCGCATGGGATATCCCCCAGAATAAAATTTCAGTGTATACAGCGCGGTCAACCGGGTGAGGAAATACACCCCACATATACCAACACACCAATTTTCACGTCACTCCCACCATCCCCGGGGGGAACATTATCTAGTTTCCACCGATACTCATGGGAGAAATGAATGGCCCAACCGATATTCCCAATGCACCGCCCCTGGTCGACACTGATAGCATCCTGTCGTTTGCTGTCGCGCTTGGCCTCGGCCTGCTAATCGGGCTGCAGCGCGAGCGCACCAGTGACCGCATGGGCGGTATCCGCACCTTTCCCCTGATCGCGCTATTTGGAGCGTTAACCGCGGACCTGAGCCGCAACCCGGGCATGGGCTGGCTGATGCTGACAGGTCTGATTGCGATGACCGTACTCATCCTGCTCGGCAATCTGGACCGTTTGCGCGGAAACGACGACCACACCGGTATCACGACGGAAGTGAGCGCCTTGCTGGTCTATCTGCTCGGCGCGTTTCTCGTACTGGGTGACAAAACCGTTGCGGTGATGATTGGCGGCACTATCGCGGTGTTACTGCACTTCAAGCCGGGTATGCACGCCTTCGTCAAAAAGCTCTCGGACAAGGATCTCCGCTCGATCATGCAGTTCGCCGTGCTGTCGCTGATCATCTTGCCCATATTGCCCAACCGTACCTTCGGCCCCTATGACGTTCTGAACCCTTTCGCCATCTGGCTACTTGTGGTGCTTATTGTGGGCATCGGCCTGGGCGGGTATGCGGTGTACAAGATCGTCGGCGCCAGGGCCGGCACTCTCGTGAGTGGATTGATTGGCGGGCTGATCTCTTCGACGGCCACTACCGTCACCTACGCCCGACTTGCGCGAACCCAGCAGAAGGCCACGCCGCTCGCCGCACTGGTGATCCTGATCGCGTCCACCAGCATGTTTATCCGTATGTTCGTGGAAATCGCCGTGGTTGCCCCACGCCAGTTTGCCGCCTTCCTGCCACCGCTCGCGCTGCTGTTTGCCATCAGCCTGTGTGTGTGCGGCTTTGCATTCATTCGTATTCAGCACCGCGAAAACACTATGCCGGAACCGGGCAACCCCGCGGAACTGAAACCGGCACTGATTTTTGGCGCGCTGTATGCACTGATATTGCTGGCGATCGCCGCGAGCAAAGAGTATTTCGGCAACCGCGGTATCTACGTAGTGGCACTGATCTCGGGGTTTACCGATGTGGATGCGATTACCCTGTCCTCTGCCAATCTCGCCAGCGCGGGCGCAATGCCGGTAGATACGGCCTGGCGTGCGATGGTGATTGCGAGCCTCGCCAATCTGGCTTTCAAGGTGGGTGCGGCAGGGTTTCTCGGCGGGCTTCCATTGTTGCGCGGGGTATTGGCGCTGTTTTCCATTCCGTTTGTCGCCGGCCTCGCTGTACTCTGGCTGTGGACATAGCGGAATTCAAAATATCGCGCCAGTTCAGCTATTACCGATGGGAATATACAGACGATTATGTAGACACACCCGTCACCCCGTTGGCTAGGCTTAAGGAGTACAAACTTATCGACCCGAAATGGCATTGTGTAATCCGGCCATCAAATGAGCGGGCCCAGCGGAACAATATGGCGTGAAGTTTTCACCTATCTGGTTGATTGTTATCAGCACCGCCACCGTCGGTGTGGTACTGACGATCCTGCACTATTTTGATCTGGATGACCGCCTCATCGAGTTGATGCAGTGGATGGACACTCTGGGCTGGCAGGCGGGCGTCTGGTTCATTCTGGTTATCGCTCTGGCGATTGTGTTCCTGTTCCCCGGCGTGGTTTTTACCATGGGTGCAGGATTTGTGTTTGGCGTGTTGAAAGGCACAGTCTATGTAGTCCTCGGCACCGTGCTCGGCGCGGCGATCGCTTTCCTGATTTCACGCTACCTGCTCGGAAAGCGCGCTTCCGAGTGGCTCCTGTCAAAAATCAAACCAGCCAATCTCGGCGAAATCCTGCGTGATGAAGGCTGGCGCATGGTCATGCTGACGCGCATGGTGCCTCTGTTCCCCTTCAAGCTTTCCAATTACTTTTTCGGGCTGACGCCGCTCAAATTTCGCGACTTTTGTATCGGGAACTTCATCGGCGTCATCCCCATCACAGTGAACAACGTCTACGTTGGCTCTATCGCCGCGGATTTGGCGAGCATCGGCACAGAACGCAGTACCCGCACGCCCACCGAGTGGACGCTGTACGGCCTGGGGTTTTGTCTGGCCATCATCGCGATTATCGGGCTGACCCGTATGGCACGCCGCGCCCTTAACCAAAAAATCGACGAAGGAGAGCTCTGATGCCCTGGATGAAATGGCTTCCCTGGCGGTTTTTCGTGCGCAAGTTTGCCACCGCACACGGGTTTTTGGATCCGCTTGCGGTTATGGCCCGACTGCAACGCTTTGCGGAACCTTCGGAAGTCAGCGAACCCATCGAACTGTTGCGCGCGGGGGTAATTTTTCACGCCCGCGCGCTGATGAACAGCAAAGTGATCCAGCACAACCTCGACTGGGTGTGGCCCTACTGGATTGAGCGCCAGTTCGACCCGGCGGATGTGGCGTTTATCCCCCGCGCGTTCTCGATCACCCACTGCAACCTGAGCCATCGCAACTGGACGGCAGTCGGCATCCCCGGCAGTGAGCAAATGCCGATCGTGGATCCACGCGGGCTACTGACGCCGCACTACGACGGCTGGTCTATCGACAGCTGGATCGTGGGCGATGACGGCAGCGACCTCTATCCATCGCAACACGATCAGATAACCCAGCGGATGGACCTGAAAGACGGAGTCGCGATAGTAACTGAATCGCAAAAATCGGGAGCACAGCTAGAGAGCCGCGTTTGGGCTGAACTGGACGAGCGCAACAACAATTGCCATATGCGTCTGCGCGCCCACCACAAAACCGGTGGCTGGCTGGTTGTCGCGCTGCGGCCTTGCAACCCCGAGGGGGTCGCCTTCATACACAAGGTGACACTGGGAAATGATCGCAACCGATGGCTGGTAGATGGGCAGCACAAGATACTGTTCGACCGCCCTGTAGACCGGCATCACGCGTCGGATTATCACAAAGGCGATATCTCCCTCTACCTGCGTGACGAGGGCAATGAAAACCATGCGGAATGTGAGGTCGGCATGGCCACCGCCGCCGCGCTGTTCCGTATCGAACCCGGCGAGACAGTTGACACGCTGGTTACCATTCCCCAGCAATGTCCTTTGAAGAAAGGCAACGCACCGGCAGGCTGGAAGCAGAATCTGGACCAGCATTGCGCCATGTCGGTGCCGGACACGGAAATGCAGTTCCTCTACGACGCTGCTGTGCGCACGCTGATTCTGCACTCCCCCCACGATGTGTATCCAGGTCCCTACACCTACAAACGCTTCTGGTTCCGCGACGCGGCCTTCATGATCCAATCCCTGTTACACGCAGGGCTACTTGACCGTGCTGCACGTGCATTGGAGCGCTTTCCGTCACGCCAGAAACGCAACGGATATTTTCATTCGCAAGACGGCGAGTGGGATTCCAACGGTGAGGCGTTGTGGATTATCGACCAGTACTGCCGAATTACCGGCACAAAACTGAAGCCGGAATGGCTCGACCCGGTATTGCGTGGCACACACTGGATTCACAACAAGCGCCAACCCAAAGATGGCAGCCTTACCGGTGGCCTGCTGCCGGCCGGGTTCAGCGCTGAGCACCTCGGCCCTAACGACTGCTATTTCTGGGACGATTTCTGGGGTATTGCGGGGCAGCTTTCCGCGGTAGCCATCTGCAACCGAGAGGGACATACCCAGGACGCGGAGACATTCCAGCATCACGCCGACGATTTTATGTTGACCGTCGACGACGCCCTGCAGAAATGTGCCGCGCGGCTGGACCGACCGGCAATGCCCGCCTCTCCCAAGCGCAGGCTCGACGCCGGCGCCATCGGTTCGATTGCCGCTGGCTATCCACTCAAACTCTATCCTGAAAACGACCCGCGCCTGCTCGACCTGGTGGAATTCCTGATGGAGAACTGCTTCGTGTCCGGGGGGTTTTTCCAGGATATGATCCACTCAGGTATCAATGCCTACCTCACCATTCATGTCGCTCAGGTACTACTGCGTGCGGGCGATCCGCGCTGTATTGATCTGATGCGCAATGTGGCCAAGCTCGCATCCCCCACCGGACAGTGGCCCGAAGCGATTCACCCGCACTCTTTCGGCGGCTGCATGGGGGATGGCCAACACGCCTGGGCCGCTGCAGAATGGGTGACCATGCAACGCAATTGTTTTGTCCGAGAGGAAGGCGACACGTTGATACTTGCCTCTGGCCTACCGGCGGAATGGCTGAGCGATAGCTCTGCACAAAAGCCCATCCGCTTTGGACCTGCGCCGACATATTTCGGAACCATTTCCATTGAAATCACGCCGGGAGACAAGCCGCGTATCTCCTGGTCTGGCAAGTGGCACGACGAAGCCCCGCCAATTGAAGTTCGCGCATTCGGTTACCAGCCGGTGGTTGTCGAACCCGGCGTTGAGATGTTGGAGCTGCAACCCAAGTGAACATAGTGATGCTCACCAACACCTACCTGCCTCATGTGGGCGGTGTGGCGCGGTCTGTGAAGGCGTTCTGCGATGAATACCGCAAGCGCGGGCACCATGTGCTGGTGGTAGCGCCGGAATTTTCCGAGAAAATTGCCAACGAAAAAGACGTGGTGCGCATCCCCGCGATTCAAAATTTTAACGGCAGTGACTTTTCCGTCGCCCTGCCCCTCTCCGGCGAGCTAACCGAGCGGCTGGACTTTTTCGAGCCGGACCTGGTGCACTCTCACCACCCCTTTCTGCTGGGAATGACTGCCCTGCGCATCGCGCGCAGCCGCGAATTACCACTAATTTTTACCCATCACACCCTTTACGAGCGTTATACCCACTATGTTCCGGCAGACTCGGAAGCGCTGCGACGCTTTGTAATTGAACTGGCTACCCGCTACGGCAACCTTGCCAGCATGGTATTCGCGCCCAGTGAGAGCGTGGCGAACCTGCTGCGGGAACGCGGCGTCAAATCCCCGATTCAGGTCGTACCTACCGGGGTAAAACTCGAAGACTACCAGCACGGCAATGGCAGGGTCGCGCGCGAACAATACGGCATTCCCGAAAAGGCATTTGTCATCGGTCACCTGGGCCGTCTTGCGGAAGAAAAGAACCTCGGATTTTTATCCGAAGCGGTACTCGAGGTGATGAAGCGCAATGACAACATCCATTTTCTGGTGGTCGGCACCGGTCCCATCCAGGACCAGATACGAAACCTGTTTGATGAGCATGGGCTGGGTCACAGACTGCATCTGACTGGCACCCTGCAGGGTCAGCCACAGAGCGATGCCTACAGTGCCATGGATGTCTTCGGCTTTGCATCCACCAGCGAAACCCAGGGAATGGTGCTGACCGAAGCCATGGCTGCAGGGGTACCGGTAGTGGCGCTGGATGCCAGTGGGTGCCGCGAAGTCGTCGAGGACCGGATCAACGGCCGCCTGATCCTCCAGCACAGCACGCGCGAACTGATCGGTGGCCTTCAGTGGGTACACGATCTCACCAAAGCGGAGTACCAGCAGCTCTGCCAGGCCGCGCGTGACACTGCAGAACGTTTCTCTATGGAAAACTGCGCCTCGGCTGCACTCAATCACTATCAAACGCTGGTCCACCAGCACTGGCCGCTGGACGACTCCCTGTACGCCCAATGGATGCGCCTGCGCAACATGATCGGTGCACAGTGGGAAATCATCGAAGGTGTCACAGGCGCCGCCAGCGCCGCGCTGGATCCGGATCACTCCGGCAAAAGCCACCTGCAATAACACCGACAACCCCGGAATGGAATTGGACTGCTCCCCATGATGACCCGTATCGAGAGCACCCTGCGCCGCTGGCGACGCCGGATCAGCCGCAGCGAGTGGCTGGCGCGGATGCTCAAGTTACAGATCAATGAACGGGATCCGGATGCCCCGGCACTGGTACTCATCCAGATTGACGGCCTCGCTCGCCCCCAGCTCGACAAGGCGCTGGCGGACGGGAAAATGCCGTTTCTGAAAAAGCTTATCGAGCGCGAGCACTACCACCTGGATCATATGTACTCGGGAGTACCCGCAACCACTCCCGCAGTACAGGCGGAGATTTTTTACGGGGTAAAAGCGGCGGTCCCGGCATTCGGCTTCATGTCTACCGAATCCCAGGAAATGCTGCGGATGTACGAATCCAATGCCGCCAACATGGTGGAAAAAAAACTCAGCGATGCGGGCCATGAGCCGTTGCTGAAACAGGGCAGCTGTTATGTGAGTGTGTTCCGTGCCGGTGCCGAAAATGACGAGGCGCACTTCTGCCCCGCTTCCACTGGCTGGGGACCCTCCCTGAAAGAAGCCGGGCCGCTGGCCCTAATCGTCCTGTTACTTGCCAACCTGTGGAGCCTGATCCGTACCGGCGCACTGCTGCTTCTCGAGCTGGTGCTTTCGGTGGTGGATTTTTTTCGCGGGCTCACCGATGGCGAGGACTTCCTGCGCGAACTGATGTTCATCCCCACCCGAATCGCCATCACGATTCTGATGCGGGAGCTCTCTACCGTGGGCGTGAAAATTGATATCGCCCGCGGACTGCCGGTGATCTATATCAACCTGCTGGGCTACGACGAGCAATCCCACCGGCGCGGACCCAGCTCCAAATTCGCCCACTGGACACTCAAGGGCATCGACGACGCCATTGCCCGTATCTGGCGCGCCGCACACCGCTCTTCCCGCAGACACTACGACGTCTGGATTTATTCCGACCACGGGCAGGAAGACAGCATCCCCTACGAAACTCTGCACGGACGCAGCTTTGCCGACGCCGTCAGCAAGGCTCTGTCCGACCTGCCACAAAATCCCAGCGGCTACGTCTCCAGTAGCGATCGCGGTGTTCAGCTACAGCGGGTGCGACTGTTCGGTGGCCAATGGGTGCAGAAGCTGTTTCCCATCGAGGATCCGGACGAGCGCGTCGAAGGCAAGGCGCCGATGGCACTCTCTGCCATGGGACCGCTGGCACTGCTTTACAACATTCACTGCCAGGGTACGCCAGCCGCCGAAATAGCCCGGCTACTCGTTGAGAAAACCCATGCGCCCATGGTGCTGTACGAAGACAAGTCCACCACCGAGACGGGGCCCGACGGCGAACCAGTTACCAAGGTGCGCGGTTGGTGGCGACATGGCGCCATCTCACTACCGGAGGATGGCCACAAGGTAATGGGCAGCGAGCACCCTTTCGCGGAGGAAGCGGTCGAGGATCTGGCCAACCTGTGCCGGCATCCCGATGCCGGCGATTTCGTGGTCAGTGGTTGGTGCGCGGGCCATGAAAGTATCAGCTTCGCGATTGAAAGCGGCAGCCATGGTGGCGCTGGCCCGAACGAGACCCACGCATTTGCGCTGATGCCCGGGGATATTCATTTTCCCGAAAACGGACTGGGCCACTGGCGCCCCAAGGATATCCGCAACGCGGCACTGGCTTTCCTCAAGGCGCAACCGGCACAAGAGCTCAAATCACCACCGGCGGTCAGCGTCGGAGCCACTGCAACAAGCACGGAAAGTCCCCTACCCGCAGAGCCAAAACGCCACGACCGTGAAGAAACGTCAGCGACGTACGCACCGTTAAGTGCCAGTAAAAACCTTCGGGTGATGACCTACAACGTACATATCTGCAAGGGAATGGATGGCAAGCTTTCCCCTGAGCGCATCGCCCGGGTGATTGCCCGTTACTCACCGGATGTAGTGGCACTGCAGGAAGTGGACGTACGCAGAAAGCGTACCGGGGGCATTGATCAGGCGCACCAGATCTCACAAATGCTGTCCATGGACTGCCACTTTCAACCGGCCATGCATATGGAAGACGAGCGCTATGGGGACGCAATCATGTCACCCCACCCACTGAGGCTGGTGCGCAAGGATATCCTGCCCGGGCCGGCAGAACGCTCGATCCACTACGGGCGCGCAGAACCTCGCGGCGCACTGTGGATGGAACTGGATTTTCACGGCACGCCGGTGCAGCTGTTCAATACCCATTTGGGGTTGAGCAAGGGAGAGCGGCTGCGGCAGGTGGACGCCTTGCTCGGCACGGGCTGGATGGGCAATCCAAACTGCTCGCGGCCGCGCATTCTGATGGGAGACTTCAATGCCCTGCCCAATTCCGCGGAAATCAAACGCATCACCTGCGTACTCGACGATGTGCAGCTGCAACTGCCCGGTCACAAACCCAAGGGCACCTTTTTCAGCCGCCTGCCAAAGGCCCGCATCGACTATGTGTTTGCCGACGGTGAGCTCGCAGTGAACGGTATCCTGGTTCCCCGCAGCGAACTCACCCGACTGGCATCAGACCACCTGCCGCTGATCGTCGACCTGAGAGTTCCGGTAAAAATCCGCGACAGCAAGGCATCCCCCTGACGCAGGCCGCACTCCTACTGGAACAGGGAGCGGACCTGCTCCTCGCGGGATGCACGCATGCCGGCGGTACGCCCTTCCTCAATCGCAATCTCCAGCGGTATGCCATTGCGGGCCCGGTAAATGGCCCAGACCGCTCCGGCCCGGTTGCCACTGCCACAATGGAGAAGCAGGGGTGCGGCGTCCCCATCTGCGAGAATTTCTCCCAGGCGGGCAATCTGGGCGTCACTGGGCACCCCTTTGTCGATGGGCAGGTTCACGTAGGTCATTCCCGCGCCCTCTACCGCCACACGCTCCTCCTCGGTGCCCTCTTCCGGGGTGCGCAAGTCGATAATGGTGCGAAAGCCCTTGCGCTTCAGGGATTCCACCTGCGCAAGATCTATACTGCCTCCAGTGGCCAAATACGGGCGCATGCGATTGTAATTCATGACTTCCGCCCCCATATTGTCACCAAAGGGCACCTGTGCGGAGTCCGTCTCCGCCATTGTCATTGGTACAGTGGCCGCGACAGCCACCAAAGACAGTGCGAACAGCGTTTCAAGCAATTTCATTTTCAGTACTCCTGTTTGTGCGCTATTTTGCCCCAACTATTTGAAGATCGTCGAACCCAGTGCCTACTTGAAGGTCTAATGCGCTGGCTATATGATCCCGAGAGATTTTATATTCACTAGCAGGAGACGCTAATGCAGCCCGAAGTCTATACACACTCTGGAGCGCTGGACCGCTCGGAGTCCGCCAAAGTATTGCGCAACACTTACGCTCTGCTGGCAATGACTGTTCTATTCAGCGCAGTCACTGCTGGTGTATCCATGGCTATCGGCATGGGCCGCGGTATGAGCCTGATCTGCTCCATCGCAGCCATTGTCCTGGTCTGGTTTGTTCTGCCACGTACCGCCAACTCTGCATCCGGTGTAGGCGTTGTATTCGCATTCACCGGCCTGCTGGGCGCCTCGCTCGGCCCGATGCTCAACCACTATGTCGGCCTGGCCGGCGGTGGCCAGATCGTCATGCAGGCGCTGGGTACCACTGCGCTGATCTTCTTCGCACTGTCTGCCTATGTGCTGACTACCCGCAAAGACTTCAGCTTCATGGGCGGCTTCCTGTTCGTGGGCCTGATCGCGGTACTGGTATGCGCCCTCGGCCTGATGATCGCCAGCTTCTTCGGTGTTCACCTGCCGCTGGCCAGCGTTGCCCTGAGCGGTGTGATTGCCCTGCTGTTCTCCGGTTTCATCCTGTATGACACCAGCCGCATCGTAAATGGCGGTGAGACCAACTACATCATGGCCACCACCTCCCTGTACCTGAACATCCTGAACCTGTTCACCAGCCTGCTGCACATCTTCGGTTTCGCTTCCGACGACTGATCAGCCCGCTGAGCAAGTTCACACAGTGCCCCGCTCCGCGGGGCATTTTTTTATCGGTAACGCCCAAACATGCAATTCACTCTCGTCGTCTACGGCGCACCCCATGCTTCCGAAGGTGCTAACACCGCGCTGCGCTTCGCACGCGCTGCACTTGCCTCCGGACACGGTATCTACCGGGTATTCTTTTACGGCGATGGCGTACATAACGGCAGTGCGTTGGCGGCGCCACCACAGGATGAGCAGGACCTGCTGTCCCAGTGGCAGGATTTAAAAATCGCGCACGACCTGGACCTGACCATCTGCATCGCCGCCGCCCAGCGTCGCGGCGTGCTGAGCGCCAGTGAAGCATCCCGCCTGGAAAAACCCTCCGGTAACCTGGCCGATGGATTTGAGCTGGCTGGTCTTGGCCAGCTCGCCGAAGCCGCCGCGGTCAGCGACCGTATCGTGACGTTTGGAGGCTGACCCATGGCACAAGATAAAACGCTACTGGCACTGTGCCGTCACGCGCCTTATGGCAACACGACCGCCCGTGAAGGTCTGGAAGCCATCCTCGCCTGTGCCGCGATGGATCAGGTTCCCGAAGTGCTGTTCATTAACGACGGCGTCTTGCAGCTGCTGGAGCAGAACCCGAAAGCCATTGGCGAGAAGAACCTGCGCAGGAACCTGCAGGCTTTGCCAATGTTCGGTGTGGAAACACTACACGTGTGCCGCCAGAGCCTGGAAGCGCGCGGCATCTCACTCGATAACGTAGATATACCCGGTGCCGAGCTTGCGTTGCTGGACAATCCAGGCCCCTATATCGCCGGCTTCGATCAGGTTTTGAGCTTTTGAAATGACTCTGCATATCGTTAGCCAGTCCCCCTTTTCCGGGAGCGCCCTCAATGACTGTCTCGCCGCCTTCACTGACGGTGATGCGCTGCTGCTCATTGAAGACGCCGTCTACGCAGCCAATGGTCCGACGCTCACACAGCTGAAGGGCAAATCGGTGTACTGCTTACAGCCAGATGCGGTCGCACGCGGAATACCGGTTGACCCGGCAATAGAAGCCATCGACGAGACACGCTGGGTTTCCCTTTGCACTGAACACAACCCGATCGTCAGCTGGTTCCGGTGACACGACAATGAACAGTTTTGTAATTGAAGGCCGTGAAATTCCATTGGACAAAGAGGGGTTCCTTCGCAACCTGGAAGACTGGAGCCCCGAGGTCGCCAGAGCCCTCGCGGTTCAGGAAGGTATCGAACTCACCGATGACCACTGGGATGTCATCCGCATACTGCAGCAATTCTACAGAGAATTTGAGCTGTCGCCGGCCATGCGCCCACTGGTCAAGTACGTTGGCCAGCAATTGGGGCCAGACAAAGGCCGCAGTATTTTCCTGATGCAATTGTTTCCCCCTAGCCCCGCCAAGATCGGCAGCAAGATTGCTGGGCTGCCGAAGCCAACCAACTGTCTCTGAGGATAGGTTTCGGCCTACGCACTGGTCGCGGATTACTGGCTATCGGCTATTGCCGCCTTGTAATCCAAGCACGCCCGGCAATAAAGCCAGCGCATCTCTGCGCGCATCATTCCAGATATGTGCAAAGCTGATGCGCAGGCAATTCCTGAACTGGCCCGACGCCGAAAACAGAGGTCCGGGCGTGATTACAACGCCCTGCTCCAAGGCTTTCGGATATACCTCGAGCGTATCCACGGTAGAAGGCAGTTCCGCCCAGACGGCCAGCCCGCCCTGGGGCACACCGACGCGGACCAGACCAGGCCAGCGACCCAGCATGGCGACAAGTTGGTCCCGTTGTTCTCGCAAACCGATACGCTGACGGCGCAAATGCGCTGCGTAACCGCCATCGGCCATAAATTCGGCAACGCCCTGCTGCAAAGAGCGACTGCTGGCCAACTGGGTCACCAGTTTGAGCTGAAGAATTCGCTCGTGCCAACGCCCCCCGGAAATCCATCCCAGCCTCAAATCCCGCGAAAGGCTCTTGGAGAATGAGCTGCAGAGAATCACCCTGCCCTCATCATCCAGAGCCTTGAGCGGGTCGGGAACCGGACCGAATGCCGTATCCGCATAAATATCGTCTTCAATGACGGCCAGATCGTATTGATCCGCAAGAGAAAGCAGGCGCCGCTTGGGAGATTCAGGCATCAAGGTACCGCCGGGTGTCGCGAAGGCAGGGGAAACAATACAGGCACGCACCTTCCAGCGTTTGAGCACCTCCTCGAGCGCGTCAATATCCATCCCCGAATTATTATTCCCGGTGGGGACCTCGATTACCTGCAACTCAAGGTGCTCGATCAGTTGCATCACGCCGTAGAAACCGGGAGATTCGACGGCAACGACGTCAGCGCGCTTGCAACTCGCCATCAGTGCAAGAAATAGCGCGTTCTGGCAACCGGAGGTGATACACAATCGCTCGGGCTCCACCCGCCAGCCGCGCCGGGAAAAGTGCAATGCCAGTTGCGCGCGCAGACCCGGGTCACCTGCAGGCTCATCGTAATATTGAAAGCTGCCCTGTGCCGGGCGCCTTAACGCCCGCCCGATTGCACGGTTCAGGGCAACGATGCCCGGCGGAAGGGCGCCGCAGCGCAGTTCAGGCAGCAGGTCGAAGGCCGCGCTTCTTCCCATGATGTCCAGCAGCAGGTCACTGACAGAGACCGGTCGTGGGGCCTCGATGCGCGCCCGGCTCAGCGGTTGCCCAAAGCCGGACGAACGGACGGAGACAAAGTAGCCAGCCTTGGGACGAGCCTCCACCAGTCCGCGCACTTCAAGGCGCTGTAACGCGTGTTGTACCGTTGCCTTGGAAAGGCCCCGCTCACGGCAAAGCGTTCGAATCGAAGGCAGACGCTCGCCCTCACGCCAGCGCAGCTCCCTGATGCCGCGTTCCAGCCAGGATTCCAGTGCCTGATAACGATAAGCGTCCGACAAGTTGCTACTCCCCTGCAGGCCTCGACAGGCCCAAATTCATATCTGTACCCATTATATTTATTTTTTTTACCCCTGACCCTACTTGCCACTTCCAAGTACATTGCCGCCCATCAGACTTCTAGCGGATCAGTCACTATGGAAAAAATTCCTGCGGTACAGGACTACACCCCTTTGCCTAACCCGGATGGAAAATTCCACGTCCGGCTTACCGAGGGCCGCTTCCAGAATTTGCGCCGATTGACCAGCTGGCCATTACTCGCCCTCTTTTTCGGATTGGTTTGGGTGCAGTTCGACGGTGAGCCGTGGTTACTGTTTTCATTCGAGCAGCGCCGCATTGTCCTGTTCGGCAGCGCCTTTTCCTGGCGAGATCTGCCGCTGCTTGCCGGTTTGCTGATTGCCAGTGCCAGTTTGCTGTTTTTTATTGCCGTCGCCTGGGGCCGGGTCTGGTGTGGTTTTGCCTGCCCGCAAAGCATCTGGACCTGGATATTTATCCGCATTGAAGATTTGACCGAGGGCAAGGCGAACCGGAGGGCCCGCGAAGCCGGCACGCCTTTTACCCGTTATCGCTTGGCGCGACGGATCGCCAAGCACGCCTTGTGGATACTGCTCGCTCTCGCGACCGCCGTTACCTTTACCGGGTATTTCATCCCGGTTCGCGAAATCTTTGCAGACAGCGTGCAACTCCAGCTCTCGACGGCGACCGCTGGCTGGATACTCACGATGGCTGGCCTGACGTACGCCAATGCCGGGCTGGTACGCGAAAAGATCTGCCTGCACGCGTGCCCGTACGCACGCTTCCAGAGCGTCATGTTTGACCGCGATACCCGAACGGTCACCTACGATGTCCAGCGCGGAGAACCCCGCGCAAATCTACGCAAAGCTGATACACAACGCGGTGATTGTGTGGATTGCGGGCTCTGTGTTCAGGTATGCCCGGCGGGCATAGATATTCGGGAAGGCTTGCAGGCTGCGTGCATCGATTGCGGTGCCTGTATTGATGCGTGCGACAAGGTCATGCAGAAACTGGATCGCCCCAAAGGGCTGATCCGTTTCGCTTCGGAAGCGCAGCTGACGGGAAAAAGAAGCCAGCTGATACGTCCCCGGCTGGCGGGGTACGGCGCGGTGACGCTCTGTGCGATGGCCAGCGTCCTCTACGGGTTCACCGACACAACCCGTCTGCTGGTGGAGATCCGGCGCGATCGTGACGCGCTGTTTACACGGCTGGATCGACAGACCGTGTGCAACCATTACCGGGTCAAAGTTGAAGGCTACAGCGAAGAGCAGCGCTTTGTTGAGGTCTCAATTTCCGGGGCCGGCCAGTCGGAACTGTTCGGTGCACGTCAAATTGACCTTTTGGAGAACAATGCCAGCTGGCTGCCATACCGTGTTTGCCTCCGAGATCCAGGGCCAGCCAAGCGGGAATTCACCTTCAATTTCGCCAGTGGCGACGTGTCCTCGGCGAAAACAACCACTTTTCTCGCCCGGTCTTTCTAGCCGGAGCGAAACCTTCGGTTACTTTAGGCCTGTACGATCACCCGCCGCTTCCCCCGGTGGTGGCGGTGCTCCCACAAATAGATCCCCTGCCAGGTTCCCAGCAGCAGGCGGCCATTTTCCATCGGAATACCCAGGCTACAGGCGGTCAGGGAGGCTTTTATGTGTGCGGGCATATCATCGGGGCCCTCAAGGGTGTGGGTGTACAGGGGGTCATTCTCAGGGACCAGTCGGTTCAGCCAGTTCTCCAGATCGAGACGCGCACTGGGATCGGCATTTTCCTGAATCAGCAGACTGGCAGAGGTGTGCTGGATAAACAGGGTGCAGAGCCCGCTACCGAAGAGATTCTGACCAGCCAGCCAGCGGTTCACCTCATCCGTAAATTCGTGCAATCCCTGCCCGTTCACTACTATTTCCAGCTTTCCCAGTGCCATTTCGCTCTTCCTCTCACATCAAATCACAACCGTTTATCTGGAGGCCGCATCCGCTATAATCCGCGCCCCGACGATCGTACACCGAAATTCAGTCACATACCCCTGCAACAGATACGGCTCAGCACATGGCTCTTCACCGCGTAAATACTGACGACTACCAGCAGCAACTGGACCAGAAGGTGGACCGCCTGCGCGGAGCCTTCTCGCCGTTTACCAGCCTGGCGCCGGAAGTATTCCCCTCCCCACCCAGTCACTACCGCCTGCGCGCGGAATTCAAAATGTGGCAGGAAGGCGGCCGCGTGGATTACGCCATGTACAAGCAGGGCGAGTACAAGAAGCCGTTTGTGATCCAGGAGTTTACCGTCGGCTCCCGCCGTATCAATGCGCTGATGCCGCCGCTGCTGGAGGCGATCAACGACAGCGAAATACTGCGCAAGCGCCTTTTCTGTACCGAATTTCTCACCACCCTGAGCGGCGATGCGCTGATCACCCTGATCTACCACAAGCCGCTGGACGAGGCCTGGGAACAGGAAGCGCGGGCCCTTCAGGATCACCTGGGTGTGCCGATTCTCGGGCGCTCACGCAAGCAGAAGCTGGTGCTGGAACGGGATTACGTGATCGAAAAACTCGAAATCGACGGGCGCAGCTACCAGTACAAGCAGGTGGAAGGCAGCTTCACCCAGCCCAACGGCGACATCTGCGGCTCCATGATCCATTGGGCAAGAAGCTGCTGCGAAGATGCTGAAGGAGACTTGCTCGAACTCTATTGCGGCAACGGTAATTTCACCATTCCGCTGGCAGAAAAGTTCCGTAAAGTGCTGGCCACAGAAATTTCCAAGGTGTCGGTGAACGCCGCACAGGAAAACATTGCGGCAAATGGCGTGGACAATCTGGATATCGTGCGCCTGTCGAGTGAGGAGTTCACCCAGGCCATTGATAAGGTGCGCCCTTTCCGCCGCCTGAAAGACGTCGATCTGGACAGCTACGATTTCTCGACCGTACTGGTCGACCCACCCCGAGCCGGACTGGATGCGGACACCTGTGCGATGATCGCGCGTTTCCCGCGTATCCTGTACATTTCCTGCAACCCGCAGACCCAGCTGGAAAACCTGGAGGAACTGACCAAAACCCACAAGGTGGAGCGCTTCGCGATTTTCGATCAGTTCCCCTACACCGACCACACCGAGTCCGCGGTGCTGCTGGTCAGACGGTAAATCCCTCGCTCAGAATTTGCGGCCGAGAATCCGCTTGGCCGCGTCCAGGGCAAAATCCCGGTACTCAGACTCGACCCGGGCCATTTCTTTTTCGAACGCAAACTTTTCCTTGCGCGACAGTTTTTTCCAGTCTTCCAGGATCGGAATATGGCTGGTCTTGTCCGCCACCTGGTAAAACGCCACGAACTCTTCCTTCACCGACGACTCAACTTGCAGGGAATCCAGCAATACACGGATTCGCAGAGAGGCTTCGGTCAACCCTACCCCCTCATCCAGCAGCGTCTTGGCGATAATCTGGATACTGGTATTCACCCGGCCACGCTGTTCTTCCGCGGCTACCGCCAGCTCCTCGAGCTGCTCCGCCTGGCGCTTGCGCGCCTTGCGCAGTTCCAGGCAGTAGTAGGTCGCTACTGCGGAAAGCACAAAGATAATCAAACCGGCAATTACCAGTATCCATACGGGTACTTCAGTCATGGGAGATACACCTTCAACAACGCCAGCCCGAGGCTCGCGGTAACAATAGAAAACAATGTACTGATCGCAATAATATTGGCCGCCAGCTGGCTGTTACCGCCGAGCGCGCGGGCCATGATAAATGACGCCGAGGCCGTTGGCGCGGCCGCGAGCAGCAGCAGGATCGCCAGCGCCTGACCATTGAGCTGGAACAACAGCCCTACCCCGACCAGCACCACCGGCACGATCAACAACTTGAACGCACTGGCCGCAAATGCGCCGAAGGAACTGCGCCGCAGCATACTCAGGTCAAGGCTCGCGCCGATGCACAACAGCGCCAGCGGCAGCGTTACCGAAGCCAGGTAGTCGCCTGTCTGTACGATCATTTCCGGCAACCTGAGGCCCACAGCTTTCGCTACCAGCGCCAACACAATGGCCACAATCAGCGGGTTGCGCAGAATATCCTTGCCCAGTTTTTTCCAGCTGAACTTCGCTTTCTGGCTGTACACGGCAAACAATGCCACCGCGGCAATGTTGTAGAAAATGGTGATTACTGCCATCAACAGCGCTGCCTGCGCCAGCCCGGACGGACCGTAAGCATTTGCCGCCCAGGCCAGGCCGATAATGCCGAGATTGCCGCGAAAGGCGCCCTGGATAAACGCACTGCGGTCGCCGTGCTCCAGCGGCCGTGCCGCCAGCCAGGCCAGTGGCACCGTCAATACGGTACCGATCAACCCCGCCAGTAACAACGGCCACTCATCCCCCAGGCGGGCATCGGATCCGAAGATATTGAAAAACAACAGCGCCGGCAGCGTCACCAGAAACACCAGCTTGGACGCGTCGTCGACAAAGGATTCACTCAGCAGGTTGACCCGCGCCAGCCCGTAACCCACCAACAGGGTCAGGAAAATCGGCGCGGTGACCGACAGCGCAAAGGAGAATGTAGCGGCGATGGTATCCAAGGTTTATTCCGCTTCCGTTTCGGCAACTACAGACGCTTCCGCCGGTTCCTGCTCCGGAGCTGGCAGCTTGTGGCTGTCCTCCGCTTTTTCCCGCAGGTCGGCGGCAATCTGTTTGCGGGTCTTGGCACCGAGCTTGCGCAGGCTGTCGATCCGTTTAACCGCATTGCCACGGCCCGTGGCCAGCCGTTTGTAGGTTTCCTGAAAAGCTTCGTCCGCCTGGCGGATACGGCCGCCGAGGTTATCGAGGGACTCGAGTACCAGCGCGAACTGGTCGTGCAGCTTGCCCGCCTCGTCGGCGATTTTTTCCGCGTTTTTGTTCTGTTTCTCGTAGCGCCAGATATTTTCTACCGTACGCAGGGTCGCCATCAGGCTGGTGGGGCTCACCAGCACGATCTGTCGCTCATAGGCGTAGCGGAACATTTCCGGATCCGCCTGCATGGCCAGCATGTACGCCGCCTCGATGGGCACGAAAATGAAGACGAAATCGAGGGTGCGCACGCCCTCGAGCTGCTCGTAGGCTTTCTTGTTCAGACCGGTGATATGCGCACGCAGGGAGTTGACGTGCTGCTTGAGGGCCTGGGTACGCTCTTCATCCGTTTCCGCGGACGCGTAGCGCTCGTAGTCCACCAGGGAGACCTTGGAATCGATGATCAGGTCTTTGTTTTCGGGCAGGCGCACAATCACGTCGGGCTGGCGACGGCGGCCATCGGCGGTACTGTCCTTGAGGGAAACCTGGGTCTCGTACTCCCGCCCTTTCTGCAGGCCGGATTCCTCCAGCAGACGCTCCAGCACCACTTCGCCCCAGTTGCCCTGAATCTTGCGATCCCCCTTGAGTGCGGACGTCAGGTTCAGGGCCTCGTCACTGATGCGCTGGGTCTGCTCGCGCAGGGCCTTGATCTGGCCCAGCAGGCTGTTGCGTTCGGCGTTCTCGCGATCGTATACGTGCTCCACCCGCTTGCGGAAATCCCCCAGCTGGCGCTCCAGCGGGTCGAGGCTTTTGCGCAGACTGTCTTCACTGCGGCGCACGAACATCTGCTGCTTTTCCTCAAAGATGCGGTTGGCGAGGTTTTCGAACTGCTGGGTCATGGACGCGCGCGTCTGTTCCAGTTGCTGCTTCTGTTCCGCCAGCGTGGCCTCGCTTCTCTCTACCAGCACCTGATAACGCGCCAGCTGCTGGGATTTGCCGGCCAGCTCGTCCCGCAGCTGCTGGATTTCCAGCCCCTGCTGGGTCTCGCGCTCGCGGCCAGCTTCCTGCTGTGCCGCCAGCACCTGCTGCTCACTGCGCAGCGACTGCAGCTGACTGACCAGACGGGACCTGCCCGCCCAGAACACCAGCAGCACCAGCGCCAGAACGGCAACACCGGCGAGAATGGCCTGTTCGAGGGAGATTTGCAGGGGAAACCAGGTCATAAAAAATCACTTAAACTTATTACAGGGCACCGGCTGAGGTATTCTTGCCGGTCAGCAGTCCGTATCGGGAGACAGTTTTTTACATGCCTAAAGGAAGCGGCCATTCTAACAAGGCGCCCAGTGCATTGATATTCGATTCCGGCGTCGGCGCCATCAGTATTGCGCGGGAGATCCGTCGCCAGATACCCGGCCTGACCCTGCACTTCGGTATCGACAACGGTTTCTACCCCTACGGCAACAAGTCTGAAGACGCGCTGCGCCCGCGCATCGTGGAAGTCGCCAGCCATATGATGGCCGCCTGCGAGGCGGATATCCTCGTGGTCGGCTGCAATACCGCCAGTACCCTGGCCCTGCCCTCCCTGCGAGAAGTACTGGACCAGCCCGTTGTCGGCGTTGTGCCCGCTATCAAGCCCGCTGCTGCCGCCAGCCGCTCCGGCACCATCGCGCTGATCGCGACGGAAGGCACCGTCAACCGCCGCTATACCCGCGAGCTGATCGACGAGTTTGCCAACGGCAACCGGGTCATCAACGTGCCGGCACCGGAGCTGGTAGCGCTGGCTGAGGCCAAACTGCGCGGCGAGCCCGTTGACCCCGCCGACCTGGCCCCGGTTATCGAACGTATCTTTGCCGGACCGGATGGCGACACGGTAGACACCGCGGTGCTCGCCTGTACCCACTTCCCCTTGCTTCGGGATGAACTCGCTGCGGCCGCACCGCGCCCCCTGACCTGGCTGGATTCCGGCGATGCCATCGCCCGGCGGGTGCGCTGGTGGCTTGAGGAGCTGAATATCCCTCTGTCCGAAACACCGGGGAACAGCCTGCTACTCACCAGCAGCAGCGAAAACCACAGCGCAATCCAGCGGGCCTTCTCGGAATTCAACCCTGAATACCGCACTACCGCCATCCCGGTTAGACTGTAAGCCCGCGCCTTCGCGGCAACATCAATTCCAATAAACCAATAAGCGTTTTTCATGCTGCAACCCGCATTCCCACTGCTGCAGATTCTCAATCAGCTGCCCGAGGGCGGCCTGCTGCTCACCCCGACCAACCGCCTGCGCAATCGCTGCCAGCAGGTGTACGGCATCGGTCAGCAGGCCAGTAAAAACTGGGCTCCGCCTGCCGTGGAGTCCCTGCAAGGCTGGCTCGACAAGCTCTGGTTCCAGCTACAGCAGATGCAATGGCCACCCGCCATGTGCCGGGTGCTCAACAAGGAGCAGCGCCAACTGCTGTGGCAGCAGTGTGTGGAAGAGACCCTCGACAAGGGACTGATCAACACCCAGCAACTGGCGGCCAACTGCGATACCGCCCTCGCCCAGCTGATCCAGTGGCAACGTATCAATAGCCTCGAAGAAACCGAATCGGCCCTGGCACCGCACTGGGAGAAAACCGGTCTGTTGCCGGATGATTACGCACTGTTCAAGGTGCTGCCGCTGTTCCACCAGCAACTGCAACAGCGCAATGCCGTTACACCGGATCAACGCGATCAGTTGATCAGCCGCGCCTTCGCGGAAAACCAACTGCCGAAACTGCCACAAATTTCCCTCGCCGGTTTCGTACAGCACTCACCGCTGGTTGAGCAGATTTTCCAGCGCGCCTGCGATACCCTGCACAACTTCCCGATTCCCGATAAGCCGGGCGCAAGCGTAAAGGTTGCTCAGTGCCACAACCTGGAAGAGGAACTTTTGCAGGCCGCCCGCTGGTCCGCGGAAAAACTGCAGCAAAATCCGGACAGCAGTATCGGGATCGTGGTGAACAACCTCGGTCAGTGCCGCCCGCTGGTGGAGCAGGTTTTTGCCCGCGTGCTCGAGCCACAGTGGCTCGACCCAGCGCAAGCCGCCTACACCCTGCCGTTCAACTTTTCTGCCGGTACACCACTGGCAAAAACCCCGGTAGGCGCCGCCACCCTGCAGCTGCTGGAAACCCTGCGCGATACGTTTGATTACAGCGCGCTGCGCACCCTGTTGTTCTCACCCTTCTGGGGCGCGCAAAGTCCCGAAGAGCTACACCTGCGCAGCACCCTGTTCCGACGACTGCAGAAACAGGAACTGCGCGAAATACCGGGCAGTGTGCTGCGCACCTGGGCCGAAAAGCTCGCCGCCGAACTGGCCCCAGAAAGCCCGCTGCCCTCGCAGCTAAACCAGCTCGGGGATTGGGCTCGCCGCTGGCAACGCGCCCCCGCAGAAATCTGGGCACAGCGTTTTTCCGAATTGCTCGGACGGCTGCAGTGGCCTGGAAACCGCAACCCGAACAGCCAGGAGTACCAGCAGCTGATGCTGTGGGAACAGGCGCTGGAAAACTTCGCCGGCCTCACCGAATTCAGCGGCGCCCAACCACTCAACAAAGCGCTGCAGCTGCTTCGGCAGATCGCCAGCCGCACGCCTTTCCAGGCAGAAACCCGTGATGGCCCGCTGCAGATCCTCGGCGTACTGGAAGCCGGTGGACTCGCGTTCGATCACCTGCGCCTGGTGGGCTTCGGCCAGCAACAGTGGCCACCGCCTCCCGCTCCCAATCCGATGCTGCCGGTACTCTGGCAGAAAGAATGGAAAATGCCCCGTGCCAGCGCCGAGCGCGAACTGGAGCTTGCTCAGCAACTGACCGCCGACCTGCTTAACGGCAGCGACGATATCGTGGTCAGCTACGCGTGCGAGGAAGACGGCGTTGGGCAATCTCTCAGCGCTTTGTTCGGCGCGCCGCAACCTGCAGAGCCCTTCGAGCAGGATGCGCTCGCCGCCCATTACCTGGCACTGGAAAATGCGCCCGCGCTGGAAAAAATTGCCGATGCCAACCTGCCCCACCTGAGTGCGGAAGACTGCGCCCAGGTGCGCGGCGGTGCCGGTGTACTCAAGGCCCAGGCGCTGTGCCCGCTCAACGCCCAGTTGCGCTATCGATTGGGCGCCGAGGAATACGCAGCGCCGGGGCTGGGCCTCAGTGCCGCCGAACGGGGCAACCTTATCCATGAAATGCTCGCTGCCTTCTGGATTAACTGTAAAAGTTCACAACAGCTCGCCGCGATGACACCGGAGCAACTCGCGCTACAGATCCGGTCCAGCATCGACACCGCCATCGGTCGCCTGAAGAAAAAGCACCCGGAACTGCCACCCAAATTCTGGGAACTGGAACAGGTCCGCCTGCGTGATATTTTCGACCAGTGGCTGCCCCTCGAGCAGGACCGCCCCGTATTTACGGTCGAGCAGGTGGAGACCGCCCTCACCGTCACCCTGCAGGGCCTGACCTTCACATTGCGCCTGGACCGCCTCGACAGCCTCGTCGACGGCGAGCAACTGGTGATCGACTACAAAACCGGCCAGACCTCCGTGAGCGACTGGCTGCAGGAACGCGTGAGAGAACCACAGCTGCCGCTCTACGCCCTGTTCCACCCGCAAGCCAAGGCCGTCGCCTTTGGCGCAGTGAAAAACGGCAGCTGTAAATATCAGGGCTGCGGGGAACTCACGCACCCCATCAACGGCATCAAGTCGGTAGCAGATAGCCAGAAGGAAAAAGAACCCGAATTGATCCAGTGGGACCAACTCAAACAACACTGGCAACGGGCACTGGAAGGCCTCGCAGAAGAATACAAAACCGGCCACGCGACCCTCGCGTTCGACCGCCCGGCAGACAACGATAACCAGAAATCCCTGTGGCCACTGAATCGCTGGCCGGAAAGACAGCAGTAACATCATGACCACGCATATACCCGTAGATGCCAGTGAGCGCGCCCAAGCCCTGGAGATTGCCGAGAGCTATGCTGTATCGGCACCCGCAGGCTCCGGCAAGACCGGCCTGCTTACCCAGCGATTGCTGAAACTACTCAGCGCCTGTCAGCAACCGGAAGAAGTACTCGCCATCACCTTCACTCGCAAAGCCGCCGGCGAAATGCGCGAGCGTTTGCTGGATGCACTGCTGGATGCCCGCGACAACCCGGAGCCGGAAAATCCACACGGCAAAATCACCTGGCAACTGGCGCGCGACCTGCTCGCCCACGACCAGCAACAGCAGTGGCATCTGCTGCAAAGCCCACAGCGCCTGCGCATTCAGACCATCGACGGCCTGTGTCGCAACATTGCCAGCCAGCTACCGATCGACAGCGGTCTCGGCGCACCGGGAGAGCCCCTGGATCAACCCGCGATTGCCTACGAGATGGCCATTGCCAACCTGTTGAAAAAGCTCGAACGGGAAGAACTCGACGAAGACCTGGGCCGGCTGTTACTGCATCTGGACAACAATCTCCCGGAAGTCAGCGACATGCTGAAAACCCTGCTGGAGAAACGGGAGCAGTGGTTGGAGCCGCTGCTATCGGTACACGATGAAGTAGCGGAAGACTATTTCACCCAGGTGATCAAAGAGCTGATCAACGCACAGCTGGTCGCGTTCAAAAACTGTCTTGGCACCTTCGCCGGAGAACTGTTGCAGTTGGCGGATTACGCCGGCAGTAACATGCAGCAGGAGAAGCCGGGGCATATTGTCGGCAACCTCGCCGGTATCAGCGCCCCGCCCCCCTGTGACGATACGGGACTGGCACAGTGGCTGGCACTGGCGGAACTACTGGCAACGGGCACCGGCACCCTGCGGAAATCCGTCACCAAGACCATCGGCTTTCCCGCAGCCGACAAAAAGTCTCCCGATCCCGAGCGGGCAAAAGCGTATAAAGAGCGTATGACCGCCCTGCTGGAAGCCATGCAGGATGTACCCGAATTACTCGAGGTTATCGCCGAAGTGCGTACCCTGCCCGCCGGCATGGACGACAGCCAGTGGCAAATCCTGCGTGCCATGGCCCGGGTACTGCCCCTGCTGGTGGCAGAACTGAAACTGGTGTTCCAGCAACTGGGAAGCACCGACTTTACCGAAGTTGCCCAGGCCGCACTGGCGGCGCTGGGCGATAGCGATTCACCAACCGATGTCGCACTGAAACTGGACGTACAGATCCGCCATATCCTGGTGGACGAATTTCAGGATACCTCCCAGCTGCAGCTGGAACTGCTGCAGAAACTCACCGCCGGCTGGGAGCCTGACGACGGTCGCAGCCTGTTTATCGTGGGTGACGGCATGCAATCCTGTTACGGATTCCGCAATGCCAACGTGGGTATTTTCCTTGATGCGCGAAATGAAGGCATTGGTGAATTGCCGCTGACCCCACTCAACCTGCAGGTGAATTTCCGCTCCAGCAATGCGGTGGTGGACTGGGTCAACCGCACGTTTGCCCGGGCATTTCCACCCCGGGACAATATCAGCCGTGGCGCGGTGCGCTATCTGGATTCAGTCGCCTTCAAACCCCGCGTGTGGGATGGCGAGCCGGTAAGTTTCTACGGCTGCGTGGACGATGAAGATCGTTTACAGGAAGCCGAAAAGGCAGTGGCCATTATTCGGGACCTGCAGACCCGGGCGCCGGAAGACAGCATTGCGGTACTGGTGCGCAACAAGAAGCACCTGCAACAGATTCTGCCCGCATTGACCCGTGCCGGCATTCCCTACCAGGCCCAGGACCTGGCACCGCTCGCCAGCAAGATGGTGGTACTGGACCTGCTGAGCCTCACCCGCGCCCTGCAGGATCCCAGTGACCGGACCAGCTGGCTGGCCGTCTTGCGCGCCCCCTGGTGTGGACTGGAATTGCCAGACCTGTACACCCTCGCCAATTTCGATGCGGGAGAAAATGGCCCCCGCGACCCACGAGTAGCGCCGATCCTCAACACCCTCGGCAATCCGCAAGCGCTTGCGGCACTGAGTAACGATGGCCGCGCACGCCTGGAGCGTTGCGTACCGCAGCTGCTCGAAAGCTGGCAACAGCGAGGGCGCAAGCCACTGCGCGTATGGCTGGAAGGCCTTTGGCTCGCCCTTGGTGGTCCCGCTACCGTCGCGGACAAGCGCGAGCTGAGCAACGCCGCAGACTTTTTCCAGCTATTGGAGAAGTACGACCACGGTGGCGGCATCGCCGACTGGCCCGCGTTCGAACAGGCACTGGAAAAACTCTTCGCCCGTCCGGCGCAGGAGGCACGGGTCCAGGTGATGACTATTCACAAATCCAAGGGACTGGAATTCGACCATGTGCTGATTCCCGGACTCGACAAATCCGGCGGTGCCGGCGGTAGCGACCAGCTGCTGCGCTGGTGCAGCTGGCTGAACAGCGAAGCCCACACCCGCTTCCTGCTCGCGCCCAAAAGCCCTCGCAGTGGCAAAGACCCGCTGTATGCCTATGTGAAACACGACAACAGCGAGCGCGAGCGTTTGGAGGGCACACGCCTGCTTTACGTGGGGTGCACCCGGGCCATCCACAGCCTGCACCTGCTGGCCTGCGTAAAATCTTCCGACAAGAAAAATGAGGATTACAAATCGCCCACCGCTGCGTCACTGCTCGCCTGCATCTGGCCGACCCTGTCGGACAACTCGGCCAGTGCCTGGTGTCACTGGCTCGAAACCGATGCCCCGGCACAACAGGATGAATACAGGGATCACAGCTACCTCCTGCATCTCCCCCAACACTGGCAGGCCCCGCCCCATCCACGCGAGGACTATCTCGCCCGCTATCGTATGGGCGACTTCCAGAGAGATGACAGCGAAGAGGCCAACCTGCCGGAGCTGGGCCAGGTCCACCAGCGGTGGTTCCGCCACGCCGGTACCGTCGCCCACGAAACACTGGCTACCCTCACCGAGTTTCCCGAGCGACTGGCGAAGCCCCCGGAGCAGCTGATCGAGGAATTGCGCCGGCTATGGCAGCTGCGCCTTGCCCAATCCGGCCTGAATGGTAGCAGCCTGGAAAAAGCCCACGAGAAAGTGGAACAGGCCGTTGTGCGAACCCTGCGATGCGACACCGGACGCTGGCTACTGGATGCCAGCCATACCGAAAGTGCTGCGGAGCTGGAGCTGCACAGTGGCGGGCGTGAGCTCAGGCGTAACATCGTCGACCGGACCTTTATCGATGAACACGGCACCCGCTGGATCATCGATTACAAAACCGCAGAACCCACTGCTGCCGAGTCGGTCGAGGCGTTCGTAGCCCAGCAACTCGAGCTGTACCGCAATCAGTTGGAAAACTACCGCCGCCTGTTTTATCAGCGAGGCGAAAAGTCCATCCGCTGTGCGCTCTACTTTCCCCTGCTCCAGCAGATGGCGGAACTCCCCAACTAGGGCCGAAACACCCCAATACCCGGCCCGACGGGATGGGCAGAGAGAAAACTGCCCATCCTACCCCGCTCCCTCGCTGAAGAATTCCGCGCAACCACATCCTTCTGTGAAGCAAATTACCCGGACAGATATTGCGGGAGAAAGGCAAAACAGTGACATCTAAAACTGTTTCAAATGAAACCCTAGCCCTGCCTGCCCGCGCTGGGTAGCATAACTGCCCCGCAGCGCACCCCCTGCGGCAAGGAAGATGATTTCAAATTCAGACAGTAGCGATAGAAATACCATGACCACGCAGCAGTTCGACGACTTAAATGTCCTCTCCCAGGACGTTCTCATTACCCCGGAAGCGCTGAAATCGGAACTGCCCGTCAGCGAGTCCGCAGAGGCCACCGTAGCCGCCGGCCGCGCCGCCGTGCGCGACATCCTGGACCGCAAAGATCACCGCCTGATGGTCGTGATCGGCCCCTGTTCAGTACACGATGTCGAGGCCGCCATGGACTATGCCAGCCGCCTGAAGGCGCTGGCAGACAAAGTCTCCGACACCCTGCTGATCGTCATGCGCGTGTATTTTGAGAAGCCCCGTACCACCGTGGGCTGGAAAGGCCTGATCAACGACCCGCATCTGGACGACTCGTTCAAGATCGAAGAGGGTCTGCACATCGGCCGCAAGCTGCTTCTGGACATCTCCGAGCTGGGCCTGCCCACCTCCACCGAGGCACTGGACCCAATCTCGCCCCAGTACCTGCAGGACCTGATCTCCTGGTCCGCCATCGGCGCGCGCACCACGGAATCCCAGACCCACCGGGAAATGGCTAGCGGCCTCTCCTCCGCCGTGGGCTTCAAAAACGGCACTGACGGCAGCCTGGAAGTGGCCATCAACGCCCTCCAGTCCACCGCCCACCCGCACCGTTTCCTGGGTATCAACAAGGAAGGCCAGGTAGCCATCATCCACACCGCCGGTAACAAGTACGGCCATGTGGTACTGCGTGGCGGCAACGACAAGCCCAACTACGACTCCGTTAGCGTCGCCGTGTGTGAGAAAGAACTGGAAGATGCCGGCCTGGTACCCAACATCATGGTCGACTGCAGCCACGCCAACTCCAACAAGAACCACGAGCTGCAGCCCCTGGTGGTCGACAACGTTACCCACCAGATCCTGGACGGCAACAAATCCATCATCGGCATCATGGTGGAAAGCAACCTGAAACCCGGCAACCAGAAGATCAACAAAGATCGCAGCCAAATGGAGTACGGCGTATCCGTTACCGACAAGTGCATCGACTGGGAAACCACCGAAAACCTGCTGCTGAACATGGCCGAGCAACTGCGCGGGCCGCTAAAAGCACGCCAGGGGTAAGGTTTGGGGCTCTGCCCTGTTACGCCCATCAAAAAGGCCGGCTTTGCCGGCCTTTTTGTATCTGTGATTTAGGTGTTCCTACTTGCGCACCGCCCAGATAAGAAACAACAAGGCTGGATAACACACTGACATTGAACCTCCAAAACGAGCTTCAACTGTGGTATCAGTAGCCGCAAAACGACGAGGTACTAGTTATGAATAAAAACAACTGGCTATCGCAAAGCAGCGAGCAAGATTACGACCTGACCGATCACGGTATTAGACCCACGGTACTACCAAGTGAAGCGGACGTTGGCAAGGCCATGCTCAATGAGCTTTATGAAACAGCCGCAAACAAAGATGGCGATATCAATATCGCCCTGCTCGGCGGCCGCGGTGCCCAGGAACTGCACCGCCTGCTGGGTGAACTGGCCAAGACGTCGGAGAAAGATGAATTGCTGGACCGGCTGAACGTCTTCACGCAAGATGCACTGGCACCCATGAGCATGAGCAACTGCTTCAGCTTTGTGCGGGATTTCGAGCGCATTCTCGGCCCTGACTTCTTCAAAAAGATCAAAAGCTTCACCCCGATGCAGACAGATACCGATGACCTGGAAGCCGGGCTGATCGCGTATCTGGACAAACTGGAATCCCTGGGCGGACTGGATATCTTCTTCATCGGCCACGGCCCGGAAGAAAACCAGGCCTCCCACCTCGCCTACATCAAGCCCTTCTCCGGCGCCCAGAGCAATCACGTTGCCGGCATCATCCCGATTTCCAGCAGCATTCTGGAGCATCACATCAGCAAATTTAAGGCTGGCGGCAGTGCGGTAAATGAGCAGGATGAAGCTGAATGCCGCTCCGCCCAGTACATCCTCACCCTGGGCCCCGCAGCAATTTTGCAGGCAAAAAAGGTGGTGCAGTCTGTCGTCGATGCCGAAACTGCCCCGGCAAAGGTGCAGACTTATGCGAATGTGCTGAACACCCGTTTGAGTGCCGACCGCGAGGAATTGCTGGAGCAGCTGAATGCCAATCCCGGTTTGTGGATCAGGCTGCACTCCAATACCAAGTCTTTTGTGCTGCCCAATCTGGGACTGTAATTCGACAGCCACCCGCAAAAGGCCGGCATTGCCGGCCTTTTGCGTATGTGGACATCCAAAAGAACAATATTTATACAGCTATAAATCTAATACCACCAGTCAACAAAGTGATCACGCTGCCTCATATCTCAGCAACTCGATAACTTTTCAGACTTTATCCTTATAAGTCAGTCACTTAGCAATCCTCCATGTAAGGAGGATATGAGGCGTGACGAACACATCCACGAATGGCACAATCTTACTAATTTAAGCTAAAGGCATGATATTGCGGGCTTTTTCGTCTTAGGGGTTTTTGGATTAAAGAAAGATAGTGGGCAACAGGATATGATTCTCTCCGCCCACGATTAAACTGTTAGAGCAGTATGAAAATTTTTGTAGTAATCGTCATTCTAATTGTCATGTTCACTTCCGGATGCGTAGTGACAGACTCGCATTTAGCCATGTCATTAAGTGAGGAAACTGCGTCGAGGCTGGGTAAAGATGGGTATGCGGAGATCGCTTCTGAATATGGTTTTGAGCTTTCAGACAGGCTGAATGCATCGTCATGGAAATATTGCAATAAAGATCTTCCGCAGTCAGTTGCGCGGGAGATTGAAGAATGCCCAAAAAATGTGAGCTGGGAGCAATATAAATCTGGGTTGCAGAACCTATATGTTTCCAAGCTATCTAGGGCTGAATTGGAGTATTTGAACAAAGCTGATCTAGATGATGCTGAGGATCCTCGTGTCCAAAACTTTGTACTCTTGAGTCTTCTCATACCTTATGTCATCTTCGAAAGCTGCTCTGATATGGCTCTAGAAGAAGTCCGGCAAATTATGGAGAGCGCGCAGTGCCGACCGCTCTAACAATCAGCGGCAGAGCGACAGCCAACGCTACGCACCTTTTGTGTTACTCGCTGACGCTCAAAAATTAACACAAAATGCGCTCCGCGCTGGCGGCGCCTGCGCTGGGCGTTAGCGATCAGTGGTAATTAGATTGGAAATCATCATAAATATTGTGGCTTTTGGGCTCATTGGATTCTTGGGACCTTACCTGAATTCAAAACTAAGCAGAAAAAAGTACGAGAACATTGAAAATCGAGTATTTCGGTATGTCGGAGATAAAATTGAAATAACTGCCTCACTCGGATCGTGGCCATTCAAGCCAAAAATTCTTTATGTGAAGAAAGGGAGTGTGGCCACTATCCAGTATGCGGGTATCGTTAGCCTATTTTTTAAAAACAAGGGCGTTGTTGATTTGTCACATGGTGGAGTGAATCCAGAAGGTATAGCAAAAGCGGCAGTTAATTTCTTCCCTGAAGCTGAGTTTGTGAGGATCAAGTGACGCTAACAATCACAGGCAGGTTGCTACGGCCCTTTGGGCCTCCACGGGAAATTATGCATATGATCAGAATATGAGCTGGAAAAGAATTTTATCATTTAGCTTTATATCCATCACCGTTCAGGTGGTTATAGGCCTAGTTTTTACTTTAATGTTTGGCGAAGAGTCTTATTTCAAAGACGACTCCCAATATCTTCTTATTTTATTGGGCGGTATAGCCAATTTTCTTGTTTATTTTTTTCACACTAAAGGCATTAATTCGAAATTTTACTTAAGTTCGGTTTGTATCTTTTTAGTAAGTGCTTCTAGTTCTTGGGTAATACACTATATCCTTTTCAGAGGGCTGTATTTTGATAAGACCGTAGCTATCGACTCCGTCGTAACCATTTTGACTCTATTGGCAGGTACTCATGTAGCTATAAATAACCAAAAATCGGGAAGCAGAGCCAAAAATGCATAACAAAGCATGCCAAAATCGTAGCACTTCGTGCTACTCGACTCGCTACGCCCGCCTTTGCTTGCGGCGTTAGCATAACAAGGAGCTCCACAATGAAGTGGGCATTTATCGACTATGAAAATGTCGGTGGAATGAAGAAAATAGACCTTTCACAGCATGAAAGAGTCATCGTATTTCTTGGCGCAAAGCAACCAAAGCTAGATTTTGGCGCATCAAAGTATGATTCACCGATCAACCTTATTGTTGTACAAATAAAGGCTACACAGGCAAACAATCTAGATTTCCATCTTGCTTACTACTTAGGCAAGTACGATCGTGAAGCCGAGAAGAATGTAACGTTCGAAGTCATTACAAATGATAATGGCTTCGCGCCATTAATTTCACATTTGAAGTCAAATGGTAGAACTTGTAAGCACATCAAGCAGGTTACCGTAGCGGCTTCCACTCAAAAATTGTCGAGCTCTCTTACTAAGTCTCCGAAAGAAAAACGGCCAAAAACCGTATCATCTCTAAAAAACCATATCGCGGCGCACTTGAAGCTACAAGGTAATGAAATCGCGGTACAAGGGCAGGTAAATAAGCTTGTTCAAGAGAAAAAGGTGGTGCTAAATGGAGAATCTGTAGAGTACCAGCGTTAGCAAGGCCGGGTAGTTACCTCCGAGCCTGCACGGGGCAGAGTTATGTGTAAATCTCGATGAATAAATATCAATATCCTTGGTGGGCGAAAATATACACTTTGTGGGCGTCTGTGATTGTGTTTTCATTTCTTTCCATAGTGGATGCCATCTGGATCAAATCCGAGTATCCAGAGGCTTACGCACTGATTCTCGCAACGGTAATAATCCAATATTTTTTCACAGAATTTCAGGCTCGATATTGGCCTATATCAGCTGAAGACTCAGGCCTATATTTCCATACCCCCCAAAAACTCGCGTTTGTTCCATGGAGTTCGATCGAATCGATCAAACAGTTCCCTACTCAAAAGTTTCAGCCCTACGAGTGGCATCAAACATTTTTCTCATCAGGCAGCCTAATCTCCACCAAAAATGGGGAAGAATACGTCATTTATAAAAAGGTCCATGGGTACAACGAGCTTATTAGCAAGTGCCAAGAACACGCACAATAAAGGTATCAAAGGGACTCGGTATAAAAAGGAGTTCCTCTAAATATCGAAAGGGAAATAAATGGCACAGGCAAGCACAGAGTCACAATTCAAAGCTCAACTCCTCCGACCAAAAGACCCTGGTAGCGGCGCGCCATGGGCATTCGTCATTCTACCCAGAGCTGTTAGCGCAAAGCTCCCTCGTCGCGGCCGCACCACCGTTGATGGCACTATCAATGGCAAGCCTTTCACGGTCCTGCTTGAGCCAGATGGCAAGAAAAGCCACTGGCTCAAAATTGATGAAGAACTGCTCAAGCAGTCAGGTGCGAGCTACGGCGATGTCGTAGAGTTTCAGGTTACTAGCGCCGCAGAGGAGCTGGAACCGGAGGTTCCCGCGGATCTGCTCGACGCATTATCGGCCTCACCCGAGGCCAAAGAGACCTGGCACGCAACTACCACCATCTCACGTATTGACTGGATTCACTGGATTACTTCCGCAAAGCAGGCAAAGACCCGCACCAAGCGTATTCATGATGCCTGTGACATGCTCGCGTCGGGTAAAAAGAAGGTGTGCTGTTTTGATACGTCGGGTTTTTATAGTAAGGCATTCCGCGCGCCCGAAACCGCAGATTGAGGAAGCCTCGATATGATAAGCCGTTACCAGCTCCGTTCCTCTGGTCGCCACGCGCCCATTTGATGCAATGATGCATTGAGGAAATATCGATATAGCCGCCCTTGAGTCGGCCATCTGTGTAAAGGCCTACAGGCTTATCAGATTCTAACCATTTCCGGCGAAGTATTACGCCAAACTGCGAACCAGCCACCACATTGAGGGCCACTTTACGACCTTGGTCTAGTGGCCATCGCTATGCCCTCGAATAAGCTGAATGAGCAAACGTCCTCTGCGCGATTTGCTCACTGCCTTGCGCACCTATCGTTTGTGCAGTCAGAACATAATTCAAATAATGAAGGTACTAGCGATGAATCATAATCGAACGTCCAATAAGGGCGTCCCTACCCTAATTCTATTTTTACTATCCGGGTTTTTTGCCATGGCTGCCAGCGCAGGCAGCTGGCAGCAGGGCCAATCCATTGGCGGTTTCAATTCCGTGCATGTGTATACACCGGATTCTGTATCGTCGATCGGCGATGGCAAGGCGCTGCTGATCGTGTTGCACGGCTGTGTGCAGCCCACCAACAATTTCCTCACTGCAAACCTGGAAGTGGCAGCGGAGCAGTACGGCATGGTGATCGCCGTGCCGGATGCCATGAACAAGGCTGGATATAGTTGCTGGTCTTATTGGCAGGGAACCAAGTCGCGTTCTTCTGGCGACTATAAGAATCTGATTTCCCTCGCCAATGCGATGAGTGGCGACGCGAGCCGCAATATCGACCCGGACCAGGTGTATATCGCCGGCCTGTCTTCCGGTGCGGCTTTTGCCAACACCACAGCCTGCCTGGCTCCGGACGTATTTGCCGGTATGGGTATCAGTGCGGGCCCGAGTATCGGCACCTCCTCCAACGGTGCCCTTGGCCCCTGTGAGCAGGCAGATGTGACTGCGCGCTGTAATACCTACGCCGGCAGCTATAAAAGCCACTTTGCCACCCAGGTCGCATCTATCGCCCACGGCGATGCCGATACCACCGTGAACCAGTGCTATAACGAGCAGAATTCCGACGGTATGGCAGGCGTTTACGGCGTCGCCAAACTGTCCGGCACCAATACCATCAGCGAGGGCAGTAGCCGCACCGCAGAGGAAACCCTGTGGGAAGATGGGCGGGTTTCCATGCTGTGGCTGAATGATGTCGATCACGCCTGGTCTGGCGGCGAAGGCGCCTCTGGCGGTTACATCTCGCCGAACAGCATCAACTATGCCTCCTACCTCGGCCAGTATTTCACCGCCAACAACAAGCGCGTCGACCGCAATACCGGGCCCGAGATCACGAACCTTGCGGCAAGCGAAAGCAACAGCCTGCTATCAATCAGCGGTAATGCACTGGATGCGGAAGGCAGCGTCACCGGAGTGGCAATCACCATCAGCAATATCGACAGCGGTACACCGGTATTGGTGGAAACCCTCGACGTGTCTTCGGTGGATGCTGCGGGCTTCTTCAGCGCTACCAGCGCCACGCTGGCAGACGGCCTGTACGAAGTCAGTGCAGTCGCCACCGATAACGAAGGCGCAGACGGCGATGTGACTAGCGTCACTACCCGTGTAGGCCCGGAGCCGCCGGCGACGGCACCAGTATTGAGCGATACTGCAGCCAGTGTCAGCGGCCAGTGCGCCACCGTAACCGGCACCGCGGTGGACGCGAACCAGAACCTGCAGAGCGTGGTGGTCGCCTTTGCCAGCGGCAATGTTACCGCGAGTATTTCTGGCAATGGCTACTCCGCCCAGGGTTGTAACCTGCCCGATGGTGAAAACACTGCAACGGTTACCGCCACCGACAGTACCTCGCTCTCCAGCCAAGCCAGTGTCACTTTCAATGTCGACGCGGGCCAGACTGGTGATTACAACTTCCATATCAGCGCGGGACATATCACCTGGGGAGTCGGTTACTCGGCCTGCTACCTGGCGTTCGGCACCAGTGAATTCACCATGCGCGAATATCCCTCGGGCGGTGATTGCCAGTGGGTCGCCGATGGTGACAGCAGCTGTGCCGGACCGGTTCAGGCCTGCTCAACAGGTGGCGGCGAGCCGACTACCGACACCGACGGGGATGGCGTGGAAGATGCGCTGGATAACTGCCCGAACACTGCCAATGCCAACCAGGCGGACAACGACAACGACGGAATCGGCAATGCCTGCGACAGCACCCCGGATGGTGAGCCTGTAGATACCGATGGCGACGGCGTGACCGACAGCGTGGACAACTGCCCCAACACCGCCAACGCGGACCAGCTGGACAATGATGGTGATGGCATTGGCAACGCCTGCGACAGCACCCCCGACGGCGATGTGGCCTGCACCGAGTACTCCGCCAGCAACTACAACCATGTGCAGGCAGGCCGAGCCACCACCAATGGCAGCTACGCCTATGCGGTCGGTTCCGGTGATAACCTGGGACTGTACAACGTGTTTGTAACCTCGACGCTGGCCGAGACTGCTGCTGGTTACTACGTGAAAGGTAACTGCCCCTGATCCCATCCTTGATTGGCGTGCAGTAAAACCCAATCGGCCGTAAAATGTTGGCCCGCCCTGCCCTCGCCCCCTGCGGGAGCTGGGCGGGTACAACACAAGCAGCGAAACATCAGAACAGCCGGTTTCGCACTGCTGCTACTGCCGATAAGGACATCCAATGCTTAAATTTCTGCTTTGGCTTCTACTTTTTGTACTCTGCTGGCCGCTGGCGTTACTCGCACTTCTGCTCTGGCCATTCGTCTGGCTCCTGTCATTACCCTTCCGGCTTGTCGGTATTACTTTCGAGGCCCTGTTTGCCTTCTTGCGCGCAGTACTGATGCTGCCGGCGCGTGTGCTCGGCCACAAACCTCCGGCGTAAAAGAAAAGGCAATCCCTGCAGCACTCGACACTCCTTTCCACCACTCCCGATCAAATCAGCACTGCAAAGAAGATTCTCAACTAGGATTCAAAGTGTTTTCCTTAGCACACATCGAATTCTGAACATGCATGTATCCATCCGACGCGCTTTGAGCACACTTCTATTCGCCCTAGCTAGTGGGCTGACGTCACCGATGGCGGCTTTTGGCGCTGGCAACAACAGCCTGTTTGCAGTGGATGCCGCGGACCTTATCGCGAGGGCAGCCGACGCGATTTACAGGGAACGCGATGATATCGAGGATAATGAACTCGTCGCCACCACATCCATGGTGTCCATTCGCTGTCGGGCCGGACGGGAAGTGCGCATTCCGAGAATTAGTGAAACGCAGTGTCCGGCGCCGAGAGTGATCAGTAGTCCGTGTATCGCAGACATCCAATTCCCCCTGCGCTCCACGATAAAAAGCGATGTCACCACGCTAAATAACGGTCAGTGTGAGGTCCACTTCAGTTACGACTTTGTAAGTGCAGAACAGCTTGAGACTGGCGACATAATTGTCGGCATAAACCATGGCGGAAGCAGTGGTAGCAGGCAGGGTGACTGCGCGACACTGAAGCCTTACTTCGAAATTGAAGAAGCACTACGCGTGTACCAATATGCATTAGAGCGCGAACTCTCTGTGATCCAGCCATAAAGGTGGCAACGGTATGTTCAAGATCCCTACATTCATAGCCACAGCGATCATCGCGGCCTTTTCTGGCTTCACATACGCAGGCGATCCCGGTGCATCACAGGCCAAGACAGAATCAGCGCGGCCGGCGGTCACAAAGCCTGAATCAACCGGAAGCAGTTTTGCGGTAGATATTCCGGGATTGATTGAGGCCTCGGTATCCAAAGTGCTTGAGGCACATGATGAGCTTGAGTACGACGACTTTGTTATGGAGCAGGAGGACATATACTTTCATTGTGATAGCGAAGCTCGCTGGCGCTACGTCGATGGCTTCACTCTGGAGTTGCCTAATCAAGCGGGACCCGCATCTCTTTGCGAGGTCCAGCTAAAGCTAATCATCAAGGATACGCTGGAGCAAAATCGTATGCGCGCAGATGGTGCGTCAGAATACTGCTACGACGCCATCGACTTTGAATCAATCAGCGTGATCGTCTATGGAAGCGGCGTGATCGAGACCCACCGGGGGCAAGGACACAGCGGCGGAACCATTTCCTGCGATAAACGGCGGATATTTTTGTCAATCGATGAGGCTATCGCCCAATATGTAAGCGCAGAAATCCCTGATCAGGATCCACCATAGGGGCACTGAAGTGAATCGATCCGACTATTCCGAACTTACCGATAACCTGCCCGAGCCATGAATTGCCAATGCTATCACCTGGCGCGCACTATTACTGTCTCTGACACAGGAGGCTATTACTCACCCTTTGATTGATGTGCCTTGATCATTTTGGTGATCGATTTGGCAAGATCATTCGGCACCGGAAAATGTAAATTGTACTGGGCTATTTTCCACTGCCCATCTTCTCTCACCAGAACACCACTGCCTCGACACTCGCCGTAAGCTTCGCTATCGAGCAGCTCGTCAAACCAGGCGACATCGCCATGCAGAACGATGGTTCTATCCCTGGGCACATAGGTCCAGCCCTTTCCCTGACTGAAATAAGGCCTGACAAATTCCTTGAACTCGGCAGCAGACCAGCGTTCCGTCGCATCGGTGCCGATAAAGACGCCATCGTTATTCAATATATTGAAGTAAGCATCAAAATCCGCCTCAGCAGCCGCCTGATGAAACGCATCTAGTTGGGCGCCGACCACGTTTTTTGCCTGGTCCGTGGTTGAGTCCGCGCTGGCCCAGGCTGTTGCGGCCTGCAACACAACAGCCAAACACAGGATCCACCCCTTCCACCACAATGCAGTTCTGTTACGCATAAACAAGTCCTCTCCCGGATTATCTGCTGAATTCAACGCACATTCGTCGCCATATTTAATACTTATATACGCCATCAATGCTATACCCATGACTCACCCAAAGGTGGGTCTAGAGGAGCCGACCGTGCAAGAAGAACAGAAACTCAAGTATTTGAAAGTTGCCCTTATCGTCTTTGGCATCATCTTTATTTTCGGGATCTACGCGATGATGATGTGGGTGTGGCCTTCCGGTTGGGGCTGGACACCGCGCCAGCCTGAATATGAACAGATGATTATGGGCGTTTATGCGACCCTTGGCGTATTTTTGATCAGGGCAGCCAAAGATCCTCTGGCCAATGCCAGCCTGATTTGGTTTACGGTGTGGTCCAGTATTGTTCACGGCGGAATTATGCTGGTACAGGCGATTGTCGACGAAACAGAGCGGGCAAACCTGTTGGGCGATGTCCCCGCCCTGTTCCTGGTGGCAGCAGTGCTTTGGTACCTGATGCCCAGGGCAGCCAGACACAAGTGACCGGGGTGCGGCTAAAAGCCGTTTCTGGCGACTAGTCACCCATATACAGCAGTAGTACCAGCAGGCCGAAAAACCAGAGTAAGAGCCATACACTGCGCCTGTACCAATTGCTGCGGGCTTCCACGCGCAAGTGATGGCGAATTGCGTGTTCATACAGGTCGGTATTTGAAGCCGGAGTAACCGATGTGGCCGTGCCCATACCTGACACTTGGGCCAGTATCCAGGCCACAGCCACCGTCACCGCGAAACCGATGACGTTCCACCACAACCAGGAAAGTTCTGGCAGATACAGCCAGCACAAGCCGTTACTGGCAATCCCACTCAGCAACCCTGCGATAGCATGAGGCCCGAGCACCCTGTGGGTGAGAAAGCCGAGGGCAAATACGGCGAGAATGGGGCCATTCGCCAGCGAACCAATCTTGTTGATCGCCTCCAGTACCGTGGGGGCGATGTCATCCACGAAGAACGCCATCACCAGGGTGATAACACCCCACAGGGTGGTCAGCAGTCGCGAAAGAATGAGTTCCTTGTGTGGACTCCAGCTACCGCGGTGAAAGCGGCGCACGAAATCTTCCATGGTGGTGGCGCTCAGGGAGTTCAGCACGGAATCCAAGGAGGACATGGCGGCGGCGAACAGTGCCACCAGGCTCAAGCCCACCAGCCCCACCGGCAACACATTGATCATGTACAGCGGCACCGAAAGATTGTATTCAGGCCCATTGCCGGAATCCGGTAGTGCAGCGATGAATTCCGGGTGTTGCGCGGCATAGACACCGATACCGACGCCGACCAGGCAATACAGCAATACCAGCGGAAACCTCAGAAGCCCGTTGATCAACAGCGCATTGTTGGTGGCGTCAATATCACGGGTACTCAATTGACGCTGTACCTGGCTCTGGTCACAGCCGTAATAGGACACATACAGGAAGAGCCCACCGAATAGCATGGGCCAGAAGGCAAAGGTTTCCCCATCACCGAACCCATGGTGAGTAAAGTCCAGCGTGGTTTTGCGCTCCTGGGCAAACGACTGCCACATCTGACCGAAACCGCCACTGGAATCCACCAGAAACACGAGTACCAGCACCAGCATGGCCGCGAGAATCAGTAACTGGATGACATCGGAATAGATAACCCCGCGTATTCCACCCATCACATCGTAAACAACGGTGAATACACCCAGGAGAAACACCGATGCGGTAAACCCCAGCCCGGTAATCAGGTCGATCACCAGCGCAATACTGTACACGGTCACCGCAGTGGCAAACGCCCGCACAAACAGAAACAGCCCACTGAGCGTCAGTCGCGTTTCCAGATCAAAGCGCTGTTCCAGATAGGCGTAGACCGAAACAAGGTTCAGGTGCCGGAATAGCGGCATCACAAACAGAATCAACACGATCATGGCAAGAGGAACCGCCAGTTCGTACTGCAACCACAACAGCCCACCACCCGCGGCGAAAGCGACAAACGCGGGCGCGCCGAGAATGCTGTTGGTAGAGCACTGGGTCGCCATGATCGAGAGCCCCACCGGCCAGGGGCCGACATTGCGCCCGGCCACATAGTAGTCTTCCCGGCTCTCCTGACGACGCGCAAGCCAGTAGGCCATGACCAGCAGCCCTGCGCAGTAAGCGACAATGATCAGCCAGTCAATCCATGTGATACTCTGATTCATTCGACTCCCTGAATTCCGCTAGCTCCCCAAATTTGGCTAGCGAGGTGATTCCTCTTAAAGCCCGGTCACAGTTCGAAGCGCTGTTTCCACGCGGGGTACTCCTCCTGCAATAACCGCTCCGGCCAATAGCCATACCAGCTGTAACCGGTGCGCCGTTCGATATCCACTTCCGAAAGCTGATACACCCTTTTGCCATTTCTGTTTGCCAGAAACGGTTCGCTGGTTTTCAGATCGTAGAATCTCGCCCAGATCGGCTTTGCCTGCGCATCGTCGACCACGACCAGATCGTAATCCGCCGCGTGAAAATCGAAACGCTGCCCTGCCGTGTCCACCCGCTCGACCCGGAACCCGTTCAGTTTTACGGATTTCAGCCAGGCAATTCCGCCCTGTATAGCGGCAACGGTGTCCGGGGATGGGTCGTCGATAGTCATCAGATACTGAAGTACCGGCACTGTTTCCCAAGCGAGGATTCCCGGCAATTCATACGCCCTGCCCTTGACCGGCTTCAGGGATTTTTCGTGATACTGTCCGGCCCAGCCCGCGGGCTTCCCATCGATACGAACCTGCATCGCCAATAGCAGTTCATCACCCTTGAACACCGCCCGGGCTGCCTGCTCACGCAGGTCATCATCAATGTATTCAAATGGCGGCCCGCCGGCGGCGACCTCCCGCAGGAATCCCAACACACCGGGCATCACCTCATCGGCAATGGTGATATGGCGATAGTAGGCCCGCTCGGTGCGATCCGGAGAATGTGCCCAGCCACCGTTGGCATACTGGCGATCTAGCGTATACCGCAGTCCCTTCAATGCTCCGTCGCGGTATTTGGTCTCGCCGGTTTGCAGGTAGGCGTGTGAGAGGTATTTGATCTGCGGATAGATATTGCGATTGTCGAAACTCGCATCGGGAAGACTCTTGTTTTTTATCGCCTGCGCCCGCTCCTCGGGAGAAACGATGCGCAGCGGGTGCTTGTTGGTGGGCCAGCCACCACTCTCGCGCTGATATAGCAGCAGGTTATCAGCGATCTTGTCGACCTGATGCAGTGCATAGTACTGAACAGTGTTTTCGCCAGTGCGATCATTCCAGTGCTTGATGGCATCCTGAAAGCCGTCGATGGGGATCGGCCGATAAGCCGTCTCCGCGTGAGACTCCGCCATACCCGCAAAAGACAGCATTCCGCAAAGTGCAGCGGGAAGGAAAACTGATAAGCCGTGCATACTACTCCTGAACATTATTTTTATACTCCAGGTGCTACTTTTAAGCCGATATATCTAGAATACCGGATCAACCCGATCCAAAACCACACCCCCGATAAGGGCTATTATTACCGGCGGGTTAAGTAGAGCGTCGTTTCAGGAGACCAATCATGAGCAATAGCGATCCGATACAGGTGCTGTGTCCGTCCTGCGCCGCCGTAAACCGGGTACCCGGAAACCGGCTCGGAGACCGCCCGAAGTGTGGGAAATGCCGCAAACCACTGATTACCGGTCAGCCGCTAAACGGCTCCGACCGCAACTTCCAGCGAATCATCGAAAAGAGTGATCTCCCGGTAGTGATCGATTTCTGGGCAACCTGGTGCGGCCCATGCCAGCAATTCGCACCGGTTTTCAGCCAGGCTGCCTCAGAGATGGCCACTCGGGCATTATTTGTAAAACTGGATACGGAAGCCAACCAGCAGACCGCCGGGCGTTTTCAGATTCGCTCCATTCCGACTTTGATGATTTTTCATCGCGGCCGCGAACTCACGCGGCTTTCGGGTGCCCTTCCCAAGGCCCAGTTTATGCAGTGGTTGAATCAACAACTTCCCTAACACGAATGAAACTAAAATCACCATGCCGGGGCGGCCTATGCTGTTAAATTCCGGCGTCGCGATCAGTGAATAGTGATTTACGGTTAAGCCACAAGGCTTTTGGATTCCAGTAACCAGATCTTTTCCTCTGCCGGACATTTCCCCTTCAGGCCACCTTCTACATCGACCGTTTGCAGCAGGTTCAACGTATAGCTCGCAGCGTAGTGCTCGGCGACTTCCTCGTCGTTCACGCAAAACGGCGGCCCGGGCATTTTTTCCTGATCGTACTCGAAGGTGATCAGCAACTGCGGCGCACTGCCGGTCACTTGTACCAGGTGTTCTGCATACCGACGGCGCATTTCCAGGGGTAACGCCACCAGCGCAGCGCGATCATAAACCGCAGCCACAGGTCCCAAGACTTCGCGGGTGAGGTGTAAAATATCGCCCACAAAAATATCGATGTCCGGGGCGCTATAACGCTTCAGATCACCAGTCTTGTCCACCTGAGGATCAATGCCCAGCTGTTCGAACAGCTGGATCACCGCCATTTCACTCAGCTCTGCACCGGCGACGGCATAACCGCGCTCAAGCAGCCAACCGATATCCAGTGTCTTGCCGCACAGAGGCAGAAACAGTCGGTCACCCTGCTCCAAACCTAGCCGAGCGAAATGTTCGACCAATAGCGGATGGGCCTCGCGATTGTGAAAGCCAATTTCATTGCGCCGCCATTTGTCGTGCCAGAACTCATGCTCCATGAATATCGATCTCCCGGGCTTCTATCCAATTATAAAATCGAGGTGCCGGGTATCATCTTGGACCTGCGCATTGCTGGCAAGTGGCAGACCTTCGGGTTCCCCTGTCTGTATTAACGGACCGCCGCTATAATCGCCGCCATGTCAGAATTCACCTTCCCGCAACTGCCCATTTCAAAGGCCCTGCCCGACCTGTGCGCGACCCTTGACCAGCACGGTAATGTGGTGCTGCAGGCGCCCCCTGGCGCGGGCAAGACCTCCACAGTTCCCCTGGCCCTGCTGAACAGTGAATGGCTGGCCGATAGAAAGATCATCATGCTGGAGCCCCGCCGGCTCGCTGCGCGTTCTTCCGCCGCGCGCATGGCGGAGCTGCTGGGTGAACCGGTGGGGGCCACCGTGGGTTACCAGATTCGTGGCGAGCGCAAGATCGGCAAGCAGACCCGTATCGTGGTGGTCACCGAGGGCATCCTGACCCGACTGCTGCAGTCAGACCCGGAGCTGAGCGATACCGCACTGGTGATTTTTGATGAATTCCACGAGCGCAGCCTGCAGGGAGACCTCTCCCTGGCACTCTGCCTGCAGTCCCAGGAGTTCTTCCGCGAGGACCTGAAACTGCTGGTCATGTCCGCCACCCTGGACGCCGACGCGGTCGCCGGCCTGCTCGGCGATGCACCGGTAATTACCAGCGAGGGCCGCGCCTACCCGGTCGCCATCGAATACCTCCCCCACCAGCAGGTTCCCGACGACCCGCGGCAACTACCGGGACTGATGAGCCGTAAAATCTGCGAGCTAATGGAGCGGGAACACGGCAGCCTGCTGGCTTTTCTCCCCGGTGTGGGTGAAATCCGCCAGGTCGAGAGCAACCTGCGCGAGGCATTGCACGATCGCCCGGATGTGCTAATTGCACCCCTGTACGGCGACCTCGGCAAAAATCAACAGGATGCCGCTATTGCGCCGGCACCGAGTGGGCAGCGCAAGATTGTGCTTGCCACCAACGTGGCAGAAACCAGCCTGACAATTGAAGGGATTCGCATGGTGGTGGATTCCGGCCTGATGCGTGAATCGCGCTTTGACCCCAATACCGGCATGAACCGGCTAGTGACCACGTCCATCTCGCAGGCATCCGCCACCCAGCGCACGGGACGTGCCGGGCGGCTCAGCGAGGGGGTGTGCCTGCGGCTGTGGAGCGAATCCCGCCAGCGACAGCTACCGGCAAAAAACAGCCCGGAAATTCTGCTCAGTGATCTGGCTCCGGTCATGCTGGAACTGGCCCAGTGGGGCGTGAGTGAGGTCAGCGAACTGCGCTGGCTCGACCTACCGCCACCTGGCCCCACGGCGCAGGCGCGGGTATTGCTGCAGGAGCTGGGGGCACTGGATGAGATGCTGCGTATCACCGCGCACGGCAAGGCGATGCTGGCACTCGGCACCCACCCACGCCTCGCCCACATGATGTTGCGCAGTGTCGATCTGCAACTCCAGCAGCACGCCTGCCTGCTGGCCGCCCTGCTCTCCGAGCGGGATATCTTCCGCGGCGAGCAGCGCTGGGACAGGGACATCCATAAACGCATGGAGGTGCTGATCGGTTCGGCAAAAAATAACAGCGCCGATCGCGGGGCCGTGCAACGTATACGCCAGCAGGCAAAAGCCTGGCAGGCGCAGTTACCCGCTAATTCGCGGACCAACCAACAAGCCAGCACGCCCGATCCACTGGAGGCAACCGGGATACTACTCGGCTTCGCCTACCCGGACCGTATCGCGATCAACCGTCGCGATCGCGAGCGACGCTTTCTGCTGTCCAACGGTCGCGGCGCACACTTCTCGCACGACGACGAACTGGCCCTGCAGGATTTTCTCGTTATCGCCGATCTGGACGGCCAAGGGCGCGATGCCCGGGTTCAACTGGCGGCGCGCATCAGCAAACCGGCGCTGTATGAATATTTCGATGACCTGATCACAACCCGGGAATCCGTGCGCTGGGACGACAGCAGCGGCCGCGCCGTCGCCAGTGTGCAAACCTTGCTCGGCAAGCTGGTGCTAGAAGAAAAGCCGGCAAGTGATATTTCCCCGGAACTGTTAAGCCGCGCCCTGCTGGATGCCATTCGCCAACGGGGACTGCGCACGCTGCCCTGGGATAAAGAAACAGAGAACCTGCTGGAAAGGGTCCGCTTCCTGCACGCGCAGCGCGCTGCCTTTCCCGACCTGCTGGAAAACACGGAACTCCCGGACTGGAGTGAAGATCAGCTCCTCGATTCCCTCGAGCACTGGCTGCTGCCGCATCTGAACGGCTTGAACAAACTGGATCAACTGAGGCAACTGGATCTGAAGAATATTCTCCTCGCGCAGCTCGACTGGCCAACCCAGCAGCGCCTGGAGCAAATTGCACCCACCCATATTCAGGTACCCAGCGGCTCCCGTATCGCCATCCAGTACGGGGAGACACCACCGGTGCTTGCGGTGCGGTTACAGGAGATGTTTGGCCTTGGGGAAACGCCCGCGATCCTGAATGGCCGCTATCCTCTGATGATTCACCTGCTCTCTCCGGCACAGAGACCGGTGCAGGTTACCCGTGACCTTTCCAGCTTCTGGAAAAACACGTATCAGGAAGTGAAAAAGGAACTGCGAATCAAATACCAGAAACATTTCTGGCCCGATGATCCGTTAACCGCCCAGGCGACCAGTAAAACCAAGAAGCGCATGGAGAATCGCTAGCCTGCAATAACTGGCACGAAGGAGCCAGGTCGTTCGCGCGGCGATCAACCTGTCACCATCGTGCCACATCCTGATTCCCCGACAATCTACACGCACTTTTGCGCACATCGCCCCGCCAGAAGACAGCGATGTCATCTGGCGGGAAAAGCAGGCGCCAATTTTCCATTTTCCCCCGTGCCACTTTGAAATCCGCGCAGTTCTGGGACGCCACCCCGCCATTTTCCCCCGATATTTCCGGGTCCCGCATTCGTTTAGTAATGAAGAATACGGGTTCACCCACCTCACAATAAAAATGAGAAGGCGAAAATGAACATACCGAATTACTCAGACCATCGCGCAAGACTCCGCTCAGTATTCGCGGGACTTTGTGCAACCTTTATGGTTGCCGGAGCCAATGCGGCCACATTCCAGGCGGAAGACTACAGCGCCTTTTACGACACCACACCGGGCAATACCGGTGGCGCCTACCGCGCCGACGACGTCGATATCGAAGTCACCACGGATACCGGCGGCGGCCACAATGTGGGCTGGGTCGCCGCCGGTGAATGGCTCGCTTATAACAACCTGAATATTCCCACCAGCGGCGAATACACCATCCGCTTTCGCGTTGCCAGTGCCACCGGTGGCACCCTGTCCAATGACCTGAACGGCGGTGCCATCGTGCTTGGCGAACTCAATGTGCCGAACACCGGCGGCTGGCAAAACTGGCAAACCATTTCTCATCGCGTGCATATCAATGCCGGGACCTACAACCTGGGTGTTTACGCGGTGACTGGCGACTGGAACCTCAACTGGATCGAGGTGGTCGCAGATAACCCGGCCAGTGGCGTCGCCACCATTTACCAGCACTGTAATTTTGACGGCTGGTCAACAGGGCTCGGCGTGGGCAGCTACAACCTGGCAAGCCTGCAGGCGCTGGGCTTCGTGAACGACGATGCGTCATCCATTCGCGTGTCATCCGGTTACCAGGCGACGCTTTACGAGAACGACAATTTCACCGGAGCTTCGGTCACGGTTACCGCTGACGATGGCTGTCTCAACAATGAAGGCTTCAATGACAACATTACTTCGATTGTGGTGAGCCCAGCGGCGAACAACGGACTTGTGTGGGGGGATGAATTCGACTCGATCAACAGCGCCAACTGGACATTCGAGACCGGCGGCGGAGGCTGGGGCAACAGTGAACTCCAGTATTACACCGCCGGCCAGAACGCTTCTATCCAATACGATGCACAGGCTGGCAGCAATGTGCTGGTAATCGAGGCGCGCAACGAAGGCGGATACAACTGCTGGTACGGTGCCTGCCAGTACACCTCAACCCGCATGATCACCGCCGGGAAAAAGGAGTTTCAATACGGACGTATCGAAGCGCGGATAAAGCTGCCCCAGACCCAGGGAATCTGGCCCGCATTCTGGATGCTCGGCGGAAATATTCTGACAGGCACTCCGTGGCCCAATTCCGGCGAGATCGACATCATGGAACACGTGGGGTTTGAACCGACCCTGACCCACGGCGCACTGCACGGGCCTGGCTATTCTGGCAACACACCGATCATGGGCACCTACAACGTTGGCCAAAATGTGGATGCGGGCTATCACGTGTACGCCGTCGAATGGAACAGCAACGGTATCAGCTGGTACGTGGACGGAAACAACTTCTACAACGTTTCCCGCGCACAGGTGGAGCAGTACGGCCCCTGGGCATACGACCACCCCTTCTTCATCCTACTGAATGTCGCCGTGGGCGGGAGCTGGCCGGGCAGCCCGGATGGCAGCAGTGTATTCCCGCAACGCATGTATGTGGACTACGTGCGGGTCTACCAGTAACCGGATAACGGCGGACCTGACAATTTCAGGACAAAAAAAACCGCGGCGACGCCGCGGTTTTTTAAGCATTAAGCCCGAACAGACGGAACTCAATAATAAGCCTGGGACTTGTCCGTGTGGTCGGTGATGTCTTTCACCCCGGCCAGCTCCGGAATTTTCTCCAGCAGGGTTTTCTCAACCCCCTCTTTCAGGGTCATATCCACCATGCCACAACCCTGGCAACCACCGCCGAATTTCAACACGGCGTACATGTCGTCGGTAACGCTCTCCAGGGTCACCTGGCCACCGTGGGATGCCAGGCCGGGGTTAACGTCGCTGTAGAGGACATAGTTGATGCGGTCCTCGATGGGACTGTCGTCGGTAACCTTGGGCATGCGGGAGTTGGGCGCGCGAATGGTAAGCTGACCACCCATTTTGTCCGACGCGTAGTCGACCCGCGCTTCGTCCAGATACGGTACGCTGCGGCCTTCAAAGTACGCTTTGAAGCCATTCAGCTGCATTTCCAGATCACCCTCTTTCTCTTCACCGGGGCGACTGTAGGCGATACAGGTCTCCGCGTTCGGCGTGCCCGGATTAGACACGAACATACGGATGGCGATGCCTTCGCAATCCTGCTTGGCCAGCAGGTCGCGCAGGTATTCCTGAGCGGAATCGGTGATGGTGACGTTCAATTCTGACGGTTGTTCTGACATAAACCTTCTCAATTAACCGGTTTGGCGCAACCGGGCTTCAAATAACCGAGCGCACGGGTCGGGTATTTTACGCCCAACCGCGCTCAAGTTAAACCGGCGTCACGCCAGCGCCCCCAGCAGCGCCCTGGCGGTGGCCTCGGAAGAGGCCGGATTCTGGCCGGTAATCAGCAATCCATCGGTACAGACATGGCTCTGCCAGTCATCCCCTTTCGAGTAGTCTGCGCCGCGCTCTTTCAGCATGTCCTCGACCAGGAACGGCACGATATCCGTAAGGCCCACACCCTCCTCTTCGCTATTGGTGAATCCGGTAACACGGCGCCCTTTCACCAGCGGCTCACCGTTTTCATCCACCGTGTGGCGGAAGACCGCCGGTGCGTGGCACACCGCACCCACCGGCTTTTCGGCCCGATAGAAGCCCTGAATAATGGCGATGGAACGCTGGTCTTCCGCCAGATCCCAAAGAGGGCCGTGGCCGCCGGGGTAGAAGACCGCATCAAACCAGTCGGTATCTACATCGTCCAGGGTCTTGGTATTGGCCAGGGCCTCCTGTGCCAGGGGGTCACTCCTGAAACGCCGGGTGGCGGCCGTCTGCGCGTCATCAGCGTCACTCTTTGGATCCAGCGGCGGCTGCCCCCCCTTGGGAGACGCAAGAGTCACTTCTGCACCTGCATCTACGAAGACATAGTAAGGGGCGGCGAACTCCTCCAGCCAGAAACCGGTCTTCTCACCGGTATTCCCCAGCTCATCGTGCGATGTCAGTATCATCAGTATCTTCATTGGACCTCCGCCCATTCGTTTTCGGGTTTCAATAACTCTAGGCTCACAGGTGGTGATCCGTAAGCGGAAATTCCACCCCCCCTCCCCCCTGTGTCTGTAGATCATTTGGTTACATGCATATACGCAGATGATCTTCCCGGCGCCTCCCGCTGATAGCCCCATGGCCTGCTGTGGCGCCGCTTTGTGCTAAGATTGCCGCCCTTTTTTGAACACCCGGTACTATTCAGTCGGTAGTCAGTCGGTAATCAGTCGGTAACAAGGAAATGACCATGTCGGAGAATCGGTCTCAGCAGTCCCGTGACCAACGTCTGCAACAGCTTCACAGCGCCCTTGCGGAGCGCATCCTGATACTGGATGGCGCCATGGGCACCATGATTCAGCGGGAGAAGCTGGAAGAAGCGGACTACCGCGGTGAGCGATTTGCCGATTACCCTTCCGACATCAAGGGCAATAATGACCTGCTGGTCCTGACCCAGCCGGACCTTATCGAGCGCCTGCACAAGGAATACCTCGAGGCCGGTGCCGATATCATCGAAACCAACACCTTCAACTCTACGCGCCTGTCCCAGTCCGACTACGACATGGAAGACCTGGTGCCGGAGCTGAACCGGGTAGCCGCTGAGGTAGCGCGTCGCGCGGCGGATGCGCTGTCGACACCCGAGAAGCCGCGTTTTGTCGCCGGCGTGCTTGGCCCGACTTCCCGCACCGCCAGTATCTCCCCGGATGTAAACGACCCGGGCGCACGCAACGTCACATTTGACGAGCTGGTAGACAATTATGTCGAGGCTGCAGAACACCTGATCGACGGCGGTTCCGACCTGATCCTGATCGAAACCATCTTCGATACCCTGAACGCCAAGGCCGCCATTTACGCGCTGAAGAAAGTCTTCCAGCAGCGCGGCTACGAGCTGCCGATCATGATCTCGGGCACCATTACTGACGCTTCTGGCCGCACCCTGTCCGGGCAGACCACGGAAGCCTTTTACTACTCGGTGGCCCACGCCAACCCACTGTCTGTTGGTCTCAACTGCGCCCTCGGCGCCACCGAACTGCGCCCCTATGTGGAAGCGCTGTCGGGCGTCTGTGCAGAACACGTCTCCGCACACCCCAATGCGGGTCTGCCCAACGAATTCGGCGAATACGACGAAACCCCGGAAGAAACCGCGGCGATCGTGGCGGAGTTTGCCCAGAGTGGATTCCTCAATATCCTCGGCGGCTGCTGTGGCACCACCCCGGAACACATCCGCGCGATTGCCGACGCGGTCGCCGATATCAAGCCGCGCAAACTGCCGCAACTGAAACCGGCGCTGCGCCTGTCAGGCCTCGAACCCTATGTGGTGGATGAAAACGCCCTGTTCGTGAATGTAGGCGAGCGCTGTAACGTCACCGGTTCCGCGCGCTTCAAGCGCCTGATCATGGAAGAGGATTACGATACCGCCCTGCAGGTAGCGGCCGCCCAGGTAGAAGACGGGGCCCAGGTAATCGACTTCAACATGGATGAAGCGATGCTGGATTCCGTTGCCGCCATGCGCCGCTTCCTGAACCTGTGCGCCACCGAGCCGGACATTTCCAAAGTGCCGTTCATGGTGGACTCTTCCAAGTGGGAAGTGATCGAAGCGGGCCTGCAGTGCATCCAGGGCAAGCCCATCGTCAACTCCATCAGTCTCAAGGAAGGCGAGGAAGACTTCGTCGACAAAGCGCGCTCGTGCCTGATGTACGGTGCGGCGGTGGTGGTCATGGCCTTTGACGAGAAAGGCCAGGCGGACACCTTCGAACGCAAAACAGAGATCTGTAAACGCAGTTACGACATCCTCGTGGACAAGGTCGGGTTCAACCCGTCCGATATCATTTTTGACCCGAATATTTTCGCGGTTGCCACCGGTATCGAGGAGCACAACAACTACGCAGTGGACTTTATCGAGGCCACTGCCTGGATTCGCCAGAACCTGCCCGGCGCCAATGTCTCTGGCGGTGTTTCCAATGTGTCCTTCTCGTTCCGCGGCAACAACCCGGTGCGCGAGGCAATCCACTCGGTATTCCTGTATCACGCGATCAAGGCCGGCCTCAACATGGGTATCGTCAACGCCGGCCAGCTGGCGGTCTACGACGACCTGCCGGAAGAGCTGCGTGAAAAAGTAGAGGACGTCATCCTCAACCGCAGTGACGAGGCCACCGAGGCACTGCTGGATATTGCCGAGAAATACCGCGGCGATGGCACTGCGACAGAGCGCAAGGAAGACCTTGCCTGGCGCCAGCTGCCGGTGAATGAGCGCCTCGCCCACTCCCTGGTAAAAGGCATCAACAATTTTATCGAGGAAGACACCGAAGCCGCTCGCCAGCAGGCCACCCGTCCGCTGGATGTGATCGAAGGCCCGCTGATGGACGGCATGAACATCGTTGGCGACCTGTTCGGTGAGGGCAAGATGTTCCTGCCCCAGGTGGTGAAATCCGCGCGGGTGATGAAACAGGCGGTGGCCTACCTGCAGCCCTATATCGAGGAAGAAAAAACCGTCGACAGCAAGCCCAACGGTCGCATCCTGATGGCGACGGTAAAGGGCGACGTACACGATATCGGCAAAAATATCGTCGGCGTGGTGCTGGCCTGTAACAACTTCGAGGTGATCGACCTGGGTGTGATGGTGCCTGCGGAAACCATCCTGCAGACCGCCAGGGAAAAGAACTGCGACATCATCGGCCTGTCCGGCCTGATCACTCCGTCCCTGGATGAAATGGTGCACGTCGCTGCGGAAATGGAGCGTCAGGGTTTCGATATCCCGCTGATGATCGGTGGTGCCACCACTTCCAAGGCGCACACCGCGGTAAAAATTGATCCGCAGTTCAACCGCAACCAGACTGTTTACGTGGCGGACGCGTCCCGCGCGGTGGGTGTGGCCAGCAACCTGCTGTCTGACGAGCTGCGTCCGGCATTCGTCAAAGGCATTCAGGAAGAGTACGACAAGGTGCGCGAGCGCACCGCAAACCGCAAGCGCAATGACCCGCGCCTCACCTACAAGAATGCCCTGCAGGCGGGACCGCAATTAGACTGGGACAGCTTCGAACCCAAAGTGCCGAACAACCCTGGTCTCACCGTGCTGGATGACTTCCCACTGGAAAAACTGGTCGACACCATCGACTGGACCCCGTTCTTCATTTCCTGGGATCTGGCCGGCAAGTACCCGGCCATCCTGAACGATAAAGTGGTCGGTGAAGCAGCCACGGATCTGTTCAAAAATGCCCAGACCATGCTCGCCGACATCATCGACAACAAACGCCTTACCGCGCGCGCGGTGTTTGGCCTGTGGCCGGCAAATGCCGACGGTGACGATATTATTGTCTACACGGACGAAAGCCGTAGCGAAGAACTCGCGCGCCTGCACCAGATGCGTCAGCAGGTACAGAAGCGCGGTGGCGATGGCCTGTGTCGCTCCCTGGCCGATTTTATCGCCCCGGTGGGCTCAGGCGTGGCCGACTATATCGGTGGCTTTGCCGTAACTACCGGGATCGGCGCCGACGAGCTGGCCGCGGAGTACGAGGCCAAGCACGACGATTACAGTGCAATCATGGTCAAGGCGCTCGCCGATCGCCTCGCAGAATCGTTCGCCGAATACCTGCACCGCGAGGTGCGCCGCAACTACTGGGGATACCAGCCAGCGGAAACCCTCAGCAACGAAGAGCTGATCAAGGAAGCCTACTCCGGCATCCGCCCGGCCCCGGGATACCCGGCCTGCCCGGATCACACCGAGAAGGCCACCCTGTTCAAGCTGCTGAACGCTGAAGAAAATGCGGGGATCGAGCTGACATCGAGCTTTGCCATGATGCCGGCCGCCGCAGTCAGTGGCTGGTACTTCGCCCACCCGGAATCCAAGTACTTCAATGTGGGCAAGATCAGCCGCGATCAGCTGGAGAGCCTTGCGGAGCGTAAAGGCATGACCGCAGAGGAACTGGAACGCTGGTTGCGCCCGAACCTGGAGGATTGATCGCGGCGCATCCCAACTGGCAGGTGCCTGCCTTGCAGGCGAACCGTTATTCAGGTTCACTTCGACTGTGAAGTTCGCCTGCAAGACAGGCTCCTACTAATGGGGATTCGGAATGGACGAAGAGAAAAAACAGAAACCGTCTTTCGGCCAGGTAGTACTCAGCACCCTGGCCGCCGCAATCGGCGTACAGTCGAACAAGAATCGGGAAAGGGACTTCAAGGGCGGCAGCATCAAGACGTACGTGGCTGCAGGGCTGATTTTCACCGCCCTTTTTGTGATCACGCTTGTGCTGGTGGTCAAGACCGTATTGAGCAATATGGGCTAGCGCCCAGTTTCCATAGGGATCCTGGGGCGAGCTTTTGATCCGCTTTTGATGAAAAGCGGATCAGCAGGACCTACCCTACGCACTCCAGCCTGTTACAGACAGAGCCCGCAGGCTTTATTCAGCCCTGTGAGGCAACCCAGAAAATACAGGTGGCGACGAAAATTGCCACCAGAGCAACCGCCGCAATGGCGTCTACTGCATTATCGCTATCGTCTGATACAACTACTACATCTCGTGCTACTTGATCGTTCATCGGAATACTCCGTCACTCAAGAAATCATTATTGTTTTTAAAGGTAGCAGTACCGCTTGAAAACGCGGTTTCTCAAGTAGATCAAATCCCCGCAGGAGGCGCAATAGCACAGCAAATCGCCATTTCTCAGTCTGCCTCGCTCTTATAACCGTCGGTTACTAAGGTAGCGAAAAAAATTGTTATTTTTTGTATAAGGCGGCTGGTATGTTATGCGCCACTCAGGGTATCAGGTAGGGTCCAAAGCACCCTTCTAACGCCCCGTAGCGGCGTAAAAAAAGCAATGGAATCAAGCTCTTATGTATCGATACGACGAACAGGACCGCAAACTGGTTCGGGAACGGGTGGCCCAGTTTCGGGGTCAGACCGAACGCTATCTCGCCGGTGAGCTGAAAGAAGAAGAATTTTTGCCCCTGCGCCTACAGAACGGCCTGTATGTGCAGCGGTTGGCACCGATGCTGCGTATCGCTGTGCCCTACGGCCTGATGAATAGCGCGCAAGTGCGCCGCCTGGCCCATATCACCCGCAAGTACGACAAGGGCTATGCCCACTTCACCACCCGCCAGAACGTACAGCTGAACTGGCCAAACCTTGAGGATGTGCCGGACATTCTGGCCGAGCTCGCTGAAGTGGAGATGCACGCCGTACAGACCAGCGGTAACTGTATCCGCAATACCACCACCGACCAGTTTGCCGGCGTCGCCCGGGACGAACTGATCGACCCGCGTCCCTACTGCGAGCTGATCCGTCAGTGGTCTACCTTCCACCCGGAATTCGCCTTCCTGCCGCGCAAGTTCAAGATCGCCGTGTGCGGTGCAGAGCAAGACCGCGCAGCCATTCGCGCCCACGATATCGGCGTGCAGATCGTAAAGAATGACCAGGGCGAGACCGGCTTCCAGATACTGGTGGGCGGCGGCCTGGGCCGCACTCCGATTCTCGGTGTCGCGATCCGCAATTTCCTGCCGGAAAAACACCTGCTCTCCTACCTGGAAGCCATCGTGCGCGTATACAACCAGCTGGGCCGCCGCGACAACAAGTTCAAGGCGCGCATCAAGATTCTGGTGAAAGCACTGGGTCCGGAAGAGTTTGCCCGTCGCGTGGAAGCGGAATGGGAGCAGATTAAAGATGGCGCCGACCAACTGACACCGGAAGCAATCAGCTGGGCCCAGCGTTTCTTCCCGGAGCCCGCCTACAAAACTATCGACAGCGGGCACAGCGAAGCCGTGCTGCGCGACCAGGCCGGCGAAGATAAGGCTTTTGCCCGCTGGCTCGAGCGCAACACTTTCCCGCACCGGGTGCCCGGCTATCAGGCGGTCACCCTCAGCACCAAACCCACCGGTATTCCGCCCGGCGACGTGACTGACCGCCAACTCGAGGCAATTGCCGACCTGGCAGACCAGTACAGCTTCGGTGAAGTGCGGGTTACCCACGAGCAGAACGTGGTTCTGGCCGACGTAGAGCAGGAAAAGCTGTTCGAACTCTGGCAGGCGGCGCGCAAGCAGGGCTTTGCCACGCCGAATATCGGCACACTGACCGATATGATCTGCTGCCCCGGCGGCGATTACTGCTCCCTGGCCAATGCGAAATCCATCCCGGTTGCGGAGGCAATTCAGCGCAAGTTTGACGACCTGGATTACCTGTACGACCTGGGCGACCTGGACCTGAACATCTCCGGCTGTATGAACGCCTGCGGCCACCACCACATCGGCCATATCGGCATTCTTGGCGTGGACAAAAAAGGCGAGGAGTTCTACCAAGTACAGCTGGGCGGCAGCTCAAACGAAAAAGCCAGCCTCGGCAAGGTACTGGGCCCGAGCTTCTCCCGCGAGGAAATGCCGGAGACCATTGGCAAGATCCTCGATGTGTTCGCGGAAAACCGTCAGCCCGAAGAACTGTTTATCGACACCTACAACCGCATCGGGCTTCAGCCTTTCAAGGAGCGAGTATATGCCAAAGCCAGCTAAGTCCTCTGTAAAGAAGCCGGTGGGCGCGCAACCGGAGAACCCGGCGCAACTGATACTCGATGGTGCCGTTGCAGACAACGAATGGAACCTGTTGCCCCTGGGTGACGAAGCCGAAATCACAGCCGACAACCTGGCCCCAGGCAAGGTTATTCTGCCGCTCAGTGTATGGCTGGAATTGCGCGAAGACTTGCAGGAACGCAAGGAAGAGATCGGTGTATGGCTGGACAGCGATGAAACCGCAGACCTGGTCGGCGAATATGCCGCAGAGCTGCCGTTGATCGCCGCACACTTTCCCGCATTCACCGACGGCCGCGGCTTTACCGTGGGTCGACTGTTGCGTGAACGCTATGGCTTTACCGGTGAGATTCGCGCGGTAGGCAACTTTATCCGCGACCAGCTGACCTACCTGACCCGCTGCGGCTTCAACGCCTTTGCCTACCAGGGAGATCAACCACTGGAAGGCTTGCTGGAATCCCTGAGCGATTTCACCGACAGCTATCAGGCTGCCGTGGACCAGCCCCTTCCCATCTTCCGTCGTCGCGCACTGGCCTGAGCCACACCGCCAACGGATACGATCAATGCCCGGCAGGCTCCCTGCCGGGCTTTTTTTGTTTGTGGGCCGCAGGTTTCGCCGCAGCTGCCATCACATCCGCCATCTGCTGCAACCCTTCCATCCCCTGAATCAGGCCCCCGCGCATGGGAATTTGAATTTGCGGCAATGCGGACAGCTGCTCTGCAACCTGCGAAAGCACCACACCCTGCTGTCGATAGACACCACGCAAGAACGGCACCTGTTCAGCCTCCACAGGCAGAATGCGATTCAGCACCAGCCCGGCGACCGGAACCTGATGGCTATCCAGCGCCGCTACCGCCCTGCGGGTTTCCTGCAGGGGCAGAAGCTCCGGGGTCATGACGAAGAGAAAGCCGGTAAGCTCCGAGTCCTTCAATACGCTCGCGGCGTCGCGAAAGCGGGCCTGACGCTCAACCAGCGGCGCCAGGGCGGCTGGTGTCGCATCACTATTTCCTGGTTTTGCACCATCTTTTGCGGGCTCAAGACGAGACAAAATACCCCGGAATCGTTCCGCGTGTTTTTTCTGTTGTAGCAGGCCCGTGGCCCAGGTATTCATCAGCCCTGGCAGTGACATCAGGCGCAGAGTGTGTCCGGTGGGCGCGGTATCGAAGACAATCAGGTCGTAGTTTTCGCGCTGTTTTATCAAACGGGTAAGTGCGTCGAGTAACGCGGCCTCTTCCGCCCCGGGCGCGTGACGGGTCAGGTGTAATTGCTTTTCCAGCGGGCCGCGCATATTGAGAGAGATATGCGGCAGCATCTGCTTGCGTACGGATTCCAGGTAATCGTCCAGTACGGTATCCGGATTCAGTTCCAGCACTCGCAGGGCAATGTCTTGCCACGGCAATCGCCCTTCTCCGCCGTCACATTGACACCCGAATATGTCCGCAAGGTTGTGCGCAGGATCCGTAGAAACCAGCAGGGTTTTCTGGCCGCGCTGTGCGGCCATCAATGCGAGGGTTGCAGCGACCGAGCTCTTGCCGACGCCACCCTTGCCGCCGACCAGCAGTAGACGTCGCTTGAAAAGCGTATCGAGATCCAGTTGCTGCGCCGTTTTTTCGGCCATTTTCTGAGCCATTAGCAACACCGCATCTCATCGAGCGGAGAGCGCTCCATTCCCATTCGCTGGTGCCACTCGTGGAAGCGCTCCAGCATAAGCGGCTGCAACTCCAGGGTATAAAGACTCACCGGGTTCGGGATTCCGAGGGATTCGGCGTACACGAGCAGCATGAACAGGTCTTCTTCATCCCGCTCGGCGCGCGCCAGGGCACTGCGATAAGGGCCACTGTAATAGGCTTCCAGCTGCTCACCAATCCTGCGAAAAACCAGCTTCAGGTTTCTCGGTAATACCGCCTTGTTCGATGGTTCCATCCACGCATCCTCAACTCCGTTTATCCGACTTCAGGTTGGTCCCGACGCTTTACCCGAAGCTGTACAAGCAGGGACAGGCGAAACTACAACTCCTCGCCCACTGGCTGTTTTTCGGTTTTGCGAAAGGCGGCAACGCACTCTAGTGTCACCAGGATCGCAGCCACCAGCACAACCAGATCCAGGCTCAGCAGGAACCAGTCTTCCTTACGGTAAAACTCGTTCAGCTGGATCAGCAATGCGGCCAGAGTCATCATCAACAGAAATACCAGTGGTACCAGCGTGATCCACACCGGTCTTTTCAACCGCACCAGCATCACCGTAATCACCAGCAAAGTAAGCCCCGCCAGCAACTGATTGGTGGTACCGAACAGCGGCCAGATCAGCAGGCCACCACTGCCATCGGCACCTCCGGCACCGAAGGCGAGCAATACGCAACACCCCACGGCCATCAGCGTGGCGGGCAGCGGCTTGCCAAGCCAGCGGATACCGTAGATTTCACCAAATTCCTGGAAGATGTAGCGCTGCAGGCGCAGGCCGGTATCCATGGTGGTACCGGCAAACAGGGCCGCCATAACCGTCAATATGGTGCCGGATATCGCCGTATCGATGCCGACACCGCGATTCAGGATAACCGCACCACCGTCGACAAATGCCTGCACCCCGCCCTGTCCGAATGCGCTGTACACTGACTGCCATTCTTCAAGAGTGGCGAAGCCCGCACAGGCGGCGATGATTGCCGCCAGGGCCAGGGCGCCCTCGCCCACCGAGCCAAAATATCCCACAAAGCGGGCATCGGTTTCCCGGTTCAGCTGCTTGGAGGTCGTCCCCGAGGCAACCAGCCCGTGAAAGCCCGATATCGCGCCGCACGCAATAGTGACGAACAACAGCGGAATCAGTGGTGGCGCCCCCGCCGGCACATTGTGATTGAACATTGGCGCCACCACTTGCGGACTTCCGATCAGCACCGCGGCATACAACAGGATCAGGCCCACAAACAGCTGCAGCCCGTTGATGTAATCGCGTGGCTGAAGCAGCACCCATACCGGTAACAGGGATGCGATGGCGGCGTAGGCAAACAGAATAAGGATCCAGGCGGCGCTGGCGGAAAGCCCGGCCACCGTTTCCGGCAGGGAAACGGGCACGGAGGGGCCGATAAAGATCAGCCCGTAGAGCGCCGCCACACCAAACAGGGAGACCAGCCCGAGATTGAATTTGAAACGGTAAATAAGTTGCCCGATCACCAGCGCAACCGCAATCGCGCCCCAAATCGGAACCACGGAACCGGGGTTTTTGATCAGCAATCCTGCGATCACCACACCGAAAACCGCATTGACCATCAGCAGGACCAGGAAGATGACAATCATGAAAATACTGCGGGCGCGCTTGCCCACGACATGACCGGTCAGCGAGCCGATCGACAGACCGCGATTGCGCACACTGGCCCAGATGGCCCCGCTATCGTGTACGCCGGCGAAAAAGACAGTGCCGAATACCACCCACAAAAATGCAGGCAGCCAACCCCAGATAACGGCGATGGCGGGCCCCACAATGGGTGCAGCTCCGGCAACAGAAGTGAAGTGGTGCCCCCAGAGCACAAATTTGCTGGTGGGCACATAGTCCACCCCGTCCTCAAACTCGTGGGCCGGGGTAATGAACTCGGGATCAAAGCGATAGATACGGTCGGCAATAAACCGCGAATAGAAAAAATACCCGGCAGCCATACCCCCAAGACCGAGCACCATCAGAAGGATCGCATTCATGCCAACATTCCCTGTTATGCATTATTTCGCGGGCGCTGCGCCTTAAAGACCACGGGACAAGCCGCGCTTACAGGAGTGATACTAGCCCAGACGCGTTATACATCGCGGCAATTTGGCGCGACTCCCCCCTTCTTGGCGTGCAAATGTTCGGCTATCAGCTGCGAACTTTACACTGCATTTCTATACCGTCCGCACCCCAGGTAATTTTTGCCTCTCCCTGATGCTCCCAGATACTTTCGTTGCGACCGCGATAGAGGCTGCCACTGGCCGTGGGCTCGATGAACATCAGCGACTCCTCCCCCTTGTATTGCGCCATCGCGGCAGGTGGCTCAGTGGGATAGTAGGTCGCGGTCACTTCGCTGCCATCGCAGAGATAGGTGACGGGCCCGCGACCGGGGAGCAGCGCGTACCGCGCCTGTAAAGTCGCGATCTGTCGCTTGTAGCTGTCTTCGGTACAGGCGCGCTTGTCCTGCGCTTTCCAGCAGTCGTTGCGCCCTTTGATCCAGCCCCGCTGGCGCGCCTTGAAATAGCGGTCCTGCTGGGCTTTTTCCGTCTTGGCCGCCGCCGCAAACACCTCGGCCATCTGCTGATCCAGCAGCGCAAGGCCACTGTCTCTACATATCAGCTGCTCGATGGAACTGCTGAGCTGCTGATCGCAGTCGTAGGTCGGCTTGACGTCTTCTGGCGGAGGCGCATTTTCAGATCCAGTGGCAACCGGCTGTAGCTGTTCTGAAGCCCGACCTTCCGACGCCCCGCTTCCTGAAGTCCCGTTTTCAGAAAACTCGGGCTCGGAAGCCTGCGGTGGTACCGAGTCGCCCTTGCTGCACCCTGTCGCGGTCACCGCCGAAATCAGCGAAAGCAGGATTGCTCGTCGCAAATTGAACATGCCAGGCCTCCTGAAGAAATGAAATCAGATCACGCCGTCTCGTCTCAGTTGCGCAATATCGTCGGCACTGAGCGACAGCATGGTCTCCAGCGTTTCGTCGGTATGCGCCCCCAGTGTGGGCGGCGCGTTTTGATATTCCAGCGCGGATTCGGAAAAACCGACAGGATTGCGCACGGTTTTCACGCTGCCCGCAGTGGGGTGCTTCTGTTCAACCACCATGCCCCTCGCCAGCACCTGTGGATCGGCGAAAACCTGTTCCAGATTATTGATCGGCCCGCAGGGTACGTGGGCATCGCTCAGCTTCTCCAGCCACCAGGCCGCGGGCTTTTCCTGGGTCGCCCGCTCTATGACCGGAACCAGAGTCTCCCGCGCCCCCACCCTCGCGGAATTGGTGGCATAGGCAGGGTCCTCGGCAATGCTATCGAGCCCGGCAATACTGCAAAACTTCTTGAACTGGGCATCGTTACCCACCGCAAGCATGAAATAGCCATCACTGGCGGGCACCGCCTGGTAGGGAACAATATTCGGGTGGGCGGTTCCCTGGCGCTCCGGGCTCACCCCGGAAGTGAGAAAATTCTGGGCCTGGTTGGCCAGCCAGGCGACCTGGGTATCCAGCAGGGCAAGGTCGATCTGCTGGCCCTCACCGGTTCTGTCCCGATGAATAACTGCCGCCAGCACTCCGGAAACCGCATACATACCGGTCATCAGGTCGGCCACCGCCACGCCCACTTTCTGCGGGCCGGCTCCGGGCTGCCCCTCGGGCACGCCGGTCAGGCTCATCAGTCCGCCCATCCCCTGAATCATCGCATCGTAGCCCGCGCGCGCGGCGTAGGGCCCGGTCTGCCCGAAGCCGGTAATGGAGCAGTAGATGATTTTCGGGTTGATCGCCTTGATCGACGGGTAGTCCAGGCCGTACTTCTTGAGCCCACCCACCTTGTAGTTTTCCAGCACTATGTCGCATTGCGCTGCGAGTTGCTTGATCAGCTCCTGCCCTCGCGGTTGGGTGATATCCACGGTGATCGATTTTTTACCGCGATTGGCACTCAGGTAATAGGCAGCCTCGCCGGTATCGTTGCCATCGGCATCCTTGAGAAAGGGAGGCCCCCAATGCCGGGTATCATCCCCTTTTCCGGGGCGCTCAACCTTGATGACTTCCGCCCCAAAGTCCGCCAGTACCTGGCTCGCCCAGGGGCCTGCGAGTATGCGGCTGAGATCCAAGACTTTTAAATGTGCGAGAGGGCCGGCCATAGTTTTACCCTGCGTATGCCTGCGTGTAAGAATGAAAACGTGATCACAAATCACGAGGCGCAAACATTAACAGATTTGGAACTGATTGGTCTAAATTCGCTGGCCACTTACACTGCCAGACCACGGCCAGACAAGTGTCCTGTGTAAACCAGTGTAGGCCGCCGATGCCGCATACAATGGGACGACGCCACAATACGAACAACGAGCAGAAGAACAATCAATAGAGACAGCGATGAACAATCCCGAAACCGAATCCAGCATCCAATCCGGGGATACCCCAAAGTTCGATTCCTTCAAGGCGTTTTATCCGTTTTATCTGAAAGAACACAGCAACCTGACCTGTAGACGCCTGCACTTCATCGGCACTGCCCTGGTGATCACCCTGCTTATTGCGGCACTGGTCACACAGCGCTGGGGCCTGCTGGCCGTAATGCCCATTGCGGGCTATGGATTTGCCTGGGTGGGTCATTTTTTCTTTGAGCACAATCGCCCGGCCACCTTCAAAAACCCCTTTTATTCCCTGTGGGGCGATTTCGTCATGTTCAAGGACATACTGCTGGGCCGGATTGAACGCTAGCGCGCAGCCTGGCCCAGGCTAAGGCCAAATTTGCGTAATTTATTGGCAACGGCGGTGTGGGAAATTCCCAGCCGCTGTGCCAGCTCCCGGGTAGAGTGTCGGCCTGGACCCAGTGTTTCCAGCAGCTCTACAAGAATGGCCCGCTCCACCTTTTCCATCTGTTCCGGCAGGGTCAGACCACGCCCCCAATCCCGCCAGGGCAACTGCTCATTTGCCGGCGCCAGGGGCAAATCCTCGATACGCAGGGTAGCGCCACCACGACCCTGCACATGGGCAAGCGCCGCACTAAGACAGTCCGACAACCCCGCGAAATTCGTCGGCCAATCCTGTAACGCCAGGGCGTGGACCGCAGCGGAATCCAGGGCGACAGCCGAGTCCTCGAGTATCAATTGGATAAACCCTGCGAGTGCCGGACGCATGGCCCGGAGTGGTGGCAAGGTAATTTGCTGGGGCTCCAGCAGCTGGCGCAATGGCAACGCCAGAGCCGCAAGTGAAGTGGCGGAAAAAACCAGGCGCGGGCGAATTCTTCCCCGCAAAATACAGTCCGCAAGTGCCTGCTGCTGCGGCGCGGGCGCAAGGTCCACATCATCCAGCAACACCATGGTGTCATCGGGCATGGCCTGTAATTCTTCTAGCTGGCGCTGGCTGAAATCCATACCGGCATATTCGCGAAGCTGTCCCCGGGCCGCGATCGGGCTCAGGTAGTACGCCGCTCTCGAGAAGGTGCTCTTTCCGGTGCCCTTCTCACCGCAGATCAGCATCGGCTCATCCAGCGGCGCCATCTGCTGAAGCCGCAGGCAGCTGTCCCGGCGCCTGTCGAGATCCCACAAGATCTGTTGCGGCGGCGCCTCCTGCGCGGAGGAGTCCCCCCGCGCCTGCATAGTGAGCACCGCTCCGGCCAGGGAGGCCACCGCACCCGGGGCCTCTGCCAACGCGATGGGCGACCAATCCACTACAAATTCCTGTCCCCGCACCGTGACCGGGAACCCGTATCGCGGCGCAGTAATCCCCCGCAGCAGTTCTGCCAGCTGCAGGCGCGGTAGAAAACGCTGCAGAGCCATTCCGGCCACCTGGCTGTGACTCACCCCGAAGGCCCGTGCCGCCGCCTGATTGGCCGCCACGATAAGACCATCCCTATCCACTGACAGCACCGGGTAGGACACATGGCGGAGCAGCGTATCCAGCTCAAAGTGGCGTCGCTCCGACGGAATCAGCTCGATTCGACGCACCTGCCGCACGCCCCGCACCCGGTGCAGGGACTTCTCGATGGACTGGTACTGGGCCACCAGCAGACCGGGTGCAGACAGGTAGACCTTGTCTCCACTGTCGCCACCAATCTCACCAGATCGCACATTAACGCGGTAATCCGAGAATATTGACATTATTTCTTGCAATATTCCCACACGATCACTGCAGGTTATCTCTATTCTCATACCCGAAATGTAAACTTTAATTTACAAAAAGTGTAGCTCCAACCCCGAGGCGACATCGCATTCTGCGTCCCGCCCCCTGCCATCCAACGCCGGGAGTGTCTAAGAATAGAGAGAAGATAAAAACAGACGAGGCGGCATCTGAACCGCCCGCGCACTCAGGAGATCCTCATGAGCAGTGATAAAAAGCCCAGCAAGTACGTCGCCCGTGAACCGGACGCCAACGGCTTTATCGAGTACACCGACCTGGAGCACGACACCTGGCGACGCCTGATCGAACGCCAGCTGGAAGTGGTGCCAGGCCGCGCCTGTGACGAGTATCTGCACGGCCTTGAGCTACTCGACCTCCCCCGCGATCGCATCCCGCAACTGGCCGAGGTCAGCGATGTATTGCGCAGAGAAACGGGCTGGGAGTGCGCCCGGGTCCCCGCCCTGATCGGATTCGAAACTTTCTTCCGCTTGCTGTCCGAGCGCAAATTCCCGGTAGCTACCTTCATCCGCACGCCCGAGGAATTCGACTACCTGCAAGAACCGGACATCTTCCACGAGATCTTTGGCCACTGCGCCATGCTCACCAACCCATCGTTTGCCAATTTCACCCAGAAATACGGAGAACTAGGCCTCAAAGCCTCGCCCAAAGAGCGCGCCTACCTGGCCCGCCTCTACTGGTTTACCGTGGAATTTGGCCTGATGAACACCGAAGACGGCTTGCGTATCTACGGTGGCGGCATCCTGTCCTCCCCCAAGGAGACGCTGTACGCGCTCAGCGATGCGCCCATTCGCGCGCCCTTCGAGGTGGTCGACGCCCTGCGCACTCCATACCGGATCGACATAGTGCAGCCCATCTACTATGTGCTCGACCAACTGGAAACACTGCAGCAGCTCACCGAGATTGACCTGATGGCGCGCGTGCGCGAGGCCATGGCCGCGGGCCTCTACGAACCGCTGTTCCCACCGAAGGAAGCCGCATAAAGCTTCAGGACAATTTTCCAACATACCCCTGTTGTTTGGCCGGGCATTGCCCGGCTTTTTTGATCCCGCTATTCGCGCGCCCAAGTCCCAGAGAATAATTCCACTACTGATGCCGCAGAACTGAGATTATCGTTACCGGCAAGACAAGGGGCACGGTAAAGGATTCTTTTACAGCCTGTGAAAGTCGGATCCCGCCGTGCCCGCCAAAATTACTGGGGTATTTTGTTGCTATGGAGAGCCACCTGAACGACTCCGATGGAACCCATCCCCGCTTTTTCGGGAGATTTGTAGCACTATGTCCTCACTCGATGCGATTGATCGACAACTTCTTGCCATACTTCAATCTGATGTTAGTCTCTCCATCGAAGAGCTGGCCGAGCGCGTGGGCCTCACCAAGACCCCGTGCTGGCGCCGGATTCAGAAATTGGAGAAGAGCGGCATCATCCGCCGGAAAGTTGCCCTGCTGGATGCAGAGGTACTCGGCCTGCCGGTATCCGTGTTTGCCCAGGTAAAAACCAATCAGCACAGCGCAGAGTGGGCGGAGTCCTTTTCTAACGCGATGGCAGATTTACCGGAAGTGGTGGACTGTTACCGTATGGCCGGGGACTACGACTATATTCTCAGGGTCGTGGTCAGCGATGTGGCCTCCTATGATCGCTTTTACAAAAAGCTGATCGCCCACTCGGGGATTTCCGACGTGGCCTCCAATTTCGCCATGGAGCAGATTAAAAGCACTACGCAACTGCCCATACCGCCGGGAGATTAAAACCCGCAGCTCAATTACTGTTTTAGCCATGCCCGCGGGCGATCCCCGCGGGCACAGTAGATTGAGGTAGCCATGCACAGCCATGCACAACCGGCATCGACCACTCCCTCCAGCGATGCAAAAACCGACTCCCTGCTCCAGCAGATCCGCGACAACGTCATTGGCGAACGCATGCCAATGGATACCCCCTTCGGCCAGCGCCCACTAATTTATGCGGACTACACCGCCTCCGGTCGCGCGCTTAGCTTTATCGAAGACACCATCCGCCACAACGTATTGCCGTGGTACGCCAACACCCACACGGAAACTTCTGCCACCGGCCGCCAGACCACCGCCTTCCGCGAACAGGCCCGTGCCGCCGTGCGTAAATCCGTAAATGCGGGAGATGAACACGCAATCATCTTCTGCGGCTCTGGCGCGACTGCCGCAGTCAACCGGCTGGTGGACTGCCTGGGCTTGCGCGTGGATGGCTATGCACGCGTTGGCGGTACATCCGGAAGTATCCCGGAAGCACAAAGACCGGTGGTGTTTATCGGCCCTTACGAACACCACTCCAACGACCTGCCCTGGCGGGAGTCCATTGCGGAAGTGGTCACCATTCCGCAGGATGCATCCGGTGGCGTGGACCTTGATGCACTGCAAGAAGCGCTCGATCAATACGCAGCGCGGCCGCTGAAGATTGGCAGCTTCTCAGCCGCTTCCAACGTCACCGGTATCCGCACCGATGTCGAAGCGGTCACCCGCCTGCTGCATAAGAACGACGCCCTGTCGTTCTGGGATTACGCCGCAGCAGCGCCCTATGTCGGCATTGATGTGCAGGGTAAAGACAGCCTATCCAGCAAAGATGCCCTGTTTATTTCGCCGCACAAATTTGTCGGTGGCCCCGGCACCCCCGGGATACTCGTTGTTCGGCGTAACCTGTTACCGGAAAACCAGCCCTCGGTCACTGGCGGTGGTACCGTGTCCTGGGTAAGCGCGGCGCGGCACACCTACCTTCCCGCGGGCGAACGCCGCGAGGAAGCAGGCACGCCCGCGATTGTCGAGTCCGTGCGCGCGGGCATGGCATTTGCGTTGAAAGATCAGGTAGGTGCAGACGTCATCGAGGGTCGTGAAGCAGCCTGGATCAGCCGCGCCTTCGCCCGCTGGAGCGACAACGAAAACATCCAGATTCTGGGCGGCACCGAAGCCGAGCGCGTCAGCATTGTCTCCCTGCACCTGCTGCACGAGGATAAACCGCTGCATCACGGGTTTGTTGTAGCCCTGCTCAATGACCTCTTCGGCATTCAGGTACGGGGCGGCTGTTCCTGTGCCGGCCCTTATGGTCATCACCTGCTCCACCTCACCGACGAGCAGAGCACCGCCATCGAAAAACTGGTGAGTGAAGGCGAAAGTATTCTCAAGCCCGGCTGGGTGCGACTGAACTTCAACTACTTCCTGGATGAAGAGACAGTCGATTACCTGATCGACGCCATCGAGCTCATCGCCGAATACGGCCACCGTATGCTGCCTTACTACCAGTATGATGCCAGCCACGGTGTGTGGCGCTATCAGGGCATCGAAGCCGATGCGCCAATGCCGCTGGAATTCTCTCTGCATACATCGGCACCGGAAAAGTTGGCCACGCCTTTGCAAGAGTTTATCCATCTGGCGCGCTCGATCCTGGCTAATCCGCCGGGAGAGAAATGCGAACAGCCGATTCTTTCTCAGGAGGGTGAGAATCTACGCTGGTTCAAACTTTAAGGTGGGCATTCCAATAAGCGAAGGAAGGCAGGACGAGAGGCGGCAGGTCGGGCGCGGTGGAAGCGGCGTCCGATTGCCTCAGTGCCAGATAGCATCGCCACTTGGAGCCGCCATTGAAAAACCGGGGGTTCAGGGTCGATAATGAAAGCAACCACTATCGCCCAGTCTGCTACAAGGATGCGCAGTGCCTGAGACCTCCCTGTTCCAGTCGTTTTTCCTGATCTTCAGTGGCGCGGCTGTCGTCGCGTCACTCGCACTGTGGGGACGCCAGCCACTACTTGTAGCCTATATTGCCCTCGGCTGCCTGCTCGGCCCCTCGGGGCTTGCCGTTATCGATAACGTCAACCTGATGGCCGAGATGTCCAATATCGGCATCATCTTCCTGCTATTCCTGCTCGGCCTCGACATGCAGCCCAAGGCGCTGATTTCAGTCCTGCGCAAGGCGACCTTTGTGGGCCTGATCAGTTGCGGCATTTTCCTCGGCCTCGGCTACGGCATCGGCCACCTGTTCGGCTTCACCGATACCGAATCCTGGGTAATCGGCATGGCGATGATGTTCTCCAGCACCATCATCGGCATCAAGCTTCTGCCTACGACGGTACTGCACCACAAACACCTTGGTGAAATGATGGTCGGCCTGCTGCTGTTTCAGGACTTCGTGGCCATTACCTGCCTGATGATCCTTTTGAGCGGCAGTACCGGCTCCGTGGACTTTGCCAGGCTTGGAATGTCTTTCGCCGCCCTGCCCCTGCTGATCCTGTTTGCCTGGGCGGCTGTACGCTACGTGCTGCAACCACTGCTGAGCAAGTTCGACCGCTTCCACGAGTACGTATTCCTGCTCGCTCTCGGCTGGTGTATGGGCCTCGCAGAACTGGCGGAAATTGTCGGACTCTCCCGTGAAATCGGCGCCTTCATCGCAGGCATCACCCTCGCCACCAGCCCCATATCCCAATACATCGCCATCAGCCTGAAGCCCTTGCGCGACTTCTTCCTGATCCTGTTTTTCTTCAGCCTGGGAGCGCAGTTCCATCTGGACATGGTGCCGGAAATCGCGATCCCCGCACTGGTGGCAGCCATTGCTGTACTGGTCATCAAACCGGTGGTGTTCCGCTACCTGCTGGGACAGCAAAGCGAACGCAAGATACTCGCGTGGGATATCGGCTTTCGCCTCGGACAGATCAGCGAGTTCTCGCTATTGATCGCATTTCTTGCGGTGAGCCAGCAGCTGATTGGGAGCAAGGCCTCGCACCTGATCCAGGCCACCGCGATTCTGACCTTCCTGGTTTCTTCGTATATCGTGGTGCTGAACTTCCCCAATCCGATTGCGATCAAGGATCATTTGCGGCGGGATTAGGCATGGCTTATCAGGCTTAGCCACCACCATGATCGGCACTAGCAGAAAAGACATTAATGATCACAACCCCGGAAATGATCAGCACCATTCCAAGAATTGCAGCCATATCGAGCTTTTGTCCAAAAAAAATAAAACCAGCCACCGCGATCAGGGCAACACCCGCCCCAGCCCACACAGCATATGCAATGCCAACTGAAATAGACTTCAGGGAAATTGACAACAGGTAGAATGCGAGCGCGTACGATACGACAACGATCACGCTCGGAATTACCTTGGAGAACCCATCTGAGCTCTTCAGAAACAAGGTACCCACGACTTCCGCGACAATTGCCACTGAAAGATAGACCCAGTGTGACACGCTATCTCCTTGATTAGATGACCATCACCCGGTTGAGACCCGTGTGATTGTTTTGGCAGTACGCCCGGCAAAAGCCAGTTTATTGGTTCTCACCTATGCGTACCACATTGGGTTTTCCCTCAATTGCCCGATTCGCCGCAGCTGACAATGTACCTGCCGGCCCAATTGCCTGGTTTTTAGCACCCCGGACAGTGCCACGACATCCCGGGAAAGCGTAAGCAGCAGACAGAGAAGCAGTGACCGTTAAATAATGGTGGGCAAGGGATAGAACGGAGGCCCGCGGCCTCAGTTGGCGCGAAATCACACCCTCTATGGCGCCATACGGTGCGCTCAGGGCGACAACCGCGATTTTTCTCTGCATTTACCCCGCAAAAAAGTGATCACATTAGTGAAGTGGCGGATCTTGTTCGCTATGATGACCCGGCAAACGAACATCTGCGGGCCGCGAACTGGCCTGAACATGGCATTTTGACTCTGGAGCCACTAAGGAGTCCCGGGTCATTTGCCTAAGATTAAATAAAGATTGACCGGCTGCTGCCGATACACGGCACCTGACCGGCCACTTGAGATCCAACTTTTTCGCACGGACCAAACCATGAGCAAAAACCAGCCTTTGGCACACTGGGACGACATCCTGCTGCTGGACCGCCAGCTGAGCGACGAAGAGCGCATGATCCGCGATACCGCGCGCGAGTATTGCCAATCAAAACTGATGCCGCGGGTGCTCGAAGCCAACCGCCACGAAGTATTCGACCGCAACATCATGCGCGAAATGGGAGAGCTGGGCCTGCTAGGCTCCACCATCGAGGGCTATGACTGTGCCGGCCTGAACTACGTTTCCTACGGGCTGGTGGCACGGGAAGTCGAACGTGTCGACTCCGGCTACCGCTCCGCCATGAGTGTCCAGTCCAGCCTGGTCATGCACCCGATCTACGCCTACGGCAGCGAAGAGCAAAAACAGAAGTACCTGCCCAAACTCGCCAGCGGCGAATGGGTCGGTTGTTTCGGCCTCACCGAACCGGATGCTGGCTCGGATCCCGGCGGCATGAAAACCCGCGCAAAGAAAGTCGATGGCGGATACCGCATCAGCGGCTCCAAGATGTGGATCACCAACAGCCCGATCGCTGACGTTTTCGTGGTCTGGGGTAAAGATGACGAGGGCGATATCCGCGGCTTCGTGCTCGAAAAAGGCATGGAGGGCCTCAGCGCTCCCAAGATTGAAGGCAAGTTCTCCCTGCGCGCATCCATCACCGGCGAGATCGTGATGGACAATGTGTTTGTACCGGAGGAAAACCGCTTCCCGGATATCAAGGGACTCAGCGGCCCATTTGGCTGCCTGAACCGCGCCCGCTACGGTATCTCCTGGGGCGCCATGGGCGCTGCCGAATACTGCTGGCACGCCGCGCGCCAGTACGGCCTCGACCGCAAGCAGTTCAACAAGCCCCTGGCCCAGACTCAGCTGTTCCAGAAAAAGCTCGCCGATATGCAGACCGAGATCACCCTTGGACTACAGGGCTCCCTGCGCGTTGGCCGCCTGATGGACGAGCAGAAAGGCAGCTTCGACCCAACGATGATTTCCCTGGTCAAGCGCAACAACTGTGGCAAGGCCCTGGATATCGCCCGTGTCGCCCGCGACATGCACGGTGGCAACGGCATCGCCGACGAATTCCACGTAATTCGCCACGTGATGAACCTGGAGGCGGTCAATACCTACGAGGGCACCCACGATGTGCACGCACTGATCCTGGGACGTGCACAGACTGGCCTGCAGGCGTTTTTCTGATCTGATTTACCCTGACTTGCGGACGCTCCATAATCAACGTCCAACGATGCTCATTTGAGTAATCTGAATTTTCCGCGAAGGTACCGCTGTCGGGGGCGGCCTTGTGAGACCTTCACCGCCATGGTTGGCGGTGCAGAGCCCCCAGGGATGGGTTTACGGCGCGTCTCGCAAGGCCGCCCCCGATAGCGGTACCGCCACAGTCTCCGAAATCGTGGTATTTAACGGGCGTTATGGAACAACTACTGCACTGGTGCGACCTGATCGGTATCGCCATTTTTGCTTTCACCGGCGTACTGGCAGCAGGTCACAAGCAGATGGACCTGTTTGGCGCGGTAGTGCTGGCCTGCGTCACCGCCACCGGCGGTGGTACCCTGCGCGACATCATCCTTAACGTCCCCGTCTTCTGGCTCTCCGACAGCTACTACCTGTGGATCGCCGCGGCCACCGGGGTGATCAGCTTCTATGTGATCCGATACCTGCAAGTGCCCATGCGCCTGCTGATGGCCGCTGATGCCGCCGGTCTGGCGGTATTTGTGGTCATCGGCACCCAGAAAGTATTGGATCTCGGCCATACCCCTGCCATTGCCATTGTCATGGGAGTAATGACCGGCACCTTTGGCGGCCTGATCCGGGACATCCTGTGCGGCGACATCCCACTACTACTGAGGCGGGAAATTTATGCCACCGCGGCCTTGAGTGGCGCCGCCGCTCTGGTGATACTGGACGACATTGACGCGCTACCCGGAGAAGCCGTGGTAGCCATAGCGGTACTGGTGACGCTCGGGATACGCCTCGCGGCGCTGCGCTGGAACCTTTCAGCGCCCATCGCGCGTATCCGCCCCGAGCAATAACGCCAGCGGTCACGGATCCACTCAGACAAAACAACTATGCCCCCACGTTTTTCCGCCTTGCGCCTCGCTGCCTCACTGCCGGTACTGCTACCAGTGCTCACCGCACTGACACTACTGAATGCCGGCTGTACGAGGGATGACTCCGCAGGAAAATCTGCACAATCGGCCTCCCCCAATCGCCTGATCCCAAAGACCTGTTGGTTTGATACCGAACCCAGCTGGCCCACCAGCCAGTGCTTCATGATGGAAGTGCCGGAAAACCACGCGGAGCCCGGAGGGCGCAAGATCCAGTTCCCGGTGGTACGTTTTTATGCGGAGATCAGCGACCCGGACAAGGATCCCCTGCTCCACCTGGGCGCCGGAGGCCCTGGCGCCAGCATGGGTCTGGAACCCGAAAATGCCAGTGACTGGCTGTGGTTCAATTACGCCGGCATGTCGGTACAGGACGGGCGCGACCTGATCATCATCGATCCCCGCGGTACTGGAATGGCGCAGCCCAGGTTGGCCTGCGATGAGTTCATCAAGGACGCCGATCTCGCCTTCACTCGCAATCTCAGTACCGACGAAGAGGCCCGGGTATTCAGCTACAGCATGGAGCGCTGCTACAGTCGGCTCAGCAAAGTGGCCGACCTCGCCCAGTACAACAGCGCTACGGTGGCCCAGGATGTGGAAGCATTACGCCAGGCGCTGGGCCTACCCAAGCTGAATCTCTACGGCGTGTCCTACGCCAGCCGCTACGCCCTTACCATAGCGCGCGACTTCCCCGAGTCCGTGCGCGCCATGGTGCTGAACAGCGCGGTATTTCCGGACATTATTTATACCCAGCAGCTGCCCGATGACGTGATCGCAGCCTACCAGCGCGGTATCGATTACTGCAGCGAGGATGAAGAGTGCAACAAGCGTTTCCCTGACCTCAAGCGACGACTCGAGAGCCTGGTAGACAAGCTTGATGAAACCCCGCTCACTGTCGAAACCGGCAAAATTCATCCCGGCGAACAGTATCCCTTTGTCCTCAGCGGACAACGGCTGTTGCGGGTTCTTTTCCAGGCGTTATACAACGAGCAATTTTACGCGGAACTCCCGGCCATCATCGAGGAACTGGAATCCGATCAGGCGGAACTGCTAAAGCCATCCATCGCCAGCTTTATGGGATTGGTGCTTGATCCGAACTTTGGAGACGCAGCAGGCATCAGCCATTTCTGTTACGAAGAAGCGCCATTCGTCGACTTCGACCTGGCACGGCAAGCGGCTGCCAGCAGCGGCATTCTGGGCGGTTCGGTGCGTTCGGATATCGATATGATGCAGATGCAGTGTCGTATCTGGGCGATTCCCTCAGCCCCCCTGCTTGAGGCGCGCGCAATCAAAACACAGGTCCCGACGCTGGTGATGCACGGTGCCCTGGATCCGGTACTCGCTGCCGCGGATGCCAACAAGGCCCGCAAAAAGCTGCCCAATCATCAGTGGCTGCTATTCCCCAAGCTGGCCCACGACGTGATCTCGGCCAGCGATTGTGCTGAGCAGGCTGCCGCGCGCTTCCTGGACAGCCCGCAGCAGCCGGTGGTGGAAGCTGCCGTCGAGTGCCGCAAGCAAGAGCTCGCACAACAGGCGGAACTGGAAAAACAGATTGCCGACCTGGAGGCACAGCGGGCGCTTGAAGAAGAACAGCACCGCAGCCATAAATCCCCCGCGGGCAGTCGCTACTCGGAAGCCCACTGAACAGCCAGGCGGAATGGCAGCCACATTCCGCTTGTTACCGCATGTCCGCGTTACAATTTCCTGTAAATAGGCGCTGGACAAATGGCATCGCGGGGCTTAATTTGAGCCTTATAACGACTATAAAACGCAGTAGCTATGAACTATCAGGGTGTAATTGAAGTCTCCGAGTTGGCCGAGCTGCAGGGCCAGCAGGAGCAAGGGAATGGTCAACTGGTCATTCTTGACTGCCGCTATGATCTGGCCGATACCGACGCCGGAGACGAGGCCTACCGCGGCGAACATATTCCCGGCGCGCACTATGCCAGCCTGCACAGGGATCTTTCGGGCCCCTGTGAACGCTACGGCGGCCGACACCCCTTCCCCACAGCAAGTCAGTTCAGCGAATTTGCCCGCTCTATGGGAATCTCCAGCGACACTCAGGTGGTCGTCTATGATGACCAGCGCTTCGCTTTTGCGGCACGCGCCTGGTGGCTGCTGAGACACTTTGGTCACACTCGTGTCGCCATACTGAATGGCGGATTTACTGCGTATAAAAATGCCGGATTGCCACTCGCAGAGGGCGTAGAGGAAGCCGCTAGCACCGGAGACTTTACGGCCTCCGCCCGCGCAGACGAATTACTCCACTACGAAGACCTCTACCCCCAGCTGGACAACCCACCCTGGCAGCTGGTCGACGCGCGGGACACCCGGCGTTTTCTGGGAAATGAAGAGCCCATCGATCCCATTGCGGGACATATTCCGGGGGCGATCAACAAACCCTGGCAGGCAGTGACCGATGATGAAGGCTTTATCAAGCCGTTGCCGGCGCTGCGCGAAAACTGGCAGTCGATTCCGGCAGACGACAACATCGTATGTTATTGCGGATCCGGAGTTACCGCCTGCGTGAACCTCTTTTCCCTGCACCTTATTGGACGCAAAGCGCAGCTGTATCCCGGCAGCTGGAGTGACTGGTGCGCGCATATCCTGCATCCGCGCACCGAATCGGCCTGATCAGCGCAACAGACAGGCGCCGGTACCGGCCAGGCCACAGTAACCACCCGGGTTCTTGGCCAGGTACTGCTGGTGATCTTCCTCGGCATAATAAAACGTGGGGGCAGGCTGGATTTCCGTGGTAATCGCACCAAAGCCCTTCTCCGCCAGCGCCTGCTGGAAAGCCCGCTCAGAAGCCTGCGCCTCGGCCAGCTGCGCCTCGCCATAGGTATATATACAGGAGCGGTACTGGGTACCGAGATCATTGCCCTGACGCATCCCCTGGGTCGGATCATGCTCTTCCCAGAAATGGCGCAGCAGCTCCTCAAAGCTCACCTTGGCCGGGTCAAATACCACCAACACCACTTCTGCATGCCCGGTTCCACCACTACATACCTCCTGGTAATTCGGGTTGGGCGTGTGGCCACCGGCGTATCCCACGGCAGTGACATACACGCCGTCGATCTCCCAGAACAATCTCTCTGCTCCCCAGAAGCAGCCCATGCCAAATACCGCTTGCTGCATGCCTTCGGGAAACGGCGCAACCATGGAGTGACCGGACACGAAATGCTTGCCGCTGATCGGCATCGCCTCTGCACGGCCGGGAAGCGCCTCATCGGCGGCGGGGATCTGGGTCTTGTCGTAGTGCATCAGTTTTCACCTCTAACGTATATGCCACACAGCAAGCTGGCTATTCACCAGCGAGCATAATACAACCGCTGGCCTTCATCGGGCGCTGAGTCTGCCACTCGAAATACTGGGCGTCGAGCTTTTCCTCTGCGCGCTCGGCGAGCTGTCTGAACGGCGGACGCCCCGGGTCCACCAGCATTACGCGCCCTACTCCGGCGCGCATGGCACGGCGGGTCAGGTTGTACAACAGCCCTTCCAGTTTGTCCCAGAAGCAGATATCCGTACCGATCACTGCGTCAAACTCCGCCAGATCGGCCTGGGTTACCTTCTCGTAACGTCGCTGCCAGGTGGTAATGCTGACATTGTTGAGTTCAGCGTGGTACTCGGCGAAGGGAAATACACTGGGGTCCGCATCCAGGGAGGTGACCTTTGCGCCAAACTCTTTCGCACAGAAGATCCCCCCCAACCCCCAGCCACAGCCGAGGTCCAGCACCCTCGCGCCCTTCTTCAGCGGGTGCTTTTTCAGGTAATCCATGGTGAGGCAGGAACTCTTCCAGAATTTGTTACCGTGCAGGCTCGCATCTCCTGCCTCGCGCCGCAAACGGCGCATATCCGGGTGCGCATTTTTCCGCACGGTCAATCCAAACATCTGACGGCTGAGAGAATTGCTTTCTGCCAAGGATCTGCCCCCTCCATTCATTGGTTGCTCAGTTAGATGGCGTTTCAATCGGTTTTTTCAAGCCGGACCGCACTGAAGGTAGCACGATTCCACTGCGGAGCTTTCTACAAAAAAAAGGCAGGCTCTGCCATTTCTGCGAAGTAGAACCGATAGAGCGGACCGCGCCGGCTATCTGGTCTACTTTTGCTTGAGAGCCACTTCGGGTGAAACTACGGACAGTGCTCCCCGAAAACGTATGGCTTACCTTCTCCGGATCGGCAAGCGAGAGCACACGACATGACAAAAAGTATCCGCAGAACATTACTGGCGAGCGCCTTTGGCGCTGCAGTATTAAATGCAAATGCGGTGCCCATTTACCAATCAAACGAAGTCACGCTCTATATGGAGGGTTACTTTACCGCCCATATGGTGAACACCATGGGCAATACCAGCATGCAGAACGGCGCCTCGCGCATCCGCTTCGGTCTCAACGTACCCGCCTACGACAATTGGGACACCGGCTTCAATCTGGAATGGGGTGTAGCGGCGATCAATTCTGCCCAGAACATCGTAATTCAGGGCGATCAGCAGGCGGCGCCAGGGGACAGAAACGATTCACTATTCCTTCGCCAGGGGCATGCCTTCGCCAAACATCCAAAATGGGGTGAGTTTTCTGCAGGTAAACAGTGGGGCGTTTATTACGAAGTTACCTATATCACCGACTGGTACAACGTGTCCGGCGGCCTCGCCAGCGGGACTTATGGTCTGGGCACAGATGGTGGTGTAACCGGCACCGGACGCGCGGACAGTGCCTTCGCATGGCGAAAAGCATGGGAGTTTGAAGCGGGCGAATTCAAGATCGGTATTCAGACCGCACGGCACGTGGCTCAGCTGGAAATCGATGTCGAACTGACACCGGATACTCGACTTGTGTGTCCCCCAAGAGACTGTGAGTACGGCCTCAGCCACGGTATCGCAGCGGTTTACCGTGCCGATATCGGTGACGGCTTTTTTATCGGCGCGGCTTTCAATCGGGTGAAGCTGGATATTTCCAGCAGTGACGGCCTGCTTTACGACATCTCGGGCGATGAGCCCGTATTAATCACCGATCAATACGCGTTCAACGCCAGTAGTAACGATTGGACCTCCGCCCTGGGTATGTACTACGGCGAGCAAGCCTTCGCCAAAGGGTTTTACGGTGCAGTAGTGTTCCAGCGATCCCAGAACAACGAGCTGGCGCCTCCCGGTTCCGTTGTCGGTATCACCAACTTTTTCGATGCAAAGGGCTCGGAGTCCTTTATGAGTTACACCTGGGGCCGCGATAACTGTTATTCCGTATACGGTGGGCACAACTACCTGGTTTCCGATGATCCCGGGTTTGAGGCGGGGCTGGTACGCGGCGACAGGTACAAACTTGCCCAGTACTACCTGGGGTTCCAGTACCGCTGGAACGAACGCGTACGGCTCTACTGGGAAAATGCGATCGATTCCAGCAACGAAGTGGCACAGCCGGTGGCAGATGATTTTATGGCCGTCGGTTTTCGCATCGACATCTGATACGCTTGCGGCCTAACGTAGTTAAATCACCCGGGAGCAGCACACCTTGGGCCGCATGATCCTGTTAATTGCCGTCGGCATTTTCGCCTGGCTGGCAATCCAGAAATTCAAATACAGCCCGCCGGAACAGCGGCGCAAACTCATCATTCAGTGGGTATTGATTGCGCTGGCGCTGGCTGCTGTCTTGCTCGCCATTAGCGGGCGCCTGCACTGGGTCGGCGCCGCAGTGGCAGTGGTATTGCCGATCGTAAACCGACTCTGGCGTATGTTCGGGCGGCATCTTCCCTGGATAGCACCGTTGATCGCCAAGCACGCACAGGCCAAAGCTGAGCGAGACAAAGCCAAGCAGGATCCGGGGGGCGAACAGCAATCCCGCTCCGAAAGCGCAAGCCAAAACCCCCGCGAACCCCAATTAACTCTGGAAGAAGCACGCAAGGTCCTGAGCGTTTCCGCAAATGCGAGCCGTGAGGAAATCATCGGCGCGCACCGCAAGCTGATCCAGAAATTCCACCCGGACCGCGGCGGCAACGACTACCTCGCCTCCCGCATCAACGCCGCCAAGGCCCTGCTGCTAAAGCACCTGGACAACTGAGGACTTCACGCCCGCCGGCACAACAAGTGTATGTAGCGGGCCAGCTGCCGATAGGGATCAATGCGGGAGTACATCAGTTCCTTCTCGACAATCGCTTCTGCTGGCAACTTGTCGCGCATTTCCGGCGTCATGAAATCGTGGAAACAGCGAATACCACTGTGGGCCACCACGGACAGCCCCGCCTGCTCCACCCACCCCATTACATCCTCGGGCAGTAGCGGGTTCTTCGGGGTCAAACTGCCGGGATGACCTCCCCAGTCACCACTCTGTCGATTGCGATCCAGCTGACGCAGGCTTCCCCGCTGCAGCAAACGAAACTCCAGCGCGCGGCGATTATAAAAAGTCAGTGAAAGATATCCGGAAGGTTGGAGACTCTCGGCAAGATGCACCAGCGCCTGCTGCGGTGCCTCAAGCCACTCCAGTACCGCGTGACACAATAAAAGGTCCGCCGCGGGAATACGCGACTCCGAGGAGAGCGACTGCAACGGCAACTGCAGGGTTTGCACCCGCCCTTGGAGCGCGCGCACTCCCACCTGCTCACGGGCCAGCTCCAGCATTGCCGCCGAAATATCGGTGAGCCAGACCTTATGCCCGGCGGCTGCCAGGTCCAGGGCAAACTGCCCTTGCCCACCGCCCGCATCCACTACCTTGAGTGTCCGGCTCGCATCACCCGCCTGGTCGGCGTTGAGGATCGGCGCCAGGTCCCGGTTCAGTACCGCGAGGCGGATATCCCCTTTCAGGCCACCGTAAATCCGCTTTTTAAAGCGCTCGGCGAGGTCATCAAAGTTGCGATCACCCACGGCGCGGCCACGCGCTAACAATCTGCTTTATCACTGGCTACTTGTCCCGCACCTGATCCAGGGAGCGCCCCTCCGCGGCGAGGATGACCTGCAGGGTACGCGAACGGAACTCCCGCATATAAAGCACCCAGATAACGGCCAGATAGCCGAATACAAACAGGATGGGATGCACGAACCAGCCCATCACCGCCATGGAGAAATAGAACGATCGCAGGCCGTAGTTGTAGCTGTGCCCCGCCTGATCGATCACTTTGGCGGCACTGATCGCGTAGCGGCGGCGCTCCTCCCGGGTCACCTCCTCCTCGTCTACCGCGGGTGCCGCCCCCAGCAGCACGTTGGCAAACGAATACTGGCGCAGCGACCAGGTGAAATTGAAGAACGCAAAGATATAGATCACGATGAGCACCATGACCTTGAGCTCAAACTGCTCCACCGTGGTGGTCTGGGAAAACGGCAGGCTGCTGAGAACTTCCACCGCGGCGCTGTTGGCGGACAGTGCCGTTACCAGACCCGCCAGGATCAGGATGCTGGTGGAGGCGAAGAAGCCGATCACCCGCTCGAGGTTGCTGAGGATGGCCGCATCTGGCATACGCATATCCCGCTCCAGCATGCGCAACATCCATTCAACCCGATACCATTGCATAGAGGACGCCAGGCACCACGCCGTCTTCGCTTTGCGGCGAGCAAACACCGTATAGCCAGCCCAAGTCAGGAAAAACCCTGCCAGGCTCGCATAGTCCATCCAGTTCAACGCGCATCCCCCTTTCGACTACATTTATGGCGTCAAAGAATAAAGGCCGAAGTTTCGCACCGATGGCGCAGGTGTCAACACTCTCCTGTCAACCCTGTCATTTCGCCCATCTGGAGCGCTAAAATGGCCGCCGATTTTGCCGGGGGCCCATCCTGAGCCTGTCCCGGCAACTGCAACTTACCCACTGGAGCAGTCTTTTGAGCAACGTACACCCCGCATTTGAGCCGATTACCAGTGCCGAGATCGAATCTCTTGGCGTACGTGTGGAAGAGTACCGTCACCGCCGTACCGGCGCCCAGCACCTGCATATTGCCGCCGACAACCCGGAAAACGTATTCCTGGTTGCGCTGCGTACCGTACCGGAAGACTCCACCGGCGTCGCACATATCCTCGAACACACCGCCCTCTGCGGTAGTGACAAATACCCGGTGCGCGACCCGTTCTTCATGATGATCCGGCGCTCACTCAATACCTTTATGAACGCCTTCACCAGCTCCGACTGGACCGCCTATCCCTTCGCCAGCCAGAACCGCAAGGATTTCGACAACCTGCTGGACGTATATCTCGACGCGGTGTTTTTCGCCCGTCTCGACCCTCTGGATTTCGCCCAGGAAGGACACCGACTGGAGTTTGCTGACCCGGACAACCCCGATAGTGATCTGGTCTTCAAGGGTGTTGTATTCAACGAGATGAAGGGCGCCATGAGTTCTGTCACCTCCCAATTGTGGCAGAAACTGAGCAAATATTTGTTCCCCACCACCACCTATCACTTCAATTCCGGTGGCGAACCCGCGGATATCCCTGACCTCACTTACGATCAGCTGGTGAGCTTCTATCGCACTCACTACCACCCCAGCAATGCCATCTTCATGACCTTCGGCGATATCGAGGCGGCAGAGCATCAGGCGGTGTTTGAAGAAAAAGCCCTGCACAAATTCGACCAACTCCACAAAACTGTGGAAGTGGGACGGGAGAAACTGTACGTGGCGCCGGTCCGGGTGGAAGAAAAGTATCCGCTTTCCGGCGAAGAATCCCTGGATGAAAAAACCCATATAGTACTCGGCTGGCTCCTTGGCGACGTCACCGACCTGGAACAGGCGCTCACCGCGCACCTGCTGTCCGGTGTGCTGCTGGATAACAGTGCTTCACCGCTGATGCACCTGCTGGAAACCACCGAACTCGGCCAATCCCCTTCCCCCCTGTGCGGACTCGACGATTCCCAGCGTGAACTGGTATTCGTGTGCGGTATCGAGGGCAGCGAACGGGAGCGAGCGGATGAGCTGGAACAGCAGGTACTCAAGGTACTCGAAGACGTGGCAGAAAACGGCGTGCCCTACGACCAGGTTTCCGCCGCTCTCCACCAGCTGGAATTACAGCAACGGGAAATCGGTGGTGACGGCTACCCCTACGGCCTGCAACTGATCCTTACCGCACTCACCGGCGCCACTCACCGCGGTGATGCTATTGGCCTGCTGAACATCGATGCTGCGCTGGAAAAACTGCGCGAGCAGATTCAGGACCCCCAATTTATCGCCAATGCGGCGCGCCAGCTGCTGCTGGAAAACCAGCATCGCGTGCGCCTGGTACTCTCCCCGGATGCCGAGCTGGCTGGCCGCGAAGAAGCGGCCGAAAAAGCCCGCCTTGCGCAAGTCAAGGCGACCCTCACCGATGGGGAAAAACAGCAGATCATCCAGACAACCAAAGCCCTTGCGGAACGCCAGTTGCGCAAGGACGATGAATCCATTCTGCCGAAGGTAGGCGTAGAGGATATCCCTGCGGAGCTGCCCAAGGTCGAGGGCGAAAAAATCGAGCTGAACAATACCCGGGTGACCCGCTACAGTGCTGGCACCAATGGCCTGGTATACCAGCAGCTGGTTGCGACCCTGCCGGATTTCACCGACGAAGAGCGAATCCTGGTTCCCTACTACTGCCAAACCCTGAGCGAGCTGGGTCTCGGCGACAAGAACTACCTGGAAGTGCAGCAGTGGCAGGCAGCGGTTGCCGGTTCCCTGCACAGCTTTACCAGTCATCGCACCAAACTCGACAACCTGGACAGCCAATCGGGGCACTTTATCCTCTCCGGTAAAGCGCTGGCCGCAAACCAGGCGGGTCTGACCGAACTGATGCAGGCCACTATGGAGCAGGTACGCTTTGACGAGCTGCCACGCATCAAGGAGCTACTGCTGCAAACCCTGGCGCGCCGTGAACAATCCGTTGTCGGCAGTGGTCACGCCCTCGCCATGGCTGCCGCCAGTGCCGGATTCAACCGCGCAGCCTGGGAAGGACACGAGTCCGGCGGCCTGCTCGGCCTGCGCCAGCTCAAGGCCCTGGTCAAGTCCCTCGACAGTACCCAGGGACTGGAAGCCCTTGCAGGCAAGTTCAGCGCGATCCACCAGAAAATCCTCAATGCCAACCGCCAGTTCCTGGTGATCGGTGAAGAGGACCGCCTGTCCGACTTTACCGCGGCCCTGAGCCCGCTGGCGAAAGGCGGCGAGCCAACCACCAATCGGGAAGAAGCGCCCTTTACCCCGCGCAAAATCCAGGAAGTATGGCTGGCCAACAGCCAGGTCAACTTCTGTTCCAAAGCCTACCCGACCGTGCCGATGTCGCACGACGACGCGCCGGCTTTGGCGGTGCTCGGCGGGTTCCTGCGCAACGGTTACCTGCACCGCACCATCCGTGAACAGGGCGGTGCTTACGGCGGCGGTGCCAGCCACGACGTCAACATCGGCGCATTCCGCTTCTACTCCTACCGCGATCCGCGTATGGCAGAAACCCTGCAGGATTTCGATGCGTCGGTGGACTGGCTGCTGAACGAGACCCACGAGGAGTCACAGGTGGAAGAAGCCATCCTCGGTGTGGTGGGCAGCATGGACAAACCGGGCTCTCCCGCCGGTGAAGCGAAAAAGGCTTTCCACTCCAACCTGTATGGCCGCACCCATGCCATCCGCCAGGAATTCCGCCGCAAGGTTTCCGAAGTCAGCCTGGCTGATCTGCAACGCGTGGGAGAAACCTACCTGCAGGCGGATAAGGCCAGTACCGCGGTAGTCACCGGCACTCAGGGACGCGACGCGGGCCTGGCGCTGGACCTGCACGAAGAAAAACTGTGACGGCACACAACAAAACGAGAACCGCGAGAAAAACGCTGTGAACAAGAAAGACGATATTTTTTCCAAACCGCTGGGGGAAGTCGCCGGCTTCAGCTTTGATCAGTCGGTGGTGGAAGTCTTTCCAGACATGATCCAGCGTTCGGTGCCCGGTTACACCACTATTGTGGCCATGATCGGCACCCTCGCCGAGCGCTACGCCCAGGCTGGCAGCCGCTGCTATGACCTGGGCAGCTCCCTGTGTGCGGCGACGCTGGCGATGCGTCACCGCATCCCGGCAGCAGACTGCGAGATCATCGCCGTGGACAACTCACCGGCAATGATCGAGCGCGCCCGCACGGTGCTCGCGGCGGACAGCGCGCAAATCCCGGTTCATCTGGTTTGCGACAACCTGCAGAATGTGGATGTGGAAAATGCGTCTGTCGTGGTGCTGAACTTTACCCTGCAGTTCATTCCCACCAGTGAGCGCGAAGAAATCTTGCAGAAAATATACGAAGGGTTGCGTCCGGGTGGCGTACTGATCCTCTCGGAAAAAGTGGCCTTCTCGGACAGCGATCATCAGGAACTGATGATTGACCTGCACCACTCGTTCAAGGCCGCCAATGGCTACAGCGCACTGGAAATTGCCCAGAAACGCAGTGCGCTGGAGAACGTACTTATCCCTGAGACCCTGTTCGATCATCGCACCCGACTGAAAAATGTCGGCTTCAGTAGCGTCGATGTCTGGTTTCAGTGTTTCAATTTCGCATCCCTGATCGCCATCAAACAGCGGGATGCCTGAGCAGTACCCATGATTGACTACACACCGCTCTATGCCGGGCTGCAGCATATCCCAGCCCTGCGCCCCTGGCTCACCTCCCTGCCCCAACAGATCGCCGACAACTTGAACCCGGCGCGCTGGGGCGACCTGCCCGACTGGCAGGCGGCACTGGAAGCACTCCCAGATATGCTGCCATCGACCACAGAGGTCGGCAGCGAAGTGCGTATCGGTACCGGTGCAGACGCAACGGCCGAACAGAAGGCCTTGCTCGAATCCCAGCTGCACAAGCTGCATCCATGGCGTAAAGGACCCTGGACGGTGTTTGATATTTTCATCGACACCGAGTGGCGCTCGGACTGGAAGTGGGACCGGGTGGCCCCCCACCTGGATGACCTAAATAACCGGCTGGTGCTCGATGTCGGCTGCGGCAGCGGCTATCACTGCTGGCGACAGTTCGGGGCCGGTGCGCGACGGGTAATCGGTATCGATCCCTCCGCCAAGTTTGTAGCGCAGTTTTACGCACTGAAAAAATACCTTGGCCTGGACAAGCCGGTGGATGTGCTTCCCGTTGGAATTGAAGCTCTCCCGGCCAATCTGCGCGCATTCGACACCACCCTGTCCATGGGGGTGCTGTACCACCGCCGCTCTCCCCTGGATCACCTGCGCGAACTGAAGGAAACGCTCCGCCCCGGCGGCCAGCTACTACTGGAAACCCTGGTTATCGACGGCGGGCTTGGCGAATGCCTGGTCCCTGAAGGTCGCTACGCCAAGATGCGCAATGTGTGGTTCTTCCCCAGCACTGCCACCCTGGAGAGCTGGTTGCGCAAAACCGGCTTTGTAGATGTGAAAACCGTGGACCTGGACCGAACCAGCCTTGAGGAACAGCGCAGTACCGACTGGATGCGGTTTGAATCCCTGGCGGACTTTCTCGACCCGTCGGATCCCAACAAGACCATCGAGGGGCATCCCGCACCACTGCGCGCCACAATCACCGCCATCGCCCCCTGACACCAGCATTCCCTGCGTCAGCCGGCAACAAACCAGTGATTTGTTGCACGGCCCGCAGGCTGCACCAAATAAAATCTCGATTTCCCGCCCCCGTATTGCACAGTCCAGGCCCTTCGGCGAACGTGTACGCCATCGTTTTGCCACGCACGTTTTGCAGGGCACAGCGGCCCCATAACTACACTTATATCTGACCCTGTCGGCGCGGTTTCCGCGCGGGCACTTCTGGCGAGAATTTTCAGGATCCCCATGAGCATCAGTGTTTTCGAACTGTTCAAAATTGGCGTTGGCCCCTCCAGTTCCCATACCGTCGGCCCTATGGTGGCTGCTCGCCAGTTCGTATGTGACCTGGAAGAACGCGGCGACCTGAGCAAGACCGAACGTGTCGAAGTCCACTTGTACGGCTCCCTGGCCCTCACCGGGGTGGGCCACGGAACCGACATGGCAGTACTGATGGGGCTTGAAGGCGAAGCCCCGGACACCATCGATGTGGACGGGATTGAGGGGCGGCTCGCGGGCATCGACAAGCACCAGCAGCTGATCCTGAACGGGCTGCGCGCCATTCATTTTGAACGGGACCGCGATCTCCTGTTCCACAAGGAAGAATTCCTGCCGCAGCACTCCAATGGCATGACCTGCAAGGCCTTTGCTGGAGAGGAAATGCTGTTTGAGCGCAGCTATTTTTCCATCGGCGGCGGCTTTGTCCTGTCGGACGAGGACTTTGAAAACCGGGAACAGATCGCCACCCTGCTGCCCTATGACTTCAGCTCCGCCGAAGAGTTAATGTCACTGTGCGAGCGACACGGCTGGACCATTGCGGAACTGGCCATGGAAAACGAAAAAGCCTTCCGCAGTGAGCAGGAAATCAAGGATGCCCTGTGGCATATCTGGGAAGTGATGGAAGCATCGATAGAGCGGGGATGTCACCAGAGTGGCGTTTTACCCGGGGGACTGGGTGTGCGCCGACGCGCCGAGGAGCACTACCGGGAGCTCTCCAAGCAAAGCGATGAAGAACGACGCCAGGGGTTATCGATCCTGGACTGGGTGAGCCTGTACGCACTGGCGGTGAATGAGGAAAATGCAGCGCGCGGCCGTATTGTTACCGCGCCCACCAATGGCGCCGCCGGGGTGATTCCGGCGACCATCGCCTACTACGTACACTTTGTGCACGACCCTCAAGAGCACGGCGACCTCAAGGATCAGGTTGTTGAATTCATGCTCACCGCTGGCGCCATCGGCATGCTGTTCAAAAAGAATGCGTCGATTTCCGCTGCGGAAGTAGGCTGCCAGGGAGAGATTGGCGTGGCCTGCTCCATGGCCTCCGCGGGGCTGGCCGCCGTTCAGGGCGGCAGCAACCAGCAGATCGAAAATGCCGCCGAGATCGGCATGGAGCACAACCTCGGGCTGACCTGCGACCCCATTGGCGGGTTGGTCCAGGTACCCTGCATCGAGCGCAATACCATGGGTGCAGTGAAAGCCATCAATGCCGCACGCCTCGCTCTGCGCGGCACAGGTGCGCATATCGTGCCACTGGACAGCGTGATCGAAACCATGCGCCAGACGGGCATCGATATGCAGAGTAAATACAAGGAAACGTCCCTTGGTGGACTGGCGGTAAATGCCGTTAACTGCTGACGTACAGCCTTGCTACCGCACAAGCCAGCCACTCGGAAAGGCTAACCCGGTACTCCGTGCCGGGTGTACACATCAAAGCGCCCGGACTTCCCCTCGAAGCGCAGATTCGGTTTTGCTTCCGCCAGATCTGGCGCCAGGCGCGGTCGCTTGACCACCGTGCGGTAAAAGCAGGCAGCGAGCGCTGGCGCCAGCAGAGCGTCGGCGTCTTCATCACTGCCTACCAGCTGGTGGAACGCGACCATTTCCTTTTTTACCTTTGCGCTTTTGTCACGACTGGGAAACATCGGGTCCAGGTAAATGACCGGTATCGATTCGGCGCCCTGCCCTGCCAGCCAGGCAGCGGCACTTTCCACACGCGGCTCCAGCCGCATCAGCCCGGCAATGGGGGCCAGCTCTCTGTCGGTTTGCGCCGCTTGCTGCAGGCGACGCAGGCCGTCTTCCAGCAGCGCATAAACCACCGGGTTCCGCTCCAGCATACGCACCTCACAACCCAGTGAAGCGAGCACAAAAGCGTCCCGCCCCAGACCCGCGGTAGCGTCCAGTACCTGCGGGTAAAAACCGCTGCGCACCCCGATCGCCTTGGCGATCTGCTGGCCCTTGCCACCGCCAAACTTCCGCCGGTGCGCAGCGGCACCGGTCACGAAATCCACGGCAACCGGCCCCGGTGCCTTGCGCCCGGTCGCACACAGTTGCAGCTGCTCCCCACACTTGAGAACAAAAGGCCGGTCTTCGATCCGCTTTTCCGGCAATTCACCGAGAAACGGCAGCTCAAACTGAGCCGCGAGGGCTTCGCCGCTCGCACAGAATTCCGACGTCGCGGCTGTCACAGCCAACTGCATGTTATCGGGCGTGGTGGGAGGCATGCTGGAGGGTATCCATCGCTAAAAGCGGGGAATTTAACCGGGATGGCTCAACCATTCCAGTGCTGCGGCTTCATCCTCGACGGGAAACGGACGTACTTCTGCCGCTACAAAGTGATTCAGCAGTTGCGGCATAAAGCCCAGCAATGTGCTGTCTGAAAGCACCGCTATACGATGCAGGTGACGGTGCTGGTTGCGGGTAAACACACAATGGGAAACCAGTGCGGCAAAGTTTTGCCAACCCCGGTAGTGACGGGCGTCAATCAATAGTCCCTGGAGATATCCGTGCTGGCAGATCACCGGATCCACCTGTGCTGCCAGTGCCCGAAACTCTGCCGGCCTCAGGTCCGCCACCGGGCGGATCTCCAGGATATCGTGGTCGTGATGCCAACAGTGCTCGATCATCGCCTGACACAAATTCGTAACTACTTTATCAATGGTAGAAAAGAAAAAGGCCGCGAACCAGTCGCGGCCTTGTCTTCAGGTGACGTCCAGCAATGAGAGGGATTACTGCTGGGGCTCCTCGTCCGTTTTTTCCTCGTCGCCACGAAGTTTATCCATGGCGTCCTCGGCGGCATCTTTTGTCGCTTCACCCGCGTCTTTCAATGCGTCACCGGCATCATCGGCGGCATCCTTGATCACATCACCAGCGTCTTCCGCCGCGTCCTTGACCGCCTCGCCGGTATCCCGGGCAGCGTCTTTGGTTTCATCCAGCAAACTGCTGTCTGAGCCTTGCGGATCGTCGGTGGTTGGCGCCACGTCATCACTCTCCTGAGGCATGGTCGGATCTGAGTCCATGTCCGGTGGGGTGGACGAATCTGGCATGGTGCTTTCGTTGGCGGGCTTCTCCATATTGTCGTAGGCATCACCGACGGAGTCGTCCGATTTCTGCGACATAAAGTACCCGATGATCAACAGCAGAATAATCAGTGGTAACAGTAATTTCTTCATATACCCAATGACCCCTGGTCGGTTGTAGAGAGTTCAGAACGAGTGGGCTCAACCGTTCGGTTGCACCGGAACCAGTCCGGCTGCGTATAGCCCTGCGGCTATTGGGCCCTATCGCTACTGGTTGACGCTGCTACAGGTTTCGCAAAAACCATCATCACGGAAGAAGGCGGCGCCAATACTGATAAGAATAATCTTCAACTGGCGCAATTCAAGGAACAATGTTCCGGTATTCAAGTATTTATTGTTCTATCTAGACCGAGGCATATTTGGAGGAAGTCTATATCGACTGGCGCCGGGGGCACGAAATGGACGATTAAAGGCAGTATCCGACTGGCTACCCCTGGTAATAGCGGTCCAGTTGCCCCAACAGGCCGGCTGCATCGGCACCAGCCACCGCGGCCTCGCAGCTGGCCAGCTGCAGGCGCCCCTGGGTATCCGCTTTGGCAAAGATCAAATAGTGTTCGCCACGCTCGAGTTTGCGGTCGCAGTCATCCAGGGTCAATCGAAACGCGACAACATTGGTGGGCGCCCCCTTCCAGATTTTTTCCGCAACACCGGAATATACATAACCGAGAATGGCCACCATACCCGGTTCAGAAAGCGCGTTATCGATCATGCGGTGGACCCCGGTGATTTTCACCTGCGCTACCAACTCCGAGGTTGCAATGCGGTCCTGGACCGCGGAATCCAGCGACTCCGATCCATCTTCGTATGTGCCACTTTCCGCATCGGACTGATGGGAACCGCTGGCGAGCGCCGCAGAGGAGGCCTCGGTATCTACGGGGTCAGCATGTAATGCCACTGTTGGCGAAAGCAGGCTCAGCAGTAGAGCAAATTGGAGTGCGAGTCTCGCCGAACCCCAACCCCGAGCTAGGAAGGACATACCCGGCATAACTTTCCCCTGTCATGAATTCCGCACAATAAAAAAGGGCGCCGAAGCGCCCTCTTATCTTGCTACTGAAGCGGAAGTAATTCCAGCTCCACACGACGGTTGGCCTGACGACCGGCGTCGGAATCATTGCTTGCGATCGGGTAACGCTCACCGTAGCCCACTGCCTGTATCCGGCCGGCGGCAACGCCACGGGTAGAAAAGAAGTTGGCAACAGATTCGGCGCGACGCTCACTCAGAGTCTGGTTGGTTACGTCGGAGCCAGTGCTATCGGTGTGGCCGCTTACGCGAATTGCAGTCTTATCAAACTCCTTCAGTACCAGCACCACGGAATCCAGGGTGTCGTAGAAATCGGAGCGGATTTCGAAGCGGCTGGTCGCGAAGGTAATGTTGCCCGGCATGATCAGGCGGATGTTGTCGCCCTCACGCTGAACGCGTACACCAGTGCCTTCCAGACGCTGACGCAGAGCCATTTCCTGGCGATCCATGTAGTAGCCGATACCACCGCCGATGGCCGCACCGCCCAGTGCGCCAGTGATGGCACCCTTCTTGCGATCGCTCTTGCTGGAGGTTGCCGCACCAATAATGGCGCCAGCGACAGCACCAGCACCTGCACCTTTAGCTGCATTACTGGTTTTACTTTCCTGGGTGTACGGGTCCAGGGTGGTACAACCAACCAGTGAGCCCAGGGCAAGAATTGCTACCCATTTTTTCATTTAAGCTTCTCCTAACGCTTTTATTGATAACGGGGAAATATCCGGCTATTGATCCCAGTATCACTCGCAGTAACTGACTGTAAGCTGAACCGGGTTCGCCATGGGCACGAAGACTATGCGCAAAGTCTCTACAGGTCTACTGCCTATTTCCCAAATTTGACGTGTTGTGCATTCTGGCCGTGGCAGCTACAACAGCACACACTTTTATTCACCCACTACGATGACGACTAACACACTCATGTGAAGTTCTCTGGGGTATTCACGCTGGTGATTTCGAGCTCTGGTGCCACGCACCCTGCACTATTGGTGTAATCCGGTGTAATTCACTCTTCCACAGGATCTGTGGATAACTTTGTGCATGGATCTCGAAAAGCTTACCCCAAGCCGCACAAACGCTTGCCCCCAGCAATTTGGGCACTTTTTGGCCCATCGCTTTTACCCCTTTAAAATCAGTACTTTACGGGATTTTTCGACCTTTCCGTACCAACTAAACGGGCCGTGTCGGATAAATTCACAGCCCCCCTCTCCATGTGGAAAAAAACTTGTCAAGGCTTGACGAGGGCTGAAAAAACGAAATTTCGGGGTTTTCCAGAAATTGAGGTAGAAAAACGCGCATCGTTGAAAAAGTGGGAAGCACAAATAATGAATCCGGCCGAAAAATACGCCAACGCCTTAATAGTGTGGTGGCTTTTCGTCTCCCGGATTGCCGCCCTTCTGCACCTCAAATGACAGATCCTGATATTTTTCTGTCATCTCTTTCATCCTCCCTACCAGGGCACGAATCTGCGCATCCTGGGCAGCGATCACATCATTAAGCTCGGCCAGGGTGTCTTCCTGAAAAGCGAGCCGGGTCTCAAGCTCGTCCACGCGCGCAGAGAGCTGTTCGTAATCTGTACTCATTGTTCACCTCTTGGGTACCTAAGCCCGCTTAAAGTAGGCTGTACAGGCAGTTCTTCAATCCAACCGCACGCTGATCCATAAACAGGCTCTGCCCCATGCGGGACGTGACATATCCAAATCCCAACTCTGCACGCGGGTCGGCAAAGCCGACGCTACCGCCGGCCCCCGGATGTCCGAAGCCGGCTTCGCTGCCAAAGTGCAGATCTTCAGCGCCTGCGGATTTCAGGAAACCGCAGCCAAAGGCGACCTCGGCCTGCAAGATGGCGTCCTGCCCGCGGCTCTGCTCCGCGGTTGCCTCACGCAGAAGGGGCTGCGGGAGCATGCGGGGATCCTCAGCGGCAAGGTCACCGTAGACGGTCGCCAGGTCTTTGGCACTGAAGTGGCCGTTGGCCGCGGGAATCAGCGCGCCGCGCCACTGCTCACCGTTGGTGCCCATCATCAGCGATACCGGGTTGGTAAACGCAGTGGCCACTGGCCCCTGGCGGTCTTCCTTGATGGAGCGGCCGATGGCGTTATCGCGCAATTCCGGTAGTGGCTTCTTGAGGGGGCCAACGTCGGCAATTTCGGCGGAACGGTGGCCGACGGCACCGAAGCCACCGTCCAGTTCCAGCGGATCCGCGATACCGGCACGGTAAAGCGACATCAGTGGCTGGCCGCTGGCTTTTTCAATCAGCCCCCCGACCGTCCACCCGTAAAGGAAGGGTGCATAGCCCTGCTGGCTGCCGGGTTCCCACCAGGGTTCCGTGGCGGCGACCTGCTCCAGTGCCGCGGGCCAATCGTAAATCAGGTCATCCTTCACCCGCTCGCGGAACGCGATCACCCCGGCGCGGTGACAGAGCAGCTGGCGCCCGGTGATCCCGGACTTGCCGGCAGCCGCGAACTCGGGCCAGTAATATGCAACCGGCAAATCCAGGTCCAGGTTACCCGCGGCAACCTGCTGCAGAGCGATCAGCGCGAGAATCCCCTTGGAAGAGGAAAACACGTTCGCGAGGGTATCTTCCTCAAACGCCCGTGTACCGGCGCGATCTGCACTTCCCGCCCACAGCGACGCAATCACCTCCCCCTGATGCACGGCACAGAAGGAGGCGCCGACATCGCCGTGATCGCGAAAATTGGTGGCGAAAGCATCGTATAGGGCTTCGAAGCCCGGAGCGCAGTATCCCTGTATATCCATTGGGGTCAGCTACCAGTATCTGTAGGAGTTGATGGCGGAGTGGCCTCTGGAAGGAGGCGGTGGGTTGAACGGGGCGCAAGGATAGCGGATAGCAGCGGGGCTGTTAAGGCAGCCCCGGGACTATCACCGGTCGCTCCGCTCCAGGGCGCAGAGAATTTGCGCGGGTCGGTCAATCTTCTGTAATTGGCTCAAAATCTTCCAGCTTGTATCCACAGTGCTTGCAGAACTCGGAATCGGCATCGTGCCCCGCCCGCCCGCAATTGTGGCATCGCGCCAGTTGCTTTTCCCGACCCAGCTCGTGCGCCAGTTCGGCAGTGACGATACCGGTTGGCACCGCGATAATTGAGTAACCGATCAACATGGTCATGGACGCAATCGCCTGCCCTAGCGTGGTCTGGGGGGTAATATCGCCGTAGCCCACGGTGGTGATGGTAACGATCGTCCAGTAGATACTTTTGGGGATGCTGGTGAACCCGTGCTTGGGCCCTTCCACAATAAACATAATGCTGCCGAAAATGATACACAGCACAAGCACACTGGAATAAAACACCAGTATCCGTCGACGCGCCTGCCACAGGGAGCGCACCAGCAGGTTGGCGTCACTCAGATAGCGCACCAGCTTCAGAACCCGGAAGATGCGCAGCACCCGCAACAGGCGGATCACCATCAGGTAAGTGGCGCCGGTAAATATCAGCGCCAGATAACTGGGGAGGATTGCCAGCAGGTCTACAACACCATAAAAGCTGAATACGTAGGCCCGACGGTCATTTGCACAGTAAATCCGGGTCAGGTACTCCACCGTAAACAGCGCGGTGAAAAACCACTCCAGGCGAAAGAAGATCTCCCCGTAGCGCACCCACCAGCTCTCCACCGACGCGAGCAGGACCAGCGCCACACTGAGCAGGATGGTCCAGATAAGCACCACATCAAAATACTTCCCGGCCGGCGTGTCGGTGCCGAATATCACTTCATTGAGCCGCTTGCGGACACCTGTCAGGGCCATTCAGTCTTTTCCTTGTGTCTTTGAATGGAGGAATTCCCGTCATTTTAGCCGACCGGGCCCGGGTTCCATCAACCTTGTTCTGCATAGTCTACGCAGGTGACTGCTCACGGAGCCTTTATCTGCCCAGCGCGCTTCGGCTATCCTTGCGCGGCAAGAAAGTAACCGATACCTGTAAAGCACGATTATGAGTGACAAAAACCGGCTTGTTTATTCCACCGACCGCGGCCGCATCAAGGAATCCGCACCGGCAGAAAAACGCCATCAGGGCGACGGCATCGTCCGTATCCAGAGAGAAACCAAGGGCCGTAAGGGTAAAGGCGTGACCTGTGTCAGGGGCGTAGAGGGCACTGACAGTGAGCTGAAACTGCTACTGGCCGAGCTGAAGAAGCGGTGTGGTTGCGGTGGCGCCCTGAAGGATGGCGTCATTGAAATACAGGGCGATAAACGGGATGAGATCAAGGCGGTTCTGGAGGCCAAGAGCTACAAGGTAAAGCTGGCCGGAGGCTGATTGCCCCCGGTCAGGAAGCCGGCTTCCCGTGTAAGGCGTCGCGGATTACAAGGTTCCGGCGAGCCGCAGGGGCTTCACCTTGCGGCGCGCCTCCTCTGCCAGGCACAGCTGCAACAGCCGCGCCAATGCCAGGTGATATCCCTCGCACACCACGGCACTGGCATTTTTACAGCGCAGCTCTATCGCCTGCAGCTCTCCCGCCAGGTCTCCTCCGCGGGACTCGGCCACACCGTTCGCATCACCAGCGCCACAGGCCGCGAGTTTCTCAAGCAGCGGTGCCGGCAGAAGCGCAGGCGCATCGCCAGCAATCCTGAGAACCTCACGGATCTGCTGTACCGCCAGCTGGGTGTATTTCTGCAGCAGCGACGCGGGAATCTCATTCCCGGGCAGGCATTCAATCAGCTCGCACACCAGATCACCGTAGCGGTCGAGACTGCTGAGCGGCTCGCGTATACGCTCAAAGTCCTGTAGCTGCGCCAGCGCAGCATCCGCATCACTGCGCTCCCCGCCGCTCAAACCAATCACCGTCCCCTGGACACGCTGAAAGAACATCTGATGTAACTGCTGACGCTGTTGCAGGCACTCCTGGATCCGCGCGCGATTGTCTTTGCGGGAAGCTTCTGCAGCGGAAGGAGTGGTTCCGCTCAGTTCGAAGCGGCGCGGATCCACGCGCACATTGGCCCGCACCAGTGCCGCGCCCAACTGGATCCGCGAACCACTCAGCTGCAGTTGCGCCAAGCGCTGTTCCTGCTCCTGAAGATCCACCAGGCGCGAGCGCAGCCAGTCGATGGTGTCTTGCAGCCCAAGTTCCGCCAGCTCCGCATTTTGCGGGCCCTGCATCGGCAGGAAGTCCCGCGGGATCACCCGGTTAAAGTACTCTGACAGCACCTGCTGCGCTTCCTCGGTTTCCTTGCTTGCCGTCAACAGCAGACTGTTTTCCACCGCGCGACAACTCTCCTCCGTTCCAATACGGCTTGCGCGCGCGCACAGCTCGTCGAAATCGGTAAACAGTTTCTGCACCGAAAAGTCGACTCGCTGTAACAGTGCCGACAGCTGCCGCGCCTCTGCCGCGGCGATTCGGTCGTGTCCGGCAGGCTCGGCCGGCAGCCAACAGTCGGTATCTTCAGCCATTGCCATATCGATACTTGTGCGAGTGGCCTCTTCCAGGTTGCGGTAAAGCCAGCGTATAGCACGTGGAATATCTGCCAGTCGCTTGCCGGTAACCTGCGCTTCACGGTTGATCTCACCGCATATCAGGTCGGCGTGCACCAGTTGATTCCATCGCTCGGCAAACTGCGCAAATTCTTCGCTGCCAATCATTTGCGCCGCGGCGAGATCCGCGCGGGCTTCCAGCCTGCGGGCAACCGCGCCACTGGTCACGCGGTGAACCCCCTGCAAGCGATCCAGCAGCGGCACCAGCGCCAATCCGCAAGCGGACAGCAGTTTATGCAAAGGTTTGAGCGCCGAGATACGCGGGGCAGTCGGCTCATCCTCGGCGCTGAGTAAGGTTACTTCCCGCTCCAGCGCGTCCTGCCAGGATTTCAGCCGCTGCGCCGTCGTCATTGAAAGATACACACAGGTGCGCATCAGCGCCCCCTGGTGATAGGACAGTGCACGTGCAACCAGCGCCACAACGTCACCGCCATTCAGTGTCGCCACCGCTCCGAGCCCCAGTCGCAGGGTGCGCGGCCCACCGGGCTTAAGGGTCACTTCAATTTCCGAACCGGCCGTCACCTCAAGCGGAGTACTTTTTGCCCCCGGCGCAGCAGCGAGGTTTTTCGGTCCCGGCTGCTTGCCGGCGATACTCAGTCCGGATCTTGCCTCCAGTACCTCAAGCAGCAGGAACAAACCGGGCGCTTCAGATTTGCGAATGCTGACCGCAGCAGTATGTTCGGACTCCGCCAGCGCCCGCCAGCGAGCGGTAAAAAACGGATACACCAGCAACGTGCCTACAAACCCCGTAAGCAGGAGCTTGATCAATACGCTGATAACGGTGCCCGCGCCGAAAGTGCCATCCATAACGGCGGCAGGTAGTGCCCACAGCGCCATTCCTATGGAATAGATACAAAAGAGCAACAAAGCGGTAAACAGGGCCGGTACCACTGCCGCGCTGACGAGGCCCGGGAGCAACGCCAGCCGCTGTGCCATGGAATCGAAACCGGCGCTTTCGCTGGTGAATAGCTCTTCCAGTTGCGCACGGGCCGCGGAGGCCTGACGCTCGCGAGGTGCCGGCGTATCGCTGGTTGATTGGGGTGGTTTTTGGGGGGGCTCAGGCCGAACTTCCGCTTGCGCAGCTGGCGCCACCTTTTTGCCGGAATTTTGAACAGGCGTTTGCGCGGTCTTTTGCGCAGATTGTTGCCGGGCTATCTCTTGAGTCGCCGGCTTCGCATCACCGGAGCGCCCGCCTTGAGCAGCGGACTCTTTGCGCGCCTTGCGCTTTTGCGCAAATTGCAGACGGGCCAGGATGGCGCGGTTGTCGAACTTGCCGGCGGGGTGAACTTCGATTTTCAAGCCGATCTGTTGTAGCTGGGTGCGATACTGGACCACCTGACCTGGAGAGAGTTGATCCTTGATCACCCACCCTTTCAGGAAAAGCTTGCGCGCCTGTTCGGCACTGACCGAGAAGGTGCTGGCCACCTCCTGCAATACTTCCGCAGGTGCTTTCGCACGCAGGGTTTTACCTGCAGATACAATCTGGAATTTTTGTTGGCCTGACATGAAATACTCACCGCGCGAGGTTGGCTGTTAACCCAGCGGTGAGCCTAAAAGATTCATCAGCGGCGGAGTGCGCACTGGTTCTCAGTGAATTCGGCAATATGGGACATATTTCCGGTTTACCAACCAGGATCACAGTCACTGGCGGAACAATGTCTCATTAGCCCGGGATAGAGGGCCGACGCCCCTACTCCATGTGCTCTCCCGGGGTATGTGGCCCACCCTGCCAAACATCCGGTTCTATCCCGGGGATATCGTGCTGTCGAGCATCAAACACCGGCTCAGTAATTCCGCGATTCCGCTGAGTTTCGTAGTCCGCGAACACCTTGATCGCCACCCCGGACAACAACAGAATCGCGAGCAGGTTGGCAGAAGCCATAAAGCCCATGGACATGTCCGCCATATTCCACAGCAACTGGAAGTTATCGGAACTCCCGCTCCAGGCCACCCAGGCGCCGAACAGGATAAAAACGATATACAGGAACCGGTAGCAGAATATGGATACCCGCGTATGCCAAAGATAGAAAATGTTGGTTTCGGCATAGTAGTAGTTGGCGATCACCGAGGTAAACGCAAAGAAAATCAGCGCGATCGCGATAAAGCTGCTCCCCCAGCTGCCCACCTCACTGGCCAGCGCCGCCTGGGTAAGCGTCACCCCCTCCATGGCGCCACTCAGTTCGACGTTACTCAGCAGAATAAGCGCCGCTGTGGCGGTGCAGATCAGCATGGTATCGAGAAATACCGAGGCCATCTGCACATACCCCTGCACTACCGGGTGTTTTACATCGGCAACCGCGCCCACGTTTGGCGACGAACCCATACCCGCCTCATTGGAAAAAAGACCCCGCTTGATACCGTTGGCCACCACCGCGCCAAACGCGCCCGCCCCCGCCTCCTGCATACCAAAGGCATTGGCAAAGATCAGGCTGAAGACCTCGGGTATGCGCGAGATATTGGTGGCAATCACAAACAACGCGATGGCAATGTAGGCCAGCGCCATGACCGGAACTACGATACCGGCGAAGCGACCGATCGATTTGATCCCGCCAAACACAATCAACCCCGCCAGAACGGCGATTAGCACGCCCACAACAAGCGGGTTGATCCCCCAGGCAGAGTGGATCGCCTCGGACATGGCATTGGCCTGCACAGCGTTGAAGAAAAAGCCAAAGCAAATAATCAGGAAGACAGAAAAGACAATGGACAGCCATTTCCAGCGCTTGCCCAGCCCCTTGTCGATGTAATACGCAGGGCCGCCGCGAAAGGTGCCCGCTACCTCGCCCTGCTCCTTGAAGACTTGTGCGAGGGTGTTCTCCACCAGACTGGTGGCCATCCCCACCATGGCCACCAGCCACATCCAGAAGATGGCTCCTGGCCCACCGGCGGTAATTGCTACCGCTACACCGGCGATATTGCCAGTGCCCACGCGGGCTGCCGCGCTGGTGGCGAAGGCCTGAAATGACGATACTGCGTCATCATGCTCCTTGTGGAAACTGTGCCCCATCACCCGCAGCATGTGGCCGAAACAGCGAAACTGCACAAACCCCATGCGCACCGTGAAATACAGGCCCGCAGGCAGTAGCGCCGCGATCAGGATGCCCAGCCACCAGTATCCGCCCAGGCCGCCCCAGGTGAGGCTGTTTCCCCAACCGATCAGAGATGCCAAGCCGTCCAATAACCCCTGCATACCGCTCTCCGCCATAGTAATCCATCCCCGGGTTTCTCCCAGGGGCGGCTGGCGCCGAATGACGCGACTACATTAAGACTAGCAGCCGATTAGAACCGTGTTGCGCGCAGTCGCGGCATTTGCCGCACTCGCGAGCCAGCGTACAATGCGTTCATTCACGCCAGCAGGATGTATTTCAAGGCGACAGGAGAGATGACGTTGACCCCACTGGATACCCCATCACATAACGCACCGGAACAGGCGCCATACGGCAGCTGGCGCTCTGCGATCAGCGCCGATTTACTCACCGCCGGCAACGTTCGCCTGAGCGAATCGCGCCTGTTTGAAAACCGCGCCTACTGGCTCGAATCCCGGCCAGCAGAAAAAGGCCGTTCCGTACTGGTGGAGTATGATCCGCAATCCGGGCGCCGCGATCTGTTGCCTGCGCCACTCAGTGTGCGCTCCAAGGCGCATGAATACGGCGGAGGCAGTTATACCGTTGCCGATGGCTGGGTCTATTTCGTCCTCGCGGCGGATCAACGAATCTACCGTATGCCATTAAATGGCGAGGTGCCCGAACCGCTTACCGCGGAAGGCAATATCCGCTATGCCGACCTGATCGTCGACCGGGCCCGTCAGCGACTGATCTGTGTACAGGAAGACGAGTCACAAAGCGACCGTGAGGCAATCGCCCGTATTATCGCTATCGACCTTCGAAGTTCTGATACCGCAGATGAAGCGGCCCCCTTCGAAATCATTGCCGAGGGTGCAGATTTCTACTCCAACCCGGCAATCAGCCCGGACGGCAAACAGCTCAGTTTTCTGCAGTGGCATCACCCGGACATGCCGTGGGACGCCACGGAGCTGATGCTTGCCGACCTCGATGCCAAAGGCCTATTTGGCGAGGCCCGCCGTGTCGCCGGGGATGGCAACGAATCCATTTTCCAGCCGCAGTGGTCCCCCGGCGGCGACCTCTATTACGTTTCCGACCGCAGCAACTGGTGGAACCTCTACCGCCTGGGTAGCGATGCCCCTATCTGGGAAAAACCGGCGGAATTCGCCACACCCCAGTGGGTGTTCGGCATGTCCACTTACGGTTTTGTTTCCGAGGAACAGATTTTCTGTACCTTCACCCAAAACGGGCTCTGGCAACTGGCCATCATCGATCTGAAAAACGGAACATCGGAACTGGTGCCGCACCCCGGGTGCGATTTCGAGAGTATCAGCTGCACACCGGGCAAAGCCCTGATGATCGCAGGCAGCGCAGACTCGCTACCGGAAATTACACTGTATTCCGTGGAAACCGGGCAGTTTCAATCCATTGCCCAAAGCGGCAACCTCGCCCTGCCGACATCCACCTTTGCACGTGCAGAACCGGTCAGCTTCCAAGTCGCGGACCGGGAAGTACACGGGTTTTACTACCCACCCACCAACCCCGGGTTCAACGCACCCGAGGGTGAGCTGCCGCCGCTGATCGTGTTCAGCCACGGTGGCCCCACTGGCGCCACTTCCGCCGCACTCAACCTCAAGATCCAATACTGGACCAGCCGCGGTATCGCCATTCTGGATGTCAATTACTCCGGCAGCACCGGCTACGGCCGCGACTACCGCGACCGACTGGCAGACAACTGGGGAATTATTGATGTAGAGGATGTGTGTGCCGGGGCTGAATACCTGGTAAAGAAAGGCCTTGCAGACCCACAGCGCCTGCTGATCAAGGGTGGCAGTGCCGGCGGCTACACTGTACTTGCGGCCCTCGCGTTCCACGATACCTTTTCTGCCGGTGCCAGCCACTACGGTATCGGCGACCTCACCACACTCGCGCGGGATACCCACAAGTTCGAGTCCCGCTACCTGGACAAACTGGTTGGCCCCTGGCCGGAAGCCGAATCCGTATACCGAGAGCGCTCGCCCATCGAGCACATCGAAAAGCTCAACTGCCCGGTAATCTTTTTCCAGGGTATGGAAGACAAGGTAGTGCCGCCGAACCAGGCCGAGGCTATGGTCGACGCACTGAAAGATCGCGGTCTGCCGGTGGCCTACATCACCTTCGCCGAAGAGGGACACGGATTCCGCAGCGCCGACAGCATCAAGATGGCTCTGGAAGGAGAGCTGGAATTTTACAGCCGAATCTTTGAATTCCCCCTGCCCTCACCCGGCCCCGGTATCGATATCCATAACCTCAAGGATACCCCCTGATGGGACGCTGGAGACCGCCGCGCCCGCGCGGCTCACGTTACATTACCCCGGAAGGCGCACAGCGTATGCGCGCGGAAGTGAAGTTCCTGTGGGAACAGGAACGCCCACGCGTTACCCAGGCGGTGAGTGATGCCGCCAAGCTCGGGGATCGCTCGGAAAATGCGGATTACATCTACGGCAAGAAACGCCTGCGGGAAATCGACAGCCGGGTACGCTTTCTGACCAAACGCCTTGAAGAGATTACGGTGGTGGACCGGATTCCAGACGACCGCGACAAGGTATTCTTCGGTGCCTGGGTGACGCTGGAAGACGAAAACGGCAAGGAAGTGAAATACCGTATCGTCGGCCCGGATGAGTTTAATGTGAAGGAAGGTTTGATTTCGATGGATTCGCCAGTCGCGCGCGCCCTGCTTGGAAAGCGGATCGACGATGAGGTGGAAATCCAACAGATGGAGCAGTGGGTTACCTATTACATCTGCGAGATCGAATACCCGGACACTGCACCGGAAAGTTAATTTCACCTTTACAACTGTGCACGCCAGTTTTCCAGCCCCTGTCGGGTGTCGATATCTATGGCAGCGCGTGGCATTGGGCATTCTATGATCGGCAGCTCGCCGCTATTTAGCAAAAGGCGAGCCCCCCTGTCTCCGTCAAGTTTTTGCAACAAAGACAAGTGCGGTGCCCCGAAAACTGCGGGTACCCCGCGTCGATCGGCATATACGCCACAGACAATACTCTGACCATCAAACTGCGAAAGCAGTGCCGCAATATCTTCTCGCTGGATCGCCACCTGATCTGCCAACAGTATCATTACACCATCAAATTTTGAGGCCAGCGCAGCGACCCCTACCGCAATGGAGTGGCCAAGTCCGCGCCGCCACGCATGATTGTGAATCAACTGCAGTCCGCGCAACTCGCCATCCAGTACTGCTTCCTCAATCTCGTTATGCCAGGCACCGGTTACCGCATACGTCTTCGCCACCATGCCATGGACCTGGTTGACGACCCCCTGCAACATCGGCGCGTCGTCAATCATTGCCAGATGCTTGCAGCCGCGAAACCGGGAAGACTCTCCGGCGGCCATAATCAACGCGGCAATGTTCATGTCATGCATGAGGAAGAATTCCGCTGATCGAGCGACCACTCCCCTGGTTCAGCACCGCCTGACACTCAGCGAGAATTGAAAGGGCGATGGTTTCCGGCAGATCGGCGGCAATCTCCAGCCCGGCGGGACCGGCAATTGTCGGAGATTGTCCGGTCAGGTCAATCCCGGCTTTGGTAACGATGCGATCGCGGCGACTACGGGGACCGAGAAGGGCAAGATAATGGAGCGCTGTGCCATGCAGCACTGACAATGCGCTGGCATCCAGCTCAATGTTATGGCTCATCAAGACTGCAGCGTTCACTTTCTGGCTAGGTACAAATTCCGCCAGCGAATCCACTGGACAGTTCAGCAATTCGTCCGCAAGGGGGAAATACTCACGCCGGGCATTGGCCGGGCGTGGATCCCATACGCTGATCCTCCACCCCAGCTGATGCCCCATCGCCGCCAGAGGTCTGGCGTCAATGCCGCCGCCAACGATCAACAAATGGGGCGGCGGTGTTATACCGGTACACAACCAAAGGCTCTCGCCCTCCTCTATCAACCGGGCGCGTACACGAAAGGATTCGACAGCCGACGAATCATTCTCCGTAAAATGTGTCTGGCTTTCATCGCCAACAACGTCGGCTTGGTTGTCAGGGATATATTGATAGTAGGAACCTGAGCGAAACTCCCGAAGTGCGGCATACACACGATCCAGTTCAAGATACTGGTTTGCAGCGTGCACGGGCTGCAACAGGATATGTACCGTACCGCCACAGCCAATTCCCAATTGAAAGGAAAGATCATCCTCGTCACTGCCGTCATAGGTCAGGGTGATCACTTGACCGCTGTGCATCACCCGGCGAGCCTGCTGATGTATATCGGATTCCAGGCACCCACCACTCAACATGCCGAGTTGATGGCCGTCCGCACTGAATAACATCATGGCTCCCGACTTGCGATAGCAGGGACCTTCGGTTCTGTATACGGTACCCAATACCCAGTCGGTTTTATCCCGCAGCGGATGCCACGTTCTGAGCAACGCAATCAGATGACTCGACATTTATTTATCTAAAACCCCTGATCATCACACCTTGATCGGCAGCGAGTAGTAGCGCTTACCGGTAGCCGCTGCCAGCGCGTTAGCTACTGCCGGAGCAATCGGCGGCACGCCCGGTTCACCGACACCCGTGGGGGGCTCGGTCGAAGGCACGATGTGAACTTCCACATCCGGCATCTGATTGATGCGCAGCACCTGATAGTTATGGAAATTGGACTCGACAACTTTTCCATCCTTGAAAGTAATTGCGCTGAACAGCGCCGGCGCCAGGCCAAAGCCAATGCCCCCTTCCATCTGTGCACGGATGACATCAGGGTTAATCGGAACGCCGCAGTCCACCGCGCACACCACCCGCTCAACCTTGAACTTGCCGTCTTCCGCTACGGACACCTCCGCGACCTGAGCCACATAAGAATTGAATGATTCGTGCACCGCGATGCCACGTCCCCAGCCCTTGGGCAATGCCTTCCCCCACCCGGCTTTATCCGCCGCGAGCTTCAGCACTCCCTGCCAGCGCGGGTGCCCATCAAGCAATTTCATCCGCAGGTCAACCGGGTCCTGCCCGGCCTTGGCGGCCAGCTCGTCAATAAACGTTTCCGTAGAATAAGCGGTATGCGTATGCCCTACGGAACGCCACCACAGCACCGGCACTTTTTCTTCGGTTGAGGTGACATCCACGCGGATATTGGAAATGGCGTAAGGCAAGGTGCTGGCGCCCTCAACAGACGAGTGATCAACACCATTCTTGATGCCCTGCCCAAATGGCGTTCCCGTCAGAATAGACTGACCGACGATATGCTGCTCCCAACCGACGATATTGCCCTCGGCATCCAAACCACCGCGTACCCGGTGTACATACGCCGGACGGAAGTAGCCGGCATGCATGTCATCTTCGCGGGACCACACCAACTTGATAGGTGTGCCCATTTTTGCCTTGGCAATATGCACCGCCTCAACCAGATAGTCCGAAGCCGGGTTGGCGCGACGGCCAAAACTGCCGCCGGCAAACAGCATGTTCAGCTTCACCTTCTCGACCGGAAGCCCCAGCAGCTTGCCGATATTCATCTGGTCGATCGACTGGAACTGTTCGCCATTCCAGATTTCACAGCCATCTTTATTGACTAGCGCAACGCAGTTCATTGGCTCCATGGCTGCATGCGCGAGGTAGGGAAACTCATAGGTAGCTTCAATCACGGTATCCGCGCTGGCGAGCGCATCACTTGCACTACCGTCATTGCGCACCACACTGCCCTTTTTTTTGGACTGCGCGCGGTACTCTTTCATGATCTGCTCGCTACTCCTGGACATTGCCTGGGATTGATCCCACTCAATGTCCAATTTGTCGCGTGCGACTTTTGCACTCCAGTAGTCCTGGGCAATCACGGCTATGCCGGTGGGAATCTCAATGACATCCACCACCCCGTCAGAAGCTTTGGCCGCTTTGGCATCGAAGCTTTTAACGAATGCGCCAAAACGCGGTGCGTGGGCTACCAGTGCGGTCAGCATGCCATCCAGCTGCACATCCTGCGTGAAAACTGCCGTCCCGTCTGTTTTTCCCAGGTCCTTTCTCGGCAACGATGTACCGATATGGGTGAATTCGGTGGGATCTTTGAGGGTTACCTTCTCGGCATCCGGTACCGGCTGAGTCGCCGCGAGCTCGGCCAGGTCGCCAAAACTGGCTTGCTTGCCGCTAGCATCATGGCGCACCACCCCCTTGCTTACGGAAATTTCCGCGGTAGGCACACTCCAGCTTTGTGCCGCCGCGGCAACCAGCATCGCTTTAGCCGTGGCCCCAGCCATACGCATCTGCTGAAAGGAATTGGCGATGGCGGAACTGCCACCTGTACCCTGCATGGGGCCCCAGTTGAGATTGTTGTAGCGTTTTCCATCGGCAGGTGCGCCGACAGAATCAATCTGATTCCAGTCTGCGTCCAGCTCCTCTGTAACCAGAGTGGCCAAGCCAGTATAGGTGCCCTGCCCCATTTCCACATGCTTGATAACCACCGCCACACGGTTGTCCGCGCCTATACGAACAAATGCGTTGGGAGCAAAGCTTTCCGCCGCGCCTTCGGCACCAGCCATCGCTCTTGATGCGTTTTTAGCTACAACTCCGGGACTATTGATAGCCAGGGTGAGGCCGGCCCCGACACCGCCGATTACTTTGAGAAAATTTCGTCGACTACTATTACTGCCCAATGGGTTATGACCCGTATCCTGAAATTGCTTTTCCAGATTCTTACGTGTATCGCTATCTATCCAGCGCATAATTTTCCCCTCCGGTTCGCCCTAACTTTTAGCCCAGTTTTTCAGATGCATCTTTGATAGCACCGCGAATGCGGTGATAGGTATTGCACCGACAGATATTGCCGGACATGGCGGAATCGATGTCCGCATCGGAGGGATTGGGATTTTTTTCAAGCAGTGCGATTGCAGACATGATCTGGCCAGATTGGCAGTAGCCGCACTGAACCACTTGCGATTCGTTCCACGCCTGCTGGACAACCTTGGCGATAGGCGAGCCAGCAGGAGAAGACACGCCTTCGATAGTAGTGATTTTTTTACCCGCAGTGGCCTGTACAGGCATCGAGCAGGAGCGGATAGGTTGGCCATCCATGTGTACCGTACAGGCACCGCACATGGCCATGCCGCAACCAAACTTGGTTCCAGTCATTTTGAGGTGGTCGCGAATTGCCCAGAGCAGAGGCGTATCCGGCGCAGCATCCAGCTCGTGATCGGCGCCATTGACATTCAGCGTGATAGGCACGGTATTGCTCTCCCTTTTCGATTTATTGGAAACCACGGCGCATAACAGCGGTATCGTGCCGAAATACTACGCCGCGACCAAAGGGAAAACCAGCTGGATACTTTTGAATTATTGCCTTTTTCTATTAAACGACGGCTAAATGAGAAGCGGCGGCACTTGCCGCTGCACTATTCGATTCACCGGTTCCGGCCACAGCTGCGAGCAGCCCGCTAGGCAACAACACGGGCCAGCAGAATGACGCCGCCGTATACAATCACGCCGACAAATACCGGCCAGCCCAGCGATTGAGTGCGCTTCCACACCAGATAAGTAATTAACGTACCGATCGCAGTGGCCGACCAGGCCTCCGCACTGCCTGATGACGGCACCAGTGACACACCAAACATCGCCGCGATCATTAGCGGCCCGAGCACCGTGAGCCAGGATGGCATGGCATCCAGAGAATCACTGGCCTGCTTGCGGACCAGATGGCGCTGCATCCACAGAAACGGCAGTGAGCGCATCATCAAGGTACCGATGGCTGTCGCCAGCAGCGCAATCCAGAGTTCACTGTCCATTTTACTGCCTCCCTCCCCGCTGCGCGCGGTCCCGAACCAGGGCGTTCAAACCGTAATACACCAGCGCACCACACACCGCGGCGATCGGGATTGCTGCGTTCTTCATTCCGTAAACTGCGAATAGCAGAGCGACGATCACCGTACTGCCTAGCGTGAGAGCCCAGAGTCTCGTGGCAAATCTCGGAGCCAATAGCACCAGAAACAGAGCCGGCAACGCGAACGGCATAATCTCCCCGAGCAGCGGCCAGCGCTGGGTAAGCTCTTTGCCGGCAACGGCGCCCAATGCCGTACCACCGATCCAACTGAACCAGGCGACAATCGACGCGCCGATATACCAGCCCATGCGCTCGCGCTCATGAAGCTGCGGTAGACGCACGAGCGCCAACGCAAAGATCTGATCCGTAAGACCGTGCATCAGCCACGGCCACCAGCGGCTTTTATTCAGCCAGGGGGCGATATTCGGCCCATATACGACATGGCGCGCGTTAATCAAAAGCGTCATTACCACCACAAACCACAACGGCGCACCGGCGGCGACCATCGCCACAAACAGAAACTGCGATGCTCCGGCGTACACCAGCGTTGAAATGAGCACCGTTTCCCAGCCGCTGAAGCCGGACTGAATCGCGATGAGGCCAAAAGAAATCGCAACCGGAATATATCCACCCAGCAACGGAATGGCCTCGCGAGCGCCCAGCAGCCACGAACTATTTTCGGCGGGGGCAATCTGTGAACTCAAGAAACTGATCCTTTACGCGTTGGGGTGACTAAAGAGAGTCCGTATAAAACATAAAGCCCCAGAAGCCACTTCTGGTGACGACTGAGGCTTTGTCCCGATCCAGAATGCGGTCGGCGTGTCCGAATCAGCGAACGCCATCCAGCAGATGCCGCGCGATAATCAGTCGCTGAATTTCGCTGGTGCCTTCATAGATCGTGGTGATGCGTACGTCCCGCGCCATGCGCTCCAGCGGAAACTCGCGGGTATAGCCCACGCCGCCGTGCATCTGCAGTGCTACGTAACAGGCTTCGTTGGCCTTTTCCGCGGCATAGAGCTTGGCCATGGATGCCGCCGGCCCGAAGTGCTCGCCCGCTTCTTTCTGCCAGGCCGCCTGCATCAGTAACAGGCGCGCGGCTTCCAGCTCGGTGTACTTGTCCGCGAGCTGCCATTGCAGTCCCTGGAACTGGGCCAGGGGTTTGCCGAACTGCTCGCGCTCCTGCAGATAGGCGCGGGCGCAGTCCAGCGCTTCCAGCCCGATCCCCAACGCCAGGGAACCGATGCCGATACGGCCACCGGCCAGCTCACCGGCAGCAATGCGGAAGCCGCGATTTTCCTCGCCCAGCATATTGGCTGCAGGGATGCGGCAATCCTCGAAAGATACCTCATTGGTGACAGAGGCCTTCTGCCCCATCTTCTCTTCCGCCTTGCCGACCACCAGGCCGGGGGTACCGGCTTCGACCAGGAAACACGAGATGCCCTTGCCTTTTGTCGCGCTGCTGTCGGTCACCGCCCACACTACGAAAATACCAGCGAATTCTGCGCTGCTGATAAACAGCTTGCTGCCATTCAGAACAAAGTCGTCGCCATCTTTGACCGCGCGGGTGCGCATGGCGGCGGCATCCGATCCGGAACCGGACTCAGTCAGGCAGAAAGAGCCCGCCGGGTATTCACCACTACAGATTTTGGGCAGGTAGCGGGACTTCTGCTCGTCGGTCCCTTTTGCCTGAATAACTTCCGCCACCATATTAGTGACCGACGTGGTAGTTGCTGTGGATGCACAACCGCGGGCGAGCTCGGTGATGGCCAGGCTGAATGCAACGGTACCGGCCCCGGTACCGCCGAATTCGGGGTCGATATTGATTCCCATAAAGCCGAGCTCGGCCAGCTGCTTCAGCTTTTCCAGAAACAGCGCCCGGTTCCCGGTTTTGTCCAGCTCTGCGGCAACCGGCTTCAGCTCACTTTCAGCGAACTGGCGCGCGGCGTCCTGGATCATTTGCTGCTCTTCACTCAGGGCAAAATTCATGGTGCTCTCACCTCTTTTCTCGCAGGTAATTCTCGCCCACTACTCTGGTGTGCGATTCGTTATTGGTTTTATCGTGATCGTTTCAACAGCAGCCGTTTCAAAGCGCCCTGCTGTATCGCCACGCCCAGCAGGATCAGTGCGAGGCCGGCAATGGTGGCAAGCTGGATCTTTTCACCCACCAACAGTGCAATCAACAGCAGCGACAGCGGAGGCGAAAGGTAAATAAAATTGCTGATCCGGGCGGTATTGTCACAGGTCATCATGGCCGCTTGCCATAGCAGGAATGCGACACCCATTTCGAACAACCCGACATAGATGGCCCCGAGCCAGCCCGCCAATGGTGGCCACTGCCAGCTCTCTCCCCAGCCCTGCCAAAGCAGCGTAGCGGCGAGCCACGGCAGACCGCAACAACAGGTGAGGAACAGGTTCACCGCCGCATTGCCACCGATACGGGTATTCAGCAGCCAGTAACAGGACCAGATCAGGGTGCTGAGCAATGCCAGCGCCACACCCCAGGGCTGGTCGAACTGCAGATCGAGCAAATTGCCGCTGGTGGCGATAACCAGTACGCCGGTGTAACACACAAGTCCGGCGAGGAGGTCCTGACGGCGCAGCTTTTGCTTGAGGAGTGGTACTGACAATAGCGCCAGCAGAACGCCCCAAGTGTAATTCAGCGGCTGGGCCTGTTGCGCGGGCAGCAGCTCATAGGCGTTAAACAGCGTCAGGTAATAAAGGTATGGATTGCAAAAACCGAGCGCGACATACCAGCGGTAGTTTGCCTTCCAGCTGCGACCAATTTCAGCGGTGCGCCCCTGCCAGAGAATGGCACCAAGCATAAACACGGCAGAAACGACCGAAGCGATACTGACTAACTGTAACGGCGTCAGATACTGGAGTGAAAGCTTGAAGGCGCTCGCCACGGTAGACCAGCACAGGACAGCGGCCAGCGCCAGCAGCGTGGCGCGGCGATTGGCCGCGCTGGTGGCGGGCAAGGATGTCACTCGATCCACTAGACTCGATCCGGGTACAACATTGGTTTCTCAGGCCTTGTGCCGGGCTATCGCTTACCGGACTTGGGTTCAGGATCCGGCACAGCGACAGACGTATCGGTCTTCACTTCCTGCATGACAACGTAGGTATGGGTTTCGCGCACCCCAGGTACCGATGCCAGCTTTTCGCCAAGGAATCGACGGTAGCCGAGCATATCCTTAATACGGATTTTCACCAGGTAATCGAAACCACCGGCAACCATATGACATTCCTGAACCTCTTCGAGACCGGAAACATGCTTGTTGAACGCCTCAAGCGTCTCAGTGGCGGTATCCGACAGGGATACCTGGATATACACAACAAGGCCCGCATCCACTTTCAGCGGATCCAGCAGCGCAACGTATTCCTGAATAAACCCCTCGCGCTCAAGGCGCTTCACACGCTCGAGACAGGGCGTGGGGCTCAGGTTAACCCTACGGGCCAGCTCAACGTTGGGCAGGCGGCCAGCGCGCTGCAGAATGCGCAGAATCTGGCGATCAATGCGGTCCAGATCTTCCAATTTCCGAGACATAACAAAATACCCTACTGGTGATTAACCGAATAAGCCCTATATTTAACCACACTCCGTGGAAGAATGGCGATTAATTCTGGGACATTTACCACATAATCCGGTTTTTTATCCTGCACCTTATTTTAGTCTGGGAGTACACATGTCTACACGGTTCGCCGGCCAATTGACCGAAGAGTTGCACAACGCCCGCCAGAAGGCCCGCCAGTACCTGCATGCCGACGAAAACCAGTGCGTCAGCGAGCTACTGGCCGCACCGCGCCCGGGAGAGGCCCTGCGGGAGAAGATCCTCGCTACCGCCAGCGAGCTGGTGGTCAAATCCCGGGAGCAGCGCAGTAAGCGCGGCACTCTCGATGCCTTCCTGCAACAGTTCGGCCTTTCCAATAAGGAAGGCGTGGCGCTGATGTGCCTGGCCGAGTCCCTGTTGCGGGTGCCGGACGCGGACACTGCCGACAAACTGATCGCCGAGAAAGTGCACTCCGGCAACTGGTCCAGTCACCGCGGGCAGTCAGACTCCCTGTTCGTGAATGCCTCGACCTGGGGACTGATGCTGACCGGCAATATCGTTGAGCTTGACCCGGATATTACGGAAAAGCCCTCCACCTGGATGAAGCGACTGGTCAGTCGCATGGGCGAACCCATGGTTCGCACCTCCATGATGCAGGCCATGAAGATCATGGGCGGCCAGTACGTCCTTGGCCGTACTATCAAGGAAGCACTCAAGCGCGGCCCGGCGGAAAACAAGCCCGGCACCCGCTTCTCCTTCGACATGCTCGGCGAAGGCGCGCGCACCATGGCGGACGCTCAGCGCTACTTCGACGCCTACATGATGGCCATCGAAGCCATCGGCGCGGACAACACCAAACGCGATGTTGTCGAGGCCAACGGTATTTCCATCAAGCTCTCTGCCCTGCACCCGCGCTACACCGAACTGCAGCGCGACCGCGTGATGAATGAACTCCTACCCAGGGTGAAAGCACTCTGCGCGGCGGCAGCAAAATACGATATGGGCCTCAATATTGATGCCGAAGAAGCCGACCGCCTGGATATCTCCCTGGACGTATTTGAGGCACTGGCCCGCGACCCGGAACTGAAAGACTGGCAGGGTCTCGGCTTTGTTCTGCAGGCCTACCAGAAGCGCTCCCCGCACGTGGCAGACTGGCTGATTGCCCTGGGCCGCGATACCGGACGCAAGCTGATGGTGCGCCTGGTAAAAGGTGCCTATTGGGATACCGAAATCAAACACGCCCAGCAGATGGGCCTAACCGACTACCCGGTGTACACCCGCAAGTGCCACACCGACCTGTCTTACCAGGTGTGCGCGAAAAAACTGCTGGATGGCCGCGATGCCATCTACCCGCAGTTTGCCACCCACAACGCCTACACCGTGGGCCTGATCCTGGAACTGGCGGGCGACGCCAACGACTATGAATTCCAGCGCCTGCACGGCATGGGCCACTTGCTCTACGATCAGATCGAAGCAGTACACGGCAAGCGCGTCCCGGTCCGGGTCTACGCACCGGTGGGCGCACACAAAGACCTGTTGCCTTACCTGGTCCGCCGTCTGCTCGAAAATGGCGCCAACAGCTCCTTCGTCAACCGCTTCATGGACGAGAAGACCCCGGTCAATGAACTGGTGCGCGATACCCTGAAGCTGAGCGAAGCGTGCAACCCGTACCGCCACCCGGAAATCCCGGTACCCGCGGACATCTATATCGGCCACGAAGCCCTGCCGCGTAAAAACTCCCACGGTATTGAGCTGACCGACCCCGTCTCCGCGGAGCCTCTGATGCAGGCGGTATCCGCATCTAGCGGCGCCTCCTGGAAAGGCGGCCCGATCATTGCTGGAGAATCCATTTCCGGCGACCAGCCCGTGCTCAACCCGGCCACTGGCGAAACCGTGGGCCATACCACCGATGCTGATCCGGCATTGATCGAAAAAGCCTTCTCCTCCGCGCAGCAGCACCAACGCGCCTGGAACCGTCTGGGTGGTGACGCGCGCGCGAAGATTCTCGACAAGGTCGCCGATCTGTACGAGCAGCACCTCAACGAACTGGTTGCAATCATCTGTCGCGAAGCCGGCCGTACCCTTAACGACGGCATCTCGGAAGTGCGCGAGGCGGTGGACTTCTGCCGTTACTACGCCAACGGCGCGCGCAAGCACTTCAGTGAGCCCACCGTACTGCCCGGGCCCACGGGCGAGACCAATGAGCTCAGCCTCTGCGGCCGCGGTGTATTCGTGTGTATCAGCCCGTGGAACTTCCCGCTGGCGATTTTCACCGGCCAGGTTGTGGCGGCCCTCGCTGCCGGTAACGGCGTACTCGCCAAGCCCGCAGAACAGACCCCCTGTATTGCCCACCGCGCGGTACAGCTGATGCACGAAGCCGGGGTACCCCGCGAGATTCTGCATCTGGTAACCGGCACCGGTGCCGCCATTGGTAAACCGCTGCTGGACGACCCGCGGGTTGCCGGCGTGGCCTTCACCGGCTCCACCGAAACCGCCAAGCACATCAATATGCAGCTGGCAGCCAAAGACGGCCCCATCGTTCCGCTGATCGCCGAAACCGGCGGCCAGAACGTGATGATCGTGGACTCCACCGCCCTGCCCGAGCAGGTCGTGGACGATGTCATCCAGTCCGCATTCCTGAGCGCCGGCCAGCGCTGTTCCGCACTGCGCATCCTATGCGTACAGGACGTGATTGCAGACAACCTGCTGAACATGCTGAAAGGTGCCTGTGACGAACTGACCCTGGGCGATCCGTCCAAACTGGAAACCGATATCGGCCCGGTGATCGACGAAAAAGCGCTCGGTCTGCTGCAGAAGCACAGCGAACGCATGCAACAGGAAGCCAAACCGCTGTTTGCCTTTGACGAAGCCAAGCGTCCGCAGAACGGCACTTTCTTCGGCCCGCAGGTAGTGGAGATTGAGGACTTCAACCTGTTGAAGCGCGAAGTGTTCGGCCCCTTCCTGCACGTGGTGCGCTTCAAGGCGGAAGAGCTGGAAGATGTGGTGCACCGCATCAACGCCACTGGATACGGCCTGACCTTCGGCCTGCACTCCCGTATCGAGGGCCGCGCCGGCGCCATCTTCAAGCGCATTGACGTGGGCAACTGCTATGTAAACCGCGATATGGTCGGTGCTGTGGTCGGGGTCAACCCGTTCGGCGGCATGGGTCTGTCCGGCACCGGCCCCAAGGCCGGCGGGCCGCACTACCTGTTCCGTTTTGCCAACGAGAAAACCAAGACGGTCAATATCGTGGCGACCGGAGGCAACACCCAGCTGTTCACCCTGGGAGAGTAATCACCCTTAGCGAACCTGCAAAAAAGCCCGGGATTCCCGGGCTTTTTTGTATCTGAGCAATTAAGCATCTGCTGCCGGGTATCGGCCCGACGTCTGTTAACGTTTTGCCTGTGTGGTGGTCAAAGGTTTTTGCAGGGAAAACTGATCGACGGTATTACCCTCATCATCAATCGCCCGGTAATTGAGCGAGCCCGACAGCGGATCGATGTCGATCACCTGGTAAGTGCGGGTATTGACCGCGCCAAAGGCGGCAAACTCGGGTAACGCCTGCTCGTACATTTTTGTACCGGATACCGAAACAAGGTAAACGGTCCCCTGTTCCCCTTTGGCTACCGGTTCATTGCCGCGCATGGGCACTGTGCGCATGTAGGCGTGGTCGTGCCCCTGGAAAGCGATATCCACGTTGTGCTTGTCAAAAATCGGCCCCCAGGCATCCCGTATCATCTTGTTGTCGCGACCTTCGCGGGAGGCGTAGAACGGGTGGTGGTATATCACCACTTTCCAGCGCGCATTGCTTTCGTCCAGCACGCGATCCAGCCAATCCACCTGCAACTCGGGTTCAACCAGGTGGTAATTGGAGTCCATAACCACCACCAGCAGGTCCTGGTAGGTAACGTGATAGGTACGACCGGGATCCAGCTTGCTGCTGCCATTACCCAGCAACGCAAACTGCTTCAGGTACAGGGTGGGATGACCGCCGTGGCTGTCGTGATTACCGAGCGCCGGAACCACCATGGAACGGTCGAATACCGAGCTGCCCTCGTGGAAGAACTGGTCCCAGTTGTCCTGCTCCTGGCCGTGATCGATCAGATCTCCGGCGATCATGTAAAAGCGCGCATCGGGAAATTCAAAGTCGGCCTGGCGAATCAGCTGGCCCCAGCGGTCCAGGCCATTCTGCGGGTCCCCCAGATAGACGAAGGAAAACGGCTCCGAGGGCGAACTCGCGGCGGTGCGAAACTCGCGCGGAGCCGACCAGCTTTTACCGTTGTCCGCGCTGACCGCATACAGGTAGTCCGTTGCCGGCGACAGATTCTCAAGCGCCACCCGGTGCAGGCGCACCACCGGATCGTTGACCACCTGCAGGCTGTGTAACTCGGTATAGGTGGCTTTCTTCCGCTGCACTGCCTTGCCGCCCGCACTGAAAAACTGGTCCCTGGGAGCAAACCAGAGAATTGCATTGTCGACGCTTCCATCCGTGCGCCATTGCACGGTGGCAGAGCTCGCCGGGTCTCCCTGCCAGGTCAGCTGCAAGTGATCGGGTTGTGCCGAGGACGGATAGCGGGTTTCCCGAAAATACCCAACAAAGCGGGACACCAGCTCCCAGCTCTCGAAGCTACGCAACACTGGGAGGCCGACAAGCGCCTGCGGCAGAGTATTGAAGTAATCGTTGTCGTCGACAAACGGCAGGCCACCTACTTTCGCAACTGCCACATCCACGCCGGATACCAGCGGTGTTATCTCGACAGCCCGCTTGCCCTCTGCGGGCGCAGCAAACACCAGATAGGGTTTGAGCTCACCGGAAAGGCTGGGCACGCCCAGGTTGATCTCGCCTGCGTGCACGCGCTTAGACCAGACGTGGTAAGGATCTTCCTCGTCCACAATAAAATCGAGGGACCTCGATCGGGTAAACCCCTGGTCGGCGAGCCAGAATGGTGTCTCGCCGTATGTGGAATCAAAAGCGACATGAATGACAGCGGGACGGTCTACACGGAAGCGGGAAAACGCCGTACCGAGATATTCGCGCTCATCCCGTGACAGAAATGCAGTGGCTGACTCCGGTGTCAGGGCGATACGCTCCGCCGGGGACAGCTCCCGTGACATGCGCTGAATAATCTCAGTCACACGCTTCTCCAGCGCCCCGTGTACATCTTCTGAAGTGCCGGCGGTGGCGAAAGGAATGGTACATACCAGCAGCGCGGCCAGTATCAGATTGGAAAATAGTCGCATTAAACCCCCCTATATTTTGCGGGAGATTTTAACGACATAAATTGGCAGGTGGCGTCAGGGAAATGAATTTTTGGTGACAGTTTGATGACGAGCGCCGATCTTGCGTGCGGGGCCAAAACCTGGGAGCACAAAAGGAAACGCAAAAAAGCCGGGCCAAAGCCCGGCGCAACATCCTGTGGTTTGCCGAATAATTCTGCTAATTCAACACCCGATAACCCCGACCTCGCAGGCAGTTGCGGGCGATGTAATTTTCTTCAGCGTGCGCACTGCCCACGCCACTCACGCCGCCGATCAATGCGCCGGCGCCGGCGGCGGCTGCAGCCGCACTACTGGTATCGCCAATGATCGCGCCCAGCGCACCGCCCAGCAGTGCCCCGCCCGCAGCGCGGGTCACCCCGCGGCGCCCGGCATCGTTGCGCGCCGCCATCGCCATGGTTTTGCAGTCCGCAAGATCCAGCTGGTATTGCCGCATGTTCACGCCGTAGGTATCAATCACGATATTGCCTGCACCGTATACCTGTTCCTGCTGGTAGGCGCATCCAAATAGGGTTGCTGCACTTAGGCCCACAGCGGCCACGATCTTCGATCTCATTGGCGCTCCTCACCACATTTGTCGCCCGTGTCTACTTAGGTTTAGACGATGGTGGAGAAGCGCGCCAATGCGTGTAGAAATAACGAGGGATTGGCTAGGAACGGATAGTTAGGATATATGCCTCAGACCCGGACTCAACGATAGAAGTAGTCCAGCTGCAGGCGCTGTGGCTCGCCGGCATTGTTCAGCAGGTTGGTAACGCCGACAAATCGCGTCAACCTGGCGGAACCCGGCTTGCCGTCTGCGCCGGCAATATATTCAAGGTCGATCTCCCCTCCGGCAATCCAGCGCAAAAATGCCTGCGCAAGCTCTACACGCAGGCAGAGATCCGACTCTGCTCGCGTACAGGGGATCGACCTGGCTCGCAGCTTGATCGAGCGGCCGTGCACCGGGGAGGCGAACTGGAACTGCACAGTCTCCCCCGCCTTTAGCTGCTGCCAGTGTTGGCGGACATACGGGTCAAAACCGGCATCGATCACATCCAGCTTATCCATGGGCAGAGTAGATTCGGTAAGGCGGGACTTCCGGTCAGCCCGATAGCGCATTCGCCACCCGGTTTCGGATCGAGTAACCTCCCGGACTTCCCCGAGTCGGAAATCTTCCTGGGAAATCTGCGGACGAGTGGACAGCAGCACCCCCGACTCATCGATAACGCCGTTGATCCGCTTCTCGGCAAGCTTGCTACCTTCGAGACCATCCGGTGCGTAATACACCACGCGTATATTGCTCGCATCCCCATTGGTCTGCGGCGCTCCCTGGGGCTCCAGAAAGTACTCGCAATAGCGCACTTGTGGCGCGCTGCCTGCGGGCTCTACTAACTGCGCCCTTCCTATCACGGCTGCCTGCGCGGTCACCGATTCAGGTGCGCTACAACCGGACACCACTAGAGTAGCCACCGCCAACCAGATACCCATGACCACCTCCGGGAAAATTACTCAACGGGTAAATTCTTGAAAACACCAACGATTTGAGAGTTTATTGGCGAAACAAAGGCGCCCTTGCGCACCGCATCACTAACGGCAGATAGACAGTCCAGAGTCCTGCAAGTATCGCCAGCGATAGCCCAAGCGGTTCAGCGAGACTAACGGAGCCATTGATTTTCGCCCCAACCAGGTAGCTTGCAGGTCCGCCAAACGCGCCAAACAGGGCTGCCATCCACAACTTACGCTGCAAGAAATGAAACGCAAACCTCAGTGCCAGGGCAAAATTCACCCAAAGCAGCAATAGCCAGGCAGGCAAAAACACGACTTCCGTAGAGGTCTCGAAAAGCCCAAAGCGGAAGAGTAGCGAGTCCATCACACAGCCGGAGAGCGTCACAGCCGCTACCCATAGCAGGGTACGCGCAGCCCCCCTGGCACCGTGCGAGCCAGGGCCTGAGAGGTCAAACAACCATACGTGAAACAACAGGTTACACAGGGTGACAACAGCCACCAGTGCAGTCCCTGGCGAGACCACACACAGAAACCACACCACTTCAAACAGCAAGCCACTAAGCAGTAGCTTGCCGAAATTGCGCGGTCGGGATTGCACGCTGGCTACAGAATCCATCAGCTTAATTCAGGGAGGGCAAGGTATTGCATCGGGGCTTGGCAAAGGTGAACTGCGCAGTGCTGATCACCCGCTCGAGGAAACCACCTTCGCAGTAGCAGAAGTAGAAATCCCACATATTGATAAAACGCTCGTCAAAGCCCTGCTGACGCACTTCATCAATCCTCTCAAAGAAGGCTTTTCTCCACGATCGCAGCGTCATCGCATAGTCGAAGGTAATATCGTCCAACCCGACAATCTGCATATCCGTGTGAGCCGCAATATTGTCCGCAACGACCTTGTTGGAAGGCAGGCAGCCTCCTGGGAAAATATACCGCTGAATAAAGTCGACACTGTTTTTGTACTGCTCGAAACGCTGGTCCTGAATGGTAATGGCCTGCATCACCATCAAACCGTGCGGTTTCAACAGTGCGCTGCAACGCGAGAAGAAGTCTCGATAGTACTGGTAACCCACTGCCTCGACCATCTCGATGGAAACCAGCTTATCGAACTGCCCTTCCAGTTCCCGATAATCCTTGAGCAGCAAGGTTACCCGGTCCTCAAGTCCCTCGCGCGCTACCCAGGCTTTTGCGTACTCATACTGCTCTTTTGAGATGGTGGTGGTGGTTACCCGGCAGCCATACTTCTTGGCCGCATACACCGCCATCCCACCCCAGCCGGTGCCGATTTCCAGCAGGTGATCCGTTTCCTTGAGCTGCAACTTGCGGCAGATTCGCGCCAGCTTGAACTCCGACGCCTCGGCGAGGCTCGCATCTTTGGACGGGAACACCGCCGAGGAGTAGAGCATTGTCGGGTCCAGAAACAGACCAAAAAAGTCGTTCCCCAGGTCGTAGTGGGCAGAGATATTGCGACGGGAGCCGCGCAGTGAATTGCCGTTCAGTGCATGCAATGCTTTAAGGGCAATTTTATTCAGGAAGTTCCATTTTGAATCGAGGCTTTCCAGCAACGCCATATTGGCGGTCATCAAGCGGATCACCTGCACCAGATCTGGTGAGCGCCAGGCACCATCCATATAGGCCTCGCCAGACCCGATTGATCCATTGAGCACCACCTGCGCATACAGGGTCGGATCTGTCACAACGATATGCGCTTCGATATGAGAAGTACCGGCGGGTGCACCAAACACCAGTGGACCACCGGATTCGGAATGGTTCCCTTGATTTGCCGAGGCCAATGCATACTGCTCGTGCACGAACAGTGTCCCCACGCTCACGCTCTTTAGCTTTTCCAGGAGCAGCCATCTGCACAGGCGCTCGAACCGGGATATCGGGGTTGTACGGCGAGCGCTGGAAAGATTGTCCTGCTCGTTCGCGGCATCAAGTACAACACCTGTTTTCATCCCCGCTTGCCCCGCGACGTTTTCTGAAAGTTCCCTGTTCGCTTGGGCGAGGAAATCTGCCCCGCTGGCAGGGGCCGATTTGTATCCAGACTTCATATCGATTGCTCTCCGGCTCTAAATTGATATTCGATTGCGTCACAGCTAGTGGGCACTCTTGCTTGCTGCCCAACAATAGCAGCTATAAAGGCCGCTTCTTCCCCGGATGGGTAAACAGGGGAATACGCTTCACCAGAAGCTTCAGTGCCTGCCAGTATATTGAGATGATGATTTTTACGGTGTGAAGAGGAAACTGGATCAGTTTTTTGCGCAGCGCCGCCCCACTGATCTCCTCGCGCTTCAGGGTCATACAGGCGTCAAACACCCGCTCCTGCCCCTGCACGGATTGGATACGGATGGAAAGCCTGTCACCGGGCAGCGTGCTTCGCCACAGGTAGCGCTGGTCCAGCGGCATAAACGGGGATACATGCAGTTCCTTGCGGAATTCGGTCTTATGCACCCCCTCCTGGGACCGCACGTCCAATACGTAGCCGTGCCGCTCGTTCCAGGGCGTGTTGTGCACATCCACCAGCAAGTATTCCACCGCCTGACCGGCACGATCAAAGCAGTAATACACGCTGATGGGATTCATGTTGTAGCCGAAATAGCGCCAGTTCGCGAGTAGCGCAATGGGACCTTCAGGGCGCACACCACTCTCTTCATACACCCGCGCCCGCACGGCCTGCTCCAGCGGGACAGACGGGTCTCCGTAGAAGTCACCCCGACAGAATCGCGCCGGCGCTCCGGGCTTGTCAGACCATAATCGCGTTTGCGCAAAGAGCATTGGCAGTTCGTCGAGAAACGCATACACCATAAAGCCCCGATAGCGGAAGCTGTGCTCCCGGGGCTGTATGCGTCTGTGCTGGATCCAGCCAGTGTAAAGTCCACTGCGCACTAGAAATCGACTCCCAATCCTCTTGCCACACGAATCGCACTTACCACCCCGTCCTCATGGAAGCCATTGGCCCAGTAGGCGCCGCAGAACCAGGTACGCTTGACACCATTAATTTCCGACCAGCGGGACTGTGCATGGGTGCCATCTACCGAAAACTGGGGATGGGAGTACTCGTAGCGGCCAATGACTTTTTCCGGGTCAATGGCATGGTCCGCATTCAGGGTGACGCAGTAGGTTTTGTCTGTATCCAACCGCTGCAGGATATTCATGTTGTAGGTGAGCGCCGGCAGGCTGTCGTGGGCACCCTGCAGCCGGTAATTCCAGCTTGCCCAAGCGCTGCGGCGACGGGGCAACAGGCCGATATCCGTGTGCAACACGACGGAATTTTTCTCATAGGGAATCTGCCCGAGGATGTCCTGCTCTTGTGCATCAGCATCGCCAAGCATTGCCAGCGCCTGGTCGGAATGACAGGCAAATATCACCTGATCAAACACCTCCTGTCGGGATTCACCCAGGTCGTTCCGATATTCCAGGATCACCCCCTCCTCCTGCCGGACCAGCTTCTGCACCGGCGAGGACAGTCGGATACGGTCAGAAAATCCACGCACCATTGGCTCGATATAGCTTCGAGATCCCCCCTGAATCACGCGCCACTGCGGCCTGTTGAATATGTTCAGCAAACCATGGTTGTAGAAGAAGCGGATAAAGAAATCCACGGAGAAATCCAGCATCCGGGACATACTCGCAGACCAGATGGCCGATCCCATAGGCACCAAATAGCGCGAAGAAAATTCAGCCGAATAACCGTTGCTATCAAGATAGTGACCCAGGGTCATCGACGGGCTCAATTCACCATCGCGCCAGTCACTCACCGCGTCGCGGTTGAAGCGCACAATATCCTTGAGCATCCGCCAGTGCCCGCCATCCAGAAGATTGCGGCGCTGGGCAAACAGGGAATTGAGGCTATTACCCGCATACTCAAACTCGCGTCCACCCTGCTCTTTGCCCGCCTCATGTAATTGCGGTGTCGACACACTGAAGCCCATATCCGTAGGCTGGGATTCCACACCGAGCTTGTTCATCAGCTTGATGAAATTCGGGTAGGTCCAGTCGTTAAAGACAATAAAACCGGTATCTATTGCGAGCGTCCTGTCACCTTCGCTCACATCAATAGTGGCGGTGTGCCCGCCGAGGCGGTCATCTGCCTCGAACAGGGTGATGTCATATTTTTCGTGTAACAAATGTGCCGCGGTCAATCCTGAAATACCACTGCCAACGATGGCGATTTTCATCAACCTCTCCTCAATTTTTTAATTCTGGTCATACGAGGCGCACACACAGCAAACCACACGGGCCGCAGAAAACCCAGTAACCGCAAGGGCCAACTCATTCGACGGGGAAAATCGATCACACTCTTGCCACGCCTTATTCCGGAAAGAATCCGACGGGCCGCCTCGTCTGGCGCCATCAGGAATGGCATCTCGAAGTCATTTTCTCGGGTCAAGGGTGTATCGATAAAGCCGGGGCGAACCAAAACGGACCGCAGGGCAACATTTGATGTATCCGCGCGCAGCGCATCCATAAAATATTGAAGTGCCGCCTTTGACGCACCATAGGCCTCAGCACGCGGAAACCCCACCACCGATGACAGACTGCCCAGCGCCACAAATACGGGCGCTCGCACATTGTTAAGTAGCGGCAAAGCCACACGCAGAGTATTCACTACGCCAAAGAAATTACTGTCGAACACCCTGCGGTAGCTCGCAATATCCAGGGATAGATCGTCGTCATACTCGCAGGTGCCGGCACAGGCAATCACCAGATCAAGCTGGTCCGTAATGTCTCTCAGCAATGCGCCCGCTTCGGCCATGGAAGCATCATCGCCCACATCACAGGGCAAAACCTTGACCAATTTGGGAGCCGGCTTCTGTAGCTCCAGCAGTGCGTCGCGATTCCGACCGCTGATGATTACAAAATGCCCCTCACCGGTCAGCATGTGTACCAGCGCAGCGCCAATACCCGAACTTGCACCGGTAATCCAGATAGTCTGCTTGTCAGCAGGGTGAACACTTTTAGGCATAAGTGCACCTCCCGCGGCCATCTCTCAGCGGTTCATGATGTAGATGGCCGGTCATTGGCTTTGCGCTCCATTACCGCCGGCGATGCCCCGCTTCACGTAGCGCAGCACCGATCCCAGTAGTGGCACCTGCTCGTACACCATGGCGCCGAGATCATAGATATCTTCGTGTGCCAGCACGCGATCCTGCTCCAGGTCCAGGCGCAACAAGGATGCGCCCCTCAGGCTCAGCAGCTTGCCGCCACTCAGGCGGGGATGGCGATAATGCATGGTCCACCAGAGATTCAGGGTATTGCCTTCGATCAGGGTTTGATCGAATTCGAACCTGCACTCCTGCAGGTTCTTGGCGACACCTGCAAAATACCCCTGCATGTCACCAAGCCCGTGAATTCGATGAACCGGATCAGAGAACTCCACATTTTCCGCGTAAACTTCGGCGATTGAGCCGGGATCTGCCGCCAAAAAATCGGAGTACAGCCTTTTAATGCGATTTACCAGCGATGCCATATTGCCCCTCCCGGGCGTCACGTAAGGACGAGTACCTTTGATTACGCCGCCAAATGCCAATCAGATTACCACCCGGTCACAATATTCCTGCGCCCGATATCGGCCCCGGGAGCTGGGCTTGGTAAAGAGTGTGACCCGCAATTGATCCAAACCGGAAAATGCTGCGTAGAACACCGTGAACAGTAGGTAAGCCAAGCAGCTGAAGACCATTGTCAGTACAATGGTCGAAATGGAACACATAAACAGTGAGTCAAACAATAGTGCAGGCTTCTGATCAGGCCAGAAATGACGAGTGGAGCAAACTGCTGATCCGCGTTGGGCGACATCGAGATCGCGCAGCGTTCGAGCAGCTGTATTGCCATTTCTCTCCCTTGATAAAAGGGTTCCAGTTCAGTCGCGGAGGGCAGAGTTCAGCGTCGGAAGCGGCGGACGAACTTGTGCAGGAGGTGATGTTCAAGGTGTGGCGTAAGGCACCGAGCTTCAATCCCGACAAGGCCGCTGCGAGCACATGGATATACACCATCATGCGCAACTGTCGCATCGACGCGTTGCGTCGCCATGGCCGGCAGCCAGATACCGATGAAAGCCTGAACGTAGAGGATATTTGGGATGACAGCCAGGACGACCAGCCCCTGATCTACCTGCAGCAGTCACGCAGTGAAAGCGCAGTAGCAGACGGCTTGCAGAGCCTCCCGCCGGAGCAGAGCCATGTGATTGAGAAAGCCTATATAGAGGGCAAATCACACAGTGAGATCTCCGAGGAACTGGGTCTCCCCCTGGGCACTGTAAAGTCGCGAGTACGACTGGCCCTCAAGAAACTACAAAGCACCATTGTCAGGTAGGTCACTATGATTCATCACCATCCAGACAACAACATGCTCCTGGAATACGCCAGCGGAAGCCTGAACTGGGCCCACAGTATCGTGGTAGCGGCCCACCTGCAGCTGTGCCCGAAATGCGCAGCCGATCTCAAGCTTCTCAATGGTATCGGCGGCAATTTGCTGGCAACCAGTGCGCCCGTGCCTGCCAGCGCCCCGGATCAGGAAAAACAATCTTTCGAGCAGCTGATGCGCCGGATCGACTCCGATAACCAGTCGTCCGAGCCGTCAGAAGCACCCAAGGAAAAGGCACCGAGACCCGCCCTGCCCCGCAAACTGGCAAAAGATCCGGTGTTCGCATCTGTTCCCCCGGTAGTCGGAAAGTTGCTCGGGCAAAACTCAGCATTGCGCTGGCGTCGCCTCTCCAAGGGGTTGAAGGAAGCGCGCTTGAAAACCGGACAATGCCAGCACGAAGTCGCCTTCCACCGTATCGCGCCGGGTAATAAGGTGGCCGAGCACGATCACCGCGGCACGGAGATCACTATGGTGCTTTACGGCAGCTTTTCTGATGCCGATGGCATTTATTCTCCCGGGGACTTCCTGGTACGCGAGCCGGGCGAAACCCATCGCCCCACCGCCACCCAGGATCACGAATGCCTGTGCCTGTCCGTGGTAGAGGCACCGGTGGCACTGACCGGGCTGATGGGAAAACTGGTCAACCCGTTTCTCTCTTTCCGGCCGCAGTAGCCGCGAGTCAAGAAATTCAGCAGGCAAAAAAAATCCCGGGGTCTACCCGGGATTTTTTATTGCATTCGCGTTAATTCATCTCTGCCAGTTCAACGCCACTACCACTGCTGCCATTGCGCTGGAAGCGACTGCGCAGGGTATCCCAGCGCTCGCGCACCGCGTCCAGCTTTGCCGCACGCACATGGCCAAAGCCCCGCACCTGTTGCGGCAGTGCCAACAGCTCCGCGGCAAGCTCCCTGTTGCCAGTGCCCAGACCTGCAGCCACGTCCAGCACGGACTGACGCACTTCCCGCGCCCAGCTGCGCTCCTGACGACGCTCCTGGGTATAGCCGAACACATCCAGCGGGGTACCGCGCAAGACCTTGCCCCTGGCGAGCATTGGTAACAACTTGGCCAGCCAGGGCCCAAGGGCGATTTTGCGAATGCGCCCACTTGAATCCGGACGCGCAAGCAGCGGCGGCGCCATCAGGAATTTCAGTTTGTAGTCACCGCTGAAGGTTTCGCGCAGCTGACGCTGGAACGCCTCGCCACTGTACAATCGCGCCACCTCATACTCATCCTTGTAGGCCATGGCCTTGAACAGGCTCAGGGCTGCGGTGCGGGTAAGCGTATCTCCGGTCACCGCACTCCCGGACGCCATCAGCTTGCGTTCGGCGGCGTGTAACTTTTCGATCACCGCGGTGAAACGGCGGGCATAAGCGGCATTCTGGTATGCAGTCAGCTCTCCGGCCAGGCGCGCCACCAGCTGGTCGACGCCCTCCTCGGGCTCCACCAGCTTGACCACCTGTGCAGGGCTGAGCAGCTGCTCGATGGCCTGCGGGTTTTCCACCAGCAGACGGCCGGCGCGGAATGCGCGCAGGTTGTTTTCAACCGCCACCCCATTCAACTCCACCGCGCGCTCGATGGCATTTTGCGATACCGGCAACAGCCCCTGCTGGCAGGCATAACCCATCATCATCAGATTGGCCGCCACCGTATCGCCAAACAGCGCTTCCGCGTAGCGGTTGGCATCCAGCGCGTGGTATTCCCCAGCCACAGACTCAATGCTCTGTGCAGTTTCATCGGCGGGGAACGCCAGTTCGTTGTTGCGCACAAATGCCGCTACCGGAACTTCCGCAGTATTCACCAGCGCCTTCATTCTGCCGCTGGCAAATTTGGGACGCTGCCCGGCCGCAGTCACCATATCGCAACCCAACAGCAGGTCGGCCGCGCCGTCGCGAATACGAGCCGTGGTGATATCTTGCGGGCGGTTACCCACTTTGACATGAGCAACCACCGCGCCATTTTTCTGCGAGAGCCCGGTGAAATACAGCGTGGTGCTGCCTTTTTCCTCGAGATGGGCCGCCATTCCGAGCAGCGCGGCCACGGTGAGCACTCCGCTTCCGCCAATACCTGCCACCAGAATGCTCAGCGGCTGATCCAGTTGTGGTTTCGGGGCGTCGGCCAGTCCTTGACTGGCCTCGTCGATCGATTGCGCCAAAGATTTCAGCGCCGGCTTTTTCAGTTCGCCGCCTTCCACACTGACAAAGCTGGGACAAAATCCATCCGCGCAACGCATATCCTTGTTACAGCTGGATTGATTCACCTGACGCTTGCGCCCGAACTCTGTTTCCAGTGGTTCTACGGCAATGCAACTGGACTGAACACTACAATCGCCACAGCCCTCACATACCCGGTGATTGATCAGCAGGCGCTTGGCAGGATCTACCATCTGCCCTTTCTTGCGACGGCGACGCTTTTCCGCTGCGCAAACCTGTTCGTAAATAATCGCCGTTACGCCTGCGGTATCACGTAGCTTGCGCTGCACTTCATCGAGGTCATCACGGTGGAAGACCTGGACCTCTGCCGGTACCAGGTTGCGATGGGAAGCCCAGTAATCGGGATTTTCGCTCACCAGGCAAACCTGACCCACGCCCTCTGCCAGCAACTGACGGGACAGCGTGGGCACGGTGACTTCCCCATCCGCGGGCTGACCACCGGTCATGGCGACTGCGTCGTTAAGCAGAATCTTGTAGGTGATATTGATCTTGCTTGCCACCGCCTGACGGATGGCAAGCAGGCCGGAGTGGTTGTAGGTACCGTCGCCCATATTCTGGAAGATGTGCTTGTCGCTGGAGAAGCGGTGCAGCCCCACCCAGTGAGCCCCTTCGCCACCCATATGGGAGTAGGTATCCGTACGCAGGCCCTTGCCCAGCGCCATGATGTGACAGCCAATGCCCGCACTGCCGGTACTGCCCTCAGGTAACTTGGTGGAACTGTTGTGCGGGCATCCGGCACAGAAAATCGGCTCCCGCGCCAGCAGGCCGCTGGCCTTTTGCAGAACACCGCTGCCCAGCTTTTCCGCCAGCGGAATCAGTTTCGCCGCCAGTTCGGTGTCCGCCAGCCAGCGGGTGATGGCCTTGGCGACCTGGTCGGGTCCAAACCCCCAGATCGCCGGCAGCAAATCATTGCCGTCGAGGTCTTTCTTGCCGATCACTTTCGGGCGTTCACTGTCCGGCCAGCTGTAGAACAGGTTCTTCATCTGGTCTTCCACCAGCGGACGCTTCTCCTCGACTACCAGTACACGCTCCATACCACGGGCAAACTCACTCATGCCCCGCGGTTCCAGCGGCCAGCTCATGGCCACCTTGTGAATCGAAATACCCGCTTCGAGCAGATCCCGCTCGCTGAGGTCCAGCAGTTTCAGCGCTTCCAGCAGATCCCCGTGGGCCTTGCCCACCGTGACGATACCGAAGCGTTTCTGTGGAGCATCCACGATGGTTTTGTCCAACCCGTTGGCATAAGCGAATGCCTTTGCCGCGGGCAGCCGCTCCTCGAGCATACGGCGTTCGTACTCCATGCGCTCGGCGGGCCAGTTCAGGTGTGGATCGTAGTTGAGACCGTGTGCGGGAATCGGGAAGGATTCCGGCAAGACAAAGTTGGGCAGCGGCGGCACAACAATGGAAGCACCGGATTCCACGGTTTCGGTAATCGTCTTGAATCCAACCCACAAACCCGAGAACCGCGACAACGCGATCCCCGCAAGGCCGAGGGTCAGGTATTCATCGATGGTCGCGGGAAATAGCAACGGCATCATGACCGACTCGAATATCTGGTCGGTATTGTGGGAGAACATGGAGGATTCCGCGGTGTGATCGTCACCACAGAGGGCAAGCACGCCGCCGAGCCTGGAAGTACCCTGAATATTTGCCTGGCGGAATACGTCGGCACTGCGATCCACGCCGTGGCCCTTGCCGTACCAGATGGAGAAGACCCCATCCCGTGTCGCCTGCTGGCGATAGTGGTCCAGCAGCTGGGTCCCCCAGATATTGGTGGCACCAAGGTCCTCATTGATACCCGGTTCAAAATGGATATCCCGCTCCGCCAGCAGCTTTTTGTGGCGCCACAGCGTCTGGTCGTAACCGCCGAGGGGAGAACCGCGGTAACCGGAAATAAAGCCCGCGGTATTCAAACCAGCCTGCTCATCCAACTGCTTCTGCATCAAGGGCAGGCGTACCAGGGCATCAATACCGGTTAGGAAAACGCGTCCGGAGTCTCGGGTAAATGCTGCTTTGAGGGAATACTCCCGGTCAAAGCCCAGTTCCTGATCAGTTTCGACCATCGCCATCGGTTAGGACCTTCTCGCAATATCTGGCAAGTACCTGACACGGGTGCGCGGTGCCCCGCAGTGTCAGTTCCAGCGTTATTGTTTTGATGCCAGTAAACTATCACCGGCAAGTCAGGCAGGTCATACCAAAATCACCACAAAAAGTGCACACAGCAGAAAGAATCCACCACACAAGGATAATTTTCTGCAATAATTCATAACTGAAAGCGATTAGGTGAGAATATTTATCAACTTCTGGCCGGACGGCCGCCCGCAGGCCTATAGCGGGACAGGAATAGTGAATTTCTGCTATGTCTTGGTCACATAATGTATTCTTCCCCTGTGCCGCGACCCGCGGTAGATCGCTTAATTTCACTGAATTTGGCACTCTCAACTACAGAGAATCAGGAACACCGGGAAACTATATGGCCTATCTACTGGACGCCATCGACAAACACATTCTGGAGATCCTTCAGCAGGATGCGACCATCCCCAACATCGAGCTGGCGGAAAAGGTTCACCTGTCACCCTCCCCCTGCTCCCGCCGGGTAAAGAATCTGCACGAACAAGGCTTTATCAAGCGCGCTGTCACCCTGCTGGAACCGGATATGGTCGGCCTGCCGGTGAGCGTGTTTATTCAGGTGACCCTCAACCACCAGGTCAAAAAAGAGCTGCAACACTTCGAATCCACCATTGGCCAGTGGCCGGAAGTGATGGAGTGTTACCTGATGACCGGGGACTTCGATTATCTGTTGCGGGTGGTGGTACCCAATCTGCATGCTTACCAGGAGTTTCTGGACAAGAAGCTGACCGAACTCCCTGGAATCGACCACATCAAGAGTAGCTTTTCCCTCAAACAGGTGAGATATCGTACAGAACTTCCGCTGGACCAACTGCTGGAAAAGTAACACGCACTAGCGTCGGAACAAGGACAAAAGGATACTCAGCACCACGCTGACGACGATCATCGTGGTAATAGGGAAATAAAAGCGACTGCGCCCGGATTCGATACGGATATCGCCGGGCAAACGCCCAAACCAGTTCAGCAGCCACGGCGCATAATGCAAGATCAAACCAATCCCGGTCAGCATAATCCCCGCGACAATTAACCACCGCGCCATTACTCCACGCTCCTCTGTTCGTTACTGGATTTGACCGCATTGGACAATTTGCCCCCAGCACATACAGCTGAACCTTTCCTGTAGTACTCACATCCCACTTGCACTTGCCGCCGTGCGGCGATGCAAGACGATGTCGGCCAGGGTAAAGAATAGCTATCAACTGCTATTGACGTTCGGCGCATCAGACCCAGCCGACAGCAAAAAACATGGCAAGCCAGACTCTTCTTTCTACCTGCGTTTTAAGACGGGACATCGATACGTGCAGAAAGTCGACAAATTGGCAGCACCTTGTTGCGCTGATACCATCAGAGCGACCCTCTGACAGACGCTTCTACAAGGCTAATAACTATGCGCCTCTCTCATACCCTCGTTGGCGTGTGCGCTATCCTCGCATCCTGGAACCTCCAGGCCACGACGATCGTACATAACTTCTCCGGTTATCAGACAACCGAACGCGACCTTAACCAGTTCAACACGTTGGTGTTTGACCAGGGCAAGGTACTGGCCACCGGTGATTTCGCCGCACTCAGTCAAAAATACCCGCAAGCGACAAAAGTCGATGCCGGCGGCAAGGTGCTGTTACCGGGTTTAATCGATGCCCACGGCCACGTTCTGGGACAGGGAAGACTGCAGCAGCAACTGGATCTGCGTGACCTCGACCTCTCGAAGACACTCGATGCGATCAAACAATTTTCACGCAATCAACAATCCGGCGATTGGCTGATCGGACGCGGATGGAATCAGGTCCTGTGGCGCGGCAAGCAATTCCCGACACGCCAACAACTCGACGCACTGGATATCGACCAACCGATCTGGCTGCGCCGTATTGACGGACATGCAGGGTGGGCCAACAGCGCGGCAATGGAGCGCGCGGGAATCACCCGCCAGTCAAAGGCGCCCGCAGGCGGCGAGATCATTCGCGATAAAAACGGCGAGCCGACGGGTGTACTCGTGGACAATGCAATGGCTCTGCTGGAAAGGGTAATCCCGCAGCCAGACCTCCAGGAAGAAAAAGCAGCTCTCGGCACCGCATTTGAACTCGCCCTCTCCCTTGGCTTGACCGGCGTCCACGACGCTGGTGTTGAAAAGCAGACACTGGAAGCCTACCGCCAACTAGCCGCGGAAAAAGCGATCCCGCTACGCATATACCCGATGATCTCCGGCGACGACAAACACCTGCCGGAGCTCCTTGATGCTGGTTATGTCGGCGCGCCCGATGAAAAGCTCTATGTGCGCAGTATCAAGGTCTATGCCGACGGAGCGCTGGGCAGTCGTGGCGCCGCCCTGCTCCAGCCCTACCATGATCGTCCGGGCGAAAAAGGCCTGCTGATCCACCAGAAGGATGCGCTGCTAAAGCAAATCAAAATGGCCGCGGACAACAAGTTCCAGGTGAACGTGCATGCCATTGGCGATCGCGCAAACCACATTGTGCTGGATATATTCCATACACTGAATAAGGAAAATGACCAGAAGCCATTCCGCCACCGCATCGAACATGCCCAGGTTCTGACGCTGGAGGATATCGAGCAGTTTCCCACTTTGAACCTGATCGCTTCCATGCAACCGGTGCACGCAACCAGCGACAAGAATATGGCCGGAGATCGCCTCGGGAAAGAGCGTCTTGAAGGCGCTTACGCGTGGCGGAAATTCCTCAATCAGGGCACCAAAATTGCTTCCGGCTCGGATTTCCCGGTAGAGCCCGTGAACCCACTATTCGGACTACACGCCGCAGTCACGCGACGCGACCGGCAAGGGCAGCCCGAAAAAGGCTGGCACGTGGAAGAAGCAATGACAATGGAAGAAGCACTACGCTCTTTCACCCTGGACGCTGCCTACGCCAGCCACCAGGAGCAGTTCATCGGCAATCTGGAGCCTGGCAAGTTCGCAGACTTTGTTCTACTAGATCGCGATATTTTCAAGATTGACCCGCAAGAGATCTGGAAAGCACAGGTACTGGAAACCTGGGTGGAAGGTGAAAAGGTTTACGCGCGACCCGAATAACATTCAAATATCATCCGTATTTGCCCCCCGTATCTGAAGCGAGGGAATAAAAAAAGCCGCACTCCGAACGGAGCGCGGCTTTTTATTTTACACCTGAGCTATAAGGCTATCTTTTACTCACCCGTCACTGCGGCGGTGCCTTCCTCGCCCGGCACCGGGAAACCGCGGTCGCGCATCAGCGGTTCGATGCCCGCATCACGGCCGCGGAATTTTCGATAGGCTTCAGCCGGATCCATTGCGTTACGCGGTGCAAACAGGTACTTCACCAGCTTGCCGGCCACTTCCTTATCGTAGAAACCACCTTCGGCTTCGGCAAATGCTTCAGAAGCGTCGGAGGTCAGCACATCCGCCCACATGTAGCCGTAGTAACCCGCGGAGTAACCTTCACCGGAGAAGATGTGTCCGAAGTGCGGCGTGCGGTGACGCATCACCAGCTCAGACGGCATACCCAATGCATCCAGGGTTTCACGCTCAAACTTGTCGGGATCGATACCCTCAGGATTCGTGGTGTGCAGCTTCATATCGACCAGTGCCGACGCCAGGTATTCGGTAGTTGCGAAGCCCTGGTTGAAGTTGGCGGCCTTCTTGATTTTGGCTACGAGCTCTGCCGGAATCGGCTCGCCAGTTTTGGCGTGCACCAGGTAGTTGTCGATGATCGGGTCGGTGCTCAACCAGCGCTCCAGCAACTGGGACTGGAATTCGGTGTAATCGCGCACGCCACCGTTCAGGGTCGGGTAGCTCACATTGGAAGCCAGGAAGTGCAGAGCGTGGCCGAACTCGTGGAAGAAAGTCTCTGCATCATCCCAACTAACCAGGACGGGCTCGCCGGGTGCACCCTTGATGAAGTTCGAGTTGTTGGAAGCCAGTACGGTTTCCTTGCCATCAAATGTGGTGTGATCGCGATACATGCTCGCCCAGGCGCCGGAACGCTTGCCGGAACGCGCGAACGGATCCAGGTACCACAGACCAATGTGCTCACCGGTGGTCTTGTCTTTCACTTCCCAGACTTTAACGTCTTCATGGAAGACCGGCACACTGCCCTCTTCTACCGGCGTAAAGCTGAAATTGAACAGCTCGCCGGCAACGTAGAACATGCCTTCACGCAGCTTATCCAGTTGCAGGTACTGCTTCACTTCATCGGAGTTCAGGTCGTACTTCGCCTTGCGCACTTTCTCGGCGTAGTAGCGGTAGTCCCAGGGCTTGATCTTGATGCCGGCCTTTTCCGCATCGGCAACGGCCTGCATATCCGCCACTTCTTCATGCACACGGGCAACAGCCGCCGGCCACACCGCTTCCATCAGCTCGATGGCATTTTCCGGGTTCTTCGCCATGCGGTTCTGCAGGCGCCACTGGGCATAGTTGTCGAAGCCCAGCAATGCTACACGCTCATCGCGCAGCTGCAGGATCTCGGCGATGATTGCATTGTTGTCGTGCTCACCGCCGTTGTCGCCGCGGCTGTAGTAGTTGGTCCACACCTTCTCACGCAGCGCGCGGTCTTCGGAGTAGGTCAGGAACGGGTCCATGGAGGAGCGGGTGTTCTTGATCGCGTACTTGCCCTTCTGACCTTTTTCTTCAGCCATGGAGGCAGCCGCTTTGACGAAAGATTCGGGCAGTCCTGCCAGCTGATCTTCGGTCAGGAAAATATCGTAGCCTTCCTCATCCGCCAGCACGTTGTTGGCAAACTTGGTGTGCAGTTCGGCCAGGCGGTTATTGATTTCCGCGTAGCGCTTCTTGTCTTCACCAGACAGGGTCGCACCGTTGGTCGCGAATTCGTCATACACCAGCTCGACAACGCGCTTCTGCTCGGCGTTCAGATCGGAATCGTTGCGAGACTCGAACACTGCCTTCACACGCTGGAACAGTTTGTCGTTCTGAATAATCTTGGAGTTAAAGGCGGCCAGTTTCGGGGCCATTTCCGCCTGTACGGCACGGAACTCCGGAGAAGACATGTTGCCACTCCAGATACCCCAGTAGGTGAATACCTGGCTCAGCGCTTTGCCACTGCGCTCCATCTCTTCGATGGTATTGGCGAAGGTCGGCGCTTCCGGATTGTTGGCTATCTTGTCGATTTCGGCCAGATTCTGGGCCATGCCGTATTCCAGGGCTGGCTTGAGGGCTTCCACATCCATCTTGTCGAATGCAGGAACACCGCCGTATGGGCCTACCCACTCCGCCAGCAAGGGATTGCTTTTGGCAACGTCCGCAACGATTTCTGCAGAAGCGGATACCTGCTCCGCCGGTTTCGCGGCCTGGACTTGTTCGGGCTCTTTACTGCAACCGGCAACCGTTGCCAGGGCAGCAGCGATGGACATCGCGATCAGTGTTTGACGCATCGACTCGATCCTCTAGTAGTTTGCTTAATTAGAATTATGAGTGCCCGGAGTGTACCGCGGGGTGCTAGATCCCGCTATGCACTGCGCACCACCCCAAAACTTCCTGTCGCGAAGTGCATTGCCCGCAGCACTATCCCCCACCGCTGATCAACCTTTCGGAGGATTTGGCGAGATGGCATTTTTTGCGCCATTTGATAACGACTTAATAAGTGCATAGTTTCAATGCAGATGCAGAACCCGCAGCAGACTGCGCGCTGCGGGAAACCGTCGAATGAGGAATGCTTAAGGGGAGTTGTGGAACCAGGGACCAGAGGGATTGAGGAGTGGAGAGATTAAGGAGCGGAAGATTCATGCGCGTCCGCGGCGCAATAGATACAACCGGGCCATCAGGCCCGGCGCCGGTCCTCTACGACACTGCCAACCGCGAGTAATTCTTCTTCGTGCTCTGTCTCCCGCCAGGGCTCATCCAGAGCCGCTTCAATCCAGGACTGCACAGCGGGAAGTGCGAGGATTCTCTGGCAATAATCCATTGCCTCGCGCCCCAGAGAGAGCTGGTAACCGGTAATGCGGATTACTACCGGTGCAAAGAATGCGTCCACGGCGGTGAACCCCTGCCCCGCCAGAAATGGGCCACCGAACCGCGATAAACCCTGCTTCCACAGCTCCTCAATTCGATCCAGGTCTTTCTGCAGAGCCTGATCCACCTCTTTGAGAGCAACGGTGACCCCGCAGCTCATGCTGCACTGATTGCGCAGCGCGAAGAATCCGGCGTGCATCTCCGCAGCCGCACAACGCGCCCAGGCCCTCGCCTGCTTGTCTTCAGGCCAGACTGCGGGATGGGATTCGTAGAGATACTCGGTGATGGCAAGGGAATCCCACACGGTGGTATCGCCATCGACCAGACAGGGCACCAGGCCGGTGGGGGAAAACTTGCGGAATTTGTTCCAGCTGCCGCCCTCGTCGAAGGGCACCAGCTGCTCTTCAAAGGGAATGTCCAGTTCGGTCGCAAGCAGCCACGGGCGCAGAGACCAGGATGAATAATTTTTGTTGCCGATAAATAACTGATACATCCCGATCTCCCTGTTCGGTGGATATTACTGAGTGCGGCCCGATTAATTGCCGCCGTTACGCCCGTCACGCAGCATTTCGGAAATACAGAAAGCCAGCTCAAGGACCTGATCCGCATTCAGCCGCGGGTCGCACTGGGTGCGGTAACAGCTGGCCAGATCGGCATCAGAGATCTTCCACGCGCCGCCGGTGCATTCGGTCACGTGCTGTCCGGTCATCTCCAGGTGAATACCGCCCGGATGCGTACCTTCGGCGCGGTGCACCGCAAAGAAGTCACGAATTTCCCGCAGGATATTATCGAAGTTGCGGGTCTTGAAACCGCTGGATGCTTTCTCGGTATTGCCGTGCATGGGGTCGGTACTCCATACAACGGAGCGCCCTTCCCTCTCCACGGCGCGCACCAGAGCGGGCAATTTGTCACCCAGGGTGTCGGCGCCCATGCGGGTAATCAGAGTCAATCGCCCGGGCTCGTTGTTCGGGTTCAGGCGGTCGATCAGGCGGATCAGCTCATCGGTATCCATACCGGGGCCAACTTTGACACCGATGGGATTCCAGACTCCGGAAAGAAACTCGATATGCGCGGCATCCAGCTGGCGCGTGCGCTCGCCGATCCACAGCATGTGTGCGGAGCAGTCGTACCACTTGCCGGTGAGACTGTCGGTACGCGTGAGTGCCTGCTCGTAATTCAGCAGCAATGCCTCATGGGAGGTGTACAGCGTGGTCTCGCGGATGGCCGGTGTATTTGACGAGTTCACCCCGCAAACCGCCATGAATTCCAGCGCGTCCTGCAGACGCTCAGCCAGCTGCGCGTAGCGATCCCGCTGCGGATTGTTTTCCAGGAAACTCAGGTTCCAGGCGTGTACCTGGTGCAGATCCGCAAGCCCACCCTGGGCAAAAGCGCGCAGCAGGTTGAGGGTTGCGGCAGACTGATTGTAGGCAGTCAGCATCCGCTGGGGATCCGGCACCCGGGCTTCAGCGGTAAAGTCGATGCCGTTGATGATGTCACCGCGATAACTTGGCAGCTCGACACCATCCACGCTTTCCATGTCCGCAGAACGCGGCTTTGCATACTGCCCGGCCATGCGCGCCACTTTCACCACTGGCAGACTGCCGGCAAAGGTAAGCACCACCGCCATTTGCAACAACACCTTGAAAGTGTCACGAATCCGGTTCGCATTGAAATCCGCAAAAGATTCCGCGCAATCCCCACCCTGTAGTAAAAATGCTTTCCCCTGAGCCACGTCAGCCAGGTGGCTGCGTAAATCTCTGGCCTCCTGGGCAAATACCAGCGGCGGATAACTGGCCAGCTGCTGCTCAACTGACTCAACCGCTGCCGCCTGCGGATACTTGGGCTGCTGGTGCGCCTGCAATTTGCGCCAGCTGGCGGGATCCCAGGGTTTGACTAGGGGCTCTGACACGGGCTTTTCTACCTCAACTTCCATTTTCGGCTCTACATCAAAATAGTTACACCAGTGCGCTGCAATTCAGCAGCGCACTTTACTGGCATTTCGCGACTGTCGCCGCGACTGCCATCAGGACTCCAGTACCTCTGCCACGGATTTGCAGAAATACGCCATGTTGCCCTGACTCAGGCCAGCAATGCTGATACGGCTGGAATCTACCATATAAATGGAATAATCCTGCTGTAGCTTTTGCACCTGCTCCGGAGTAATTCCCAAGAATGAGAACATGCCCTTCTGCCGCTGGATAAAGCTGAAATCTCCAGCGGCACCAGCGGCCCGCAGGCTTTCAACCACGCCACTGCGCAGACTGTTGATACGCTCGCGCATTTCGGTCAGCTCTGCTTCCCAGTTGGCGCGCAAGCTGGCGTCGGTAAGGATGGATTCAACAATGGCACCACCGTGGTTCGGCGGCATGGAATAGTTGCCGCGCACGACGTTCAGCAGCTGGCTCTGGCCGCGATCTGCCGCCGCCGCATCGCTGTAAATCACCATCGCCAGCCCCACGCGCTCACGGTAGAGACCGAAATTTTTGGAGCAGGAAGCCGCAACCAGCATTTCGGGCACAGATTCTGCCATCAGGCGCAGGCCGTACGCATCCGCATCAAGACTGTCACCAAAGCCCTGGTACGCCATATCGATAAACGGTGTAAAGCCCTGCTTCTGTGCCATTTCCGCCAGTACTTTCCACTGCTCACGGCTCAGGTCCGCACCGCAGGGGTTGTGGCAGCACGCGTGGAACAGAACGAGATCTCCCTCGCCCACCTGCTTCAGGGTTTCCACCATGGCATCAAACTGCAGGCTGCTGGTGGCGCGATCGTAATAGGGATAGCTCTTGATCTGCAGGCCGGCATTGCCCAGCAGGGGCACGTGGTTGGCCCAGGTCGGGTCGCTCACCCAGATGGTTGCACCCTCTTTGGCGCGATTGGAAAACTCTGCCAGCACACGCAGTGCACCACAGCCGCCCGGTGTCTGGGCGGAACGCACCCGATTACCCACCAGTGCCGCATGTCCGGCACCCAGCACCAGTTCCTGCATGGCGGTGTTGAAACCGGGTGTACCCGCAGGTCCGACATAGGCCTTGGTATCTTCGCTCTGCAGCAGGCGGGTTTCGGCCTCTTTTACCGCTTGCAAAACCGGGGTGTGGCCTGCTTCGTCTTTATAAACGCCCACCCCCAGGTCGATCTTGTTGGGGTTTTCGTCGGCGCGGTAGGTGGCCAGCAGGCCGAGGATGGGATCCGCAGGAAGGCTGCTCAGGTGGTCAAACATGGTAACTCCTGGTAATTCGTGCAGGTGCACTACGCAGGGTGCACCGGTCGGTAAAATCCAATTCAGTGATTATGGGATGAAGCGTGGCAGAAGGTTCGGGAATCAGTCGATCAGGCCGCGATTGGCCCAATCCTGGGCGCGCGCCATCAGCTTTTCGATAATGCTATCGAGCTGATTGCGCTCCTCCGCGGACAGCGACCCCATGAGATCGTTTTCGTACTGCTGGGCCAGCGGCACAATGCGTTCGTAGACGTCGCGGCCGAGCTCCGACAGGTTCAGCACCTGGCGACGACGGTCAGCCAGATCTTCACTGCGGGTGATGTAGTCATTCTTGATCAGAATGGAAACGGCGCGACTGATGGCAACCTTGTCCATTGCCGTCCGCTCTACCAGCTCAGCGGCTGAGAGATTCGGGAAGCGCCCGAGAATGGCCATTACCCGCCAGGCAGGAATGGTCAGATCGAATCGCGCGCTGTAGGCATCAGCGATCGCATTACTGACCCGGTTGGAAAGCACAGACAGACGATACGGCAGGAATTTCTCCAGGCGCAGATCGTCCGGACGCACTGCATCGATCGGATCAGAAAACTCAGTGATATCGCTCTTGGTATTATCTATTGTCATCGCGGTCCATTCACCTGCTGCTGGACGGGTTGTACCAGGTTTCAAATGTAACTAAGATTGGTTTCAATTGTAACCACTATTGCAGGAAATTTTTGGCAGCCTTGGGGATTGGGTAGCTGCCACCGATGAAACTTCAAGCATCGGGTACGCCTGTACAACTACAGGCGAGATTGGGCGCGCATTATACGGCGTTTGACGCCATTTTTGTTACCCTCTGAGGGTTTCTACGAAAACTATTTGCGCGCTGAGCGCGCGCTCTCCCGGAGCCTCCCGTAAAAGTACCCACCCCCAACAAATTTTCACACTTTTCGCGCGCCCCCTTGCCCGACACCCCCGGCGTAACGGGGCCACTCCATACAGGGAATCATTTATGGAACTACACGGCTACTTTCGTTCATCCGCCAGCTATCGCGTACGCATCGCACTGAACCTCAAAGGACTTAGCTACGACTATCATCCGGTAAACCTGCTGAAAGGGGAACAAGTAGAGGCGCGTTACCGCAGCCTGAACCCCCAGGGGCTGGTTCCCGCATTGATCGAGAGCGGCCATGTGTTTACCCAGTCCCTCGCCATCCTGGAATGGCTGGACGAACAGCACCCGGAGCCTGCACTGCTACCCCACGACGCCCTCGGCAGAGCCCGTGTCCGTGCCCTCGCCTACAACGTCGCCTGTGATATCCAGCCGGTGCAGAACCTGCGCGTGCTCAAATATATCCAATCGGAACTGGGTGCCAGCGATGAACAGAAAGTGGAGTGGATTCGCCACTGGGTTACCGGCGGCTTTCAAGCGCTGGAAACCCAGCTGGATGGACAGGGCGGCACCTTCGCTGGTGGTGATACGCCCGGACTGTTTGAATGCTGCCTGATTCCGCAAATCTACAACGCGGAACGTTTCGGCGTGTCACTCGATGCCTTTCCCCGCATAGCGACAATCGCAAAAGCCTGCGCGGAGCTTCCCGCCTTTGAACAGGCGCGCCCGGAGAATCAGCCGGACAGCACCATCTGATCGCGAGCGCTACTCACCCTGCGAAGGAGCCTCTGTGGGATCACCCGCAATCGGCAGGGGCTCTTTGAAGGTAAGCGTGCGGTAGGGAAAGGGAATCTCTATACCGGCTTCATCCAGTGCCCGCTTCACTGCGGTGACCACCTCGCCCCGGGATCGACGCTCCTCAAACGGTGTCGAGCCCGCCCACCAGGTGACCTCGATATCGATACTGCTGTCGCCAAAAGCCTGCGGGAACACCTGAATCGGCTCGTCATCCCGCACGGTTTCGCACTCGCCAACCGCCCCCTTGATCACTTCCACCGCACTGGCAACGTCTTCACCGTAGGCGACACCGGCAATGATGGTGATACGACGCTTGTTGCGATCGGTGAGGATTTCGCAGGGATTTTTGAACAGGAACAGGTTGGGCACGATCACCAGCTCACCGGTGGTGCGGCGAATCGTGGTATTGCGCACTTCCACTGCCTCTACCCTGCCCTCAACGTTCTCACACTTGATAACGTCGCCCGCCTCGAACGGGAACCGCCACAGGATCAGGATACCGGCAAAGAAATTCTCGAAAATATCCTTGAATGCGAACCCTACCGCCACCGATAGCAACCCCAACCCTCCCAGCGCCTTGGCGGGGGTCAAACCAGGAAATAACACCATGGCGGTAAACAGTAGCCCGATCAGCCAGATAAAGATTCTGGTCAGACGAACCATCAGATCTTGCAGGGACGGACGCGGGGTAGTCTTTCTTGCAAATCGGCGGGCAAATTTTCCCGCTACGGTAGCGATTCCCCAGGTCACCACCAGCATCAAAACACTGGCAATAAAGAATGGAATATGCGCGAGAAACCCTTCCCAGATATTGCTCAGGGAAGCCATCACTGTTTCCACCACACTGCTCAGCGAGGATGGATCGGCCTTGGCAAGCTCCAGCGATTCCGCCAGCTCTTTCGCCTTATCAGTGTCTACTGGCAGAGTGGGATTGGACTGTATCGACCCGCCAGTGGAGAGCAGATCGGAAGCAGACAAAGAAAGGCGGGTCACAAACATGGCCGGTTACAGTCGCGCTCAGATTCAGTCGAACTTGTACCAGCCTAGCAAATTGCCAGCCGGGGGCATTCAGGTCGGGGCGGGTAATTCACGCCTCGTCACACACATAGTCCTCGAGCCTCAGCCACTTGGTGGCGATCCACTTCTCACCAGCAATGACGGGACTCCCTCCATGTAGCGTTCGCTGGTCCAGCTCCCCGTGCTCGTTGGCGTAAGAGAAAAACAGCCCGCAACCCTTTCTGGGGAGAACATCCAGCGAGACCCGCGGAAACACCGTCGATCCCCCCGCCTCTACATCATTCAGATACATGATCATGGTACCAACGCGCTGCCCGCCCCTGGACAACACCCGCTGGTTACCCGCTCTCTCGGGATTGAAGTAATCGAAATGTGGTCGGTATTCGGCACCCGGCTCATAGTGCAGGATCTGCATCGACTCACCGCGGCTTGCCGGTATCCCCAACAGCCGTTCAATACGGGATTCGATACCTGCGATCAGTGGATTGGCGCCTGGCCGGTAATAGGTTCCGGAACTGGTGCGCGCCGCTTCCACGTCATAGGTGCCGCGATCGGCGTTAACTACACGGGAGGGGGTGAGCTTTGCCCGCGACATCTCGATCAGCGCGTCGCACTCGATATCCGATAACAGACTGCCGAACATCACGATATTGGGTTGCTTGATCGAAAGCAGGACTTCTACCTGGCGATCGCCAAGGTCGTAGAGGTTCTTGGTGGGCTCAAACAGGCGAAAGCGCTCTCCGTCATCCGACTTGCCGGTAGCGCCGGGGGCACTTGTGGTGTCTACCCCTCCGCCGGACACTAAAGGTTGCCGAGTAGCGGGCTGCGCCGCCCGATAGTCAGCAATACACTGCTCCACTGCATCCGCAATGGATGTTTGATATCCCGCCTTCAGCAGCGCATCAATCATCGCGGACTGGCTCTGGCCTCGCCTGACCGCATCGCGCATCCACTGCTGAAGGTCCGATTGAAGCTCAGCAAACTCCACAAGACACTCCTTTGTCTTCGTTTCGGCTATACGTCACCTTGACGATAGAGGTCAATTTTCGACCTCAGTATAGTTCTATCCCGTCGGCCCATTTCCCCAGGGCATCGCGAACATTTACAGCACGAAGCCCGAAAGATTCCGGGGTTGAACCCACTGCTGCCACAGCTGTCTATCGGTGGGCACCATCTTCGGAAAAAGTTCGTGCCACATGTGAACTGGGGCAACAAAAATTCCGTGAGGATCGCGTCGATTCAGAATAACCTTTGTTTAAGAAAAATTGTACCGGCGTCTAATTGACCGCCAAACTGCCCATCTACTGACCATGCTACTCGAGGGGAACCCGCTTGATTTACTCGCTCCGTCACTCATTTCACACCCTGTCCCGCAAACGGCTTCGCAATCGCCAGCAGCCCGGAAACTCCCCGGCAACGGGCAAGCGGTTGTGGGCTGCCCTCCTCCTGCTGCTCCCGCTGGCGGTGCTCCCTGGGTGCGCCGTACTGTCGCCAGACTTTGAAAAGCCGGAGGTACAGGTAACTGCACTGGAACCCCTGCCCAACAACCACAGTGGCGATCTGCGCTTTCGTATCCACTTGCGTGTATTCAACCCTAACAATAGCGAGCTCGCCCTGTCCGGCCTCTACTACACCCTGAAGCTGGCCGGCCACAAAGTGGTCACCGGCACCTCCAGCAACCTGCCGGTGATTCCCGCCTACGGTCAGCAGGCGATCAGTGTCGACGCGTCAGCAAATCTGATGGGGTCATTTATGGCGGCCGCAGAGTTGCTTCGACTACAGGGGAACACAGTGCCCTACGAGCTGGAGGCGAAGCTGGGCCTGCAGCGGTCCATCCTGCCGGCGATCCGGGTCAGCAAGCAGGGGAACATTCAGCTGGGGCAATATCAGCGCTGATGCGCAGGAAGTGAGATCAAAGGGAAAGTGCGGGCCGGTGGAATCACCGGCCCGCAGAAACAGGACAGGGCTAGCGGGCGCTAGCCGCGGCGTGCAGCCAGGATGCCCCCGGTCATGGCGGCCATGGAGCTGACAATACCAATTCCCACCAGGCTGTAGAGACTGATGCTCTGCGCAGCCATCACGGTGAGGACTTCTTCCAGGGGAAACTGCCAACAGACTATCGCCGAGGCCGCAACCACTGCGCCGTACTGGTAGCGGTTCGCCCTGCGCTCAGCCCGCTTGGCCGGCGCCGGCGGCAACTCCGCCATCACCCGTTCGCAGAAGCCGTCATTGTCCAGGTGTGGCTCATTGAACTGCAATTGCTGAGACAACCAGGTGTCAAAGTCCGGCTCATCACCCCCAAACGTATCGGGAGCGGGCCTTACAACACCGTCTGTAATTACCATACCTGTAATACCTGCAGTATCACTGTTCGAATTTCGGGAATCAGCCACTGGCTACCTCCTCTCGCCAGGCCTGCAGTAGAGTCTGCAATTTGGCCCTTGCGCGATTTACGTGGGATTTTACCGTGCCCAGCGGCAACTTCATAATAGTGGCCGCTTCCTCGTGTGAAAAGCCGCGCTGCATACACAGATGCACCGCCTGTCTCTGGGCGTCACTCAATTCCCCCATTGCCGAATTCAGATCCCTGGCCATACCCAACTGCTGTGCTTCTTCGACACTCTCCTGGGCTTGCGCGCGGTCCACTGCCTCCTGATCCACATCTGGTGCATTCTTGCGCTTGTGGCTCATGACCAGATTGTAGGCGATGCGGTACAACCAGGTACTGAAACGCGCATCCCCACGAAACGCAGGCAGCGCCTTGTAGGCCTTGATAAAAGCCTCTTGCGCCATGTCGTCGGCGAGTCCCTGGTCGCCATTGCACAGCTGGCGGAGCGAGAAACGCAGCTGTGACTGATAGCGACGAACCAGCTGGGCGTAGGCCCGCTGGTCCCCGTCGTCGACGACGCGCTTGATCAGATCCTCATCATTGAGGTCCATGGATGGCTGTCCTTAACCCGCTTGCTGTTGGTCGTGCTTCCAGTTGATATAGCGGGCGATCCCGATAAACAGGGGGATCAACCCGAGACTACCGACACCAACACCCGCTGAGGCAGACAGCCAGATAAAGATCGCGGCGCCGATGGCAATCAGGGTGATCCCCCGGTCCTTGGTGGTAGCCGTGCTCTGACCATCCAGGGCATCCAGCAGTTCCGGCGGGATATCGCGTCCCTCAGACACCATACGGTTGATGTTTTCCATCACCAGTTGCTTCTTGCGATAGCTGTTGCGCGTCACCAGCCACACGATCAGGATCGGGGTACCAAAGACCGCGAGAATCGCGACAATCCCGATCAGCCAGTCCATATCCGGCCCCCTGGAGCGACCACCGCGCTCTTGTGACACGTGGATTTCGTGGGTGCGCTCGTGCATACGCTCGGCACGTTCCTTAGCGCGCTCGGCCCGTTCCATATCGGCATTGATCCCGATGCTGATATTGCGCGGCACCGACTCCAGCGCCTCTTCGACGACCACTCCCGTGTCGTCGAGCACACCTTTCTCCACGAGCTGCTCGTAGATGCGACGAGTCACTGCACCGCCAAACTCCTCGCCGAGGTCGATCTCCACATTAGCGCTCTCGCCGTGCTCATCCCGCGTATGAATCCGCAGGCGGCCATCTTCCTGGCGCAGAATCCGCACCTGTTTGGTCACCTTGTCCTTCGCAGGAGGCTCCGGCGCCACCGCGGGGGCCGGCGGCTCGGGTGGCTGCGGCGCTACGGCGTCCTCCTGTGCCAGCAAAGTGCCAGAGACTCCCATCGCCAGGGTCGCTGCGATCGCGAGCGCCCAGCCGGGCAGTCGGTTACGCACAATTGATTCTTTCGCTCTCATTGGTGTTATCTCGCTCTTACTAGTCTGACCCGAGGTAAACTGGCCCCTTGCAGGGACCCGGGACCTTTCTCGCGTCAGAGTGTACCTTTTTCGAGCACCCTGTATCAGGGGCACAATCCGGGTTACCTTACTGACTGTGACTTGGCCGGGCTTTACCCTTCCCCTGATGGACGCCGGAGATGCGCCCTTTGGATGCAAAGCCGGCGCAAATAATTCAGCGGGCCCGGAATCACGACCGATCTGCCAGGCAGGTGACCGGGCCTGAGGCCGGTCAATCGCCGCAACATAGCCATAAACGGGGTATTCATGACTTCAGACGCGCTCACCGTCACCTCAATCACCCACCCTGCCGACATTCTCTCTTTCTGGTTCGGCAGCCCTGCGCTGGACGGAGAAACCCCGGAGCAACAGCGCGCCCGCTGGTTCCAACGCAATGACGAATTTGACCGTGAGATCCGCAATCGTTTCGAAAAGGCCATCGACGCAGCACTGGCTGGGGAGCTGGTCAGCTGGAGCGACACCGCCGAAGGCCAGTTGGCCCTGGTCCTTCTCTGCGACCAGTTCACCCGCAATATCTACCGAGGTTCGCCCAAAGCCTTCGCCGGAGACCCGATTGCGCTGGAGATCACCCAGGCAATGATTCGCAACAATCACCAGTGCAAGCTGGGGCTGCACCAGCGCGCATTTGCCGGCATGCCACTGGAGCACTCGGAGCTGGCTGAGGTACAGGCCCAGTCGGTGGCCTACTTCGACCAGTTGCGCACGGATTACAGCGAGGACAACGCCGGCCCGCAGGCCGCCAAGCTGGCCGGGGACTACTATCGCTTTGCCGTGGCCCACCAGAAAGTCATCGAGCAGTTCGGACGCTACCCCCACCGCAACGCCGCGCTCGGCCGAGAGAACACTCCGCAAGAGCAGGAATGGCTGGACAGCGGGGGTGGTTTTTAATGGACTGGTTAGCCTGGCTTTCTCTCGCTGGCGTCTGTGCCCTGGGTGCCATGTCCCCGGGGCCGAGCCTGTTGATCGTGGTGCGCAATGCCAGCACCGGTTTTGCCCACGGGGCCGCCTGCGCCATCGCCCACGGTGCCGGCATTGGCGGTTACGCGCTGCTGACGGCCCTGGGACTAAGCCTGGTGCTGACGAATTCCCCGGTACTGTTCACCGGCCTGCAATGGGGCGGCGCCCTGTTTCTAGTGTATCTGGGCTGGAAGTCCATACGCGCGCCCGCGCCAAAGGCGTCTGACGCGGCGACTTCGGAGACCGACGTCCCCCGTCAATCCATTGCTGCAGCCGCAGCACAAGGCTTCGGGATCGCCCTGTTCAATCCCAAGGTGGCGCTGTTTTTCGCAGCCCTGTTCAGCCAGTTTGTCGGTGCCGAGCAGGCCACGGCCACCAAGTTCGCCATGGCCGGTGTGGCCGCAGGTATCGATACACTCTGGTATTTGCTGGTCAGTGCGGCCATCTACTTTGGCCGCCGCAGGGGCATGCGCCCCGGGCGCTGGAGCCATCGCCTGCAGCAGCTGTTCGGCATTCTGCTGATTGCCCTCGCCGGTCGTCTGCTGTGGCAGATTTGACGGTTGACACTGGACAGGCATACAGATACTGTACATTCATCCAACTCAATAACAATTTACGGTTATTGTCCGGATTCAGCCCGGAATCACTGTATAAGACAACAGGAGGCCATTATGGCGGTAGTAGCGGTTTGGAAATGCGATAGAGACGGAGCCATGTTCGACAACAAAAAAGATGCCGAAGAACACGACAAGATGCTGGAACTGGCTGCCAATATTACTGCGCTGATCGAGCGCAATATTGAAGGCGTTTCGGAAGAAGCCAGCGAAGAAATCGGCCTGATGCTCGCCAAGCGTCGCGAAGTGCTGGCCAAGGCCTGTAAAGGCAAGCCGGAAGAACTGCTCGCCGCAGAAGAAACCAGCGAGCAATCAGATAACAGTGGTGAAAACGTCACCCCGCTCGCTGCCAACCAGTAATTCTGGCAGCTCGCGCAACCGGCGCCCCCACCGGTTGCGCATATTCCCCAGAAATTCCATCCCTGTACTCTGCCCGGCTTGCCGGGCTTTTTTTATACTGCGCCAGGCAGTCTCTGCCTGGCGCGTTCAGCCGGAATAGCTGGTTTAGAACACTGCACTTATATCGATCACCGCGAGGATGATAATGACCAGCCAGGTCAACGAGGTGCCGATAAAACGACCGGGGTGATAGCCGCCGCTACCCGCAGACAGGCCGATTGCATGCAACAGACGGCCAAATAACAGCGCAGCGCCCAGGCAGTGCAGCCACAGATGAGACAGGCCGTTGATTTCCGCAATCAACATCAGGATCAGGGCCAGCGGGATATATTCGACCGCGTTGGCGTGGATCCGCACCGCGATCTCCCCCTGCTTGTCGCCGCCCGTCCCCAACCCCACTTTCTTGCCGCGACGAAACGCGACCACCTTGAACGCCAGGGCTATGACCAGCAGCGCACAAAGTCCTGCGTAAAGTGCGGTTACATCAATACTCAACATATGCTCACCATTTCGCTTGAAACTCCTGTTAACGTTTTTTCGGATTGATCGTTATTTTTTGTAACCGTGTCCGGTACCGGACTGTGGATGCAGATAACGGTCGCGCAGGCGCGTCGAGCGGTTCACCAGGGATTGTGGCTTGCCATCAATCACCACCAGCTCTGCGTAGCTGGTGACCTCGAGGGGATCTCCGCTCCACAATACCAGGTCGGCGACGCCGCCCGGTGCCAGCACACCGCCCTCGAGGCCGAATACCGAAGCCGCGTTGGCGGTGATCGCACGCACCCCTTCTTCAAAGGGCAGGCCATACGCCACCGCATTGCCCGCCCCCTGTCGTGACAGATAGCTGTTGTGGGACCCAGCGTAACCTGGCCCACTGATCACCACCGTCACACCCGCCTTTTGCAACAGCGCTGCGTTATCCATACGCGCGCCCAGTTTCTCAAAGGCATCCGGGGAATTCCCCATGACATCCACGATCACAGGTACCCGTGCTGAAGCCAGTTGCTCAGCCACCATCCAGCCCTCGGCAGCGCCCTCCACAATCAGTTTCAGTTTGTACTGCTCTGCAAGCGCGAGTAATTGCAGGATATCACTGGCCCGGTTCGCCGTGATCAATAGGGGCTGCTCTCCCGTCAACAGTGGCTGCAGGGATTCAAGATCATCAATGGAATAATCCAGTTCGCGCCACTCTCCGCGACGGATAGCATCGCGGTTATCGGCATATTCTTTCGCCTGCGCCAGGGCGCCTTCAATCTGCGCATAGGCCCGGGCCCGACTGCCGCCTGCCAGCTCCGCCCCGTACTCGCCGAAATAGACTTTCTGCACCAGCGCATCGTTGATAATACTGTCGAATTCACCGGTGAGCTTGATAGCGAATCCCTGCCCGGCAAATATCTTCTCCTGGCTGCTCGGTACCACAACTGCGCGGGTGACGCCGCCGGCGCGATTGAAGGGGATCAGGGTAGAGTGCGGGTTAAAAGCCACCGATGGATTGAACCCGGCACCGATGGATACGTCCTCGATCGCGCTGTCGTTGGTGGAAGCTGCCGCGCCGATTTCGGTAAGCCCCAGTTCACTGCTCGGGGCAATGATGCCCGGGGTCACCACCTTGCCGCGGCCGTCGATAACCAGGTCTGCATTCAGATTACCGAGGTCTTCGGCCACCTGCTCGATACGCCCGTCTTTTACCAGCAGGTCCCCCATCTGCAGGGTGCCCTGATCGCCCAGGGTGATAACCTTGGCGTCCTTGATGAGCAGTGTCTGTGCAGTTGCCAGTGGTACAGCAACCACCGCAGAAACCAGAGAGGCGACGGCGCCAATTTTGAATGCCTGCTTAATACCCATTAGCGCTGCCCTCCTTCCGGCAGGCGTTCGCCTTCCGCGTTGAGAATACCCAGTTCAAAATCACTGTGCGGCTGTCGCTCGGGGTTGTCCCGGTCGTACATCAGCACACCGTCGATAAACACTTTTTCCGCTTTGCTGTACACACTGAATGGGTTGCCGGACCAGACCACCACATCGGCCATCTTGCCTTTCTCCAGGCTGCCGGTAACTTCATCGACGCCGAGCGCGCGCGCAGGGTTCAGGGTCATCCAGGCCACCGCATGGCGGGGTTCAATATGGAAGCCGGCGCGCTGACCAGCGAGCATGGCTTTGGCGGTTTCTTCATTGAGGTGCTGGATACCGATGGCGGAATCCGAATGGATCATGGCGCAGGCCTTGGCCTGGTCGACGATAGCGATATTGGCTTCGGTCATATCAAAGGCTTCGTGTTTGAAGCCCCACCAGTCTGCCCACATCGCTGCACACACTTTGTTTTCGGCGAGCAGATCTGCCACCTTGTAGGCCTCGACCGCGTGGTGGAAGGTGGAGATCTGGAAATCGAACTCCTTGGCAATGTCCATCATGATGGCCATTTCCTCACCGCGATAGCAGTGGTTATGCACCAGGATATCGCCGTTTAATACCCCCGCCAGGGTCTCCATCTGCAGGTCCCGCTCCGGCTCCTCACCGCCGTTCTCGTGGTAACTTTCCCACTTGTCGCGGTAGGCGGCTGCGGAGATCCAGGCCTGTCGATAGCCCGCCACATTTCCCATACGCGTGGAGGGCAAGGTGCCCTTGCCGCCATATACGCGTTTCGGGTTCTCGCCGCAGGCCATTTTCAAGCCGTAGGGCGCACCGGGAAATTTCATATCCTGCACACTGCGCCCGGGTACATTCTTGAGGGTCACCCCGCGGCCGCCAAACAGGTTGGCTGAACCCGGCAGGATCTGCAGCGTGGTAACGCCTCCCGCAAGTGCCAGTGCGAACTGGGGATCCTGGGTCCACACCGAGTGCTCGGCCCACACCTGTGCGGTGTTCGGTGCAGTCATCTCGTTGCCGTCCTGGGAGGATTCAATGGCCGGCGCCGGATAGTCGCCCAGGTGGGAGTGAACATCGATAATACCCGGGGTTACCCATTTACCGGCACCTTCCACCACCATGCCTTTTTTGGGCACTTTCAGCTCTTCACCAACCGCTGCGATTTTTCCGTCCTTCAGCAGCACATCGGTCTTGTTCAACTGCTCCCCAGTGCCGGTCAGCAGCGTAGCACCACGAATCAGGACCGGACCGGCTTCGTCCGCTTTATAAGTAGAGGGGAAAGCATCCTGCCGGGAAAAATCAGCCCCTTTTGACTTGGCTTCGTCATCTCCCCCGCAGGCAGTCAATGTCAGTGCCATAGCTGCACTGCAGGCCGTTGCCAACAGACGTCGCACCACCTTTGTCGATTCCAGAGCTGGCCGCATCGCCCCTCCTACTTGTTTTACTGTTATTAGGAAATTTTCATAAACAGATCCCATGCTATCAGCAATTCAGGAATCCGCCAGTCTGCCAACTGGTACTGCCCAGTGAATTCTATTTGCGCTGCAGGTCACAGAATGCACGAGAACCCGCCCTAGACAAGGGCAAACCACCATGATGCAATTTAGATTCTCTCCTTGAATCCAGGATGGGCGGATGGAAAAACCAATAAATACAGGCGCAACTCAGCCTGCGGTGCACACTGGACAACCCGGTTTACAGGGAGATTCGCGAGAAGTATACGAAGCACTGCGCAAAAGTGAGGAGCGCTACCGGGAACTGGTGGAACACGCCAACTCCATCATCCTGCGTTGGGATAAAAACGGTGTCATCAGCTTCTTCAACGAGTATGCGCAGAATTTTTTTGGATTCAGCGAAGAAGAGATCATCGGTAAACACGTGGTTGGGACTATCGTCCCCGAGAGTGAAAGCACCGGCCGCGATCTGCGCCCTCTGATGGACCATATCTGCAATCACCCCAACGAACACCGCTACAACGTCAATGAAAACATTACCAAGGACGGCTCTCGCGTCTGGGTAGCCTGGACCAATAAAATCCTCACCGATGACACAGGTAACGCCATCGGTGTACTCAGTATCGGCAGCGACATCACCAAACAGCGACAGCTGGAAGAAGAATTGCGTCAGGCCCAGAAAATGCAGGCCATCGGTGAGCTCGCCGGGGGGATCGCCCACGACTTCAACAATATGGTGCACGGTATTGCAGGCTTTGCCGAAGTCATTCACCAGATGACCGTCGATAAAAAGATTGCACAGTACGCCAGCCAGATCCTTACCACGGCACACCACGCCGCGGAACTTACCAAGCAACTGCTCACCTTTGCCCGCAAAGGTTCCTACCAGCTCAACGACTGCAATACCCACGATATCGTGCGCGACGTGTGCGCCATGCTCAAACGCACCATTGATCGCAGAATCGTCATCCGACAACAGCTGTCGGCAGGGCTGCCCCATATCAAAGGGGATTCCGCGCAATTGAAGAGTGCCCTGCTGAATCTGGGAATCAACGCGAAAGATGCCATGCCCTCAGGAGGTGTGCTGGAATTCAGTACCCGCAATATTACCGTGAACGAGCCCCTGGCGATCTCCGACTTTCAGCTGGAGCCGGGCCAGTATCTGCAGATCCATGTAAGTGACAACGGAATGGGTATGACGGAAGAAGTCCGCCAGAGAATTTTCGAGCCGTTTTTCACCACCAAATCCAGCGGGCGCGGTGCCGGATTGGGACTAGCCGCAGTTTACGGCACCACTCACATGCACCGGGGCGCCATCCAGTGTCGATCCGAAATCGGCAAAGGCAGTAGCTTTGATCTCTACCTGCCCATCAGCAAGGATTGCAGCAAACACCTGAAAAACAAACAGGACAACGAGATACCGGAACGGCCCATTCGCATGATGGTCGTGGACGACGAAGCAATCGTACGCAGTTACTCGAAAACCCTGTTTGAAATGCACGGCCACCACGTGGACACCTTCGCCACCGCCAGTGAAGCCATCGCATTCTATGGGCATAATTATGCGGAAATTGACCTGGTGCTACTGGACATGATCATGCCGCATATGGACGGCCAGCAGTTGTTTGCCGAATTGAAGCAGATCAACCCGGATATCAAAGCCATGCTGGCCACCGGGTACAGTGTGGAAAGTAAGGTACAGGAAATTGTCGAAGACGGAATCCTCGACTGCCTGAAGAAACCCTTCACCTACGATCAGCTGCAGCGGAAAATCACTGACATGCTGTCTGAAGGGCATCTACAGGCAGCACCATCCTGAGTCTGCGGTGGATGAATGGGAGACATGGAATGGCAAATCGATCAGCCGCTAGTAATGCATGATCTTGATGACTTTTTCACCGCTGTCGCACTCCCCCACCACTTCCGGTTCGGTAATCTTTGATCCGAGCTGGATGACCTTGTTGGACGGGTAGGAGACAAAACACGCGTAGTTGAAATTGACCGCCCAATTGCAGCGTATCAGCCCGTCATCCTCCTCGTAGAATCGCTCCTGACAGAAACTCAGATACGGGCTCTGCCCACCCCCCAATTGCGTCTGGCCGGGATCTTCCGTCTGCGCCAGGGCGTACCCGGCAGCGATCAGTACCCCGGCAATCAGCGTACCAACGCTGATGGCTCCGGGAATTCGATTACAGCGACTCATCTCAACACCTGAAAAGTGCCCACTACTCCCTTGAGACTAGCAGCTGCGGCGCCTGTTTCCTTGCCTTGTTTAACCAGAATGTTTGACCAGCCAGTTCCCCCCTTCCGCTGTTATCATACCCCCAGCCATTCCACGCCCACGAAGTACGGACCCCCTCAACGACCATGTCAGCCTCCTGTTACTGCTGCTCCGGCAAGCCATTCAGCCAGTGTTGTGAGATCTATCTCTCCGGCAAGGCCTATCCCAACACCGCCGAGGCGCTGATGCGCAGCCGCTACAGTGCTTACGTGACCGGCAACCTCCCCTACCTGCGCAAGACCTGGCACCCCGACACCTGCCCCGAGCTGGACAGCAATGACCTGCAGACGCGCTGGACCAGACTGGAAGTCATCAAGAGTAAACAGGGGCTGAAAAAGTCCATCGTCGAATTCAAGGCGTGGTTCAGTGACGAGCGCGAAGGAGGTGCTGGAAGTGAGGAACGTGCGCTGCATGAAATCTCCCTGTTCAAACTGAACAAGAAGCGCTGGGTCTATGTGTCACCGCTGGACGCGTGGCCGTGAGTCGCCAATTGGCCGTTACCGGGTGCGTATCGACATGACCAGCCACCTCGAGCCCACAATCCTGTTTGAGGATGAACACCTGCTCGCCGCCTACAAGCCGGAGGGCTGGCTAGTGCACCGTTCGGGGATAGATCCCCACGAAGACCGAATCCTGCTCCAGTACCTGCGGGATCTCGCCGGCGCTCACCTGTACCCGGTCCACCGCCTCGACAAGCCTACCTCCGGCGTTATCGTGTTCGGTAAAACCAGCGAGGCCGCGGCGGGCCTGCAGGCACAACTGGACAGCGACAGCTCGGTCAAACACTACCTGGCCGTCTGCCGCGGCTACTGCCCGGAAGAGGGAGTAATCGACCACCCCCTGCCGCCGGTGGCGGACTTCAAACACCAGCGCAAACGCCCCAAAAGTGAGCTGCCCCGCCAGGACGCGATTACGCTGTTCCGCCGCCTCGGTACCGTCGAACTGCCCTACCTCGTGGATCGATATCCCACGAGTCGCTACTCACTGGTGGAAGTACAACTCAAGACCGGGCGTCGCCACCAGATCCGACGGCACTTCAAGCATATTTCGCACCCGCTGATCGGGTGCCCGAAATACGGGAAGTCCACCCATAACCACTTCTTTGCCGCTCAGTTTGGCTGCGCCCGATTGCTTCTGCATGCGCACAGGCTGCAACTGGAACACCCGGTAACCGGCGAGGCCATGCTGTTGCAATCCGAGCCCCAGGGCTGTTTTCAGCAGTTGATCCAGCAGTTTGGCTGGACGCTTACACCGGAAATTTTGGCGCCAGATTTCACCGCCGGGACGCGCAAAATCCCGCCAGTGTCGTAAGGTTAAAGCAAGCGCAATCAATAATTTGGTTATAACAGCTGTACAGCAATGATTGCGCCGTAGAAGCTTACAGCGCCGCTTGAGGCTTGCATGTCTACAGATCTCGTTGATGCACAGGTATCCCCCACCGGACAGTTCGATATCCTGTCCAAATACGAAATTCATAAACTGACCCGCCACAGCCACGGCCCGCATTACCAGACCTTCCGCAATTGCTCCCTCGCCGTTCTGAACTGCGGGAACTACATGGATGACGGCAAGGAGCTGCTGGAAAAGTACGCAGACTTTGACATCGCGGTGGTGCCCACAGAACGCAGTGTCAAACTGGAGGTGAAAAACGCCCCCGCGTCGGCGTTCGTCGATGGCAAGATGATCCAGGGAATCGCCGAGCACCTGTTTGCGGTGCTGCGGGACATCATTTACGTCAACAGCGAAATTACCGGCGACCCGCGCTACGACCTGGTATCCGCGCAGGGTGTTACCGATGCGGTTTTCCATATCCTGCGCAATGCCGGCACCTTTGATGGGGACCGCACCCCCAGGCTGGTGGTGTGCTGGGGCGGTCACTCCATCTCTCAGGAGGAGTACGACTACACCAAGCGCGTGGGTTACCAGCTGGCGTTACGGCATCTGGATATCTGCACCGGCTGCGGTCCCGGTGCCATGAAAGGCCCCATGAAAGGCGCCACCATTGGCCACGCCAAGCAACGCTACCGGCACGGGCAGTATCTGGGAATCACCGAGCCCGGTATCATTGCCGCGGAAGCGCCCAACCCGATCGTCAATGAACTGGTGATCATGCCGGATATCGAAAAACGCCTGGAAGCGTTTGTACGCACCGGCCACGGCATCATTGTATTTCCTGGCGGTGCCGGTACCGCCGAGGAAATCCTGTATCTGCTGGGCATACTCCTGCACGAGGACAACCGGAACCAGCCCTTCCCGGTTATTTTTACCGGGCCGGCCAGTGCCGCTGACTATTTCATCCGCATCGACCAGTTTATTGCCTCCACCCTCGGGGAAGCGGCCCGCTCCAAGTATCAGATCATCATCGACGACTCGGAGGAAGTGGCCCGGCAAATGGCGAAAGGTATCCAGGCTGTGCGGCAATACCGCAAGGAAGGGGGTGATGCATATTACTTCAACTGGCAATTGAAGGTTTCCACGGAGTTCCAGAGGCCTTTTGCCCCCACCCACGAAAACATGCGCAACCTGGCCCTGCACACCAATCAGGAGCCCTACCTGCTGGCTGCGAATTTACGCAGGGCTTTTTCCGGCATTGTCTCGGGCAATGTGAAAGACGAAGGTATCCGCAATGTTGAGAAAAACGGTCCCTACGAGCTGTATGGGGACCCGGAGTTGATGCGCAGTATGGATACCCTGCTGGAATCCTTTGCCAAACAGCACCGCATGAAACTGCCAGGCAAGGAGTACGTACCCTGCTATCGGATTACCCGCGACTGATCACTCGCGGCAAAAACAAAAGGTAAAAAAAGCGCAGCCCGAGGGCTGCGCTTTTTTTTCAGTCTTCCATGTAGTCCGCCATCGGCGGGCAGGAACACACCAGGTTTTTATCCCCGTAGACATTATCCACCCGCCCCACCGGTGGCCAGTATTTTCGCTGGCGCAGGCTTTCCAGCGGAAACACCGCTTCAACACGGCTGTAGTCATGCTCCCAGGACTCCGCAGCCAACACTTCCGCAGTGTGCGGTGCGTTGACCAGCGGATTGCTGTGTAGGGACCACTCGCCCCGCTCCACCCTGGCAATCTCCTCGCGAATCTGAATCATCGCGTCACAGAAACGGTCCAGCTCTTCCACCGACTCACTTTCCGTAGGCTCGATCATCAGCGTTCCCGCCACCGGGAATGACATGGTGGGCGCGTGGAAGCCGTAGTCGATCAGGCGCTTGGCCACGTCGTCGACGGAAATACCACTGCTTTCCTTCAGCGGTCGCAGGTCCACGATGCACTCGTGGGCCACGCGGCCATTGGCACCGCGATACAGAATCGGATAGCTGTCCTGCAGGCGCGCGGCGATATAGTTCGCGTTCACGATCGCCAGCTCGGTAGCCTTGCGCAATCCATCGCGCCCCATCATGCGGATATACATCCAGGTAATCGGCAGGATACTCGCACTACCTGCAGTGGCTGCGGAAACCGGCGCGCCGTTGCGACCGGCCTGGGCCATGCCCTTGCTGCTGGCGGATACCGCGCCCGGCAGGAATTCCGCCAGATGCGCACCAACCGCCACCGGCCCCACGCCCGGACCACCACCACCGTGGGGAATACAGAAGGTCTTGTGCAGGTTCAGGTGGGAAACATCACCGCCAAACTTGCCCGGCTGGCACAGGCCCACCATGGCGTTGAGGTTGGCACCGTCGATATACACCTGGCCACCATGGCTATGTACGATCTCGGCGATCTCGCTGATGCCTTCCTCGAACACGCCGTGGGTGGACGGATAGGTGACCATGATCGCGGCCAGTCGCGCGGCGTGTTCACTCGCTTTCGCGCGCAGATCTTCCAGGCTGACATTGCCGTTTTCGTCACACTTCACCACCACCACGCGCATACCACACATCTGCGCGGAGGCCGGATTGGTGCCATGGGCAGAGCTGGGAATCAGACAGATATCGCGCTCCGCTTCGCCGCGGCTGGCGTGATAGGCGCGAATCGCCAGCAGCCCCGCGTACTCCCCCTGGGAACCCGCATTGGGTTGCAGGGAAATGGCATCGTAGCCGGTGATCTCACACAGCATGGACTCGAGGCTATCGATCATCGCGCTGTAACCATGCACCTGCTCTGCGGGCGCAAGCGGATGCACGTTGGCAAATTCAGGCCAGGTCACCGGCAGCATTTCTGCGGTGGCATTCAACTTCATGGTGCAGGAGCCCAGCGGGATCATCGAGCGATCCAGGGCGATATCCCGATCCGCCAGGGTGCGCAGGTAGCGCAGCATTTCGGTTTCGGAATGGTAGCGGTTGAACACCTCGTGACTGAGTAGCGAACCGCTGCGCAGCAGGTTGCCCGGCAGCACCGGTGCTTCGCGGGCCTCAATGGCGTCGAAGCTCAAGCGGTTATCCGCATCAAACAGCGACCACAGCACTTCGACATCTTCGCGGGTTGCGGTTTCATCCAGGGAAATCCCCACGTACTCGCCGTCGATATTCCGCAGGTTGAGCCCCCGGCTCTTCGCTGCTTCGTGCACCTTTGCGCTGCCGGCTTGAACACGCACAGTAAGGGTGTCAAACCAGGTATCGTTATCCAGCTCGAATCCGAGCTCCTGCAATCCCAGCGCCAGCACGCTGGTCAGGTAATGCACCCGGGCGGCAATGGTACGCAGCCCCTTGGGACCGTGATACACCGCATACATGGAAGCCATTACCGCCAGCAGAACCTGCGCGGTACAGATATTGGAAGTGGCCTTTTCACGGCGGATATGCTGTTCACGGGTCTGCAGGGCAAGGCGGTATGCCGGTTTGCCATTGGCATCGATGGACTGCCCGACCAAACGACCCGGCAGCGAACGCTTGTAGGAGGCGCGCGTCGCCATGTACGCCGCATGCGGGCCACCAAAGCCCATGGGAACACCGAAACGCTGCGTGGAACCGACAGCGACATCCGCACCCAGCTCGCCCGGCGAGGTGAGCAGCACCAGGCTCAGGATATCTGCCGCCATCACCGCCAGGCCGCGCTGCTCGTGTACCGCGTCGATCACCGCGCGGTAATCGCGCACTGCGCCACTGGCACCGGGGTACTGCAACAGCACACCAAACACGGAACTCGCATCCAGTTCTGTGGTGGGGTCACCGACAATCACCTCAATGCCCAGCGGCTCCGCGCGGGTCTGCAGCACTTCGATGGTCTGCGGCAGGCAATCGCGATCCACAAAGAATACCTGCGCCCTGGATTTCGACATACGCTGACACAGGGTCATGGCCTCGGCCGCGGCAGTGGCTTCATCCAGCATTGACGCATTCGCCAGGTCCATACCGGTGAGATCACTGACCATGGTCTGGAAGTTGAACAGCGCCTCCAGCCGGCCTTGGGAAATCTCCGGCTGGTAAGGCGTATAGGCTGTGTACCAGGCGGGATTCTCAAGGATATTACGCAGCACAACATTGGGCGTGCGGGTCCCGTAATAGCCCTGGCCGATAAAGGAGCGGAATGGCTTGTTGTCACTTGCCAGCGCGCGCAACTCGGCCAGCGCTTCGTGCTCGGGCATGCCCTCTTCGAGCGCCAGGGCGCCCGACATACGGATACCGCCGGGCACCACCTCATCGATAAACGCCTCGAGGCTGTCGTGCCCCAGCGCTTTCAGCATGTGCGCAAGATCGCCGTCCGCAGGGCCGATATGACGATGGGTAAATTCATCGCGACGCTCCAGGGCGCGCAGGGTTTGCTTGGCTTGCAACATTTGGGTCTCCTCCGCTCCGGGAAATTACTCGCCGTCGATCAGCGCGGTATAGGCATCCGCACTCAGCAGCTGGTCCAGGTCCGCGGGGTTTTGCGGGCGCACACGCATAAACCAGCCCTCGCCCATGGGATCGCTGTTGACCAACTCCGGATCGTCCGGCAGTGCGCCGTTGATCGCGACCACGGTAGCGGCGAATGGCAGGGATATATCACCTGCGGCTTTTACCGATTCGATCACCGCGACCTCATCACCGGCCGCCAGCTCGGCGCCCTCCTCCGGCAGCTCCACAAATACCACATCACCCAGCTGTGACTGGGCAAAATCGGTAATGCCTACGGTGACTTCATCGCCGTCGACGGAGAACCACTCGTGGCTTTCGGTGTATTTCACGTTACTCATGTTCTTTTTCCCTGAAATTCAAATGTGATGTTGCAGCCGCTTAACCGCGGTAGTAGCGCTGGGGTACGAAAGGCGTCTTGGTCACGACGATCGGTACCGTCTTGCCGCGTACCAGGGCCTGCAGGTCGGTGCCGACTTTCTCGTAGCCGCGATCCACATAACCCATGCCGACAGCAGCACCCAGGGTGGGGCCGTATCCGCCACTGGTGACCTTGCCCACGACATTGCCGGCCTCGTCGATAATGTCGGCACCGGCGCGTACCGGGATCTTGCCCTGTACCGAGAAGCCCACGCGCTTGCGCGCAACGCCGTCGGCAATCTGCCCAAGTACGACCTCTGCGCCGAGGAAACCACCCGCCTTGGCGCCGTCGGCGCGGCGGGACTTGGCGATGCTCCACAGCAGGCTCGCTTCTACCGGCGTTTTGTCGCTGTCCATATCGTTGCCGTACAGACACAATCCGGCTTCCAGGCGCAGGGTGTCGCGGGCACCGAGACCAATCATCTGCACACGACCATCTTCCAGTAGCTTGCGGGCAACTTTTTCCACGGCACTGGCAGCAACGGAAATTTCAAAGCCGTCTTCGCCGGTGTACCCGGAGCGCGTCACATAACAGTCTTCGCCAAACAGCTCGACGCGCGCACCGTGCATAAACGTCAGCGCGCGGGTTGCCGGTGCCAGCGCGCCGATCAGCTCACCGGCCATGGGGCCCTGAACGGCGAGCAGTGCCTGCTGGCCGAGCACGCGGATATCACAGCCGCGCAGGTGTTGCTGCAAGTGTGCGATATCCGCTGCCGCGGTGGCTGCGTTCACCACCAGGAAAAATTCATCATTGCCCCAGCGGGTAATAATCAGGTCATCGAGAATCCCGCCCGTTTCCGAAGTCATCACGGCGTAGCACTGCTGGTTGATCTCCAGGGCCTGCACGTCGATCGGCAATAGCTTTTCCAGCGCGCTCGCCGCATCGCTGCCGCTGACCACCAGCTGGCCCATATGGGAAACATCGAATACACCGACCGCTTCGCGGGTGTGCAGATGCTCCTGGACGATACCGGCGCGGTATTGAACCGGCATGGCGTAGCCGGCAAACGGCACCATCTTGCCGCCAAGTTCCTTATGCAGGTCGTACAAGGGAGTCTTGCGTACTTCGTTATTCATGGTTCTCTAGTCCTTAGCATTCGATAACGCTGACGGGCAGATCGATGGCGTTCACCGCCAGGCCACCGCGCGCGGTTTCTTTGTATTTGTCCTGCATGTCGCGACCGGTATCGCGCATGGTGCGAATGACTTTGTCGAGGGAGATAAAGTGTTCGCCATCACCGCGCAGGGCCATGCGCGCAGCGCTGATCGCCTTTACCGAAGCCATGGCGTTGCGCTCGATACAGGGCACCTGCACCAGGCCGCCCACCGGATCGCAGGTGAGCCCCAGGTTGTGCTCCATGGCGATTTCCGCTGCGTTTTCCACCTGTTGCGGGGTACCGTCCAGCACCTCTGCCAGCCCGGCCGCAGCCATGGAACAGGCGGAGCCGACCTCGCCCTGGCAACCCACTTCGGCGCCGCTGATGGAAGCGTTCTTCTTGAACAGAATGCCCACCGCGGCGGCGGTGAGCAGGAAGCGGATAACATCCTCTTCCGTGGGATTTCTGGAAAAGCGCATAAAGTAATGCAGCACCGCCGGAATAATTCCGGCCGCGCCATTGGTGGGAGCGGTGACGATGCGACCCCCCGCTGCGTTTTCTTCATTCACTGCCAGCGCATACAGGGTCACCCAGTCCAGTGCCGACAGGGGGTCGGACAGACAGGCTTCCGGGCGGCTGCGCAGCTGCTGGTAAAGGTTGGCCGCACGGCGTTTTACCTTGAGGCCACCGGGCAGGATGCCCTCGTTGTGCATACCGTTGGTCACGCAGTCCTGCATCACCTGCCAGATTTTCATCAGCCCCGCACGGGTGTCCGCTTCGCTGCGCCAGGCGGCCTCATTGGCCAGCATCACGTCGCTGATCTTGAGGTTTTCCCGCGTACAGATCGCCAGCAATTCTTCCGCAGTATCGAACTCGTACGGTACCGCCAGTGCCTGTTCCAGCGCATTCTCCGATTGCGCCTCGGCTTCAGTCACCACAAAGCCACCACCGATGGAGTAATAAACTTCCTCCGCCACAACCCGCTCGCGCGCATCCAGCGCGGTAAAGCGCATGCCATTGGCGTGCAGCGGCAGTTCTTCCTCACCGATCAGCAGGAGATCCTGCTGCGGGTCAAAGGCGATTACCCGTTCACCGTCCAGATTCAGGCTGCAGCACTGCTCTATCGCCGCAACACGCTCATCGACGGTATTGGTATCCACCAGCTCCGGTTGCTCACCTTCCAGCCCCAGCATTACCGCCTTGGTAGTGCCGTGGCCGACACCGGTGGCACCGAGAGAGCCGAACATGTGTGCGGTCACCCGGGACACATCCGCGAAGCAGCCCCTGTCGCGCAACAATTGCAGGAACAGGGCCGCCGCCTTCATCGGCCCCACGGTGTGGGAACTGGAGGGACCGATACCGATTTTGAACAGGTCAAAGACACTCAGCGACATGTTCAGCCCGCTCCGTCAGTCTTCGCGGGATATACCGGGAAGCGTGCACACAGTGCCTGCACATCGGACCGCACGCGCGCCTGAACTTCGGCCAACGCCGCTTGTTGCGCGTCTGTCTGCTCGAGTTTTTCGAGGATGTCGCACATCCAGTCCGCCAGCTGTTCCGCCTCTGCGGTGCCCATGCCACGCGCGGTAATCGCGGGCGTACCAATACGGACGCCGCTGGTAACAAAAGGCGACTGCGGATCGTTGGGTACCGTGTTTTTGTTGACGGTGATATGTGCCGCGCCCAGCGCTGCATCCGCGGCCTTGCCGGTCACGCCGCGCTTGCTGAGGTCGATCAGCAATAGATGGTTTTCGGTACCGCCGGACACGATGTCAAAGCCACGCCCGATAAATACCGCTGCCATGGCTTTCGCGTTATCAATCACGCGCTGCTGGTACGCCACGAACTCCGGTGCCAGCGCCTCCTTGAGGGCCACCGCCTTGGCGGCGATCACGTGCATCAGCGGGCCGCCCTGGATACCGGGGAAGATCAGCGAGTTGAATTTCTTACCCAGCCCCTCGGGATCGCGGGCCAGAATCAGGCCGCCGCGGGGGCCGCGCAGGGTTTTATGGGTAGTGGTGGTGACCACATCGGCCACCGGTACCGGGTTCGGGTACAGCCCCGCTGCCACGAGGCCCGCCACATGCGCCATATCCACGAACAGATAGGCGCCGACCTTGTCGGCGATGGTGCGGAAACGGGTCCAGTCCATCACTTGGGAATAGGCAGAGAAGCCCGCCACGATCATCTTCGGCTTGTGTTCCAGCGCCAGCCGCTCGACTTCGTCGTAATCGACTTCACCGGTCTCCGGATTGAGACCGTACTGCACCGCGTTGTACAGGCGGCCGGAGAAATTCGGCTTTGCGCCATGGGTCAGGTGGCCACCGTGATCCAGGGACAGCCCCAGGAAGGTATCCCCCGGCTGCAGCAGGGCCATGTAGACCGCGGCATTGGCCTGGGATCCGGAGTGCGGCTGCACATTGGCGTACTCGGCACCGAACAGCTCGCAGGCGCGGTCAATGGCCAGTTGCTCCACCACATCCACGTGTTCGCAGCCACCGTAGTAGCGCTTCGCCGGATAGCCCTCGGCGTACTTGTTGGTAAGTACCGAGCCCTGCGCCGCCATGACCGCCTGGCTGGTGTAATTCTCGGAAGCGATCAGTTCAATATGTGCTTCCTGACGCGCGCGCTCGGCTTCGATTGCGGCAAAAACCTCGCCGTCGACGGCTTTGAGGTGGGTCTCTACGGGGTCCATGGCTCTCTCCTGATTCTTATGTATTGAGCGATGCTAGCCCCGCCGATAGAATCTGTTAAATTTATACTTCTGATCCTCCTATAAGATTTTCTTATGCAACTCTCCCACAAGAACCTCCCTACCGAATGGCTGCGCACCCTGGTCACTGTGGTGGACTGCGGCGGCTTCAGCCAGGCAGGGGAACTGCTCGCACGCACACAGCCTGCGATCAGTCGGCAGATCAAGGAGTTGGAAGAACGGCTGGGCAGACAGCTGCTGCTGCGCTCGGGGCGCACCCTGAACCTGACCGAGAGCGGCCTGCGGGTCTACGACCAGGCGAAGAAGATACTCGCCCTCAACGACGAGCTGGTATTCGAGTTCAGCGGCGCCTCGGTAACCGGCAAACTGCACCTGGGGATTCCCAGTGAATTCGCCTCGGTGCTGCTGCCGCGCATTATCGGCCAGTTTTCCCAGAGCTACCCGGAAGTATCCCTGGAAGTCACCAGTGACCTCAGCCGCAACCTGCTGGCCAAAGGACACAGGGATACGTTTGACCTGATACTGGCGCTGCAGGAAAAACCGGACGCCGCAGAGGGACAGCTGGTAATACGCGACGACCTGGTGTGGGTCGCCAGCCACAAGCACTCGGCGCACCTGCTGAAGCCGCTGCCACTGGTACTGGCTCCCGAGGGGTGTATCTATCGCAAGCGGGCGCAATCGGTGCTGCAGTCTGCGGGTATCGCGTCGCGCAATGTATTTACCATTCCCGACCTGAACGGTATCCAGTCAGCACTGGAAGCGGGACTCGGGATCACGGCTCTCACCCGCAGCACCGTGCCGGAGTCCCTGCGTATACTCCGCCCCTCCCGCGCCCTGCCGAAACTGGGAGAGATATCCATCGGGCTCCACTTCAAGAACCGCCGTCCCAGCGAGGCCGCGATGCGGCTTGCGGAGCACCTGCAGAGTGGGCTTAGCCTGAGCTAGACAGTCATTAGCATTTACGCCCTACAATAGACATATGCCAAATCCGACACCTAACCACCAATACTGCTGGTCAACCTTCGATGAGCTGACGACCTGCCAACTCCATGAAATCCTGCAAGCACGCCAGGAAGTCTTTGTCGTAGAACAAGACTGCGCTTATCAGGACGTAGACGGCAAAGATCCCGTTGCCTGGCACCTCGCCTGCTGGGACGGCCATGCCGATACCCCCAGCCTCCTCGCCTACCTGCGCGTGGTGATGCCAGGGAGAAAATATACCGAGCCCTCTATCGGCCGCGTGCTGACACGCAAACACGTACGGGGCGCAGGCGTCGGCAGAGAGCTGATGCGACTGGGAATTGAATACACCCTGTGCGAACTCCCACGGGCTTCTATCCGTATATCCGCGCAGTTATATCTGAAGCGCTTTTACGAAGAGCTTGGCTTTGTACAAACTTCAGAACCTTACGACGAGGACGGGATTCCGCATATCGAAATGTTGCGTACCGAGTCCGAGTGAGCGCAATCCTTAAACAGGACTATCATGTGCAGCCTATTTGACGCAGATGACGATGCCGGCCTGGAGCGATTTATTGAAGAGCACGGCATCCACCACCCGCAGCAGATGATATTCGGCCGCCGGCGGCGCCCTACGTCCAAAATCAGTATCGTCACCGCTCGCCACGGAGAACCCGCGGTGGAGAACGCCATCTGGCACCTCTATCTGCAGCGCGATGGCGATGGCTGGAAACCCCACAAGAAATACTGGTCCATTAACAGCAACTGGAAAAAACTGGGCCAGCGCCCGGAATACCGAAAATCCCGCTGCCTGATTCCCGCCACCGCCTGGGTAGAAAGCCAGCATGGTAAAAACCCCGTTGAATTCACCTTTGGCGATCACAAACCATTCTTTTTCTGCGGGCTGTATAAAACCTGGGGCGAGACCCTGAGTTGCAGCATCATCACCCTGGATGCGCATCCGGATACCGCCAGGTACCACGAAAAGAGCTTCCCGATGATCGCGCCGGATAACGAAGAATTTATTGCGCGGTGGCTGGGGCCGGATGAGGACACCCATCCATTCGAACCCTATTTGCGTCCGGATACCACGGCGGGCGGCGCCCCGCTTTACGTTCAGCCCGTCACGCGCGCGACCGCGACGGAATACACCGGTCCCCGACTGCAGGTTTGAAACCGCTGGTACGCAGCTTGGGACGATATCCGCCTCGGCCTCAGTCACTACGTTGCCGCGCCTACTCTGCAAACGACCCCGCCACAATAAATCTATTGTTATATCTATAGATTTTTTATACCTTTCTGACTCAACCCTCTCTCACGCTATACAAGTGGGGAATCCCCATGGACGTTTCCGTTGCTGTATATACCCTGATCATCTACAAGATCATTCTGATATTCATCGGCTTCTGGAGCCAAAGACGTACCAGGGATACCGAAGACTATTTTCTCGGTGGGCGAAACCTGGGACCGGTAGTGGCAGCCATCAGCTACGGCGCCAGCAGTGCCTCTGCGTGGACGCTACTCGGGATGAGCGGTGTTACCTACATGCTGGGCCTACCCGCCATCTGGATAGCCGCGGGGGCAATTTTGGGCTGCGCTGTCGCCTGGATCTGGATCGCCCCGCGACTGATGCAATATACCCGCGCCAGGAACCAGATTACCCTCACGGAATTTCTTGCTGAGAACCCCGAACAAGCTTCAACAGGGAATTCAGCACAGGTCGCCAAAATTGCGTCTGCAATCATCCTGCTCTCATTCATTTTCTACATAGCCGCACAATTCCAGGGCTCGGCAACCACCTTTGCGAACGTGTTCGGACTGCCACTGGCAGAAAGCCTGATTGCAGGTGCAGCCATCATTACCATATATACCTTTCTCGGCGGCTTCTGGGCCGCCAGCATAACGGACACATTGCAGGGTGGATTGATGCTGATCGCCGCCATTCTGCTGCCGGGTACGGCGTTTATCTATCTTGGCGGCTGGGAGTCGATACAGGGTTACAGCATTTTCACTGACCAGTCTCTGACACTCACAGGAGAGAACGCAGGGCTTGCCGCCGCAGGTTTCATCGCTGGCAACCTGGCGGTGGGGATCGGCACGCTCGGCCAACCACACTTGCTGAACCGCTTTATGGCGCTGCGGGATCAGCGCGCGCTTAAAACTGCGCAGGTACTGGCGATTGGCTGGATATCGCTGATGTTCCTCAGCATGTTCGCCCTTGGCCTCATGGGTAAAGTCCTGTTACCGGACCTGGCAGATCCAGAGGCTTTATTCTTCGAGCTATCCAGCCAGTTGCTCCCTCCATTTATCGGCGCGATCCTGCTGGCCGCGGTTCTATCCGCCATTATGTCTACCGCCGATAGCATGCTTCTCGTGGTTGCCGCCACCATCTCCAATGACCTGCAGTTCCAGCGGTTACTACCGGGCCGGGAGCTGTTGCTGTCGCGCGTGTCCATGGTCGCCGTTGCAACACTGGCAGTGCTGGTGGCCATGTTTTTACCAGCGACGATATTCGAACGTGTGCTATTTGCGTGGATTGCCATCGGATCTGCGTTTGCGCCGACGATTCTTGCACGGCTCTCGGGTATACCGATTTACCCGAAAGATGTCACACGCTCCATGATTACCGGGTTTGTGCTCGCAGTGGCCTTTTACCTGCGCCCCAACACCCCTGGTGACTGGGCTGAGAGGCTCGTCCCCTTCTCCGCTGCGATGGCAGTTTTGCTTGCACCCATGTTATTCCAGCGCTTTCTCAGCAGACTCCGCACTCGTACCACCTCGGACCCCGCCAGATAAAACAACCATAAAGGTCTCCACCGGGCTCTGGTTGGACAGCAGGAAGCCAAATAAAAAGCCGCGCATAAAGCGCGGCTTTTTATTTCATCATCTTTGGACCTTTTTCAGGTCCACTGCAAAACGATCAGGTAGTCTCCGGCTCAGGCTCCACCTGTACATTCACCGGACGTCGGGTCGGCGCCACCAATGGCACCGTATCCAGTGCCCATTTGAAATGGGGATTGGTTCGACGCGCGGGAGAAGGAATGGTAAACACCTTTTCACCTTCGAAAGGCCGCATGGCTTTGGTATCGATCTTCCAGCCTTTCTCTTCGATATGCTTCCTGCGGATCATACGCCAGGCGCCCATAAACTTGTCCTGCTCCACAGACACCTCGTTCTCGAGAGACTCGGGCAGGTAGTTGGGGGAAAGTTCCGCAACAATCTCGCCATCTTCCCCAAAGACTTTGCTGGTGCGCTTCTTCGCACCCTTATCAAATATCGACCACTTGAAGAAGTTCCGCACCTGTACCGCAAACGAGCGAGTGGTGTTTTCATCTACCGGTGTATTGGCGTCAAAGATGATCATCTCCATCCAGGAGTTCACTTTGATATGCAGGCGCACACAGTGTCCCGGCAGATAGAAAGACGGCGTCACATACGTCGCTTCCTTGTCGCGACGGAAGAACTTCATCAGCCCGAAATTACCCTGCAGCTGCGGCGGATAAAGTACGTTGTCAGAAGAGCCCCAGTACTCACCGCGATCCACCTTCAGAATCTTGTTTTTATCGGCCATTTCCTTGTAGCCGAAGCCGGGGTGCACGAAGGAGGTATGCGCGATATCGATACCGTTTTCGACCACCCGATCAACCGAACCCTTCCAGTTGTATTCGACTTCAACCGGGCGCCAGTTGGCCTTGTCTTCGTACTCAGGGAACTCGGGAATCGGGTAGCGCTCTTCTTCCGGGAGATCACCAAGGAACACCCAGATCATGCCGTAACGCTCTTCCGTGGGATAAGCGTCAATACGCGCGCGCTCCGGGATCGGCGCATCCTCACCCCGCGATGGGATGAACTTTACCTTACCTTCCGCATCAAATTCCCAGCCGTGATAAGGACAGGCCACACAATCGCGCTCGGTGGTCCAGCCTTTGGACAGTGCGCCACCGCGGTGAATACACACATCACTCAGGCAGTTCACCTTGCCGCTTTTGTCGCGAAACAGAACGAAATTCTGTCCCAGCATTTTCACCCGAACGGGCTTGTCTTTTACCGCCTTGGACCACTCTGCTACATACCAAAGGTTAGTCAGCATGATTACCACCTCAGTGCGTTATTGATCTAATCTGTTTACGTTATATGGCAACAGCAAGATCACTTATTTTGTATTTATAAGTAATTTTTTCTGTCATATTTCCTGACCCGAGGCCAAAAAACTCTGATTGTGTTCACCGAGTTTCGGCAAGCAGGTATTTACCTGTGCCGGCTCGTGTAAAAACTTGATCGGCACCCCGAGATGCCGATTACCTGCGTCATCTTCAAAAACCATTTCCCGAACGCGCAGATGCTCTTCTTTCAGGGCTTCATCGAGAAGACGAACCGGCGACCAGCAGACATCCAAGCCTTCGAACCAATCGCTCCACTGAGCGAGTGTACGGCCGGCAAATTCCTTTTTCAGAAACTCAATTGCCTCTTCCTGATCGCCGGGCGGACGCTCACAGGCAGCGGCCAATTCGGGTCGACCCAAACGGGAAAAGAGGTTTTTGGCAAATTTGATTTCACTGCCACCCAGTGTCAGATGCCGCCCGTCCGCCGTACGGTAGATACGGTACATGGCATTGCCGCCCCAGGAGCGTTCCTGCTTGACGACCGGTGAGCGATTTTCCGCAAACACAGGGCCAAGCGCGTTGGGCAACCAGGCCACCAGGCTGTCCTGCATGGAGATATCCAGGTAGTCCCCGCACCCGGTTTCGTTCCGCCGCAGTAACGCCATCAGTATGCCCGAAAGCCCCATCAATGACGCGGCCATATCTGCCACCGGCATCGCGGGAGAACAGGGTTCCCCATCGGCGCCCTCATTGAGAAATACCGTTCCGGATTCAGCCTGGATACTGAGATCATGGGCGGGCTTCTGACTTTTGGGGCCGGACTGGCCAAAGGCGGAAATGGAGCAGTAAACCAGGCGGGGATTGCGCGCACTCAATGTGGCGTAGTCGAGCCCCAGACGGGCCATGGCGCCGGGGCGGAAGCCCTCGACAAACACATCGGCCTCATCAATCAGGGCCAGTAGCTGGGCCTTCTGCTCTTCATCCTTGAGATTCAGACAGAGACTCTTCTTGCCCCGATGGGTATTGCGAAACCAGACGGCCTCGCCATTTTTGCGCAAGCCGATGTTGCGGGTAGGTTCTCCGGAGGGAGGCTCGACCTTGATCACCTCCGCGCCGTGGTCCGCCATCATCATGGTCAGGTGCGGACCGGGCAGGAACAGTGAAAGGTCGACGACACGTATGCCTTGCAGCTTCATTGGGCGAATTGCCTCCGGTCAGAACAGAGTGACGCCCAACTTAGATAACCTGCCCGTTTCTCCACGCGGCAATTTCCGCCGCGGAATAACCGAGCCCGAGTAGCAGGTCCTCGCTGTCCGCACCAAGCGCTGAACAGCCAGTTCCAGTGGGCCTGTTTCCGTCAAATTTTAACGGGCTTGCGAGCAGCCTGAATTGACTATTGTCAACATGTGGCAGTGACTGCAGCATGCCGGTCTGGGCCAGCCAGGGATTCTGCATGGCCTGGGCGAAGCTGTTCACCGGGGCCAGCGGCAGACGCCCCGCAAACACACTCACCCAGTGGGTGTTCGGCTGTTTGGAGAACTCGGCATCCAGGATTTCCGTAAGCACCTCCCGGTTCTCACGGCGCAATGCGACCGTTCTGAAGCGCGCATCGTCAAGCAGGTCCACTCGCCCCAACCCTTCGGCAAGGATCTGCCAGAACTTCTCCGTCATGGCCATCACAAACACCCAGCCATCGGCACTGCGATAAATCTGGCAGGGTACCGTTGACGGATGGCCGGAACGGGGAACACGGGTGGTCTCGTGATCGCGATTCAGGTACCAGGTAGCCGGGTATGTCAGCTGGGTAGCCGCCACATCGAACAGGTTCACATCCACATCGCGACCGGCACCGCCGCGCAAAACGCCGACAAGCGTACCGAGCACGGCCATGGCAAGCGTCACCCCGCTCATGAAGTCCACCATCGACAGGCCAAAGCGTGCGGGCGGTGTGCCCGGCTCTCCGGTGAGGTCCATAAAACCCATCTCGGCCTGCATCAGATAATCGTATCCAGGCCAGGTGGCGCGATCATTGTCGCGGCCGTAGGCGGAAAGGTGCCCGCAGATGATTTCCCGCTTTACCGCGCCCAGACTGTCGTAGTCCAGACCCAGTTTTGCGGGCTGATCGCCGCGCAGGTTATTCATCACGATGTCTGCGCTCTGCACCAGTCGCTCGAAGATTTTCCGACCTTGCGCGCTCTTGAGGTCCAGCGTCAGGCTCTTCTTGCTGCGATTGAAGGTCTGGAAAAAATCGCTGTCGTTATCCCCCAGAAAATAGGGACCGGACTTTCGGGCGATATCGCCACCAGTAGCCGGGTTCTCTATTTTGATGACCTCAGCCCCCATATCCGCAAGCTGCATGGAGCCGAAAGGTCCGGCCCCGTACTGCTCCACGGCAATAACGCGGATTCCCGCCAGTGGCTTATCCTGCATTACAGATTCGCCTCGCGCGCTGCCAGCTGCTTGGCAATGATGATGCGCTGCATTTCATTGGTACCCTCACCCACGCACATCAACATGGCATCGCGATAGTAGCGTTCAATTTCATACTCAGTGGAAAATCCGTAGCCGCCAAAGATACGCATGGCTTCCTGGGCACAGAAAACACCGGCCTCACTGGCGAAATACTTGGCCATGCCCGCTTCCATATCGCAGCGCTCACCGCTGTCATACATGCGTGCGGCCTGATCTACCAGCAGTTTGGCCGCCTCAACTTTCGCTGCCATTTCGCCAAGTTTCAGCTGGATTGCCTGGTGCTGGATGATCGGCTTGCCAAAGGTTTCCCGTTCCGTGGCGTAGCGCACGGCCAGCTTCAATGCGCCCTGAGCTATACCGGCACCGCGAGCGGCAACATTGATACGACCGAGTTCCAGGCCGCCCACCGACATATGGAATCCACGGCCTTCTTCGCCACCTATCAGGTCATCAGCGGAAACGCGGAAATCCTCGAATACCACCTCCGCCGTATCAATAGCGCGATAACAGGTCTTCTTGATCTTGTTGATAGTGATACCCGGCAACAGGTTACCGGCATCATCTTTGGTGCGGATGGCAAACAGCGACATGCCGCGATGTCGGGGCTCTGCATTGGGATTGGTTTTGACCAGCAGGCCGAGACAATTGCCATTGACCGCGTTGGTGATCCACATCTTGCTGCCATTGATCACGTAGCTGTCGCCATCGCGTTTTGCCACGCAGCGGATCGCCTGCAAATCGGAACCGGCATTGGGTTCAGTCAATGCGATACCGCCGCGCAATGCGCCCTCAGCCATCAGTGGCAGAAAGCGCTGCTTCTGCTCTTCGGTGCCAAAGCGCTCCACTGCAGCGGCCATGATCAGGTGGGAATTGAAAATGCCACCCGGGGCCATCCACACCGCAGAGATTTTCTGCACAATACGTGCATAGGTGCTGGCGGAAAGCGCCAGTCCGCCATAGCTTTCACCGATGGTGGCACCAAACAGCCCCAGGGACTTCATGGTTTCCACCAGCTCGTGGGGATACTCGTCGGCGAGATCCTTTTCCCGCGCGATCGGCGCAACATCGTTGGCCACAAAGCGGTCTATGGTATCGAGGATCGCGGCCTCATCTTCTGCAGTCCAGCTCATTACTGTCTCCTGTTACTGCTCGCCTGGATCAATAGTTCACCTTGTCTTCCATTTCCGACCCGCGCTTCCACACCAGGACCTTGCGCAGAAAGGAACATACTTCGGTGCCATCCTGCTTGGTGCCACGTGTGCGCACGGTGACGATGCCCTGGTTGGGACGCGACTTGGATTCCCGCATGTCCAAAACCTCAGACTCGGCGTACAGGGTATCCCCCACAAACAGCGGCGCGGTCATGCGGATATCGTCCCACCCCAGGTTGGCGATCGCTTTCTGGCTGATATCCGTCACACTCATACCGACCATCAGGGCCACAGTGAACGGACTGCACACCAACGGCTTGCCGAACTCGGTGCCCTCCGCGTATACCTTGTCGAAGTGCGCGGGATGGGTATTCATAGTCAACAGGGTGAACCAGGTGTTATCGGTTTCGGTGATGGTCCGCCCCGGTCGATGCTCATAGGTATCGCCCACTTTGAAATCTTCAAAGAAACGTCCAAAGGTCTCACGGTAGCGGTTTTCACCAACCTGCTTTACTTCTCCAGCCATAGCAATTTTCCACTGCGGTTTACACAAATTCTTTTTCAGTATTTCCACGGGCAATCAGCCTGCGCGCGCTGTCCACGATGGGCTGATCCACCATGCGGCCGTTCACCACCACGGCGCCGCCACGGGCCTGCTCAAAGGCATCGACAATATCCCGGGCCTGGCGCAGGGCCTCGGCGGTTGGGGCAAAACCCCGATGAATCCCGTTAATCTGCGCGGGGTGAATGGCGGCCTTGGCGGCATAGCCCAGCGCGGCGACACGGCGCGTTTCAGCCTCCAGCCCCTGGGAGTCCCGCACATCCAGGAACGGCACATCAATTAGCGGCAGGCGGTAGGCAGCGGCAATCACAGCCATCTGCGAACGCGCCCACAACAGAGGCTCCCAAGCGAATTCCGCGCCCAGCTGTGCGGCGAAATCACCGCCGCCAAACATCACCGCATCGAGGGTGCTATCGCGGCAGATCGCTTCCATAGCCAGCAGTCCCGATGCACTTTCCACTAGTGCGATCCACCCCACGGGCTGGCCCAGCAAGGTTGCCGCGGTGGCGACATCGCCAGCGCTTTCGGTTTTCGCCAACATCAATCTCGCGGGCAATCGGGCTTTGGAAAGCGCGTATAGATCTGCCCTACCCTCATCACTTTCTGCAGCGCTGACGCGAATCACAATGCGCTGAAGCAGAGACGGATCACATCCTTCGAGAAAGTCGCACACCAGGCTGCGTGCATCCGCTTTCTGCGCCACTGGCACAGCATCTTCCAGATCAATGCACACCAGGTCGGCATCGCTGTCCAGTGCCTTCTCAAACCTATCGGGACGGTGCCCGGGAACGAACAACAGGCTGCGTGCGTTAAACATCAGAAGCGCTCCCAGCCGCGCAATGGTTCGCGCACCTGACTTTGCGGCACCTTCTCTGCAAAGGCGTCGGCGATACTCGCGCGCGTGGTAAACCAGACACCGTCCTGGGCGGCGGCGTAACGCAGGAATTCATCCAGCGCACCGATCCTTCCCGGGCGACCGATAATGCGCAGGTGCAGGCCCAGCGACATCATGCGCGTCCGGCTTGCGCCCTCGGCCAACAGCGTATCCAGTGTGCGGCAGGCGTAATCAAGCCAGGCCTGCGGGGTCAGCGATGGCGCTGTCCAGAATTTCATATCGTTGGAGTCGATTGCGTACGGCAGCACCAGCATGGGTTTATCCGATCCCTGCACCGGGGCCCAGAAGGGCTCATCTGCACTGTAGTCGTCCATGTGGTAATCAAAGCCCTCCTCCTGCAACAATCGGCGTGTATTGTCCGTATGCAGGTAGCGGCTGAGCCAGCCACGGGGGCGCTGCCCGGTGGTTTGCTTGATCGACGCAATGGCATCGCGGATAAATTTCCGCTCTTGCTCTTCGTTCATGGAGAACTGGTGTTGCCAGCGATAACCGTGGCTGCACACTTCGTGCTCACCCTCGGCAATAAAGCGTGCGATCTGCGGAGCCCGCTCCAGGGCCACTGCTGCCGCGCAGAAAGTGGCCGGTACCTGATAGCGTTCCAGCAACGCCTGAATACGCGGCCAGCCTTCGCGAATCCCGTATTCATAATTGCTTTCGTTGGCGTGGGCGCGAATCGGCTTGCGCGGCGCCACACCCAGCTCGTCCACGGGCTCCGGGCCGCGATCCCCGTCGAGCAGTGTGCTCTCGGAGCCCTCTTCCACATTCACCACAATCGAGAGTGCAAGCCGGGCATCTCCCGGCCAGTTAACGCTTTTCCTCATGCCCGGTATTACTCCGTTTACTGGCTCAGTGATATTCCTCACCGCCCGAGACATTCATCGCCTCGCCGGTGATGTAAGACGCTTCATCGGAACAGAGAAAGGCGCAGGCCTTGGCGGTATCGTCCTGCAATCCCGGGCGCCCGAGCGGAATACGCGCACGCATGTCTTCCATATACCGATCGTGGCCCTTACCGGTTACCTCGGAAAAGTGCGCGTTCTGCCAGGCTCCCAGGCCCGTGGTCACGTGGTTCGGGCAGATGGTATTGACGGTGATACCCGCAGGCCCCAGCTCCTGTGCTGCAGAGCGGGTCAGGCCGATGAGCCCGTGCTTGGATGCGGTATAAGCAGATGCATGGGCAAAACCGGATTTGGATGCCTGGCTGCCGATGTTGATGATGCGGCCACCGCGCCCCTGGCGCAGCATGATCTCGGCGGCGTACTTGATACCGAGGAAGGCACCGCGGAGGTTGACCCCCAACACCGCATCCCACTTATCAACGCCCATGTCCACGACCGGATCCATCAGGTAACCGATTCCGGCATTGTTGACCCAGATATCCAGGCTACCGAAATGCCCGAGGGCGAATTCCGCCGCAGCCTGGACCTCCTGCGCATCGAGTACATTGCAGGCAACCGTGGCAACATCGCCACCGGCTGCGCGGATTTCCGCGGCGATCTCTTCCATCTCGGCAGATGTACCCACTGCCTGCTCCGGCAGGTTCTCGCCAGCGGCGTGACCGATATCGGTCAGCACTACTTTTACGCCTTCCTGTGCCAGGCGTTTCGCCATGGCTTCTCCCAATCCCTTGCGTCGCCCGGCGCCGGTGATCACCGCCACCTTGCCAGCCAGCTCCGGATACTTGCCCTGCACTTCTGTCATGCTGCGCCTCCTTGAAACGGGTCTGGTTAGATGGCTTCGGTCAGCATGAATTGCGGGTTATCCGCAAACTGCTGAAACTCCGACGCAACCTTTTGCATGGTCTCGCTGGACACATCCGCACCCAACTGCTGCATATCCTTCACCACCAGCAACTCGACGTACTGGTATGGCGCCGGCGCCTCCACGCCCAGGAGACCGGTGGTACGCAGTACGGAAAAATCGTCGATGGAGTTCAGCTTGCGCACGGTAGGAAGGTCGGTGGTCTTCGCCCACTCCTCGTAGTCAGAAGGGCTAACGCCCGGCTTGAGGTTGAACAGCACAACAATAGTGGTAGTCACGATAGCGCCTCCGCCTGATGGTCATTGATGTAGCCATCCTATTCTTGAGCTAATGTTATGTCAATATAACATTTAACGCGACACGTACATCCTGGAGTTCAACGAGAGACCGGTTACTGCGGGCATACACGCAGACGGCTGAAGAAGGGAAGGAATCCGAAAGGGGGAAACGCAGCCGTGTGCGCCCGAGAGCGCACCGGCGTTGAGAGAACAGGGAAGAAAACGGGAGCGTCAGGCCTTGGCGGCAAGCCCCTCGACAAAAGCGTGGTAGGCAGTGCGCACCTCCTGCAACACGTCCCGCACTGGAGCAAAGCTGTTGACCCAGGCCCACCAGGCCCCGAGACCGGGAAACTCTTCCAGCGGCTCCGCCATCTCCACCAGCGGCGCCAGCTCCTGCAAGTACAGCATCGTGGGCGCCAGAGCGATATCCCCCAGGTTCAGCGGACGCTCGCCACCACCAAAACTGGCCAGCAACCGCTCGCCTTTGAGCAGCTCGGCACGCAGGCTTTGGGCGATCTCCGCAGTATCACCTGCAGCCCCGATGGCAACACGGAACAGAGGGAAAAGCGCATTTGTTGCAAGATGAAGGTCGGCGTATCGGCCCAGCATACGCATCTGCGCACGGCCCAGCGCACTCTCCGGAACCAGTGAACCGCCGTTTGCGATCCCCGCCTCAGAAAGGTACTCCATGATCGCCCAACTCTCGGCAATGGCTTCTCCGCCGGAAAGCTCCAGCACCGGCACCTTACCCAGAGGAAAACGCTGCATAAACGCCTCGGTACGCAGCGGTACTGGCGGCGGCAGAATTTCCAGCGGCAGCCCCTCAAGACGGGCCTGGATTCGGACCCGCGCGGCATACGGGGAATGAGGAAGGCTAAACAGTTTCAAGGGCTCTCTCCCACAGTCAGTAAATCAGGTGCAGTCCGTAAGCCGCATTGGCCAACAGCCCCACCCAGATGGCGTAGACAAACGGGCGACAGGACGCGATGGAACTGCGAATGGATCGATTCACAGAATCACTTTCGTCACCGGACATCAATTTCCCCCAGGCCGCACCAAACGATTTCAGCCTCACCCGGATCATCAGCCCGCACAACACCAGCAGCGCAAAGATTCCGAGCTTGATGGCCAGCCAGTCCGACGGGAAGATGACGTTGCTGATCAGCGCGTAGACTGCCAGCGACAGCAACAGGACGATAATACCTACACGAAAGTAGAAATCGAACCGGGTCAGCGCCGGCACAAACGACTTTCCATGGGCGAAATGCAAGGTTGCCACCATGAGCAGCCACCCCAGGGAAAAGGCCCACGCCAGCCACAGCCATCCCGCGGCCACCGTGAACTGTCCGCTCATATGTGCCATCTGCAATCCCAGCGGCAGTATCAATGGCATACAAAAACGTGGCCCCTGGTCACACCCCATCATGATCGTGAGCGCGGTATTGCGCGCCTGCGGCGAAAGGTCGGAACGGGTCACATAGCGACTTGCATAAAAGGTGCCGAGATCTCCCCCCAGCCAGTAGACAAAGCACAGATTGTGCAGGAGCTTTACAAACAGATACGTACTCATGCTGGTTAATTCTTATCAGTTGAGGTAACAATATCGAACAGACGGTATTGCGTTAACGATACCGGCAAAAGGCGCCCAACGCACCGACCACGAAATCACCCGAAGTGGTCGGAAGCAAAAGCCGCGCTGGAGCCACATTGCCGCATTAGTTATATTGATATACCATTAGAACAACAAATACAATAGCAAGCACCGCCAGTCATTGCTCGGGAGCCCCAATGGAAACAACAACAAAAACAGCCAAAGAACTCTACCTGGAAATCAAAGCCAATCCGGCGCGCAAGCGGTTTGGATTCGGCCGCAAGGCCGTACTGGTCAATATCGACCCGCAAAAGGCCTACACCCGTACCGATCTGTTCAAAACTGCCTACGAGACCGACCCCAACCAGCTGCACTATGTCAACGAGCTGGCCAAGGGCTTCCGCGCCCGGGGCTGGCCGGTGGTTTGGACCCATGTCGCGTACATGGATTCCGGGGAGGATGCCGGTATCTGGGGAACCCGCACCGATACACCGGACTCCCTCCAGAACATCAAGTTTGACTCCACCCGCAGCGAGTTCGACGATCGCCTGGAGATCGACCGCAAACGCGATGTCATTTACTGCAAGAAAATGCCCAGTGCATTTTTTGAAACCCAGTTGCAATCCCTGCTGGTCTGGCATCAGGTGGACACGGTCATTCTGACCGGTGGTTCTACTTCCGGCTGCATCCGCGCGACAGCCGTGGACAGCCTCTCCCGGGGCTACCGAACCATCGTTCCCGAGGAGTGCGTGGCCGATAAGCACGAAAGCTACCACTACGCCAACCTGACCGATCTGTCACTGAAATATGCCGACGTCGTCGATGTGGCCGAAGTCTTCCAGTGGCTGGAGCGAGGCGAATAATGACTGCGGATACCCCCCAGAAACCCGACCCCGGTTTCTACGACTACTGGCCCTATCACCAGCGCCCCAAGCTGACCTGGCCAAACGGTGCCAAAGTGGCTTTCTGGGTCGCGCCCAATATCGAGTTTTACGAACTGAACCCGCCGGCCAACCCCCACCGCAAAGCCTGGCCACAGCCGAGCCCGGCGGTGCCGGGATACAGTATTCGCGATTACGGCAACCGCGTCGGCCACATGCGCCAGATGGCATTGCTGGACAAATACGGCGTGCGCGGCTCCATCTCCCTGTCCACCGCCCTGTGCGACCACCATCCGGAAATCATTGAGCTGTGTCGCGAGCGCCAGTGGGAGTTTTTCAGTCACGGGATTTACAACACGCGCTACACCTACGGCATGTCTGCCGAACAGGAGCGCAGCATGATCCGCGACTCCATGGAAACCATTTATCGCCATACCGGGCAGAAGTGTGCCGGCTATCTCGCGCCGGCACTGTCTCACTCGGAAGAGACCCTGGACCTGTTTGCGGAGGTGGGCACCGAGCTGTTCGGCAATGACGCCGGGTTTTATACCTGCGACCTGTTCCACGATGACCAACCCACTCCCATCAACCTGCGCAGCGGTAAGCGCTTTGTTTCGGTGCCCTACTCGCTGGAGATGAACGACACCATCGCCTACGTGGTGAACAAGGTCGAGCCGCGCCGCTACGGACAGATGCTGAAAGAGAATTTCGACCGGCTTTACCAGGAGGGGGCAGAGAGCGGCACCGTAATGTGCATCCCCACCCATAACTACCAGGTGAGCTGCCCGCATCGAATGCGCGCGTTCGAAGAAGCGCTGGAATACATTACCGGCCACTCCGATGTCTGGGTGACCACCGGCCGTGAAATCGCCGAATACTATCTCCAACACTATTACGATGCCGCGCGTGCGGATATTCAAACAAAGAGCCAAAGCACCCAGAGGGAACCGGCCAGCCCGGAGGTAAGCTGCCCATGAGCAAACAGAAAGGCCTGGGGGCCGAACATCTGGAATATCCGCAACGCCACTACGGCATGGATCACGACCACTATCCATGGCAGATGCTCACGCAGCGGCAACCGGTACAGTGGGCCGAGGGAAAGCTCGCCCTTTGGGTGAATGTCAGCCTGCAGTTTTTCCCGCTCAACCAGCGTGGCAAACCCTTTCCACCACCCGGCGGCATGACCATGCCCTACCCGGATTTACGCCACTTTTCCCTGCGGGACTATGGCAACCGGGTGGGCATCTATCGCATTTTGCGTGCGCTGGACCGGTACGGCGTGCGCCCGACGTTTGCGGTCAACGGGGAGCTCGCACAGCGCACCCCGTACCTGATGCACATGCTGCGCGAACGCGGCGACGAGATCATTGCACACGGCTGGAACATGGACTGCCCCCACTACGGCGGCCAGCCCCTCGATGAAGAAAAAAACCTGATGGGTAAAACCCTGGACGCCCTGCGAAAGGAAAGCGGACAAGCCGTTACCGGCTGGCTGAGTCCCGGCAAGGTTCACAGTGAAAATACACCAGCCCTGCTTGCAGAAAGTGGGGTCGAGTACTTCTGTGACTGGGTCAATGACGATATGCCCTACCGCTTCCACACCGGCAGTGGAGACCTCTGGGCCATGCCGCTGTCCACCGAGCTGGAGGACCAGTTCATCCTGCGCAACAACCTCCATTCGGAAACGTCCTACGCGGAGCAGATAGAAGATGCCTGTCGATTCCTGCTCGCGGAGGCGCGCCAGCAGGGAGGACGGATCCTCGCGCTCAACGTCCATCCGTGGATGCTGGGGCAACCGCACCGGATCAAATATTTCGAGCGCGTGCTGGAGTTCATCACCGCACAGCACGATGTGTTCAGCGCACCTGCGAGCACACTGCTACAACAGTGTTCACAGCCGGAACTCGAGCCCGCATAAAGTGCCACTGGCATTTGACATAGAATGATATATCATTATGCGCTTTCGACCGGGCGAAGGACACAATGCTATGGATGCGGTAAAAACACTGTTCAGTAAACAGCAGCTGGAATCACTGACAGAAGAGTCGCACGCGCCACTCTACTATCAACTGTATGCCCTGCTGAAAAATGCCATTCTGAACGGCACGCTCGAGCGCGGCGATCAGATGCCGACCGAGTTACAACTTGCTGAAGCTTTCGGTGTTTCCCGCATCACCGCCAAGCGCGCCATGGATGAGCTGGCGGGAGAGAGCCTGGTGGAGCGACGCCGCGGCAAAGGTACTCACGTTATTTATGAGTACAAGCAGCAGCCGGTAAAGGCTCCGCTGGTAGGCATGCTGCAGGAAATCGAAAGTATGGCGCGGCACTCCGACGTGGATGTCCGCTCCTGCGAGATGTTGCAACCACCGGCAGAAATTCGCGAGGAACTCGGCCTCGGCACAGGCGAGACTGCGCTACTGCTGGAACGTACCCGTTCCCGCGACGGTGCCCCCTTCGGTTACTACGTGAGCTGGACGGCAGGGTTGACCCGCAAGGTATCTGCCAAACAATTTGCCAAAACGCCGCGACTGGAAATTTTCCGCAAGCAGGGCCTGCAAATCACCCACGTCACCCAGACTCTCAGCGCCGAGGCGGCCACCAGTGAAAGCGCACGCGAACTGGCGACCACAGTGGGGGCACCGTTACTCAGCCTGACCCGCCGCTCTTACAGCAAGGTGGACGGCAAAGAGCAACTGGTGGATCTCCTTCATGTGCTCTACCACCCCGACCGCTTCAAATACCAGATGGATCTGAAGGCAGACGAAATCTGATTCCGGTCAGGTAACAGTACCTACCGTTGAGGGTGAGGAAGCAATGGCGTGTGGCCAGAGCTGCTCACCCGGCCAAATCCCCTCCAGTTTTTTCAGACGGACAGTCCATTCACTGCTCCCCTGCCGCCAGCAGTACTCCCGCAAAAGCCCCTGTCGCAAGCGATAAATCACACCGTCTTCATAGCGACCGCCCGAGTATTCGAAACAGTCCAGTGACTCGCCAGCGTACTCACCGGCTTCAGTGTTTAGATAGCGCACACGACGCCCGGAGAACTCAGGTGTAAATATTTTTTCGGTCTGTGCAGGCTCCCGGATCCAGGGAACCAAAATACGTGCCTCGCCGCCGTCCTGTGCCATCATTTTTCCCAGTAACTGCCCCGCAAAAATACGCAGCAGCGGGAAATACAGCGCCCCCGTAATCGCAATACTTCTAGACGGGCTTCCGGCACTGCGAAAACGGTAGACGCCATCGTTATGGCACCCTTCCCCGGCACGGTAGCAAGCCATAGCGACACACGCCTTACGCCCAACATCAAGCCAGCGCAACACACAGCGCTTGATCTCCCCACCAGCCACCTCAGCATGCGCGGATATCACCACCGACAGGGCCGGTATCTCGCGCTGACTGCTAAGCCGGAACCCGCCGGCCTTGCGAGACAGCGCCCAGGATTCACTAATCGGCACAGGCACACCATCGCACAGGTATTCATATTCCCCCCGGGCCAGCACATCACCTTCCCCGCCGCAACGATTCAAAGCGTCGCTTCCTCTGTCACCAGCAGGCGTGCGGTAGATTGGTGCGCGCGACTGCGCAGCAGGTGCGTATTAGCGGAGATCATTTTGTTGGCGGCTGCCTGCGGATGCAGGCTCCCGATGGTGACTTCGCCGGCTTGCAAAGTGACCAGCGGCTTGTTGATATTGCCATCGAAGCGGCGCTCCGGCCACGGTGTCATCAGGGTAAATTCCCGCTCCAGACTGGCAAGCATTCCCCCCCTACCACCGAGAGCCGAGGAAGCCAGGCAGACGCGATTTTCCGCAGCGCGCGCGGAAAACAGTAACGGTAAATCACGCAGGCGTCCTGCGCGACCCGCAGCCTCTGGCGACAGTGGCGCCAGTAAACAGTGCGCCCCTGCAAGGGCCGCCATACGCGCCAGCTCCGGATAAAGACTGTCGTTACCCACCAGGATCGCCACGCGTCCCCAGGACAAATCCACCACCTGAAGCTCGCGGCCCGCCGGTCGCAACCCGAGCGGACATCGATGAATCTGCGGCTGCGCCATTCGGCGGCCACCACCATCCAGTAACACCCCGGTATGCTGCCAGCCATTTTCCCCCCGCTCGATAATAGTGGTGCATACCTGGATGTCCTTTTCCCGGCAGACTTCCACGATTTGCGCTTCCGCTTCACGGCACAGTGCCGCTGTCAGGGCCCAGTCGTGCGCAGCGCTGCGCACCGGGAATATCGCGGGCAGCAAAGCCAGCTCGACGGTTTGCGGTAGCGCACGCAACAGGTCTGTCGCACGAACAATCGCCCCAAGCCCCTCGCCCTCAGGGTCCAGCAGGGCAACCTCAATGTACTGGGCGGCATCAGAAGCGGGATCACAGGCCTGCCCTGCGAGCGGCTCGTAGAGCGACGGTCTGCGGCGAGCCAAAGCCCCCAGGCTCAACTGTTGACGCTCACCGCGTTCGGGCAGGTCTGCATATACCACTGCCTCCTGACCGCGCGCACTCGCTGCCAACGCATTGCCGTCGGGCCCGACCACCTGACTCTCGCCTGCCCCGTACAGCAATGCCTCAGGGATCGCCGTCATTACACTCACTGATGGAATCTCCTCGGCGGGAACCAGCGGCCCCACCTTGTTGGCCGCCACCAGGAACAGGCGATTTTCAGCAGCCCGGGCCCGCACATGCAGGCTGGCTTCGTCGAAAGCAAAAGAATTGAGGGAATTGCACAGCAGGTCGGCCCCCGCCAGTGCCAGGCGTCGCGAAGGTTCAAAGCTGATGCCATCGCGGCAGGCAATAAAGCCGATTTTTCCGAGCTCCGTATCCACTAGCCCACCTGCACGGGTAGCCGGGACAAAAAAGTCATTTTCATGCCCCATCAGACTCTGCTTGTCCGCTTCACCAAGCAGGCTCCCATCGGGACCGTACAGCAGAGAGGTGACGGTAATTGCGGGAGCCTCTCGTCGCAGGGAAACGTTGATCAGTATGTAGCAGCGATAGCGCTGTGCGCGCTCGGCAATAGCGCTTAGAAAATCACCTTCCAGAGTAACGGCGCAGTCCCACGCCTGCTCCTGGTCTCGATACCACGAAATGTGATTACAGAATTCCGGCAACACCATCAGGCGCGCACCTCCTGCAGCGGCGACATCGATCATACGCAAACAGGTGTTGAGGTTGTCGGTGATATCCGTACCCGTCGCGAACTGCAATGCAGCAACCCTTGGCATAGTTTCCCCCATTCGATGATTGCGTAAAGGAACCGCGATATTTACTATCAACCCAACAATTGTACTATTGTTATATCTTTATTACACTAGCGAAAACACACCCCTCCACTACGGCATCGGGAACCCGCAATATGGCAAACATCGTCATCACTGGCAGTACCAAGGGTATCGGTTTCGGCCTGGCCAAGGCCTTCCTCGCAACCGGTCACAAAGTTGTTATCAGCGGTCGCAGCGAAAAGAGCGTGCGCGATGCCCTGGAGCGCCTGCAAACACCGGCCTGCAAGTGTCAGGGGTTCGCCTGTGACACCAGTGACCCAGAACAGGTAAACGCTTTGTGGCAGTTTGCACACACATCCCTCGGCAGCGTGGATATCTGGGTCAACAATGCAGGCCTTGCGCGAACTGGCTGGTCAATCCTGGATATTCCCCAGGAAGAAATTTCGGCAATGGTCCACACCAATCTGATGGGAACCATCAACGGTTGTCGTGTAGCGGCAACCGGCATGCAGCAACAGGGGCACGGCAAGATTTTCAATATGCTTGGCGGCGGCAGCGACGGGGAATATTTTCCGGGAATGGGCATTTACGGTAGTACCAAGCGCGGGCTGGACTATTTTACCGATGCCCTCGCCAAGGAGCTGAAACCCAGTGGCATACTGGTGGGGAAAATACGCCCGGGAATGGTCGTCACCGAAGCGATCATCCGGGAAGCCAAGGCCAATCCGGAGCGGTTTGCCCGCTCGCGGAAATTTATGAACAACCTGGTGGATCAGGTAGATACCGTTGCGGCCTATCTGGCCGGGAAAATACTCGACTGCAACAAGAGTGGTGAAAAGATCCGCTGGCTGACCGGTGGGAAAATGGCCGCACGCATGTTGGTAGGCATGGTACGCAAGCGCGAAGACCAGTTCGCGCGGCACGGACTGTAACCGGCAAAAATAACACTCGGGCAGCATCCCGCACACATGAGGCAATCGACGATGGCTCAACCGCACTGGCTTGGTATCCAACTAGCGTCGGGGGTTTCCCGCGGCAACTTTGCCACCTACTTGTTTGCTGTATTCATTTCCTCGGGGTATGCCGGCGCACTCTCGGTACTACAGCCCGGGCTGTTACATGTCATGGGGATCGCGGCAGATACCCAGGCCATGCTCACCGGTTATCTGGGGGCGCTGCAAGAGCTGGTATTCATTCTTTTGCTCGGCGCCGCAGGTGCGCTTTCCGATCGCATTGGCCGCCGCCCGGTTTACGTTTTTGGCCTGGCCGTTACCGGTATCGGCTTCACGCTGTACCCCCACGCCAGTTCCATTACACAGCTTGTCGTGTTCCGCCTGCTCGTAGCGGTCGGTAGTGCGGCCATGATCGGCATGATGGTGACAGTGGTAGCGGACTACGCTGCCGAGCGCTCCCGCGGGCGCGCCAACGGGCAACAGGCGTTGGCAGCCACCCTCGGCGCCTTTATCCCGCCGGTGCTCGCAAGCTTGCCGAAAGTATTCAGCAGCCAGGGATTGGATGAACTCGCCGCGCAGCAGTGGACCTTTGCGGTGGGCGGTGCGCTGGGCATGGTTGCCGCAGCTGTGGTCCTTGCGGGTCTGGCTCCGAAAGTTGTACAAGCAACGACCACAGCACGGGAGTCCTTCAAAAACACAATACTCGGTGGTCTGCGGGCTGCGCGTGATCCCCAAACTGCTCTTTCTTACGGCGCGGCGTTTATATCCCGCGGCGACCTCGCTGTGACCGGCGCGTTCATCTCTTTATGGCTGGTGCAATACGGCACCCGCGAACTGGGACTCACCGCCAGCGAGGCGATGTTCCAGCTGGCGGTACCGCGGGTACTGGCAACCGTAGCCGGCGCCCTGCTCGGCTCCCTGATCATGGGACGCATCGCCGATCGCACCTCCCGCGTGACCGCTGTGGCCATGGCCTCGGGGCTCGCCGCCGCAGTGTACAGCGCCGTGTTCCTGATTTCCGACCCTTCCGCAGACTGGGTAATCGGCCTGCTATTTGTCATGGGTATTGCCGAGATCAGCGCCTTTGTCAGCAGCCAGGCCCTGGTTGGCCAACAAGCACCGGAAGCATACCGCGGGGCAACCATTGGCTTCTTCGGCGTTGCCGGCGCCTTCGGGATTCTGTTGGGCACCTCTGGCGGCGGTGTGCTGTTTGCAAAAATTTCTCCAAGTGCCCCTTTTGTACTATTCGGTGCACTCAATTTTGCGGTATTTGTATGGAGCATGTGGCTTCGCAAAAGACTGAACAATAAAACAGCGGAACCTGCCCAGGCTCCCGCATCAGCAATATCAACCAGCCAAATATGAGTTATTGATATGGAAAACGCACAAAATCTCACCAAAGAATTCGCCGCGCATCTGGGCGGTGATACGCATATCGATACCAGTGACATTTTCAACACAGTCATGGCGACCCGCGACGCCATCTGGGAAATGATCCAGAACAGCCTGTCATTAAAAGAGGACCTGCGCTGCCAGGACCTGCACAATTTTGACGATCTGAACGGTGAACATGTCGGCCGCGTACGCACCTTCACCGGTGATGCCTCACCGGTGGACTGGGTGATTCACTCCAATATCGGCACACCGCAGAAAACGTTCACCAATATTCACCTGACAATCTATATGGATGACAGCGTGGATATTCCCCATCTGGGAATGGCCTTCGGCACCCTGCCCGATGCGTTTTTCTACATTGACCCCATGCCGCGCTATGAGCCGCTGTCCTACCCGGACTATCTGCAGAAATACCTCGCGCCGCTCAACAGCATTTACATGGAACTGCAGAACGATCTGTTCGAGGCCGGCGTCAAGCCATTCAACGCCGCCATGCCGTTTATCCGCTCATCCCTGTCCCCGGTAGCGCTGGCCGGTGTCGTGCCGCTGGATTTCTATCGTGAAAAGGTAGAACCAAAGATTTTTGCCTATGTTGAGCACTGGCTGGGCCTGGTGCACGCAGCCAAGCCGGTTGAGTCCGCAGAAGTACGTGCGCAGTTGAAACAACGGGACCAGCTGATCCGCCGCAATATCGTACACCTCGACCCGGCCAACCCGATCGCCGAACGTCTCGTCGGCAAACCCCTGGCCGACCGCCTGGTGCGCATTCTGTGTGCAGAAGAGCGTTCTTGATGCAATTTTTTCCACCACGGCGGGACCTGCATAATGCCTGATACGCTGCCCCAATTACTCGCAAGCGGCACCGTGCTCTCGGTGCCAGGCATCTACGATGGACTCAGCGCCCGGCTGGTGGAGCTGGCGGGCTTTGAGGCTGCCTTCCTGTCCGGTGCCTGCCTGTCGTTTGCACGCTTCGGGCGCCCGGATATGGGACTGGTCAGTGCGTCAGAGGTGGCGGACACCGTAGCCGTCATCCGCGAGCGCACGGAGCTGCCACTGATCGTGGATATGGACACCGGCTTCGGCAATGCGCTCAATGTAAAGCGCACCGTTGCTACGTTTGAGCGCGCCGGCGCATCCGCTCTGCAGATGGAAGACCAGCTGATGCCCAAACGCTGCGGGCACATGCAGGGCAAACAGGTGATCAGCTGTGGAGAAATGGTCGGCAAGATTCACGCCGCCCTGGATGCACGGCGCAGCACCAAAACGCTAATTTTCGCGCGTACCGACGCCCTTGGCGTCAACGGCTTTGACGACGCGCTGGAAAGGGCCGAACGCTATCTGGAAGCCGGCGCTGATGCCATCTTCATCGAGGCGCCCAAAACCGTGGAACAGATGCGGGCCATCGGCGAGCAGCTCGGCGGGCGCACGCCACTGATTCACAATCTGGTCGAGGGGGGAAACTCTCCAGTACAGACCCTGGAAGAGTTGCGCGCGCTGAACTATCGCATCGCCCTTTACCCCGCCTCCCTGCTGCACCTGTTCATTCCGGCTGCACAGGACATGCTGGCGGAACTGCGCCACAGCGGGCACCTGCAGGCCAGGCGCAAGCAGATGATCGATCTGGCGGCCGTGAACAATCTCCTTGGCGCCGATGAACTGCTGGCAGCCAGCGAAGAATACCAATACGAATAAACGGTACCGATTTATGAACCGTGACTACTCATTGCCCGAGCTCACCAATTACATCGACGGTGTATTCAGCGCGCCCACCACAAGCCGCGGATATTACCTGTGCGATGCCAATTCCGGCGAACCCCTGCAGGAGCGGCGTAACAGCGACGCTGGCCAGGTGTCGAATGCTCTGGAAGCGGCAGACCGGATCCACGCCGAAGCCACATGGGAAGAAACGCCAGCCCATGAACGCGCTACAGTTCTGGAAAACATCGCGGAAGAGCTCAGCGGTGAGACTTATGCGGACACCATCAGTACCGCCGATAGCCTTACCTCCGGCGCCATCATCCGCACCACACGCAAAATGGCCAAAATTCTCCCGATGGTATTTCGGGGCGCTGCAGCCTATCTGCGCGAAGGACACCTGGAGCAAAAGGTACCCGGCCCCTGTGGTGAAGTGGAGTATCTGCGACGCCCCTGGGGGCCTGCCCTGCTGATCGCTCCCTGGAATGGCCCCACTGCCATCGCCTCCCACAAGATTGCCAGCGCCCTGGCAGCGGGTGCTCCCTGTATTCTGAAGCCATCGGAATTTACCCCCCACTCCGCAGTGATGATGGCACGGGCCGCGCATCGCGCCGGCCTACCCGCAGGCGCATTTCAGCTGGTACTGGGGGATCGAACAGTGGGCGCAACCATGGTGGAGGATCCGCGCATCAAAGCGGTGTCGTTCACTGGAGGACTGGCCGGCGGTCGCGCTATTGCCCGCGCCTGTGCCGACGACTTTATTCCCACGCAACTGGAACTCGGCGGCAACAATCAGCTGGTGGTATTTGAAGATGCGGACCTGGATAAGGCCGCAACCGGCATCGCCTACGGCCTCACCAACCTCAATGGTCAGTGGTGCCGCGCACTGGGGCGACTGCTGGTGCATGAATCCGTAAAGGACGCCCTGCTCGACAAGGTGCTGAGCCTGCTATCCAGCTTGCGCCTCGGCCACTCTCTCGACGAACAAAGCGATATGGGGCCACTGGTGCACCGCGGCCACTTCGAGCAGGTACAGGCCGACATTGAGCGGCTACAGGCGAAAGGCGGACAACTGCTTTGCTCCACCCCGCTGCCGGACCTGAAAGGCAATTTTATTGCCCCGACCCTGGTGGATGGGTGCCAGCCAGCGGATACCCGCGAGGAAATATTCGGCCCCGTGGCAGCGGTACACACCTTCCGTAACGACGAGGAAGCCCTGGCGCTGGCAAACGGTACCGACCTGGGACTGGCGGGCTATGTGTACAGCGAAAATACCGAGCGCGCCTTCGCCTTCGCCCGGCGCATGCGCACGGGTGGTGTGAAGATTAACGGCTACAGCCTGCTGAGTATTGGCCAGGGCACCCCGCGCGGTGCCTGGGGCCTGTCAGGGCTCGGAGAGGAAGGTCATGCCCAGTCGATCGAGTTCTTTACCGGAGCACGGGTAATCGGCATATCGCCACAGGATGCACTCGGGGGACGCTGAGGCGTCTCCCCTGGTACGCCGCTGGATTTAATCGACCAGCGAGATCTCTTCCAGCTGCTGAGGCTGTGCAATCTGAATCACCGCCTTGGAAAATTTCGGTGGACCGAAGCGGGGAACATGGCCATTGGAGAGGCCCACCGGCTCCTTCGGAATGCCGATAAAGTTGCGATCCATTTCGCCATTGGCGTTGTTGTCATGATGCACACTAATGGCGTATTGACCGTACGGCAGGCTCAGGTCCACGGCAAGTTTTCCATCCGCGAGACTCTCAAGCCCCACCTCCTGCGCGTAGAACTTGGTCTCACCGAGAAACGTATCTTTTGAGTCGTATACAGCGATATACAGTTTCCCGACCTGGGACTGGATATTCGAAACGGTCAGTTTGATATTCGCCGTTTCGGCACTGGCAAGCACCGGCCCGCAGGTGAACACCACAAGTACAGCACGGAAAAAACGCAGTATTGGATCATTCATCGGTCAGCTCTCCTTTCAGGCCGAAACAGCGCCATTTTTGTTGGTACGTACATCCGGTGTACTCAGATGAGCGGCGACTCTTTTTCAAGCTGCAAGCGACGCCAGGTATCCGCGCGGCCACCGGTGGTGACACCCAGCATCTCACCCACCAGCTGGCCTGCCGCCATCAGTGCGGGCAGATCAATTCCGGTATCGAACCCCATCTGCTCGAGCAACATCACCACATCTTCACTGGCTACGTTACCCGTGGCCCCAGGGGCAAACGGGCAACCGCCGATACCGCCAATAGAACTATCGAATTTGCGGATGCCCGACTCGAGCGCCGCATACACATTCGCCAGGCCAAACGCACGGGTATCATGGAAATGACAGGCCAGCTTTCCAGCGCCGTACTCCTGTGCCAACGCGCCCATCAATCGCCCCACTGCCCTCGGGTTCGCAGCACCGATCGTATCGGCAATGTTCACATCGTCCGCCCCCATGGCGAACAAGCGCCCCGCCAGGTCCAGCACCCGGCCCGGTTCGGTCGCCCCCTCAAAGGGACAACACCATGCTACCGCAATGCAGGCCACCACGCGCACGCCGTCGGTTCTGGCGGCGGCGCAAATTTCCTGTGCCTGCGCCAGTGATTCCTCAATCGACATGCGCACGTTGCGCTGGTTCATGGTTTCGCTGGCGCATACCACCAGCACAACGGTGCCGGCACCCGCATCGCGTGCCAGTGTGTATCCTTTGAGGTTGGGAATGAGCACCTGAAAGTCCACCCCGGCATCCGCCGACAAACCGGCGAGCACCGCATCGGTGCCAGCCATTGCCGGCACTGCCTTTGGCGACACAAAAGCGCCCGCCTCCACCGATCGCACACCTGCCTTGAGCAGTCCGCGAATCAGTTGTACGCGCTGGTCCACAGACAGTACTCGGGTTTGATTCTGCAGCCCGTCGCGCGGGCCCACATCATTGATCAGTATCTTTTCACGCATACCGTAATCCCTATCTTGCGCCCGTTACCTGCGCACGTTAAAAGCCGTTTACCATCACGCCGCGTCGCCGCCTTGCTTGAGCGCCTCGATATCTGCGGATGTATAACCGCAGAGCTCACTTAGAACCTGATCGGTATGCTGACCAATATGCGGCGCCGGCGAGAAGGAATCCTCGTGGGTGCGGGACAGTTTGATAGGATTCCCCGGAGCCTTGGTGGTCTTCCCGTTCGGGTGGGCAATATCCACCACCATGTTGCGGTGCAGCACCTGCGGATCGCGCAGCGCTTGCTCCAGATTGTTGATCGGCGCACAGGGAATACGCTGGGCTTCAAGCTGTGCCAGCCAGGCATCAGTGGTGTCGGTGGCGAAAACCTCCGCCAGCTTGCTGTCGATAAGGTCCTTGTCCGCGAACCGCCCGGGCTGTCCGTCGTACTTGGGATCATCAAACTCCGGCACATTCACTACCGGCTTCAGGTTCTGCCAGAAGTTGTCGGTAATCACCGCAATGATGATGAAACCATCGGAAGTCGCGTAGCTGTTGTAAGGCACATGCACAAAGTGCGCGTTGCCGATGGGGTACGGGTTTTTACCACTGAGGAAATGCATGGTCGCCATGTAGTTCAGCATGGAAATCTGGCAGTCAACCATGGAGATATCGACGTGCTGGCCGCGATTGCTGGTGGCGCGCTCGGCAATCGCCGCGAGAATCCCCATCACCGCAAACATGCCACCGCCAAGGTCCCCGATGGGAATACCCGCACGCACCGGGTTGGAGGGGTCGTCACCGGTAATCGACATACCACCGCCGTATGCCTGGGCCACCTGATCGAATGCCGGGCGCTTGGCACCGGGGCCATCTGAACCGAAGCCGGAAACACAGCAGGTAATAATGCGCGGGTTGATCTCACTCAATGTGTCGTAATCAATGCCCAGGCGCTCGGGAACACCGGGGCCAAAATTGCTGATCACCACATCCGCCTGTTTTACCAGATCGTAAAATACCTGCTGGCCGCGCTCGCTTTTCAGGTTGAGTGCCACACTGCGCTTGTTGCGGTTGAGGGTCAGGTAATAGGCACCGAAGCCATCAATGGAGTTCTCCGGATCATTCGCAAGTAACTTGCGAGTGCCCTCTCCGGCCAGCGGTTCGACCTTGATCAGATCTGCCCCCAGGTCAGCGAGAATCATCGCCCCATAGGGCCCGGACAACATATGGGTAAGGTCCAGTATTCGAATGCCATTCAGCGCCTTGTTCATTGGCCACTCCTTCCTAAATCAGCGATCAGACCACAATAAAGTATATTGTTATAATTTTAATACTTTATGGCGCACTCGGATAGAGTCAGCGGCGCGATTCGCTGCGGAAATCAGCATCGGAAAATAAAAAGACCCGCGGCGGCAAAAGCCGGCACGGGTCAGCGAGAGAAAATCGACGTTGGCAATCAGATGGACTTGCCGGTTTCCGGGTTGACCGGGGTCTTCCAGAACAGATACATGAGCGCAAAGTATCCCACCAGGATGGCTGTTGCCGTAACGGGATATTCCAGATAAAACACCCACGGCTCCCGGAACCAGCCCCACAGCACCGCCTGCTCGGGCAGATACCAGAAAACCCCACCTACCGCGATCGCATAGCGGATCGCCAGACCGGCCTCTTTCTGCTTGAGCTGTTTGGCGATAATGATTGCCGACCAGATGGCGACAGCACCAAACGCAATATAGTTGGCGATATGGTGCAGGCCGACAATCCGCTCGTCGTTCACGATCAGCATCAGCGTGTACATAAACCAGTTAACAAAAAACAGTTCGACTGCCGCCACGCGGGCATACTGGGGCTTGTAGCCCTTGGTCGGCTTACCAGGCCGCAGGCCAAACAACTTGCGCACCCACAGAATCAGGCGGCAACGCACATCCTGGTTCAGACCCATGTAGATCATCAGCATAAAGCAGAACAGCGTACTGCTCTGCAGGAATACATGCGCCCCCATAAAATAGGGCCGGGGAATCGAGGTGTCACCGGAAAATAATGCTGTGACTTCCGCTTTACCCAGATACTGAATGCCAGCGTCCGTCTGCGCCAGCGCAAAATTATTCTCAGCACCAATAAAGTGCAGGTACATCTCAAACCAGAACACCCAGATCAGTGATCCACCCACAAATCCCATCCAGGTGCCCCGGACCTCATTGTGTTTCAACCCCCTCCACACAATGACCAATCCCAGCAGGCCGATCACAAACGCCACCGCGTATGAGATTGCCATGGGAATGCCCGCATAGATGAGTGTCACCAGGTAGATGTGGGCGATCATTTTTTCCAGCACGATCCATGTCAATGCCAGAAGACCAAGATAGGGAGCACTGTAAATTCGGGATTTTATTCCGGAGGGATATTCAATCGCGGCGACGGCCATTGTCGTTACCTCTTTATCTTTTTACTTATTTTCTAATTTTTCTTAGCGCTATCAGGTCATAGCCACTGCATGTGTTTTTATTTTGCGCAGTATCTCAATGAGCCAAAGCCGCTAAAGCGCACTGTCTTTCTATACGTGAAACGCCCGCGACACAAGGTCGCGGGCGGCCATTTTCATCAGAAGTTATAGCTGACCCGCAGGCCCGCTGTGCGCGGTTCCGGCAAGAAGAGCTCAACGGTCTGCGGTGTGATAGCCCCGCCCGGCAGGAAGCCGTAATCCACGTTGCTCAGACCGAACTTGACCTTGTCGTCATCCAGAAGGTTATCGACGTAGAACACCAGGTCGAGGCTGTCGAACCGCACCCCACCCTGGAAATCCACCAGCCAATAGGACGGCAGCCAGGCGTTGTTGCCGCGATCCAGGTAACGCTTGGATTCATAACTGCCGATCAGCTCGGTGAAGTAGCCCGCGCCAGTGGCGAATTCACCGTCGTAGCGGATAGACAACAGCCCGGCGTGTTCGGCGGAGTTCAGGAACTGCGTGCCGGAATAGTCACCATCCTCGGTCTGAGTCCACAGTTTGTCGAACGAACTGACGTTACCCACATCGCCTATTGTGAAGTCCTGAACCTCGGTATCGCTCAACACGTAGCTGGCGCCGAAGGTCCAGTTGGCGGACGGGCGGTAGATCGCGCTCAGCTCCATACCGCGCAGTTCACTCTCCCCTGCGTTGGCAACCGCGGCATTGGTAGTACCGGTCTGCGGGTCCGTCACAAAATGGGAGATCTGCTGATTGCTGTAATCGTACAGGTAGAAGGCACCGTTCAACTGCAGGCGGTTGTTCAGCAGATTGCTCTTGAAGCCGGTCTCGTATACCGACAGTTCTTCAGGCTTGTAATCACCACTTGAGATGTCGCCATTGCCATCGGCTGTGGACATACCGCCGGGCTTGAAGCCTTCCGCGTAGGAGGCATACACCATCAGGTTGTCCATCATCTGCCAGTCCAGGCCTACCCGCGGCACAAAGGAACTGTCTGTGCGGGCGTACGTCTGGTACTCAGCCGTCGTTGGCATGAACGTCATCGGGTCCAATACCGGGATACCCATCAGGCCATTGAATTGCGTACTCAGCGGCAAGCTGACGTATTCAATATCCTCTTCAAGGTAGCGCCCTTCCGCCGTCAAACGCCAGTTGTCCGCGAAGTTGTAGTTGATGGAGAATGCGAGAGACACGTGGTCAGTATCACGAGTCATGGGAATGGGCAGAGGTGTAGGACCCGTCTGGTGATTCACCAGGCCAAATCCACCCATCCACTGATCGAGGTACGCATCCCAGAATTCTTTACTGACACCGTCGCGCAGCCACCACTGCTGATCCATGACGGCGTCCATGGTCTCTGTCCAGTAGAGCGCACTGGCAAGCCAATCCACCTTGCCTGCAGTGCCGGTCAAACGAAATTCCTGACTGAACTGCTCGACATCGAAGCTGGTGTTACTGTTGGCGTTCACACCGTACTGGGTGTAATCGCCAGGGAAGCCCGGGGGAATAAACATCCCGGAACCCGGCCCCAGCGTCTCAACCGTGAAATTGGTGCGATCAAAGTCTGACTCCGTCTGGGAGTCGTTGTAATGAACGCCGGTCAGTGACAGGAATTCAATGTTGCTGAGATTGTATTTCAGCTCCAGCGTAGAGCTCACAGCGCGCACTTCGGTACCCGCAAAGTCTTTGCCGGTCAGCGGATTGGGAGAGAGATCGATCTCGCTTTCGCTCGCGCTACCCAGCTCGCCCACGAGCACGGCACCACAGGCCGCAGGCTGTCCAATCAAATAGCCGTAAGCCGGTGCGGATGCGCAATCTGCTGCAGTGGTCCCGGTGCCTGCCAGCGGACGAATTTCCGCATTGGGACCAACCGACCCCATCAGGGAAAAATCACCAGGAGCGGAGCCGGTGTGCAGGACAGCGTGGCGCTGCACCACTGGGCGCTGGGAATATTCGGCCTCGCTGTACTCACTGCGCCAGTAGGCTGAAAAATCATTATTCGGCGTCCAGTAAACCGCCGCAGCAATCCCGTCAGAATCAACCGAGCCCAGGTCACCGCCGGTATTGGGGTTCTGGTAGAAGCCGTCGAACTCGGTTCTGGCCACATTCATTGACGCGGCAAGTACCCCAGGCACGATCGGCAGACTGCCACTGGCCTGGAATTTGTTGTAGCCGGCATCGGTAACGTCCATGGACAAGCGGGTTTCCACCGTATCGCCAGGGCGCTTGGTGATGTAATTGACCGCACCGGCAAAGGCAGAGCGGCCGTACACCGCACTTTGCGGCCCCTTGACCACCTCGACCCGCTCAAGGTCGAACAGGTCCATATTCGGCCCATTGCCGCTACCGCCCGTGGTCATGGATTCCGAAGACACATCCACACCATCAACCAGCAGCGCCACGTTGGAACGACCGCGGGTACTGGAAAGTCCGCGCAGGGATATCCGGGTATCGTTGGGCATCAGGCCGGTTTCGAAATCTAGCCCGGCAGTGTAGCGGGCAACATCTTCCAGTGCCGCTATGCCCTTTTCTTCCAGCTGTGCTGCGGTCAGAACGTCCACAGCCACCGGTACGGTTTGCAATGACTCTGCGCGCTTACGCGCCGTCACTACGACTTCTTCAATCGCAAAGTTATCGCCGCGTAGCGCTTCGACTTCCCGATCCTTATCACTTTGTGCCACAGCGCCCTGCACAGCAACGCAGGTGGCGACAGCGAGAGAGAGTTGGTTCTTGGTAAACATGGCCCCTCCAATATTTTTTATTCGATTACCGCTAGTCACCTGGCAAATCGGATACAGCTTCGATCGGCCATCCATTCGCGAGCGCCGGATGGCGATCACTGAAAAGACATTATGTTATACTTTTATATCTTTTCAAGATTTTTTTGAGCTTGCTGATCCAAAATACAATCTGCCGCGTACACTGCCCCGTTATGGCCCCAGTTTTGGCTTTCTTTCACCAATTTTGCGCACCATTATCTAGAACTCTTCCAGCAAACGGCCCTTCCCCGTAATGCGATCGTCAATGCCACAGGCCCGCAATGCATGCCAGACTGTTGCAATATTGATCGGGATCAGGGGTTTCTGGAGGCAGTGCTCCAGCGTCGGGAATAGATCGAGGGTAGAGAGGTTGGTACCGCATTGAATGATCGCGTCAACATCATCGCCATCAACTTCCTTCACAGCATCTATGACGTTCGGGATCGAGGTTTCTGCAATTGCGGTAGCGGACGGCCGGTTCATTCCCTTGACCTTGACCACCTCGAAACCGATATCTGAGAAGAAACGGCGGACGTTATCGTCCCCAACCTGGGGGTACGGCGTGATCACCGAAATGCGCTTGGCGCCGAAGCAGTTTAACGCGTCTTTGGTAGCCCCGGCGCCGGTTGTAAGCCCCAGGTCGCCAATCTGGTCGCGAATCTCCCGCTCGAACGCGATATTCCCTTCCAGCCCACCCCAGAAAGTTTCCGCCGACATGCCCAACATGATGTGGGATACCTTGGCCGAAAGAATGTTACGAATTGATACAGGAATCTCGCCGCGCATGATGTCGAGGAAGCGCTCGAACACGGTGTTTTCGTCATCTCCACTGCGGGAGACCTCATCGGACCAGTTGCGCAACTCGATCCAGAAGCGAGAGGGATGCCAGGTCACGCCGTCTAGACGTAACTGCTGCAGGTCGTACTCGACCCCGGTGTTGGTGGAGGGAATGATGACGCCGATCTGCGCTCGGCGGGCGATTTGATAATTATCCATATTGACTCCCGGATGTACTTCCAGAAGTTATACCGGCCCCTCAGGGGGGCCGGCATGACAATTATCAAGAATCTCAGGTGACCGCTTGCGAAGAGACAGGCTCTGCAGTCTCTGCCCGCGGAGTGCGTAACATAAAGGCGATCAACAGCAGCAACCCCATCAGGGCTGCGCCAAGGTAGTAAGGGGAATGGACACCAATACCCGCAAAGGCTGCGCCGGTCAGCGCCGTACCCAGCCCCCGCCCCAGGGTACCCAGTGCATTGTAAACCCCCATCACGGCCCCCCGATTACCGGCCACCGCTTCCTTCGAGGTCAGTGACTGCATCGAGGTCAACACCAGCGCCGCACCCACCGCCTGCGCCACCAGCGCTGCCGCTACCGCGGGCACACTCGCAATTGAGCCCGCCAGGGTCACCAGAATCACGGAGATACCAAATACCACGGCACCGGCCCGCATCAGGCGGCGCTCACCGAAGGCGCGGGTCAGCGGCCCGATAAGCCCGCCCTGCACGATCACCATGGCAATGCCTGCGGCCAGCAGTACCGGCACCAGGTCCTTGGGCCCGTGGGCAATGTCCGTGGCATCCGCCCAGATGGGGAACACCGACTCGACAAACCCCGCGGCCAGGTTGTACACCAGAACCGCTGCCAGCAACAGGCAGAGACTGCGCCGGCCCCCAATCCATGACAGCACTTCCTTCGAGGACGGCGCAGAGCGAGGTTGATCTCCGCCGTCAGGCAGACTTTCCTTCAGGAAAAATATCACCACTAGCAGTGCAGCCAGGGACAAACAGCCGGACACCATCGCCGGCAATTGCAGATTGGCATCGGCGAAGCTGTCTCCCGCGAGATAGCCCCCCAGAGCGGGGCCGACGATGAAACTGATCCCGAACGCCGCCCCCAACATACCCATGGCCTTGGCGCGGTCCTGTTCGGTGGTCACGTCGGCCACATAGGCCTGGGCAACCGACAGGTTTCCGGCCATCAAGCCACTGAACAGCCTGGACACCGCCACCATCCATACAGCGGTGGCAAACCCCAACAGGACGTAGCCGAAAACGGCACCGGCAAGGCTGATCATCAGGATCGGCTTGCGCCCGTAACGGTCACTGAGACGCCCCCACACCGGGGTGGAAAAAAACATCCCGATCACATACAGCGCCATACAGAAGGTCGCCATACCGGGGCTCGCCCCCAGCTGCAGCGCGTAATACGCGAGGATCGGCAACATGATGGCAAAGCCGATCATGTCGAGCAGAACAATAAACACGGCGATCATCATGGTCGCTTCGCCTCCTGGCGATGATTAATACGGGGCCAAGGCAGGTACGGCTCAGTGCTCTTCCAGCAACCAGCCCATATTGTCGAAGCGATCGTGAATACCGCAGCTGCGCAGGGCGTGCCAGCAGGTGGCCACATTGATCGGCAGCACCGGTTTCTGCAGCATTTTTTCCATCGCCGGAAATACCCCCAGCGTGGAGAGATTGGTCCCCACCTGCACGATGGCATCCACATCGTCGCCGTCGATTTCGCGCACGATATCCAGCACCTGCGGCTCCGGCACCAGCGCGATGGCATCGTGGGCGTTGGCACAGCGCAGGCCGACCAGGTGCTTGATACGGTAGCCCGCATCCTCGAAAAACAGGCGCACGTTCTTGTCCCCTACCGGCTGGTAAGGCGTCAGAATGGAAAGTGTCTTGCCCGAGCCCTCGGGCAGGCCCAGTGCATCGAGTGCCGCAATCACTGCATTGGCTCCGGTAGTCAGCCCGGTGTCTTCACCCACCAGTTGCTGGATGCGGTCCACAAACCCGTCATTGCCCTGAATCCCGCCCCAGAAGGTTTCCGCGGACATACCCATCATTACGTGATCGGGTTTACAGGTCATCAGGCTCTCGATCGAGTCGCCGATGGTCTCGCGCAGCCGTTCCAGGAAGCGCATAAAGTTGGCATCGTCGCTGAGATCGGGGTGATCGATCATAAATCGGGTGGTATGCCAGGTAACCCCACGTGGCAACAGACGCTGGCAGTCATACTCCACCGAGGTATTGGTGGAGGGAATTACCACGCCGATCTTGGCGCGGTGACCAATATAGTTATCGCGATGACCGTTAGTCAGCTGCGAACGCTCACGGGTTTTTGACAGATCGATCTGGGTTGGAAATGACATTCACACACTCTCCGGGCCGAAGACAGAACAGCGGAATAATCCGCTCGTATTCAGGGTTTCCTGGCGCCTCACTGAACCGCCAGACTCTCGCGCACGCAATTGATCATTGACCGCTCCAACAGGAAGGCCCGCGCCCGCTCCGGGTCCGCGGCGGTTTCCATCAGCATCTGCTGACGCTTGCGCTGGATATCGGGATCGCGCGCCTCCATCAGTTTTTTGTTTTCGATGGTATGGCGCTGCACAAACTGCACCGCGAGCTCGCGGCGCTGCCGGTCATAGAGGGCAAAAGCCGCTTGCGGATCCGCGCCTTCCTGAATGACTGCGCGCAGCTTTTCTGCCAGATTGAACGCATCGTGCAGTCCACCGTTCATCCCCATGCCGCCCAGGGGATTGTTGATATGGCAGGCATCCCCCACCAGCAACGCACGCCCCTGCACATAGGTCTCGGCCACACGCTGGTTGACCGCGTAAATACTGCGGTGGTGGACGTCGTAGTCGACACCGCGATCGTGTAAGCGCTTAAGCCGCGACTGCACAAATTCGTCGGAAAGGTAGTAGGCTTCCTCTTCGGCGCTGGCGGGAAATACTGGCACCAGTACCCGCCAGAGCTTGTCGGTGCGCAGGATTACGCACCACTCTTCCGGGTCCGACACATAGTTTACGTAGGAGAAATCCTCGAATACTTCCTCGAATGGAAAGCTGGTGCTGACCACGAGGAATTTTTCATCGTAGGTAAACCCCATAAAGCCGATGCCGGAACTTTTGCGCACCACGCTGCGCGCACCCTCGGCGCCAATCAGGTAGCTACCCCGCAACTGCTGTTCCGCGCCGTCACTGCTTACGGTTGCGGTGACGCCGTCGGCGTCCTGCGCATAACGCAGCAGCTCGCAGCCGAAGCGCACTTCCGCGCAGTCGTAGTCTTGCAGAGCCTCACACACAAAACGGGTCAGCTCGTACTGTTCCAGTTGCAGGCGGAAAGGAAACCGGGTTTCGTCGGCAATCTGTGCCATATCGAAAGTGGCCACTTCTCCGGTAGCGCGATCCCGATACTGGTAGCGGTCGGCATGGAGCCCGCGCGCGAGCATTTTTTCGATAATTCCATCACCCAGATCCGCGATCATTTCCAACGACGGCGGGTGAAAAGTTGAGGCGCGCAGATCAATGGGGAGACTTTCGCATTTTTCCAACAGCCGCACAGGAATACCCTGCTTGGCAAGCGACAGAGCCAGCACGCAGCCACTAGGGCCGGCACCAGCGATAATCACAGGTTGCTGTGTAGACATAACGACTCGCCTATCTTCAATAGTATTTCACTGACTGACGGTTTCGTCAGACAGTTTCAGCCCGGTTTTCAGGCTGGAATTCTGCTAACAGTCCCAACACGTCCGATAGCGCCATTACGTCGGCGTACTTGGCATGCATATCGAATAAATTTGCCCGGTGCGCTTCTGCATTGCGGTCACCCACCGCTTCTTCTGGCACCACTACCGGAAAGTCGTACTGCAGGCCGTCCACCACCGTTGCGCGCACACAGCCACTGGTAGTGAGACCGGTGACCACCAGCGAGTCCACGCCCTGCTCCCGCAACCAGCTGTCGAGGTTGGTGCGGTGGAAACTGCTCGCCCACTGCTTGCTGATCACCGGCTCGCCGTCGCGCGGCGCCAAACGCGGGTCGATCTGTACCCACTCCGAATCTGGCGTGAGCAGGTTGAGGTGTTCGATCCTGTCGCGAAATACCCGCGCCTCGCGATCGTGGTGGTACACCACCGTGGTATACACCACCGGCAATCCCAGGGCGCGGAAGCGATCCAGCAAAACCCGGTTGGCCTCAACCACGTCAGGACAATCTGTACCGAGTGGACAGCGACTGCTGGTAAAACCCACGACCATATCCACCAGCAGCAGCGCCGGGCGCTGGCCGAGACCGAGACTGTTTCGCTCAAGATCCATGTTCCGCTCGCACCTTTTTTATTGGGTTTATTGGAGGCCAGTGTCTCCGTCAGCCTGCTTTGGCGACGTCGAGAAAAAATGGGCGCAGCAAGTCGGCAACCGCAGCGGGCTGGCGATCGCATACGTAAGTACCCGCGTCCTGCGGCAGGGTCGCGGCCCTGCCCTCCGACAACAGTCGCACCGACGGGGAAACCGCCGAGCGCAAAACATCCTGACCGCCGGCAAACACCAGTGCAGGACAATGAATTACCGCCATCTGTCCGGCAACATCCTGCTCTACCACGGCGCGATAGGACGCCTCGTAATAATCGCCACAGGCAAAGGCGGAAAGGGTCTCCCGCAAGCTGAGGGCAAGCTCCGCTTCCGGGTCTTTGCCCCGCAACCGCTGCCACATGAGAAGCCAGTGATTGCCATCGGCATCCGCCGGTATGGTTGCCGCAGCCTTGGGCAGCGCGGCTTTCTGTTCATCGCTCAACAGGGTTGGGCCACTGAGCGCCAGCGCACGCACAAATGCGGGCTGGTCATACGCAAGCTGCACCGCGATTGCGGCACCGGTGTGATGACCAAAAACCAGTGCCGGGCGATCGAATTGCCCGCTTACTGCGGTGTAGATGGCTTTTGCAAAGCCGGCAATGGACACCACACCCGGCAGCGGATCACTGCTGCCAAATCCGGGGGTGTCCACCGCCAGTACAAAGAAATCCCGCGCAAGCAGCGGCATCAACCGAACGTACATTGCAGAGCAACTGGGCGTCTGGTGCAGTAACAGTAAGAGTGGTCGGTCTTCATCACCGCAGCTGCGAAAATGCAACTGGATAGATTCGCCGTCCACTTCCGCATCGAGATAGCCGCGGCGAATGGTGCCGCGCTGCACCGCATTCACCGCGGCAGGCTCCCGACATCCGCGCTGATCCACTTCACCTCGGTAAATTCCTCGGTACTGTAGTGGCCACCGCTCCGCCCCATGCCCGACAGGCCAACGCCGCCAATAGGCGCCAGAGCGTTGCTTTGAAATGTATGCATACCGACATGAACGGCACCGGAAGCGATGCGTCGGGCCGCATGCAATCCCCATTGCAGGTTGTGCGTCAGCACTGCCGCAGAAAGACCGTATTCGCTGTCGTTGGCGAACTCGATCGCCTGATCAAGATCGTCTGCGGCCACCACGCTGGTGACCGGGCCGAAACTCTCTTCGCGCCAGGCGCGACTGTTGCGCGGCGGCTCGAGCAGCACCGTCGGCTTTACCACCAATCCGGCCAGCTGCTCGCCACCGGTGAGCAACTCAGCGCCGCCGTCGATGGCCTCGCGCACATGCTCCAGCACTTTTTCCACCGCACGCGCATTGATCAGTGGCCCGTAAACGGTGCGCTCATCGCGCAGATCGCCGAGATACAGGGATTCCGCTTCCGCTTTTAGCGCAGTGATAAATGGCTGGTAAATTTCCCGCTCGACCACAATGCGTGAGTTCGCCATACAAATCTGGCCGGCGTGGGTGAATATGCCCTGGGCGGCGATCTTCGCTGCCTGCTGTGGATCTGCGTCCCGCAGCACCAGCAGCGCACTCTTGCCACCGAGCTCCAGCTGCATACGCCGCATCTTGCCCAGCGCCGACTGCCCCACCGCAATACCGGTCTGCGTGGAGCCGGTCAGCGCAATACAGCGCACGCGGGGATGATTGATCAGTTCTGCGCCGCATTCGGCACCGTATCCGGTGACCACATTCACCGCCGCCGGCGGTACGCCCGCATCCAGTAACAACTGGCCAAACGCCAGCGCCGTCAGCGGTGTTTCCTCTGAGGGTTTGATTACCAGGCTGTTGCCCGCCGCCAATGGGAAAGCACACATTTTCGTGAGCAGGGAAAGCGGTGCGTTATAGGGTGAAATCACCGCAACCACGCCGAGGGGCTCGCGAAACACCATGGAAATCCGCTGCGGATCATCGTTGGGAAAGGTTTCCCCGTAAAGGCGGCGAGCCTCGCCAGCGGCGGTGCGCAGAAGGTCGACCGTGTAGGCGATCTCGCCCCGGGCCTTGCTAATGGTGGAACCGCTCTCGTCGATCAGGGTATCCAGGAATCGCGCGTGACCTTCCCGGGCCACCAGGTCCGCCGCACGCAACAGCGCGGCTTCCCGCTCTGCCGGACGCAACCGGTACCAGTCTTCGAAACCGCGGGCCGCCGCGTTTACCGCGCGGTTCACATCGATCGCGCCGGCACGGGGAACTTCCGCCAACACTGCGCCCGTTGCCGGTGCCGTGACCGCAAACCGGGTACCGCTCTGCGCGGATACCAGCTCGCCGCCGATCAACATTTTTGCGTTTTCCATAATGGTTCAGCCCGGCTGTTTTTCTGCAACGCCAAACAGGTTCTGTTCCGCGCCTTCCACTTCCATCTGTGCCGCCATCAGGCGACCGCGCTCCGCCGGGAAGGCTTGCACAATTCCCATGGCCAATTCCCGCAGATAGCGCGCCGGATCACCCATGGTTCCGGAAGTACCACTGGCCTTCAGTGCGTTGGTGGCAATACTGAAACCGCATTCGGCCACCACGCCTTTGCACAGACGCCACTGCTTGACCACTTCATGTTTGGAGGCAATGGGCGGCTCGCTGGTTTCCAACTGCAACTGGCGGCGCAACCACAGGATCGACGTCTGCAGGTCCACCATCATCTTGCCGATCAGTTCCTGCTGGTAAGGTGCAGTACCGATGGGCTTGCCGGTATCCGCAAACTTTTTCTCGGTCAGGTGTTGCAACACGGTCTGGTAGGCGGTGTGGGCGGAACCCGCATAGCCACAAACCGCGGCCATCTGGTTGCCGACAAAACTGCCGCGACTCATCTGCATGCAACGGGTAAACGCGCCGGGAATTGCCAGCGCCAGTTCATCCGGAACAAAATAATTTTCCAGCACAATACCGCCGGAGCTGGTACCGCGCATACCAATCGCATCCCAGGGTGCGCGCGGACGTACGCCCTCACCATCGCGATCCACAAAAAAGGTGCACAGCCCTTCTGCCGTGTCGTAACCGGCAAGACTGGCGGTCACCAGATACTTGTCCGCAACGCCGGTGCCAGTACCGAAAGACTTGACCCCGTTCAGCAGGTAACCGCCTTCGACCTTGCGCGCCTCGGTGCTGATGGTGACCGCGGACTTTTCCGACTTGACCGATTCGCTGGCAAAGTTGGCAAACCAGAAACCATCGCGCCCCATGCCGTACAGCACCTGCTCGGCAAACCGCCGAACAACCGGGGCCTCTTCTTCGTCGAACAGGCCCGCTTCCAGTGCCTCCATGGCGAGCAAACCGCGCGATGCAGCACTGCAATGGAAAAAGAACGCGAGTGCGGTCGACGGACAGGCGGAACCAATAGCAAAACAGGCCGCTGCGAGATCGCGCAGCCCACCGCCGAGACCGCCATACTGTGTGGGGATAATCAGACCGAGCAGACCCGCCTCACTGAATTGACGTACGTGCGGCATATGAAACTGGGCATTGGCGTCGACGTCGCGCGCCGCCTCCCGCACCGCCGGCAGTACCGACTCCACCACTTCCGCACGAGCGCGCTCGGCCTCGTTCATATCTTCAAGCAGTATTTCACCGGTCAGTTTCATCGCCATCCCCTACCTGTTGATCCCTGTCTTTTTGTTGCGAAAGTTCCGGCCCACTGGGACCGGGATTTTTCACGCATTATTTTTCAGTAGTGCCCGCAGTGCGCTGCCGCTCTCGGCGCCGATAAGACCGCCAATCTGGTTCCAGACCTTGTCTACCAGCGGGTCGAAAATAATCGCCCGGTTGCGCCGGTCGCGCTCTGCCAGCCGCACACTGTCCACGTCATCCAGCGCCGCGTCACTCACACCTTTTTCCAGCAAGGAGAACCAGTGCTCGAGGTAGGCATCGACGGTGCCGTCGATATTGGCAAATGCTTCTTCAGTTGCGCGGTGCGCCAGCATCCACGGTGACATTATTGCCAGCTGGCGAGGATCGAGCTGTGCCTCACTAAGGCCCTCGATCGCGCGGCCAGACTTGCAGGCTTCGGTCAAGGGCGTGAACACCTCATCCATGTAGGCGAGGTTCGCACCGAGATCCACGCGGGGAATCAGGTCGAGATGAAACGCCCAGTGACCGCCCGCACCCACTGAGTCCAGGGTGAAGTGCGGCACCGGGCTTTCACCGGGGGTAAAGGCAAACAGCATGTGCGAGTCGAGGCCAATCTGCGGCACCACGATCGTACAGGTGATCATCTGCTGCAGCGGACCGCCGGCATAAACCCGGACCTCGCCCACCTTGTCCTGCGCCATGGGCGCATGGCTTTCGAGAGTCATGTAAGGTCCGCCATCGTCTCCCGGAAGCTCGGTCAGCCCGAGTTTTTCGATGACCCGATCACGGGTTTTGTATGCCAGCGCCTGCGGCCGTGAAGCTGCGCTCATGAAGGACTCCGGACGTTGTTATTCTGTTGAGTTTGATTGTCGGCAAGTGACGCCGATACCACATTGATAATTCTCAATAAGGTCGTATCCAAACATTCTCTGCCAAGACTATTCGGACAATGTCGCGCTTATTGCCCCGCACAGTTTCCACGGCCGGTTGGCCACCAGGTCGGTGTTGCGGGAAACCTCCTTGTTTTGCGCTGCCGCCGGATACAAGGTCACTTCCAGCAACTTGTCACCGGCCGGCAAACGACAGCACTCAGGCTGGCTCAGCAACCCATCGAAGGGTCGCTCCTGCCACGGTGTCATCACAGTAAAGTCTCGCTGCAACGCCGTGGCAAAACCCTGCCCCAGCGGCGAGCCGATAGCGGCAACCAGCAAGTTGATGCGATTTTCCGCGGAGCGCTCCAGCAGCCCGGTACGCAACTCCCAAGCTTCCACCGGCTCCAGCGGCACTACCGCGGTATCGACGCCCGCCATCGCCAGCAAGCGGAAGCTCTCGGGGTAGATACTGTCGTCGGAGGTCATTACCGCGAGACGCCCAAACGGCAGCTCTACACTCTCAAACCCTTGCGCTGGCGCCGACCAGGCATAGCGCGCGCTGGAGTGCACCTGCCCCTGGGACAGCAGCACACCCTCCGCACCAATCACCAGTGCAGAGTAACGGGACTCTCCGTCCTCGCCGCGCACCGGCAACGAGGTGACCACGAAACTGTCTGCCGTGCAGCAATGACGCAAGGTTTCAATGGCTTCACCGGCAAAGTCCAGCGCGGCGGGCAGGTCTGCCGCAATGGCTTGCGCATCCAGCAACGGCGGCACCGCGACCAACACGGCGCCACCGGAGATGGCCTCCGCTACCAGGGAGCGCGCCTCGCGCAATCCATCCCGCCCAATCAACTGCGGATCGACCACCGCTGCGGCAAGCTCGGATGCGCCCTTCCATGCAGGGTAAGACTGGTTCGCGGGATCCTCGGCGATCGCCCGGTAGAGTTCCGGACGGCGGCTGGCAATCACATCGGTACCGTCGGCGCGATGCTTGTCATCGGCTGCAGAGGGATCGATATCCGCATAGACCACCTCCTCCTTATCCGTAGAGGCACAAGCCAGTACAGTGCCGTCCGGTGCAACGATCTGGCTCTCACCCGCGCCATTGAGAAACTTCAGTGGAATCCCGGTTGCCTCACTGATCGGTACCAGAATCGGTTCTGGCACCAGTGGCCCTACCTTGTTGGCCGCAACGATGAACACCCGGCTTTCCGGCGCGCGTACAGGAACGTGCAGTGACCCCTCGTCACTGGCAAAGGAATTCAGGCTGTTGCAGAGCACCTGTGCGCCGCGCAGTGCCAGGGTGCGGGGAGGCTCATTGATCACCCCATCCATACAGGAATAGAGACCCAACCGCCCCAGTGATGTTTCCACCACCGGTCCCGGAGTACGCGCGGGCTGCAGGAAATCATTCTCGTGACCGATATAGATTTGCTTGGTATTGTCCGCGAGCAACTGCCCTTGCGGGGAGTACAGCAGGCTGGAACCCGTGATGGAGCCGTCGTCCCGCAACACGGTACAGTTAACCACCACGTGCAGGTTCAGCGCTTTGGCTTTGGCGGCAACCGCCGCCAGAAAGGGGCCATCAAGGGTCACCGACACGGCCGCGCAGTGTTCCTGATTTTCGTACCAGGAGAGGTGGTTACAGAATTCCGGCAGCACGACCAGGTCCGGGCTTCCCTCCGCCGCCCGGTCCAGCATGCGCAACACCGTCGCCAGGTTTTCATCAACGTCGGTACCAATGTGAAACTGCGCCGCGGCCACGCGGATGCTTCTATTGCTCATTTTGTAATCCACCTCCAGGACTAGCTGCTCCCCGCCCAATGCGGAAGCACCGCCCAGTTATCCTCATGCATTTGATATAAACTACTATCATTATATCATTTCGACAATAATCCAAATAAGATCCTGCATCGTAATACCAGACTCAACGCTCATCTCAGATAACAAAAACGCATTTATTGCGCACCAGGGAGACACAGCCATGGCCAGTCAACAGGAACGTAGGTTTCTCGGCCTGAATCTCGCAGAGAACGTCAGCGGCCCGAATGTGCTGACTTTTTATTTCGCCTGCCTCGCCGCCATCATGTTCGCCTCGTTCATTCCCCAGAGCCAGCCGTTTCTGCTGACAGAATTCCTCGGTATTCCGCAGGAGCGGCACGGGATGGTCAGCGGGCTACTGAACTTCTGGGCAGAAATTGCCATCATCATTGCGGTCGCCATTTTCGGCCCGCTCTCGGACCGCTTTGGCCGCCGCCCGGTCACCGGGCTTGGCTTCCTGCTGATGTCGGTCGGTATCGCGCTCTACCCTCACGCCACCAATATCAGTGAGTTACTGGCGATGCGCCTGGCCTATGCGGTCGGGCTTGCCGCAGTGACCACCACTATCGTCGCCCTGGTCGCCGATTACGTGCGGGATGAAAGCCGGGGCCGCGCCACCGGTCTTCAGGGGGTGATGAACGGTGTAGGTGCAATGATCTGTGTGTTCCTGCTCCTGCAGTTGCCAGCCATCCTCCAGAGCAGTGGCGCCACTGCCCACGAAGCGGGCATCCAGACTTACAGCCTGGTGGCTGCAATCTCCTTCATCACCGGCCTGCTGATGTTTGTCGGCCTCAAGCCCGGCAGCCGCGCACCGAGTGAACATAGTGAGAGCCTGCTGGTCATCGCCCGCAACGGCCTGCACGCTGCACGGGATCCGCGCATCGCACTCGCCTACGGCGCCTCGTTTGTAGCCCGCGGCAACCTGATGATCGTCGGCACCTTCTTTACCCTATGGGTGACCAACTACGGCACTGCGGAAATGGGAATGAGCCGCGCCGACGCGCTGGCCCGTGCAGGCATGATCGTGGGCATAGCCCAGGGCTGTGCCCTGCTGGGCGCTCCCCTGTTCGGCATCATGGCTGACAAGATCACCCGGGTGCGCGCACTGATCATCGCCCTGCTGGTGTCCGCCATTGGCTACGGCTCAACCATATTTATCACCGACCCCTTTACCCCCGGCATGATTCTGTGCGCGGTACTGATCGGCCTCGGAGAAATCGGCTGTATCATCACCAGCGGTGTGCTGGTCGCGCAGCAGGCCCCCGAATCCCACCGCGGGGCAGTCATCGGCTTCTTCACACTTTCCGGTGCGGTGGGCATTCTGGTGGCGAGCGTGGTGGGCGGCTATCTGTTCGATGCCTGGCGCGAATCAGGCCCCTTCGTCTTTTTCAGTATTGTCGCCGCCCTCGTACTGGTGTGGGCGATCATCCTCGAACGCCGCTCCGCAGGCCACGAGGCACAATCACCACTGGTGGTCGATGTCGCGTAAGCGGTACCGAGAGGTATATCCAACGCAAAAAAAAAGCCCGCAATCGCGGGCTTTTTTATGTTTGGGCTGCAAGCCGGCGAGGCCATCAAACCGCTGTTAACGACTCCGGCCGTTCAATATCGCCGGGTTTCCCAACCGCATTGAGGGTAACCCACAGGCTGAACACAAAAAAAAGCTCAGCACTGTTGCCCACCACAAAACCCCACTCGCGCCCCGCACTGAAGCCATTGAGCAGAAAAATCTGCAGGGCCCCAAGGAATAACCAAGGCCACTGCGCTACCCGCCACAACCAGATACCGGCGACAACCACAACGATATTAACCGCAATGGTAGCGAGCGGAAGCTGGGCATCAGCAGCGACCAGTCGGGGGTAGTAATCGGCCGCCACCAGATCGAGTGCAGCGAGGTCGGTGACATAGCCATAGCCAATGGCAATACCCGCCAGAGCCCAACCGAGACGCGGCAGCCAGGTTCGCAAACGTTCGCCGCTTACATGCTCCTTCAGCACATGCGCAATAAATACCAGCAGCAACGGAAGCAGGATCGCATGCACCCAGAAACGCAGCGCACTCATCAACTGATATAGAGGCAGCTCTATCATCAGTGGACCCAGCGCAATCACCAGATTATCGAATGCCAACGCCAACAGCAGGCAGCGCAGAAACCCCACAGGAAAACCCGCGCCGGGTTGCCGCAGACTCCATATCAACAATCCCAGATGGGCCAGGGAAAATACGAAAAATACAGAACCGAGCATGTGGCCTCCGTTTCTTTACATGACTGCGCGTTATCTTCAGGCAGGGCTCGAGTCGTAAGCCGCAAACAAATCGCGCTTGTTGAAGCCTGCCGTGAGGAATCGCCAGAAGGCCTTGCGCCCGGTCAACCAGGCAACGCGGCTACCGCTTTTCTGCGCACTCAGCACACCGCGCACAAGATACGGGGTTACGGTGTCGACGGTGTCCCCCAGAATATTGAGAATCTTGCGGGTTTTCTGCCACTCGCTCGACGTGAGATCGTAATCACCGATCAGAAGATCCGTCACCACGATGCCCGGGCTCAGCGTATTGACCTGCACCGCCGTCCCCTTCACTTCTTTCTGCAGCGCCTTGTTGAGATAATTGAGCGCGCGCTTGGTGGCTCCGTAAGCTGCCATGCCCGGTGCGGTCTGGCCCGTACTGCCGAACCCTTCCATATTCCAGATCTGGCCGTGACCCTGTTGCTGCATACCCGCCAGGGCCACCTTGCAGGCCAGCAGCAGCCCGGTGAGGTTGGTGTCGACGATACGACGCAGGTCATCGGCAGACTGCTCTGCCAGCGGCTTGCGCACAATGCTCATACCGGCATTATTGATCCAGTAATCTACCGGCCCGCGTTCGCTGGCAAATGCCCACAATTCAGACAGCTCCTGCTCGGACGTGATGTCACAGCGCAGCCCCGCCACCGCGTCGGCACCGTATTTCGCCTGCAGCCCCACAACGGCTTCATCCACCTTGTCCTGCGAGCGCGCACTGACAATAACCCGACAGCCGCTGGCCAGAAAATTTTCAGCCAGTCCGCGGCCTATGCCGCGGGTACTTCCTGTAATCACAACCGTTTTCATCAAATCCCCTCCTCTTTGCAAAGCTGGATATCGAGCGACAGCACTAGCTGCCCCCGCAATTTTGAGCTATTGTTATAACATTGACACTTTTATTGCAAGACGATACCCAAAATGCCCGAAACCCTTGCCGACAACCCCGTTTCCACCGACAGCTACCCCACCTTCCCCATCGGCTCCGTGGGCTACAACCTGATGATGATGCGCGGGACCTGGCACGACCAGGTAGAGCTGTTCCACCTCGATGGCCGCCCCCTGGAAGACGATACTGCCGCGGGCAGTGGCACACCGGGCCCGAGCCCGTTCGACAATCTGGTCTACCTGGATTTCGACGGCCACCGGCTGCAACTGACCAATGTGCACTTTCGCGGCCGCACACCCACCGCAAAAACCTTTACCGGCCAGCTGCGCGACAACCTGCTGGTGTTTGATCCGCTGGGACCGGGCGCCTATGAAAACGTCGGCGTCTCCGGCGGTGTCGGCATTCTCACGTTCAACGCGTTGCGCCTGGACGAAGCCTGCAACGTGTACATGGAACCGGACTTCATCATGCTCACCGCACCCGGCCAGCGCGTGCGGCATACCGTGCTTTACCGGGATGGCGTCGCCACGCGCACGCTGACTGCCCGCGGTGTGCGACTATCGCCGACCTGCGACCGGCGCCATGCACTGGACCCCCGCGGCCTGGAGGGCCCGGTGCATGAAGCTCCGTTCAGCGCCTCCATCTGGCAGCATCTTGTGCAGTCCCCCGCAGAATGATGCCGAGCTCGATGCTTACTTTGATACCCGCTTGATAATTGTCATCCACTGCTGAAATACACCTTTTTATGCTGTACGCCTCACCCCCGGCAAACTGCCGGGGCTAACCGACAACAAAGTAATAACGATCGGGAAGCGACACATGCAGGAGTATCGAATCTGGGAATGCCTGGTTTGCGGCTGGGTTTACGACGAGTCGAAAGGCGCACCGGAAGATGGCATTCCACCGGGCACCCGCTGGGAAGACATTCCCAAAGACTGGCAGTGCCCGGAGTGCGGTGTGGGCAAGGACGACTTCGAGATGATCGAGGTTCGCCGCATTGCCGCCGAGACTGATGAAGGCTCGGCTTCCCCGGCAGCGGAAGAGCCAGCAACGGAAGAGCAAGCAGTGCCCTCTCCCATTGCGGCATCACTGGCAGTGGATCACGCGCGCGCACCGGTGGTTATCGTCGGTACCGGTCTCGCCGGCTACCATCTGGCCAGAGAGTTCCGCAAGCTGGACCAGCAAACACCCCTGATCATGATTTCCGCCGACGATGGCGCGCACTACTCCAAGCCACAACTGAGTACGGCGTTCCACAAACAGCGCTCACCCGAGCAGCTGGTTGGCAACAGCGCACGAGAAATGGCCGAGTCCCTCGGTGCACAGATTCTTACCTTTACCCAGGTCACGGCCATCGACAGCGCCACCAATACACTGACCCTGCAAACCGGCACGCGCGAACAGCGGCTGCCTTACGGCAAGCTGGTACTGGCGCTGGGCTCCGACCCCATCGAAGTACCGGTCGCGGGTGCGGCACAGGGGTGTGCCTTCAGCATCAATGACCTGCAGGACTTCCAGCGCTTTTACACCGCACTGCCCGGTGCGCGCTCCGTGCTGGTGATCGGCGGTGGCCTGATCGGCTGCGAATACGCGAACGACCTGATCCAGTCGGGATTCGAGGTGCATGTAGTCGAACCACAGGCACAGGTGCTCGGCAACCTGGTACCAGAGGCCGCGGGCCGCCTGGTGGAGAAATCCCTGGCGGACGCGGGGGTGCAATTCCATCTGGGAACGACCGTGGAGCTCTTAGACTATGCGGACGGCGGCATCCATGCCAGCTTGGCCGACGGCCGCGAGCTCCAGGTAGACCGGGTCATCAGTGCCATTGGCGTGCGCCCGCGCATCGCACTGGCATCGCGCAATGGCATCCACACCGCCCGCGGCATTGTGACCGACCGGTACCTGGCCACCAGCGCCGAATCGATTTATGCCCTTGGAGACTGCGCGGAAGTAGACGGGCACAATCTGTGTTACGTGGCACCACTGCTGGCCGGCGCACGGGCACTGGCACAAACCCTGGCGGGTAGCCCAACCCCGGTGCGTTACGGCAATATGCCGGTCAGCATCAAGACCACCCTGTGCCCGGTGACCACCTCGCCCCCTCCGCGGGATGCAGAGGGCGAGTGGCAGTATGAACGCAACGATACCCAGGGCGTTGCCGCCCGCTTTATTGACCGCAACGGGCGGCTGCTGGGCTTCTCCCTTGCAGGGGACGCCAGCAAACAGGCCGCCGCGCTTAGCGAACAGACCGTGCCTGTCATGGAGAATTGATATTTGGCAAGGCACGCAGGTATCTGCAGGTTAGGATGACCAGCAGATATCGTCGAATAATGTCCATGCGCAACGAGATGAACGCGCATGACGCAGAACCGGTAGAACATGTATGAGCAACGATAAAAAACCCAGTAACTGGCAAAAAGCGATTGAAGGCGAATGGCACGGCATCCCGTCCCTGTTCGAGGCCGACGGCACCCACGTGGGGTACAACAAGGTCAGCCGTGCCAGCGAATTCGAAGATGGTCGCACCACCTACTGGATGAACACCCGCTTCGATGCCACCGGCCCGCTGAATGACCGCTTCGAAATCGGTACCCCGTTCCGCTTTGGCGTCATCGATTCGGACCAGGACCGTATCTATACCGGGCCGGACTTTATCGGCAGCGGTCGCCCTTACGGTCTGCTGGTGGACTCCAACTATTTCTCGCCGGGCTGGAACGTCAACCTGCGCACCATGAACCACGTGGTGCCGGAACTGGGTATCCAGGTGTATTCCTCGCAGCTGTTTGAGGCGGACACACTGGTGGGCGTTTTCAATGGTCTCTATGTGGTCACCCAGGACCACGAAACCAACCCGGCCACCAAGAAGCGCGTCGAAGCCTTCCTGGAAAAAGAAAAGCAGGACGCCAAGCGTCCGTTCAACCTGCCGGTCAAACACGCGGGCACCTTCTCCGGTCGTTTCGAGGTGTATAACGACAAACAGGAGCTGGTTGGCCACAACGATGTGGTCATTCATCACAAGCCTCTCAACCTGCTGCACTCGGAGCAGACTATCGAGATCAGCGGTGTGGTGAATGCCAAGTGGACCGCGATGCGCACCCGCACCGGCAACCATCACCAGTACCACGGCCCCGACATGTTCGGCAATGGCATGTCGTACGGACGCTACCTCTACTCCGTGCGTCACGTCTTCGGCGAAGCCTTCAAACTCTGGTCGCGGGAAACCCAGGTGGACGAGGATTACACCCTGGTGTGCGCCTGGCAGTTCATGCAGTCACAGAAAGAAAAATACACCACCTTCGGCGTGCTGCGCTGGGAACAGGGTGACCTGATACTGGGAGCAAACCATGTCGATTGAAGCGGAACTGCTTAGAACCCCTTTAACTACCGCACCAAGTACGCAGCAGCACGCCCTTGAGCCACTGCAGCTGCGCCAGGTATTCGGTCAGTTCGCCACCGGCGTAACCATTATCACCACGGGCAACGAAGCCGGTGAGCCGGTGGGCATGACCGCAAGCAGTTTTAATACGGTTTCCCTCGAGCCGCCGCTGATTCTCTGGTGTATCGGAAAAAATGCCGGTTGCTTCGACGCTTTCAATCACTGTGAACACTTTGCGATTCATGTGCTGAGTGAAGAGCAGGAAGCGCTCTCAACGCTGTTCGCCAAGCGCGGCGTTGACCGTTTCGCGAGCGTGGATTACCAGACAAACAGCAACGGCGTTCCGCTCCTGCAAAAATTCTGCGCGCGCCTGCAATGCAGCGTTGCCGCGCGCTACGATGGCGGCGACCACCTGATCATGGTCGGCAGAGTTGAGACCATGCACTCACAGGATCGCACACCGCTGATCTTTCACCGCGGCCGTTACGCGCGTATTGCGTGATACTAGTTTTCTCTTGATGTGAAACTTTGCCGGCGGGATTACCGCCGGCTTTTTTATTTCTCACAGACAAAAAAATGCCGCGCAATTTACCGAAGACCAGTGTCTTCACAATCGCGCGGCACCTGGCAGTCATTCAGAAAACCATCAGGCCATTTCCGGCTGCGCAACCTGTGCGCGCTGAAACCCCTTGGGCAGTCCCGCATCCGGCACAAAACCGTAAAGCGGCTCGTCCGGCAGTGCTGAAGCGAGAATCTCGCGCGCTGCAATCAACTTGTCGAAGTCCACTCCGGTGCGGTAACCCATGGCCTCCAGCAAAAATACCAGGTCTTCGGTAACAATATTGCCGCTGGCACCCGGGGCAAACGGACAACCGCCAATTCCACCCATGGAGGCATCCACCGTTGTAATGCCTTCCTCTACCGCCGCCAGTACATTGGCCAGCCCCTGGCCGCGGGTGTTGTGCAGGTGTATCCCGTGCAGCGCGTCGCGCCCCAGGTGCTCCCAGACCCGACGAATCACCCGTCGCACCTGTACCGGGTTGCCGTAACCGGTGGTATCCGACAGGCCGATCTCATCGCAGCCAGCTTCCAGCAACGCCTCTCCCAGTCGCAGCACCGCATCTTCCGCTACCGGACCTTCCAGGGTGCAGCCGAAACAGGTGGAGAGACTGCCCTCAAAACTTGGCCGCTGCGCCGCCGGCAACTCGTTAAGCAAAGCGCGGATTCCGCGCACCTCTTCCAGCACCTGCTGGTGGGTCCGGCGCAGGTTCTTCAGGCTGTGGGTTTCACTGACCGACAGAGGAATTGTCAGTTTGTGCGCACCGGCCGCCACTGCATTCTGTGCGCCGCGCAAATTGGGCACCAGCACCGCTACCGCAAGCCCGGGGATGGTGCGCGCAAACTGTACGATCTCCGCGGTGTCCGCCAGCTGCGGCAGTACTTTTGCCGGCACAAAGGAACCGACTTCAATTTCCTGCAGACCGGAGGCGGCAAGCGCCGCGATCCAGCGCTTCTTGTCCGCGGTCGGCATGATACGGCTGATACTCTGCAGGCCGTCTCGAGGGCCTACCTCACTGATCTCGATATCGATATCACTCACTCGCACACCCTCTTCTGTTTGCGCTTGGGTTCACCTTGGCCAACCCGGCGAGCGAACTCGTCGGCTTGACCTATTGTTATATTATTATATCATATCAACCAGTAGCTGCACGGATAAAGCATTTCAGTGGAGAGCCCAGTCAATGGCGCATCAGGAAGTATTGCCGCTCGCCGGCATCAAGGTTGTCGAATTCACCCATATGGTCATGGGGCCCGCCGCCGGCGGCATCCTCGCCGACCTGGGCGCAGAGGTCACCAAGGTCGAGCCCTTTCAGGGGGACAACACCCGCCGCCTACAGGGCTCAGGCGCGGGGTACTTTGCCATGTACAACCGCAACAAGCGCAGCCTGGCACTGGACCTGAAATCCCCGGAGGGCCGCGATCTCGCCCTGCAACTGGTGGGTGAAGCGGATGTGGTGATCGAGAATTTCCGCCACGGCGCCATGGATAAGCTTGGCTTCGGTTACCCGGCGCTAAGCGCGCGCAACCCGGGCCTGATCTACTGCTCCCTCAAAGGGTTTCTCAGCGGCCCCTACGAGCACCGCACCGCGCTGGATGAAGTGACCCAGATGATGGGCGGCCTCGCCTATATGACCGGCCTGCCCGACCGTCCACTGCGCGCCGGATCTTCGGTCATTGATATCACCGGGGGCATGTTCGGAGTCATTGCAATTCTCTCTGCACTGCAGCAGCGCCACAATACCGGGCGCGGCCAGCACGTAACCAGCTCCCTGTTCGAGACGACCGCATTCCTGGTCGGCCAGCATATGGCGCAGCAGGCCGTAACCGGAGAGGAACCACCGCCCATGTCCGTGCGCCGCAGCGCCTGGTCGGTTTACGACATCTTCCACAGCGCCGAAGGTGACCGCATTTTCGTCGGCGTTGTCAGCGACACCCTGTGGCGGGCCTTTTGCGCGGAGTTTGAACTGACGGAATTTGCCGCCGACTCGAGCCTCGACAGCAATGCCGGTCGCGTCGCCGCCAGGGGCCGGATTCTGCCGCAGATCAGTGCGCTGTTCGCCAGTTTGCCAAAAGACGAGCTGGAATCGCGGCTGGATCGCGCCGGCATTCCCTTTGCCCCGATCAACAAACCCGCCGATCTGTTCGACGACCCCCACCTAAACGCCGCCGGCGGACTGGTGGAAGTGACCCTGGAGAACGGTGTGCGCGCACGCCTGCCAGCACTACCCGTGGAGTTCGACGGGCACCGCCCCGGCCTGCGCCGGGACCTGCCGAAGGCCGGCGAACACAGCGCTGAGGTGGCGCGCTCACTGGGTCTGAGCGAGGGCCAGATCGAGGCCCTGATGGAACACGGGGTGCTGCGGGGTAGCCGCGTTGAAGCGACAGAAAGCTGACCGCGACCGACATAGACAGCCGGCACCTTTGCGATTAGTCTGCTGGAAGATCAAATTCTGAGGACAGGCCCCAGTGAACAGCCCTGCGCTGAAACCTCCGGAAACGTTTTTCCATTCCAAGCTGTTTCGCGGCCTCGGCAGCGCGGAGCTGGCAGAGCTGACTACCATCTGCCAGCGTCGCCGCCTGCCGTCCGGCGAACAGCTGATCCGCCAGTACAGTACGGCGCAGCACGTGTATGTGGTGGTCGCCGGCACCCTGATGATCGAGCGCCTGTCGCGCTCTGGTCGGCGCCAGGTCATCGCGTTTTCCTACCCCGGTGACTATATCGGCTTCACCAATACCGAGGACTACGAGTACAGCGTGGTCTGCCTGCGCGAGGCCGAGTTACAGGTGTTCCCGCGCCGGGAATTCCTGACCCTGGTGGACCGCTTCCCTGCCCTCAAGGCCAACGCCCGTCAGGTGGGAGGCAATGTACTGGCCCAGACCCTGGACCAGCTGTTTGCCCTCGGTCAGAAAAAGGCCCACGAGCGCCTGTGTTTCCTACTGGCCCAGATCGGTCGCCGCCAGTGCGGCGCGCAGAACGCCGATATCGAGCTGATCATGAGCCGCCAGGATATCGCCGACTATCTGGGACTGACCATTGAGACCGTAAGCCGCGCCTTTGCGCGCTTGAAGTCCATGCAGTTGATCGAAATTGTGAGCGCACATCGTATCCGCGTGCTCGACCGCAGCGTACTCGAGGAACTGGCCAGCGTGCACTGATCGCTGGCTGCTCCGCAAAATCTCTCCAACCTCCCCTGCTTCCGTCCCGTACAGGTCCGCGCCTGTACGGGTGCTGCGCAAGTTGACAATTATCATGGGCACTTTATGCCGCGCCGCTAGACTAGCGAAAATTCTCGCAATTTGCGGAGCTAGCCATGGCAGAGACAGATCGGCAGGTGCCGCCCGCCTGGAACGCGGTTGGGCGCCACGGTGTATTCCCGGAAGCCAGTCACGATGAAATCGCGCGCTTCAATTTTCTCACCAACCTGAATATGCACCTGGCATCCCGGGTCCTCCCCGGTGTGCGCAAGGCGTATGAAAGCCGGGTGGAAAACGGTTCCGCACCCGCCAACCGCCGCGAAGTGGGCGAGCTGCTTAAGCGCGAGCCCACCTACCAGCTGTGGAGCAGCCTGCGCCGCAACACCATGGAAATGCGTCAGCAGAACAGCCGCGCCATGGTGTTTCGCCAGCTGCCAGAACTGGTGGAAAAAGCCCGGCAACTGAACCGCGACAGCAACAAACTTCAGCTGGATGCCTCAGTGGAAATCCCCCGCTATGTCAGCGCCGTGGATACCCATTGCATGCCCGGCAGCTACCATACCGAGTACTGCGAGGACGATATCGCCGCGGGCGCCAACTACGACAGCGGTATTTTTGTGACCACCGCCGGTATGCTCGGCCGCTACAGTGACGGCGGCGGCCAGGCACTGGTGGAGTGGCTGCGGGAAGAAGCCAAATCCGGCTTCCGCCCCAAGCGCATTCTGGATATTGGCTGTACCGTCGGCCACAACATCGTACCGCTGGCGCAGGCCTTCCCGGAGTCCGAGATCGTCGCCATCGATGTTTCCGCGCCGGTACTGCGTTACGCCCATGCGCGGGCGCGTTCGCTGGGCATCGACAATATCACCTTCCGCCAGGAAAACGCCGAAGCCATTGCCGCGGAAGATGGTAGTTTTGACCTGATCATCACCTCCATGTTTCTGCACGAAACCTCGAGCCGCGCGCTGCCACGCATTCTCGCGGAAACCCATCGACTCCTCGCCGATGGCGGCAAGGCGATACACATCGAACAACCCCAGTTCACCCCGGAAATGCCCCCCTACGAGCAGTTCATGCGCGACTGGGATACCCGCAACAACAATGAGCCTTTCTGGGGCACGTTGCACGATCTGGATCTGTTCGAAGCGATGGAAAAAGCGGGATTTGCGCGGGAAAACATTACCACCCGCGGCCTGTTTGCGGTGGTGGATGAAACCCTGTTCCCCAGTGCCGCGAAAGCCGCTGAGGACAGCGAAGACTACGGACGCAAACCAGCCTGGCACACCTACATCGCCAGTAAATAGCGGTTAACCGCAACGCAAGCATCAAGCGGAGAAATGCCATGACATTTGACCCGATCGACATGGCGGGCAACAAGGCCCGGGGCAAACGCCCGGTCTTTTTCAAGGATACGGATACCGACCGACTGCTGTCGATTCTGATGGCCGTTGCCGGGGAATTGGCGGTCGCCCGCGAGCGCGTCGACACCCTGGAGCGCTTACTGGAAGCCCGTGGCATTCTTGAGCGCGCTGAGATTGAAGGCTACGAACCAGACACCGCTGCGGCGCGCGAGCGCGGGCTCTGGCACCAGGAATTTATCGCGCGCATCCTGCGGGTTATCCAGCAGGAAATCGAACAGTTCGACGAGGATCGCGAGGCACAGCAACAGGCACGCAAGGAAAATGTCAGTGCGACCACCGAGCTTGAGGAGCTTATTGAGGAGTTGGCGACCAGCTGAGCCCGTTACTTTTCGGGCCAGCGAAATCCCGGGCGGCGCCGCTCCAGAAAAGCTGCACTGCCCTCTTTGAAGTCGTCACCAGAAAAAGCGTCATCAAACGCCTGCTGCAACGTCTCTACACCCGATTCCAATTCCGCCCCGTTCCCGCCCAGATAACCCAGCGTGGCCTTGGTCCAGCGCAGGGAGTACTGGGAGTTTTGCAGCAGGCTCTGCACCAGCTCACCCTGCACCGCTTCCACATCCGCCCCTTCGGCAAGGTGCTGCACCAGTCCGATCTGTTGCGCCCGCGCTGCAGATACCGGTAAACCCGTCAGCAACAAATCCCGTGCATTGGCCGCGCCAACCACATTGACCAACCGCCGGGTGTCCAGCAGGCTGTAGAGAATTCCGAGCTTTGCCGGTGTAATAGCAAAGGTCGCCGCACTGTCTGCCAGGCGAATATCACAGGCCAGCGCCAGGCCACAACCGCCCCCATAACAGGCACCGCGAATGACCGCCAACGTTGGGCGCGGCAACTGCTCCAGTTGCAACTGGACATCGCGAATCAGTGTATTCTGCCGGCGCATTTCTGCCGGATCCTCCATTGCAGCCGCCAGTTCATCGATATTGGCACCGGCACAGAATGCCCGTTCGCCAGCACCGGTGAGTAACACCGCGCGGATACTGTTGTCGGTCGCCACGCGATCCAGTGTATCCGACAACTGTTCCCACATGGCTACGGTCATGGCGTTGCGCTGCGCGGGATTGTCGATAGTGATCCGAGCCAGTCCGCCTTCGACGGCAAAGCCGATATGCGCTGTCGCTGCCTGAGCTGCTTCCGTTGTCATACTGTTTTCTCCCCGTCCATCATCACGCCATTTCATGGCTCGAATTGGATTTACAGAGCAGCCACGCTTCAAGCGCAACACAGGTATCCAGCAAGGTGGTTTCGGCACCAGCCCTGGCAATGATCTGCACCCCGAACGGCAAGCCCTCGCTGGATATTCCCAGCGGGATACTCACCGCCGCCAGCCCCGCCATATTCACACACGCGGTGAGATTGGCCTGATTGACCGGGGCCGCCTGGCTAAACGGAAATGCGGTCTGCGATGTGGTCGGTGTCAGTAAAAAGTCCGCGCCCTGCAACTGCGTATTCAGCCAGTTGGCCGCCGCTTCCACTACATCCTCGGCTCGTACCAGATCCGGTGCGCTGCGCGCTGCGCCCCATTTCAGCAGACGCTGTAATTCTTCGGAAAAAAGTGCCGGGCGCCGGGACAATTTTCCAGCGAAAGTCACATTGGCCTCCGCTTCGCACATCAATAGCCCGGCGCGGCGGATGGCCGAAAAATCCGCATCGGCAAATTTTCGCTGAAGCTGGATTGAACCGGGTAGTGTCGCGACAAACTGCTGGAATGCGGTAGCAATGTCGGCATCCACACCCAGTGGCTCGCAATCGGCTACAAGTGCCCAGCGTGTCGATGCCAGGTCCGCGGGCCCAACAAGGCGGTCTTCGCGAGCCGTCTGCCGCAGCAGAGGCCACAGGCCACGCAGATCCCGACTCGAGCGCGCCAGCGGCCCGAGAGTGTCCAGCCGCCGGGACAATCGGGTGACACCCTGGGCGCTTACTGAACCCCGCCCCGGTTTGAGCCCACTGACGCCACAGTAACTGGCCGGTATACGCACCGAGCCCATGGTGTCGGTTCCCAACGAAAAGGCACAGAGCCCCGCAGCCACCGCCGCCGCCGAGCCACCACTGGAGCCTCCGGGGGTATAGCCTTCGCGCAACGGGTTTTCACAACGCCCCCAGTGGGGGTTGTCGTTGGTGGCGCCGAGGGCGATCTCGTGCATGTTCAGTTTACCCAGCGGGATCAGCCCGGCGCTGCGTAACCGAGCCACCGCCTCCGCATCCCCTTCGGAAGTTGGGGCATCGCCGCGATAGCCAAGCCCATTGGCTGTGGGCATCCCCTTTACCGCAATATTGTCCTTTACCGCAAAGGTGAGACCATCAAAGCTGGACAACAGGTTGCCTGCTTTGCGACGCGCATCGGACGCACGCGCTGCGCGCATCGCAGACTCACGATCGACGAACACATAGGCATTCAACCTGCTATGGGTCTGTTCGATGGCGGCCAGGGAGTGCGCCGTGAGTTGCTCGCTGGAGCACTCACCGCGCTGTAAACGTTGCGCCAGAGCGGTGGCATCCTCGTGCAAGTGGCTGTCGCTGAGCTTAAGCATGAGTAATCTCCCGGAAATTGCCGCCAGTTCAATCGAAACGTCGGTCGATCAGGCGCAGGGGTTTCTGGCGCCGGTCAATTTCGGTCCACTTGGCGGTCGCTCCCGCGGCCACCGGCTCCACCCCCACCTCGATACCCAGCTTGCGCTTGAGCAGGTCCGCACAGCGCGCGGCAATTGCAGGATGCTCATCCACGGCTGCCCCGAATTCCACCAGTACCGTCATGGTCTCGCGGCCAGCATCATCGCGCTCGGCGATACACACGTATTCACCGGTAAAACTGTCCAGTTCCGCCAGCATGTCGCCGATACCATGGGGGTACACATTGATCCCGCGCAGCTTGACCATGTTGTCGGAGCGGCCGAGAAATCCGCGAATACGCTTGAACGGCAGGCCAAACGGATTTTCCCCGGGAATTTCCGCCGTGATGTCACAGGTATTGAATCGAATCACCGGGTAGATATCGTCCTTGTACAGGCAGGTAACCACCATGTTGCCGCTATCCCCCGCGGCCACCGGTTGCCCGCTGTCGACGTCGAGCAATTCCAGATAGTGGGCGTCTTCCCACACATACAGACCATTCTGGTCCGGCCCCTCGGCGGCGATGCAGCCGGTATCCGCCACGCCGTACCAGTCGTAAAGCTTTACACCACCCCAGGCCTCGCTCAATGCAGCGCGGGTTTCCTGCCCCAGGTGGCCGATGATCATATCGATCTGCAAGTCCTCGCCCGGTGTCATGCCCTGCTCCCGGGCGACACTGGCGAGCTTCTTGATGTAGTCCGCAAAACCCACCAGCACATTCACACCGAAATCCCGCATCAGCTGCACCTGCTGGGCGGAGCGGGTTTCAAGGCCAGTGCCGGCAGACAGGAACATCGCATTGGTATAGCGGGTAACCGCCTCGCGAATATAGTGGCCGCCGTTGATCATGCCGTGGCCGTAGGTGGACTGCACCGTTGCGCCGGGCTTGAGCCCCATAAAGCGGTAGGCCCGCGCCACCAGCATGGCCTGGATCTCGCGTCCACGCGGGCCGAAGATAATCGGCTGCGGTCTGCCGGTGGTGCCACTGGTGGTATGGAACACCACCGGCGGCCGCTGCTCCGGCGCCAATCCTTCGAGCCCGCTGAAATCACCAATCGGCGGAAACTGCTCCACGCTTTGCATGATGTCAGACTTGGAAAATACCGGCAGTTTTTCGATGTCGTCGAGACTGCGAATATCGCCGGGTTCAATCCCGGCCTCGCCCCACAAACGCTGGTAGAAAGGGATCTGCCAACCGCGCGCCATCAACTTGAGAAACCGCTGGTTTTGCAGCTCCCTCAGTGCGTCCCGCGACATACCAGCGTAGGTTTCCAGAAATGCGTCCCCCAGCGGGTAATCCGCCAGCGCCTGCTGCACATCAAAACTCTCGAAATAACTTGGGTAAGGCATGAAAAACTGCGCTCGCTTACTGTGGCTATCAAAAATAAATTGGGTTAGTGCTTTATTGTTGTTGGGCCGTTTTCATTTCAGGTCACAGCCTCGATCGCCTGCGGCTTGGCAGCCAACAGCGCGGTTAGTTCGGTAATGGATTCCAGCTGTTCCAGACCCTCGACGCGGGCAATGATCGCGCGCGATGATTCGCCGTCGAACGGTGTCCGTGCAGAGGCGAGACAACGCTGGAATTTGACCAATTGTCTCGGCCGCGCCAACGGATTGTCCGGATGGCCGAGAATCGCGGTCAGCATCTGGCGGTACTCGGTGCCGCACTTGAGACGCACGCTGACAGTTTGCGGCGCCAGTGCATTGGGATCGTCACAGTCCGACGGCGCCATGCTGATACGCGCAGCCAGGGCCCGACGCTGCGGGTCCGCCAGTGCGGCGGGATCGAAATCCTCCACCCCCACATCCCCGTGTAACAGCAGGGTCGCCGCCACATAACCGATACACAGCCGCGCATAGTTCACGCTCATCTTCGGCTGCACGGGTCTGTCCACCAGGCGCCGCACCAGGGGCGGCGCCTCGATGCGTACCCACTCGATATCAGAGGCTGCAAAGCCGTGTGCACTGCGCAGCTGCATCAGTGCATCGAGAGTGCCGTGCGCGGCGCGCCCGGTGGGAAATGGTTTGTGGCTGACCCGACCGATCTGCCACTCCCGGCCAAGCCGGGAAAACGCATCGGCGGCGTTACCGTCCGATTCCATGATTGAGAAGTAGCCAAATTCACCGCGCAAAAATGCGCGCGGCCCGGTCAGGCCGAACCCGGCCATATCCGCCGCGGTAATGGCATTGCGCGCATTGAAGGCCACCTGCATGGGCAGTACCGCCACCCCCTCGGTGTGCGCCTGCATGGTGCCGCCGGTCTGGCTGTAGGCGATGGACATGGCCTGCAGGATTTGCTCGCGGTCGTAACCGCGCAACCTGGCGAGACCGGCGGCCGCACCGATACAGCCCGCGGTACCGGGGCGGAAAAAACGCATGGGCTTGCTGGCACTCATACCAAGCACCGTGGCCACGTCTACCGCCAGAGCGACCGCGAGTATCAGCGAGCGGCCATCGGACTTGCGCGCTTCGGCTTCCGCCAGCAGTGCGGACAGGATCACCGCCATCGGGTGGACCACCGCGCGCTCGTGCACACAGTCGAATTCCTGGCTGTGAATCTGATAGGCGTTCACCATCGCAGCGTGGGCTACCGGCAGGCGCGCCTCGGTTCCCCACACACTGGCGGTACGCTGGCCGTCTGCGGTGCCCCACTCGCTGGCGGACGCCAATAGCGCTTGCGATAACCCAAGACGCGAACCGCTGATACCGACCCCAATGGAATCGAGAATGAACGTTTTGCAGGCTTCTACGGCCGCGTCATCGAGATGGTGAAATTGCACCCCGGCGACATGCTCCACCAGCTGCCATTCATACTCAGACACGGTGCATCCCCAGTGCGCGCAGCGCGTTAAAAAGGTTGCCGAGATCTTTTTCCTTGACCAGGTTCAACCCGATCTCAATCACATCTTCCGCAGACTCCGCGCTGACACCGCCGGCAGTAAACAGGGTGCGCGCCTTGTCGATAATATCTGCCTGCGACAGCGGCCATTCCGGGTCACCCCACGCGTTTCGCAGCGCCACTTCACGCACACTGTCATCCTGAAAAGTGACCTGGGCGCTGGCACCAAAATGGCCGGGATAGGCACGCTGGTGCTCGTCGTCTTCCTGCAATACAACTTTGTTGCGTAGTGCCACCACTTCCGGCTTGTGCAGGTACGCTTCCTCAAAGTGCGCGATCTCCGGCTTGCCATACAACACCGTAACCGCAACACAATGCTGGACGCTGAAACGCGCCTCCGCCGGTGATTCCGGATGCGGCCGGTCGCAGAACAGCAATGCATCGGAGTAGCTGCCAATCTGCAGGGTGCGAACGTCGGCAGCGGAGATATCACCCAGTGCACGCACAGCATCGATCGCCGGATGGGTGTGGCGGCAGGCCGGCCAGGGTTTGAAACTGCATTGGAAAATCAGCCAGTTGTCGGCGGCGTTGTCGATCACCGCCAGCGGCATTGCCCGCGGCGATGTCGCGGCAAAAAAGCCCTGGGTACCTTCCAGCAAGGTCGACGGCCCACGCAGATTACTGGCTGCAAGCAGTGCCGCCTGCACCCCGGCGTGGCCTGCAGCGGCGTTGTGCAGATGCTTGGTATCTACCGCCTCGTGCCGCATTTGCCAGAAGCCACCGGTGCGGCTACCAGCGTTGGCCAGCGCCCATACGGTCTGCTCCGGATCGAGGGCCAGCAGTTTTGCCGCGGCTGCCGCAGCGCCAAAGCTGCCGCAACTTGAAGTGTTGTGATACAGCGCGTAATGATCCCGCCCCAGGGCGCGACCAATGCGGATCATTGCCTCGTAGCCCACCACAATGGCTTCGAGCAATGCCTGAGGTGTTGCCTGTACCATTTCCGCGGTCGCCAACGCCGCTGGGATAATCACCGGACCCGGGTGCAGTGTTGACGTGCGGTGAAGGTCATCCATCTCGGCAATACTGCCCAGCGCGCCGTGGTACTGCAGTGCGTCCTGCCAGTTGCGGTCAATCCCGTTTAGGCTCCAGCTTTCACCTGCCCCACTCCACTGCACCAGGTAATTACGCAGTTTTGCCGCCACATCGCTGCGCGTGCCGTAAACCGCGCAGCCCAGCCAGTCGAGCAGGTGCTGTTGCGCCCGCTCCAGGGTTGCGCCATCAATATCACGCTCCAGCAGGGTCACCAGCTGTTGCAGCAGCGTCGGGGGAAACTTCACGGTAAAACTCCTTCCACACTTTCTTCCAGCGGTGCATAGGCCCAGCGGTACTCTTCGCGCCGTTTCTGCTCGAATGCATTGATTTCCTTGTGCTGCTGCAGGGTCAGCGCGATGGAGTCGAGGCCATTCAACAGCAGGTAGCGCGCGCTCTCATCCAGCGAAAATGACCACTGCAGGTCTCCGCATTGCACCAGACATGCCTGTAAATCGATGGTGATCCTGTTTTCCTGCGGGTCCTGCTGCACATGCTCCGCCAGTAGCGCAATGTCGCCTTCATCGAGACGAACCGGCAGCACGCCATTGCGGATACAGTTGGTGTGAAAGATGGCCCCAAAGCCACTGGCAATGACCGCGCGAATACCGTACTCCGCCAACGCCCACACCGCGTGCTCCCGGGAGGAGCCGCAACCGAAATTGTCCAGCGCGAGAATGACGGATGCACCCTGGTATTCAGGCTGGTTCAATACAAATGCCGGATTGATTTCACGGCTGCCAGGCAAGGTGTAGCGCCAGCCGGCAAACAGACCTTCACCGAGGCCGCGCTTGGAAACCCGCTTCATTTCCCGCGACGGAATAATCGCATCGGTGTCGATGTTGCGTCGCAGCAGCGGCGCCGCGATACCGGTGTGTTTTACAAAGGGCTTCATGCAATCAGTGACTCGCTGTTGACCAGTGTCTCGGCGGAAGTGATATACCCGGCGACTGCCGACGCCGCCACGGTGGACGGGCTGGCCAGATGGGTACGGGTATTGGGACCCTGACGCCCCTCGAAGTTGCGATTGGTGCTGGAAATCACGCGCTGGTATTCACCGAAGGTTTCACCCCCGGCGTAAAAGCACATGGAGCAGCCGGAGTCCCGCCATTCAAAACCCGCATCGGTAAAAATCCGATCCAGCCCTTCTTGCTCCGCCTGTCGTTTTACCCGGCGCGACCCGGGCACCACCACACCACGCACGCCGGGCGCAATATGTCGCCCGCGCACCACCGCCGCGGCGGCACGCAGGTCACTGATACGGCTGTTGGTACAGGAGCCGATAAATGCCGCATTCACTGCAATATCCGCAATCGCCTGCCCGGGCTCCAATGCCTGGTAATCGAGCGCGCGCTGGGCGGCTTCCCGGCGGTGGGGCTCGGTAAATGCCGCTGGGTCGGGGACACGCTGATGCAGCCCGACCACCTGTTCCGGGCTGGTGCCCCAGGTCACCATGGGCTCAATGGCGCTGCCGTCGATAATCAGTTCGCGATCAAATTCCGCGTTGTCATCACTGCGCAACGTGCGCCAGTAGCTGCACGCGTCCTCCCAGTGCTGGCCTTTGGGCGCAAAATCCCGGGCCGCGAAATAGGATTCGACTTTTTCATCCGGGGCGATGATCGCGGTGAACGCAGAAAACTCCACCGCCATATTGCACAGGGTCAACCGGGCCTCGGCGGACAACTGGCTGATGACCGAACCGCTGAACTCCACTGCAAACCCCGCCCCGCCATTGGTGCCAAAGCGGGCAATCAGGTGCAGTATCAGGTCCTTGGCCGTCACACCGGGGCGCAGTCGACCATCGACAACCACGCGCATGTTCTTCGGCTTGCGCACCCGCAGCGTGCCGGTGGCGAGGGCGTGTTCGGCCTCACTGGACCCGATCCCCCAGGCCAGGGCACCAATGCCACCGAGGCTGCAGGTGTGGCTGTCCGGGCACACCAGGGACAGACCAGGTAGCACCAGCCCCTGCTCGGGAGAAATCACATGGACAATCCCCTGATCTTCGTCATCCACGTCGAACAGGCGGATATTCGCGGCGCGGGTCTCACTGCGGGTGGCGACAATAAAGTCGGTACCGGAGGGCATCAGTGTTTTGTCGCCGCGACCGGGGAAGGTATCGACAATATGATCCATGGTGCAGAACACCCGGCGCGCATCCCTAACCGCGTAACCGGCAGAGTGCAGACTCTGCAGCGCAATCGACCCGGTTCTCTCGTGCAGAAAGACCCGGTCGAGATAGATCAGAGTTTCGCCACTGTCGAGATCACACACGGTGTGATCCGACCACAACTTGTCGAACAGCGTACTTGCACCGGATATCGCCATAATTCCTGCCCTCCTGTACCCTGCGATCAGGCCAGATCTTTTATCTCATCAATTGATATATTATTATAACATTAGATCTTTGAGAACAGTGATTTGCCAACAATGAGCATTACCGAGACAAAAATCGCACTTGGCCCCTGCACCATCGCCACCCTGGCCAGCCCCAATGCAGCGGTACTGGTGGACCAGTACTGCAGCCACCTGCAGTGCCAGGTGCTGGCCAGCGAAACGCTTACCGCGGCGGCAGCCGGGCAATGGGGCTGCCCCGGCCTCGCCGGCACACGCTACTGGCTGCTCGGCAATATCCACGGGCGGCCGTGGTTGCGTATTGTTGAAGACGCGCAAGCACAGCCAATCGCGCCCCTTTCCCGCGCGGGCTGGATGTCACTGGAAGTGCTGGTGGAAGATCCGGATGCGCTGGCGGACACCCTCGCGTCGTCCCCCTTCGAGGTACTGCGCCCTGCCGCCGACCTGGAGCTCAGCGACAAGATCCGTGCGGTGCAGGTACAGGGGCCCTGCGGTGAACTGCTGTATCTGACCCGGATCGCCGACGAAGTGCCGCCGTTCCAGCTGCCACAGGCGCAGTGCGCCGTCGACCACCTGTTTATTCCGGTGCTGGCGAGCCGCGACCGCAGCGCTGCCCTCACCCTTTACGAGGAGCTGGCGCAGCACCAAGGTCTCAGCTTCGACACCAAGGTTACGGTGGTCAACCAGCTGCGCGGACTGCCACTGGAACAACAACACCCTCTCGCCACCCTGCAACTGGCAGACAACACCCTGATCGAAATCGACCAGCTCGGCGACCTTGCCGAGGCACCTCGTCAGGACAATTCCCTGGGGGGTGGTATCGCCATGGTCAGCTTTGAGATTGACCGTCTGCCAGCGGGAGCGAAGGCGCACTGCCATGGTGAAGCGCCCTACCAGGGGCGGCGCAGCTGCACGATTTACGGCCACGACGGCGAACGCATCGAACTGATCGAGCGCTGATTAACGCGCACTCGCGAATCAATATCGCACCCGAACAAACAATAAGACTGTAAAAAAGAGATTCCTATGCCCTACCGCACTATCCGAGGACAAATCCGCTACACCAGCCGCAAACCCGACCGCCTGGGTCAGGAGCGCGGTCGCGAGTTTTTCAGTATTACCCAGCAGGCGGACGGCAATGACGTATTGCAGGCCCACTGCGAAATCGACGACGCCCCCAGCGTCACCCGCGATATTGTGCAGGCACTGCGACACTCGGATTCGGCGCCGCTGGACTGCTCGGTGCGCCTCACCGTGGGCGACCGCTTCGAGGGCACCGGCTGGTTCCGCTTTACCGACAAAGTGGCGGAGTGTGAAACCTTCAACCATCGCGACGGGCGCATCAGCCAACGCATCGAACTGGACGCACCGGTGCAGTGGATGCAGTGCCACCCGATCGCCGGCGACGGCCTGCTGATGCGGCTTTACGATCTCTCAAAAGGCCCCGGCAAACAGCATTTCCCGCACATGATGCTGTCGTCACCGGATCACCGCGGTGCCACCGGCCCGCTGCTGTTCAAGATGGGCTTTTCCCTGGTGTATGTGGGCGAAACAGACATCACTGTGGAAGCCGGCACCTTCCGCGCGCGCCATTTCCAGGTGACCGACACCGCCGCCGACCTGCCGGAAGAGCACCCGCCCTACAACGTGTGGTGCACCGCCGATGACGACTGCCTGCTGCTGCGCGCCGAGGTAGAGGGATATATGCTGACCCGCTACGAACTGGCGGACGTGCAGTATTTCGAATCCCGCGATGGGGTGACCAGCGCACAACAGCCAGCGACGGAAGCGGCTATCTGACGCCAACCCCGGGGCCGGAATTGACAATGGTCAATGCGGCCCCTCCCGCCTCGCCTAGTATCGGATGGGATAACCAAACCACCCGGCGGGAGACAATAATGAAAATACTGATACTGGGCATGGGCCATGTGGGCAAGGCCCTCAGCAGCCGGCTCCGCGAGCAAGGTCACCAGATCATCGGCACCACCACCACCCCGGAAAAAGTCGACGCACTGAAACCGTTTGCCGATGAAGTCGTGGTACTGAAAGGCCACGAATCCGAGAAGGTCGCGGAGGCTGCACAAGGGGCCGACCTGATCGTGGTCACCGTCGCACCCAACGTAAGAAATACCCGCACCCCGGAAGAGCGCCACCAGCACTACCGCCAGGCTTTAGTCGAAACCTGCGCAAGCGCGGCCGCCAGCTGTGAGCGATTGATCTTCCTGTCGTCTTTCTCTGTGTACGGCGACGGTGGTGAAGGCGAAGCCCCCATCTCTGAAGAAACCCCCACCAGCAACCACGAGGAACCCTCCTCCCTGTACTACCAGCAGGCGGAAAAGGAAATTCTTTCCCGCAGCGGGGGCTGTGTATTGCGCTTCCCCGATATGTACGGCGCACCGGGTGACCTGAGCTTCCCCGAGCGGGTAAAGCTGGCGCACTCCTATTTCGGCGGCAAGGCGCTGTTCGGTGCCGATGCCCTGCTCTACGCAATTCACTTCGAAGACGTGGTCAGCGCTGTGGCCCACGCCATTGAGCACGACCTCAGCGGCACCTTCAATGTATGTGACAACGAACGTATCCCCGCCACCAATGCGCGCGTGTTCGATGCCATCTGCGACGCAGAGGGCTTGACCCGGCTGGAATTTCTCAACCAGATCAAGGCACCCAACCGCAGGATCTCGGCAGACAAGATCTACAACACCGGTTACCGCGTTGCCCACGGCGATCCCAATGCCGCTTACCTGCAACAGGGCGAACCCGCCTGACGCACGAACGACAACTCCAACAACAATAACCAACAGTCACCTGAGTGATTAACGAGGCGAGCTATGCATTCTGATACGAAAACCATCGACCAGTTTCTGTCTGAAAACCCCAACGTGGACGTCAGCAAAGCGTGGGAGCGCTGCTGGGGTATTCTCACCGATGTTAAGCAGACCATTGCCAGCCGCTTTACCGGACTGGAACTGGAACCCTCCTGCCACGACCGCGAGTACTACACCTCTCCCAACGGCGAATTTGAAGGCTCCTTCCAGGCCTGGAGCGGCGGTGACTGCGAGTGGCTGGTGAACTCCTGGCTGGGCAATCGCAAGGCCAGCATCCTCGATATGAACGCCACCGCGTACCTGGGCCAGAAGACCGATGTACCGCACTTCGTAATGGTCTTCGGCACCATCCCCAAGCTGTTTTTCTATTTCGACTTTATGCCGCGCCGCAACCTGCTGGTGGACAGTAACTACCTCGACAAGTATTACGCGCCCATCAATGACGAATACCTGGCCCTGCGCGGTCACAAGAACTTCCAGTGGTCCGTGAGCCACGGTCCGTACATGCGCGCACTGATCAACCCGTCCACCCAGAGCCTGATGGGCGACCTGAACGACGAGAATATCGACATCCTCGAAAACTATGCCCGCAGCATGCTCAATCACTGGCTGCGCTGGTACGACGAAGCCGAACCGCTGGCAGAAAGCGAGCGCGCTACCCTGCAGCGCGACGATCACCAACTGCGCCGCCTGTGTTACGAGCGCGACCCGATGAACAAACTGGCAACCAAGGTATTCGGGGAAGAAGGTGTGCAGCAGATGCTGACCCTGCGTATGGGTGAGGGTCAGATGCGCCGCGCGTTAGAAGTGTGAGTTGAAGTATCTGGTGAGAAGTAACTTCAGGCCTGGCTCCCAGGCCTGAGGACCTATCCCGGCTTACTCCTGTAGCGATGGCGCTTGCGCCTCTCCCTGCAGGAGTTTGGCCAGATATTCCGGTGCAATCATGGTGCAGTAGTGGGTACCCATAAAACTGCCCGGTACCGGCATAAAACGGCGGTACTCCACGTGCAGTGACTTGGTGCGCAGCTTCAGGGTTTCATCCTCACTGTAGGCCACCTGATAAAATTCTGGACGCAGCCAGAAAGGCCCGATAAATACGCTTTCCTCCTCGGCCAGGGCAACGCGCTCCCGGGGCAGAGTTGTCGCCCCCTGCTCTTCCAGCGCCCGGTAGACATCATCCAGCATACGCGCCTGCCACTTCTGGCATTCGCGGTCTTCCTCGGCAATGGTAAGTTCACTGGTGGACGCATGGGCGGTGCGGATACGCTCGGCGGTTTTCATTTTGCAGGCCACGGTCACCGGAAATTCGGCACGTTCGCCATCGGCAAACTGGTAGCCAACATACTGGTGCGTGGTCAGCGGTTGCGCCAGCGCCTTGGATTTTTTAAACGTGTTCCAGTAGGTACCTTCCTCGTACAACACATTGTCTACGGCCAGATCGGTACCGGCGATAAACTGCTGAACACGCCCGCAGAAAGCGTCGTCCGTGGACAGCGGATAGGCATCGGTTGCAGCCGATTGCACGGTGGCGGCCATCCCGAACAGTAGCGGGACAAACGCAAGGGTAGGAAATGCTCTCACTCTTTATACTCCCAGGCAGGGGGTTAAATTTATCATGCTTACACGGTACGCATGGTCAGAAGTTCCAGATCATGGATACCCCAACTGCTGATCGCATGAATTGACAATTATCAATCCGCGGCCCCGAGTGGCTCGCTAACCTCAAATCAGAAAGCCATCCCGCATTTTCAGATAACGATACCAGGCAAATCTCCATGTACATGACCCGCTGTCTTTTCGATGCCTTCAAAGTAGATGCCCTGCAGCCTCCTTACGATACAGGCATCGCCAGGATCTACTACCCCGCCCAGTACGGGGACTCCTTTGAAGAGCGCAATACCGGTGCCGTACCCGTGGATGAATCGCTGGCACCCTGCCCGGTACTGATCCTGTTTCACGGTATCAATATCGACCCCGCCGGCTACCGGTGGCTGGCGGAATCCCTGGCGGCCTCCGGCATTGTCACGGTCACCTACCAGCTGGTCGCCGAAGAAATGCCCGGCTACGTAGCCGCTACGCCCGGGATCGAACTGCAATCACTGACCCCAGACCAGTTTGGCAAGCAGCCCTCGGCACTCGCCATGCCCGCCATCCTGACCATGCTGGAACGCCTCAACGGCAGCGGGTTACTGGCCGGCAAGCTCGACTTGGATCGCCTGGCATTTGGCGGCCACAGTGCCGGTGGCACCCTCGCCCTGTTGAATGCCAACCCAAGCTGGTTCCCGGGGTTGCGTGCGGTCTTTTCCTATGGCGCCCACACCGGTGCCTCAACCCTCCTCGGCTGGCCGGAAGAAACCCTGCTGCCTGTGAGCGAAGACATCCCGGTATTGTTGATTGGCGGCGAGCAGGACGGCTGTATCGCCCACAGTGCCCACCGCTATGGATCCAGCAATGCCAGCGCCACCGCCCGCATCGAACAGACTTTTGGCCAGGCGGTTCCCGAAAACGGCGGCAACAATACCCTGCTGCTGCTGAATGATGCCAATCACTTTTCGATCTGTTTCCCCGCAGACGATACCTGCGGGCGCAGCTACATCGACCTTCCCGCGGGATCCGGGCAAGGGCGCGATACTGCCGGCCAGGCCATTGGCAGTTTTCTCAAGGGGTTTCTCTGTGATGATCAGGAGGCCAGAACGGCCTTTCAGGAGCTGAGTGGCGCAAACCACGAGCAGATCAGCAAATTGCTGCGCAAGTAATCGAGGGAATAAGAAAGAATTTCAGAAACTACAGCCGCGGGAGCTGTCCCACTCCCGCGCTGCCTTTCTGGTTTGTTGTTTGCTGTCAAAGCGGTCGGCGGACTTTGCCCGCACATGGGCGCCGCCTTTGCGCAACAGCGGATTTTGCGCGACCGGGTTGCCCGGCGCGCGCCGTTCTTTTGCGGAAATTTTGATAGAAATTTTCCGCTCAGATTTTCTCTTCAATAAACTCTCCTTAAATCCATCTTCAGCCCTTGATACAGATCACCTGTTTCAGAGTGTGTACCACATCCACCAAGTCGCGCTGGTTCTCCATGACCTGATCGATATCTTTATAGGCCGCAGGAATCTCGTCGATCACGCCCTTGTCCTTGCGGCACTGCACACCGCGGGTCTGGGCCTCCAGATCGTCGCGGGTAAAGCGCTTGCGCGCCGCAGTACGGCTCATGCGTCGCCCTGCCCCGTGGGCACAGGAGCAGAAAGATTCCGCATTGCCGAGGCCACGCACGATATAGGAGCGCGCGCCCATGGACCCGGGAATAATACCCAGCTGGTCTTTCTGCGCGCTGATCGCCCCTTTCCGGGTAACGAATACATCGCGACCAAAGTGCTGCTCCCGCACCACATAGTTGTGGTGACAGTTGATCGCCTCGGACTCCAGCGTAAACGGCGGCAGCTCTTGCTGCAGCACACCGACAACCAGCTTCATCATCTCCTGCCGGTTCACCCGCGCGTATTCCTGGGCCCAGTGCACGGCTTCGATATAGTCATCGAAGTGTCCATTGCCTTCACTGAAGTACGCCAGGTCGCGGTCCGGAAGATTATGCATATGCCCTTCCATATCCCGCTTGGCCAACTGGATAAAGTGTTGCCCGATGGCATTGCCGATACCCCGGCTACCGGAGTGCAACATGATCCATACCCGGTTGTTCTCATCGAGACAGATCTCGATAAAGTGGTTGCCCCCGCCCAGGGTACCCAGCTGGGTGACCCAGGTTTCCTGCGGACTGCGCAGCTTTTTCAGCAGCTGCGGGTGCTTCGCGAACAACAGATCCGCCCCGGATGCCAGCTTCCTGGCCGCCGCCTCCCGGGCACTCACCCGCTTGTGACGACCAAACCCCACCGGCACGCGACGCTCGATGGCATCCCGCAGTGGCTTTAGGTTATCCGGCAGCTGATTGGCATGCAGGGAGGTGCGCACCGCATTCATACCACAGCCGATATCGACTCCCACCGCCGCCGGAATAATCGCGCCCACCGTCGGGATAACAGACCCCACGGTGGCACCAATTCCCATATGCACATCCGGCATCGCCGCCACATGGGAGTGAATGATGGGCAGTTGGGCAATGTTTTTAAGTTGTTGCAATGCGGCGTTTTCCACGTCCTGCGTGTAAATCTTTACCGGCACCGTGCCGGCGCTCGCATTGCTGTTGAGTAACATTTTTACAGGCATAACTCGTCCCTGGATTTCTCCACGTAGTTTTTCAATTACCTTTCAGAATAGCCGGGAAGAAAAATAAAAAGCCCCGGCAATAGCCAGGGCTTCAGAGAGATCTGGCTTGAAAGGCGGTATCACCTTTCAAGCGCGAGCACATGAAAGGCCGTTCAGTAAGAACTTGGTTTGTAACTCCGATTTAGCATTTCATGGCTCCTGTTCTGTGTGTGAATGAATTGCTGCAAAGGATATTGTCTTAATTTTCTGTGTCAACTGTTTCTGACTTATTTAAGCAGGGCTTTACCTTGTCCGCCCATTGCGCTACCGGCGCTTTACATTTTCATAAATGTCACACGATCGGCCGTGCGATACCCACGGGCGAGCAGGTAATGCATCGCCAGCTGTCGCTCCATGGGCGCCACCTGATTGATGACCACCTGCATCGGCAAGCGGTGACGGCCATTGCACCACGCCAGAAACCCAATCAGGTTCTCGCGGCTGGGCGCCGGCTGTATCACCTGCAGGATGGAAATCGGGTATTCGCGCATAAAGCGCTTTGCGTTCACATAATTCGTTACAGAAAGGCCCGCACCGTGGTCACGTGCACCGATAATCAAGCGCATAAAGGCACCTCGCTATGTGGTGATCCCGGCCGGGTCTGAACCGGTAACCACAAGCCTCAAACGCCTGCACCCTGGTCCTGTCGAGCTACGGAATCCTATTAAATAAAAAGGCGATTACAGCGTGGAACCGTCGGGGCACTCACTCCGCACCCAGATCGGGACCTGCCTGGCACGCTGCCACCACTAGAGCAGGCAATCCTAATCGCCAGATCCGCGTTGAAGAGACGCGGCCCTCTATCTGGTTGGTGACATAGACATGGCTACCGCCATAAAAAAACCCGGATGGCGGAATTCGCCAACCGGGTTTTCTCACACGCAGTGTTCAAAAGTCCGATTGGCACGCAGCCGACCGGACAGGCCGAACTACGTTTTCATGTACTCACCAAAATTTTCATCTGCATGTATCTGCAGATCCAACGACGGCCAACGCAAGGCGCTCCTCAGCAAGGCACAGGCACCCCGCTCGCACCCAATGCTCTTGGGTGTGCCGATCGCGGCCTTATGGCGGTTGAGGTTTAACATTTCAGTTACCTATCGTTGGTGCCGTAGTGCGGCACAAGTGCTCTCAAAAAATTCAGCGAACTTACTCATCAAATTCTTATTTAAAACTATCACGAAAAACTCTATTTGCAAGATTAAAATTTATATTTTTCCTATATTTTTCAATGACTTACACATATTCCAGGCGATCGATTACCTACCGTGAATTCGGCATAAAAAGCTGGGTATGGAAACCGGTCGCAGCGCAAATTCATACGCTTAGTGCTTTCTCGTATTCAATCTTTTGCTCATCGTCCTTCCTTGTGATCTATCAGAAATGGCCTCGAAATGAAGTCCCACAAACAGTTCCTGGGCACACTCATCAGCCACAATCCGGAGAGACCGGAAATAAAAAACCCCCGGAGGCGAACCTGCGGGGGCTGTTGAAGGCCGTTTCCGAAAGGCTCGCGCCTCCCGGGTCTCAGGAGGCAGTCAGGACAGATTTTTCTCCACATGAACAAACCACGCCCGCGTCCCCTGTGGGGCGGCGCAATCGGTGTGGTTTGAAACACTTGGTAATCTAGTCACGTAGGTCTCCTGAACTATTGATGAATTTTAGACCGCAAAGTGCAGCTTGCAATATTCAATGTTACCACTCAAGGGGCAATTGTGTTGTCCTTGTTACAACTGCCATCCGCACAGGGTGGCGGCTCACAGCGCAGCGTTTCTACGCCGCCACCGATCGGCGAGTAACCTCCGCCGTAGCCACCACCACTGCCGACGCCTCCGCCGTAGTAGTAACTGCTACCACCGCCAGTACTACAGGAACCATACGAAGCCGTCGCCCAGCGCGTCGAGGTACCACCCGGTACAACCTGCCCATTCGCACACTGGCTCTGGTAACTCACCTGGTACTGGAAGCTGTAACTGCCACAGCCAGCACCGGTGGCATCACCCTCTTCACTCGGGTTGAAGTCTCTAAGCGCGGTGATCCGGTACGGGATGTACACCACATCCCCTGCTTCCAGGGTGTCCGGTACTTCGGCGAGGAACTCGAACGCGACGACGTCGTTGCCCGTGGGCAGTTTGTTGCTGACGTTGTCGGCGCGGATCAGGCCGTAGTTGGTGAGGCTCAGTTCTCCGGTAAACACGTCGCCCTTTTGCATGTCGGGCAGGGTGATGCTGAGCGGATCGAGCATCACCACGGCGACCGGAACCTGGGTTTCGAAGGTGGCTTCGAGTTTGATCTCGTAGCGGTCTTGCAGGTTGATCTCGTTCACTTGCCATTCGACGTTGATGATCTGGTTCATCAGGAACACGTCTTCGGCGACGGTGATGCCGGGTTTGACCCACAGGCGGCCGGAGACGCTTTCATGATCGAAGGCGGTAACCCGGTAGCTGTAGCGGCCGGCGGGCAGGTTCGAGCAGGGCTTCGCCGTTGGCGTCGCTGTTGATGGTGCGGGTTTCCGACAGGACCTGTTCGTTCTGCAGTTCGATCTTGGCACCTTGCAGGCCGGGGATGAGCTGGTTGTTTTCTCCCAGGGTGGCGGTGTAGATGTCGCTGATATGGAAGAAGGCGTCGCCCATTTCGGAGGTGACGACGGCGATGTAGACGGGCACGCTGAAGCGGTGGCCGCCGTCGCCGCTGATCTGCAGTTTGAAGCTGTAGTTGCCCTGGGCAACACCGGTGCCCGGGGCGACGCTCAGGCTGAGGTCGCGGCTGTCGCCGATGCCGAGGTCGCCGAGGCTGGTGGTGCCGTTGAGGCTGAGCCAGCCGGGGGCGGGATTGCCTTCGTCGTCGACCAGTTCGAGGCTGGCATTGCGCAGGACGTCGAAGCCGGTGTTGCTGAGGGTGAAGGTCTCTGTGGCGCTGTCACCCAGCAGTACACCGGTGTCGATGAACGACGGCTTGGCGGTGATCACCGGGCGGCTTTCCGAGAGGGTGTACTCGACAGCGATGTTTTCCAGCACCTGTTCGCTACCGTTGACGTCGGCGAGGACCTGGAAGTACAGGAAGCCGTTTTCCGGGGCGAGGTTGTCGCCACTCACGGTGAGGTTGATGACGCCTTTGACCTGGGGAGCCAGGTTGATGACGGCACCGAGATCCAGGTGGATGCCTCCGGGGATCTGTACTTGCTCGTCACCGGGGGCGGCGACGGAGACCAGGCGCACGTTGGCGAGGTCACTGCCATAACCGGCTTTGACGGTGACGGGGACGACCTGGTTGTAGTTGCGCGGTACGCGGATGTTGACCTGGGTCGGGGTCACTGCGGAGGTAAGTACGCTGAACGCGCCCTGGTTGGGTCGCGCGAGGCTGTCCGGGTGGATGACGGAGACGCGCCAGGTACCGCTCTGCCCTTGCGGGTCGAAGGTGTAGCTGAAGCGGCCGTCGCTGCCGGCGATGACGGAGGCCTGGCGTTCGAAGCCGCGCAGTTCCATGACCAGGGTCAGCGGGACATTGCCGGTGGCGGTGTCGCTGTCCCGGTCGATGGCCTGGCCGGTGAAGGTGACGGTGTCTTCGGCGGTGTAGATCTCCGCAGGGGCGACGCTATCCAGGGTGCCGTAGTAGGCGGTCTCCTGCAGGGAGGCCTGGGTGCGGGTGCCGTTGCCGTCGATGATCACTTCGGTGGTTTTGCCGGTGTGATAACGGAAGTGGTCTACCTCCAGGGCGACGGTGACGAGATCCGGGGCCGCTGCCGGTACCGGGACTTCGATCCAGTCGGAGACGAAGCTTTCTCCCGGTTGCAGCCGGGCGACGGTTGCTCCGCTGGCGACGGTGATGACGTCGCCGGTGTACTGCTGCACGTCTTGCAGGGTGAGCAGGTTGCCGTCGGCGTCTTCGAGGCGGATGCGGATCTCATCAGACGCGGTCTTGCCGTTGTTGCGGGCCATCAGTAGTTCAGTCTCAACCAAGGAGGTGTTCTCCAGGGTGAAGCGGAACTTGCCAAGGCCACCGCGATAGACGGTGTCGGACTCCAGCGACAGGCGCAGGGCGGCGTCGCCGACCATGACCTGATCCTGGGCGTGGATGAACACGGTCTCACCGGGCAGCGGCGACTGCTCGAGGCGCAGCTGGATATCGCTGAGGGTATCCAGTTTGGCGTAGCCGCCGATAACGATGGGCACTTCGACGATGCCGCCGGCGGCGACACTGAAGCTGGCGGACTGGTGTTCGCGATTGGTGCCGTTGTCGCTGACGGTGGCGAACAGCTTGAGACCGGCAACATCGGCGCTGCCACGGTTCTGTACGCGGAAGCGCACTTCATTCATAACGCCGCGTTCCAGTACGGACTGGCCGTCGGCCGGTTCGATCACGGCGACGGAGAGTGCGGGCAGCAGCAGGCTGTGGCCGATGCTGGTGGCACCCTGGTCGTCTTCGGCGATGACGGTGTAACGGCGTTCGGCGGTGACGCCCTGGGCACCGGCAGTGAAGCCTTCATCCACGAAGGTGGTGGGGTTGCTGCTGTGGGGGATCAGTGCGCTGGTGATCTCCTGCAGGTTCTCTGCCCCCTCACCCACTTCTCCGGTGCCGCCTACATAGACCCGGTAGCCGGCAATGGCGGCACCGCTGTGCTGCCACTGCAGTTGCGGGCTGCCGTCGGCATTGATGGTGATGCTGAGGTCGCTCACCGGCAGCAGGCCGAAGTTGAGGTAGGCGGTGTCGCTGGGCGCGGACTCGTTGCCGGCTTCGTCCAGTGCGGTAATCGCATAGGCGTGCTGGCTCTCACTGGGGTTGGCATCCAGGGCGATGGGCTCGGGGATACCAGTCTGCAGCGGGATAACGTTCTGCAGTTCTTCCGCGGTGACGTTCACCCCTTCCCCAACACCGAGGCGGTAGAGGTTGTAGGTGAGTGCGGCGCCCTCTTCTGTATTGCCTTCGGCGTCTACGCTGGGTGCACTCCAGGTGGCAACGATGCCGGCACCGTTCAGCTCCAGGGCCAGGTCAGCCGGCGCGGCCGGGGCGATGCTGTCGGCGCTGACCGCGACCGGTGCACTCAGGGCACTGACGGCGATCTGGTCGTTACTGCGGCGCTCACTGGCGATGGCGTAGTAGTACTGGCCATCGCTGGGAAGCTGGTCTGTGGTCTGGGTCTCGGACAGGCGCGCCAGTTCGGTGAACTCGGTGTCACTCTCGGCGCGGCGGTACAGGACGTAACGTGCCTCTTCGACCGGATCCCACTCGAGGGCAACGCCGGCGTTGGGCTGGGCCACCGCCTTGAGGTTCTGCGGGATGTCCAGCGGTGGCAGGTCGCCCTGGTACACCTGGAAGGCATTGCGCACGCGCACTTTGTTGCCGAGGTTATCCAGATCGTCGGCGGCCTGATAGCTGAAGCTGAGGCTTTCCACACTGGGGTTACCCGCGTCGTCCTGGCCGGCGCTGGTGGGTAGCGTGAAGCTGCCCACCCACAGGGGCTCGCCTTCGAGGGACTGGGCATCGCGGGTCAGGCTGATGCCGGTGCTGTACTCGGCGATGGCGATGTTGTCGAGCTGCGGGATCAGCGTGGGCTGGGCGCCGGGCTTCACTTCATCGTTCAGTTTGGCGACCACTTCCACCAGCAACCCATTCTGTTCATCCACCTGCAGGGGTTCACCGGGGTTGAGGGTCAGTGCGATCACTTCCGGTCCCTTGGCGTCGATCAACAGGGTGCCGCCCTGTTCGATGGTGGTGCCGCGGTTGCCGACGTCGTCGTGGGCGGACATCACGGCATACGCGGTGCCCGAGAGCATGCCGGGCTCGATGACGAAGCTGCCGGTATACAGGGTGTCGTCACTGTAGTCTTTGCTCAGCTCTACCGTGAGCGGGACTCCGCCTTCCGGTACCAGGGCAAAGTAGGGTTGGTTGCGCAGGGCTCATCGAACTGCACTTCGAGTTCAACGGTGCCCGGAGCGTGGCGGCCGGTGGCCGTATCCACTATGCCATTGGACTGATAAGTGATGTTCAGGGCGTGGGGGCCTTCGCTGTCAGCAATGGCTTCAACCACGCTGGACAGGGCACTTTCCGTGGCGGCTTCGTTGACGGCGGTAACGGCATAGAAGTAATGCCCGTCTTCCGCCGGCAGGTCGCTGAACCTGGGTTCGCTCAGCAGCTGGCTGTTGAGCTTCTGCGCCTGCTGCGGGTTGCCGAAGGTGGCTACTGCACGATACACGTTGTAGCCAGTAATGGTGTTGTTGGCATCGCTGCTTTCCACCAGATCCCAGGACAGGGAGATCTGTCCCAGCTCCCGCTCGATGGCGGCCAGGTTGGCCGGCGCATCCGGGATCGAGGTGTTGAGCTCGATGGTGCGCGCGGCACTGTGCGGGCCGAAGCCACCACTGCGGTTGGGATACTCCGCCGCGGCGGTGATGCTGTTCGCACCCTCTTCCAGGGTTACCTCGATCTGGAACTTGCCATAGCTGTTCACCAACTGCAGGTCCGCGGCGGGAGTGCCATCGCGATACAGCTGCACCTGGGTGCCCTTCTCCGCATTACCCTGGATCAGAACCAGCGGCTGGTTGCTGATGCTGCCGTCCACCGGGGCGGTGATCTGCGGGGCGGCCGGTGGCGCCAGCAGTACCTCGAAGGTGTACTGGCCGATGGTGCTGTTTTCCCACACATCGAAGACTTTAACCGTGAGGGCGTGATCGCCATCGGTCAGCGTCTGCAATGTGAGGTTGCGACCGAAGGCACCATTGCTGGCGGCGTACTCGGTGCCGAGCAAGGTACCGTCCACGAAGAACTCGACGCGGGCAATGTCCGAGTCATCGCTGGCGGTGATCTCGAAGCGACCGTCCTGGGACAGCTGCGGTGCGGCGGCCAGGTCGAACTGGTCACTACCCTGCTGGTAGTGCGCGGCCTCGATCACCGGACCTTCGGTATCGGCTACCGGGGTAACAGCCACCGGGGTGACCTGCGGATCGCTGCCACCGGAGAGGTTGATCGCCGTTACTGCCACGTAATAGGTGGTGCCGTTCTTCAGGCCGGCCAGGGACCAGGTGTGCTCGCTGTCCGCAGCGCTGCCTTTGCTCTGGACCTTCTTCGCCTGCAGGCCCTCCACCGAACTGAAGTTGGCCTCCTGCACATACACGGCGTAGTTCTTCAGCAGGTTGTAAGGAGCAACGCTGGACCAGGTAATGGCGGCCTGGCTGCTCTTCGGTTCTGCGGTAACGGTGGCCGGGTTCGGCAACAGGGTGGTGCCGGCATCGGTCACACCGTTAGAGGTATTACCGGCGGCATCGTAAGCGTACACGCGGATCGGATACGAGGTGGCCGGGTTGAGACCGGAGACCTGGTACTGTACCACGGCCGCGGGATCGGACAGGGATGCCAGCGGGATATCATCGATACGCCCGTCAGCGTCATCCACGAACGCCACTTTATAACCGGCCAGATCACCATCGCTGTTGGCAGATGGGTTCCAGCGCAGGGACAGGCTATCTGCGCCCGGCTCTACAATCAGGTTGGCGATCTCATCCGGCGCCTGCACATCTACCGGCACCGCAGAGGCAGACACAACCGCGGGGTTAAACAACGCCTGGGTGTCGTAGGCGACCACGGCAAAGTGCGCTTCGGTGGCGCGCGGCAAACCCTCCACACGGAACTGCTTGGTGCCCTGCCCCACTACGGCTACCGGGGTTTTACCCGCGATATCGGTAAAAGCGGACGCACTCTGATAGATACGGTACTCGTCGATATCGTTGCCGTTGGTGAACTCGTCGTAACTACTCCAATCCAGCAACAGGTCCGTACCGCGGCCATTGGGATCGATCGACAGCGCGACCTGCCCCGGCGGGTTGTTATCGTAGCGGATCGAGGCGGAAGTGGGCGCACTCTCGTTACCCGCCGCATCGCGCACCACAAACTCGATGGTGTTATCGCCCTGCAACAGCGCCACCTGTTTACTCCAGGTGGTCGCCGCCGACTCAATCACTTCGAGACTGCCATTAACCAGTACCGCACTGCCGGCTTCTTTAGAACCGCTGAAGGCCTGGGCATTAACAGTAGTAATAGACGGATACTCGCCCAGCACCGTGGGTGCCGGTGGGGTGTAATCCAGTACGAAGTTATAGGTCTTCTGGGTGGACAGGTTGCCGAGCTTGTCCGCGATGCGGGCAACGATCTGGTACTCGCCGTCTAGGAATGGGGCATCCGGGGTGAATTGCACCTGGCCTTCGTAGAGGGCGACGGAGCCGGACAGGGCTACGCCGTTGCGTTTTACGGTCAGGGTGCTGGCTTCGAGGTCTATGCCGCTGCCAGTTTCGGTAACTACCAAGGCGACAACCACCGGCGCTACATTGTATAGGCCGTTCGGATACGCGCTCACAATTTCTGGGGCTGTACTATCAATATCAAAAAGTACGGTAACCGACTCAGATACATTACCACTTAAATCTACAGCGGTAACTGAAATCGAGGAACTCCCCTCTGCCACCCGATAAGTCCCCGACCAACTACCACTGCCAATAGAAATAAATTCAAAACCATCAATCCAAATAGCCGAATTTTCCTCACGCTCACCAGACAATACGACGTCGCGCGAATTAAAAATGTTTACTTCAGGCGACACCAACTGATCAATAACAGGCTCAGCGGGAACCGTTGTATCGACCGTAAAGGTAAAAGTGTATTTATCGTCTATTGGCTCAAGTTCAATACCGTCTTGGTCTTGATCCATACCCAAGCCATTGCTCCCAAAAATATTGGGCCCAATGGTAAATGTATAGGCACCTTCCAATAAAGGCTCTCCCAGAAGGACCTTGAACTGTGAGATGCTGATAGGGTCAATGCCGATAATAGGCACCGAAAAACCTGAACTATCCAGGACCTCAAAATCATCGACGCCTACTGAACTAAAATCGATTCCCGATCCAAACCTGACGCCAAAAGAATCCAGATTACGATTTACATTGGTGCCAATATCCAGCGACCGAACAACTGGCGCCGAAGACAAAATATACACACTGCCATCTTGTCCACCTTTAGCGGAGCTATTAGCGGAACCACCACTAGCGGAAATCAAACCAAGATCAAAGTCCTCATTTACACCGTAATACAGTGCAATGCAACCGCCGCCACCACCATAATAACTAGAACTATTACCGCCATCACCGCCATTCGCAGCGATATATCCTGCTCCAGACAAAGTATTCGTAGTAATCCATATAGAACCACCACTTGGGCCACCATATGAAACTGGAGTTTGCCCGCTAGCAACTATCGCACCATCGATAGCCGCCTCGCCTACAACCAATTTAACAGAGCCACCACCACGTACCGACGCCGAGCGGGAACTGCCAAAATTAGTAGGTTCTTCGATATTTTCATAAATTGGTGGGTTATCCCAACCTCCACCGGCACCACAGTTACTCGCGCCATAGTAGTCGCTAAATGAAGATCCAAAACCGCGACCAGTCACATCAATTTTTGAATCCGCATCTATATTTAACTGGTTAACGATCCAATTAAGCCCTATGAACGGTTCTTCCACATCTTGCTCAACTGGTTCGTGCTGCAACACCCCCCCTTCTACAAGCGATACATTTTCCCAAGCCTCACTAGGCTTAGATTTAGGAGCCGCATAAAAGCTTAATACCCCGCCGACACCATTTCCATCAACAATTAAATTACGCCCAACAGCTTCATCACCGTTATTTAAAGAGGCGACATCCAAAACAGCATCAGCTAGTACAACTTCTAGCGTTGTATTATTTTTAATAGGCCCGCGTAGAAGTGACTTCTCATCATCTTCTGGCGTCCCAAGAATACGAACAATCGACTCCCCTGAAGTGATATCTTTCCAGTAAATAGTACCTGCACCGCCTGTGGGCTTACTTGAACTGTAGGATGCACCGCCTATTGCAGAAACATTATCCAGACTAAACCCGTTATTAGCCGCATAATAGACGGCTATTCGGCCACCGGCGCCACCTTGATAACTGGTGCTTCCACCACTTGCTCCACCCTTTGCCGAAATAACACCAGTACCCGACAAAGTGTTTACAATCAACCAAATGGACCCACCACTGGCACCGCCGTAAGAACTGGGCTTCTGACCATCCGCGATTATTGTCCCATCAATAACAGCCTCTACCGCCTGAATTTTAATCGCGCCGCCACCCCGCACGGTGGCGCGTGACGAACTACCGAGGCTAGTCGGTTCCTCGAAACTACCATAAGTAGAATCACTACTTCTTCCAGCTCCAGCCCCCCCATGGCTAGCACCAAGGTAACTATTAACAGTGGTAGTGAGACCTCGTCCGGTGATATCGATTTTTGAGTTTGCATCTATGCTCAACTGCCCAACAACCCAGTCAAGCCCAATGTAAGGTCCGCTCTCATCTGGGTTTACAACCTCATGCGTCAAGTTTCCACCATTAAATATGGTGACACTTTCCCATGACTCAGCGGGATGTGATAAAGGAGACGGGAAAAGGCTCAAAGTACCAGCATCTATGATGACATTCCGTCCTGTCGCTTCACTGCTATTATCTATAGAAGCCTTATCCAGAGCCACATCGGCCAATACAACCTCTAACGTCGTATTGTTTTTTATGGGGCCGCGCAGAAGCGACTTCTCATCATCTTCTGGCGTCCCGAGAATACGAACAATCGACTCCCCTGAAGTGATATCTTTCCAGTAAATAGTACCTGCACCGCCTGTGGGCTTACTTGAACTGTAGGATGCACCGCCTATTGCAGAAACATTATCCAGACTAAACCCGTTATTAGCCGCATAATAGACGGCTATTCGGCCACCGGCGCCACCTTGATAACTGGTGCTTCCACCACTTGCTCCACCCTTTGCCGAAATAACACCAGTACCTGACAAAGTGTTTACAATCAACCAAATGGACCCGCCACTGGCACCGCCGTATGAACTGGGCTTCTGACCATCCGCGATTATTGTCCCATCAATAACAGCCTCTACCGCCTGAATTTTAATCGCGCCGCCACCCCGCACGGTGGCGCGTGACGAACTACCGAGGCTAGTCGGTTCCTCGAAACTACCATAAGTAGAATCACTACTTCTTCCAGCTCCAGCCCCCCCATGGCTAGCACCAAGGTAACTATTAACAGTGGTAGTGAGACCTCGTCCGGTGATATCGATTTTTGAGTTTGCATCTATGCTCAACTGCCCAACAACCCAGTCAAGCCCAATGTAAGGTCCGCTCTCATCTGGGTTTACAACCTCATGCGTCAAGTTTCCACCATTAAATATGGTGACACTTTCCCATGACTCAGCGGGATGTGATAAAGGAGACGGGAAAAGGCTCAAAGTACCAGCATCTATGATGACATTCCGTCCTGTCGCTTCACTGCTATTATCTATAGAAGCCTTATCCAGAGCCACATCGGCCAATACAACCTCTAACGTCGTATTGTTTTTTATGGGGCCGCGCAGAAGCGACTTCTCATCATCTTCTGGCGTCCCGAGAATACGAACAATCGACTCCCCTGAAGTGATATCTTTCCAGTAAATAGTACCTGCACCGCCTGTGGGCTTACTTGAACTGTAGGATGCACCGCCTATTGCAGCGACATTATCCAGGCTAAACCCGTTATTAGCCGTATAATAGACGGCTATTCGGCCTCCAGCCCCACCGTAATAGCTAGAACTATTACCGCTCGGCCCTCCATTTGCGGACAAAGAGCCAGTGCCCGACAGGGTATTCACCAGTAGCCATATCGAACCACCACTAGCACCACCATATGAAGTCGGCTTCTCACCATTTGCGACAATAGCACCATCGATAACTGCCTCATCCGCTTGCAGCTTAACTACTCCGCCACCTCTCACTGCACTATTAGATGAACGCCCGAAACTGGTCGGCTCTTCGAAACTACCATAGGTAGAGTCAGCCTTTCTCCCACCGCCAGCACCACCGTGACTAGCGCCATAAGAAGTACTACTTGAAGTAGCCAGCCCTCTGCCAGACACATCGATCACCGAGCCGGAAGATAGTCTGAAAAACTCTTCAACATGAAGATCTAACCCGACCTCGGCAGAGTGAGTTACCTTACCTCCATTCACTATCTCCAGTCGCTTGAATTTATGAGTCCCATCCATGGTTACTACAGCACCATCAACGACGATCTCTGCTCCTTCGTACTCCATATCCGATGAAGAAATATGAAAGTCCTCGGAAAAAACTACCGGCTCAGGGGAAGGCCCGGATGCACCTGTAGCGTATTGCGCAGAAAGTTCCTCCGCTGAAAGCACGCGATCATAAATTACGGCATCTGCAAATTGTCCGTTTAGACGACTAACTTCCCAACCTTCAGCGCCCACATTGAAGTTCGTCTCTGACGAGGCAATAAAATGATTGGAATCCTGGTCGATAAGCACCCCGTTCCTATACAGCTTTGCTTCGTTTGCATCTGCGGTAACAGCCAGATAGTTCCAGACACCAGGCACAACGGGTTGATTATCGGAAAGTAGTACGGCACCACTATCACTTAGAAACGTAAAATGATTGGCTTTCTGCTGGGCACCCGATTCAAAACCCTTATCAACACCTGCCACATAAAGACTAAAAGGGGTATCCTCGAGAGCTTCCGCGCCCTGGTGAAAGATAACTTGCCTCCCCCCCAAGGACTCGACTTTCACCCAAATACCAAATGAGAAAACACTTTCAAACGGGTGTACGTCAGAATCAAAATAGAATGAATCATATAGATCATTCGTGGAGGCGGCGTATTTTATATTTAACCCGGTATCAACCCGAACAGTCAGATCATTTTCATATAGGCGCGGAAGGTTACCCATAACCTCCTGATAGCTAGAGGTTTCAGTTGGCCAATACGCAATTGGACCAGAAGAAACTATCAAATCCCGATATGGATCCGACCCTTGAGCAAGAGCAAAGCAACTGACAAACAAACCCAGAGCTGCAAGAACTTCCGATAAACGCCTCGAAAAACTACCCACCACAATCCCTTTTTTAATACAGGCACACTCGAAACTGTACAATCAGCGTCGATCGTGCTCACTTTAAATTCGTAATTTTTCCGATATAAACTTTGCAATGCGAATCACAGCAAGGTCAGGAGCGCCCCACCAGAAGCACTCCTACTGAACAATACCCTACTGCCATGCAAGCTGAATTGCCTCAGCGACCTGAGCCTGCTGCTCTGCATCAAGATTGATCACACCCGCCACTGGAATGCCGATAGACATCAGGGTATTGGCAAGAGCATCTATCTTATCGAATGGCAGAAGCGCACCAGATTCGGTTGAAATCGCTTCAATTCGATTATCGAGCGATTGCCAGTTAACGATTTTTATTGTCTCTGGCCCGGCGAGAAGATAGATATCAAGGTGAGAACCATTTCTAACGATCCAGACATCCTCAGGCGTGATGGCGCCCTCGAGGTATAGGGTGTCGCCCTCACTTGATCCGGAGTCGCGGATAGAATCGGCACCGTCTCCACGGGCAAAGATATAGATATCCGCACCGGCATTTCCGTACAACGTATCAGTGCCTTCACCACCGCGAATGGTGTCGTCGCCAGGAGACCCTAATACCGTATCATTGCCTTTAGCCGCATCAATTTCGGCGATACCCAGGAGCTCTGTGGTAGAGAAGTCCAAGGTGTTGTTCCCCGTCGTGCCTTGAATAATGTCCTGACCACCATTGCCATTGATTCTCTCGACGGTACTGGCACCTGCGTAGGCGGCCAACCGAATGAGATCACTACCAGTGGTGCCAAGCACTTCATCTATACCGTCACCACCTGCATAGCGATCGTACCCGGTATCTCCCGCTGTAATCAGGAATATATCGTCGCCTCCCTCACCATAGAGATTGTCGCTCCCCAGACCGCCCTCGATTGTGTCGCTTACCCCAGTTCCGTAAACGGTATCGTTACCAGACTGGGTAGCAATCAGGGAGATATTTACCAACGAGGTGTTACGGAAATCGAAGGTATTGTTTGCGCTGCTGCCCACAATACGGTTGCTTCCGTCTTTACCATCAATGACTTCAACGGTCGCATTACCGGAGAAAGCACTGAGCCGGAAATCATCGTCTCCATCAGTACCCTGCAGGGTGTCATTACCCTCTCCACCTTCATAGCGGTCGTAACTCGTGTCTCCGGCGGTGTGAATAAAGATATCGTCGCCAGCATTGCCATACAGTTGATCGCTACCTGTACCGCCAACAATCACATCATTACCCGATGTACCTTTTACGGTGTCATTCCCTGCGCCGGCATCTATCTCGGATATATTCAGAATTTCGGCACTGGAGAAGTCCAGTGTGTTATTGGCACTGTTGGACAGGATTCGGTTTACACCCAACTTCCCGTCGATGCGTTCAACGGTCGCTGCGCCGCTAAATGCACTGAACAGCATGTCATCATCACCGTCTGTACCCAGCAGTTGGTCAAAACCTTCACCTCCGCTATAGCGATCACTTCCGGTATCGCCCTCTGTAAACAGGAACGTATCGTCCCCGCTACCGCCGTCTAGATAGTCACTACCTAGCCCGCCAATAATGGTGTCAGCTGCACTGCTACCGTAAACGGTGTCATTGCCCGCACCAGCATCGATAGAGCTGATACCGATCAACTGAGTGCTGGAGAAATCCAGCGTGTTATTGGCCGAGGTCGCGAGAATGATGTCGGTTCCACCATTACCATCCACGATCTCAACGGATGCCTCTCCGGCAAATGCGCTGAAGCGGAATATGTCGTCGCCGGGTGTTCCCCGCAAGGAATCGATGCCAGTGCCGCCACGGTAGCTATCGAAACCGGTATCGCCTTCGGTAAGAAGGAACAGATCATCCCCTGCTTCGCCGTATACGTTGTCACTACCTACTCCGCCCTCGATGACATCCGCCAGGTCAGTGCCGTAGATGGTGTCATTGCCAGCAGCAGCATCAATCAGCGCAATACTTACCAGCTCTGTGCCGCGGAAATCCAGGGTGTTATTGGCACTGTTTGCCCGGAGGGTATTACTCCCCGCACCGCCATCAATTCTCTCAACTCGCGCATTGCCGCTGAACGCAGAGAGCCTCAGTACATCGTCATCTGCCGTAGCCAGTAAGGTGTCAAACCCATCGCCACCTTCGTAGCGGTCATATCCGGAATCACCAGCAGTGGCTACGAACACATCGTCCCCATCATTGCCGTAGAGCTTGTCGGACCCAATACCACCAATAATTCTGTCAGCGCCATCTGTACCGTAAACCGTATCGTTACCAGCCCCCATATCAATCTCAGCGATATTGAGCAGTTGAGTCTCACTGAAATCAAAGGTGTTATTAGCTGTCGACGCAACTATTCGATTGGTGCCAGAACCGCCATCAATAATTTCTACGCGACCATTGCCGCTAAAGACACTGAGACGAATTTCATCATCGCCATCGGTACCGAGCAGGCGATCGATGCCCTCGCCGCCTTGATAATGGTCGAAGCCAGTATCGCCCTCTGTTACGTGGAAGGTATCTGCCCCGCCATTACCATAAATCAGGTCCGAACCCTCTCCACCAATAATGATGTCAGCGGATTCAGAGCCTTTAACGGTATCATTCCCTTTACCGGCATCAATGGAGTCGATGGACACAAGCTGGGTTTCTGAGAAATCCAGGGTGTTGTTAGCACTGTTCGCCAGGATTCGGTTCATGCCGCCGCCACCATCGATCACTTCCACGCGTGCATTACCACTGAACACACTCAACCGGATAGTGTCGTCGGCAGTCGTACCCAAAATCCAGTCGTCACCTGCACCGCCATCGTACCGCTCAAATCCTGTGTCTCCCGGAGTGAGCAGGAATCGATCATCCCCACCCTCACCATAGAGCTTGTCGCTACCCATACCGCCGATAATGGTGTCCGCAGTACTGGAGCCGTAGATCGTATCGTTGCCTGCCGCACCATCAATACGTGAAATATTGATCAGGCTGATGTCACGAAAATCCAGCGTGTTATTGGCGCTATTGGCGAGGATCTGGTTAACACCGGCGCCGCCATCAATCGCCTCGACGCGGGCGTTACCGCTGAAAACACTGAAGCGGAACCAGTCATCTCCGTCACTACCGATCACCTGGTCAAAACCAGTGCCCCCCTCAACCCGGTCGTATCCCGAATCATTCCCCTCAATAATAAAGATATCGTCACCCGCATTGCCGTAAAGCTTGTCACTTCCGGTATTGCCGATGATCTTGTCATTAGAAGAGCTACCGTAAATGGTGTCGTTACCAGCGAGGCCGTCGATAAAATCAATATTGACCAGTTCGGTATTGGAGAAGTCCAGCGTGTTGTGTGCACTGGTGCCGTAGATGGCATTGAAACCCGTACTGCCGTCGATACGCTCCACTGTGGCGGCACCACTGAATACACTCAGGCGAATGGCGTCGTCACCGCCGCCACCAACAATCTGGTCAAAGCCATCACCACCCTCGATACGATCGGCATGCCCATCATTACCTTCGATAACAAAGGTATCGTTACCGGCCTCACCGTACAGCTTATCGGTACCGGCGCCGCCAATAATGACGTCGTCGCCATCGCCGCCGAAGATCGTATCGTTGCCGGACTTACCGTCGATGGTATCGGCACCTTCTGTGCCCTGCAGGGTATTGTGACCGCTATCGCCCTCGACATTGGTAAGGGAATCACCCGACTGAATGCTCCAGGCGAATTTTGCAAAATCCACCGTCTGAGAAGCCGGATGGCGGATTACCAGAGCCTCATTACCCTGCGCGCTCGCACCGGCAGCAATGTTCGCGAAGGCCTGCGTACCACCGCTGATAACACTCGCCGAATAGTTCAGGTCCGGTGAAGGCAGCAGTGTGAGTGTCGCACTGGCATCTACCAGGCCCACTCCGGTGTTATTCAAGGTCACCAGATAATGTGAATCCACGTCTGTTCCCCCGGCTACAGGCACATCCTGTTCCAGGGCGTATTGACAGATAAACAGCGTCTGTCCGGCCACTTCACTATCCGCATTGACCAACTCAATGCTATCCAGCAGGTATCCGCTATAAGCAGAGTCATCACTCTGAGCCGGCTGAAAAACCAGGTTAAACGGGCGGTTGCCATCCACTTCACAATCATCGACACCTTGCAACTGAACGGTCTGCGGAGTGTTCCAGTTGTCCGCGGTAAACTGCAGATAGTTCTCACCTAAAAGGCGGGCTTCACTGGTGTCAGATACCGACACATTCAGAGTCAGGCTGGTGCCAGCCTGCAGCGGCTGGTCCAGCACCACGTCTACCGCTGCGATTACCGTGCCCGCCTCATCGGTCAGGAGGTCGGTTGTCGGCGTCGCAGTAATGCGTTTGGTCTGTGACGGCACCACGATATTGCAGCAGCCGTCGGCCACCACCGTGCTTTCGCCATCGGTAATTTCCAGCTGCAGGCTGTAATTGCCGGGCAACAGGCCGGATGCATCCCAGAGATACTGGTCTCCGGCACCATCTGCGTCTTCGGCGATATCCTCTGCGATCAGGGTGCGTCCGCTACCTTCGTAGAGGTAGTAAATAGATACACTCGCGCTACTATCCGGGTCTGCGTCCTGCCACTGAATGAGGATTTCCGGCTCAGCCAATGTGATTTCACTGTCTGGCAGGACCAGGGAAATGGTCGGCGCATCATTAATGCCGTTTTCGTTGACCGCGAACGTATTGACGTCAGTCCAGTCGCTAACGCCACCATTGCCGTCTTCCGCACTCGCGCGCCAGTAATAATGGGTGTTGTCATCGAAGTCGAAACCCGGCGTCCACTGGGTGCCCGCCTGCAACTGGCTGGCCACCAGCAAAGTTAGTGCGGCATCGGAGTAAACCTCAAACCGGTACTGCACCGTATCGCCGTCCGGGTCAATCACGGGGTTAACTTCAAACAGTGGACGCAGCGTCTCGACCACGGCACTGTCGCCGGGGTTTTGCAGGCTGGGGGTCGGCGGCGCGGCGTTGCCAGCATTCACGCTGAAACTGGCGGTTACCCAATCGCTATCCACAGCACCGTCACTCACCTTGGCGCGCCAGTAATAGGTGGTGTCTTCCTGCAGCCCTTCCACCGTCCAAGCAGTTTCCTGCGCGGTTTCCGCAACCGGACCGGATGACAGCTTGCCAGCACTGTCGAAACTCGACAGGGTGTCCACTTCAAAGTGATAAGTGAGTGGTTGTTGCTCGGGGTCAATGCCATTGCGTACCCGCAAGGCCACACCGTTGTTCGGCAACCACCCCTGCAGGGCACCGCTTGGAGCGACGACAGTTGGCGCTACCGGTTTGTTATTCTGGGTACTGACCAGGAAGGTACCAATAGCGCTATCGGTTCGCGCGCCGTGCGCATCCTGCACCCAGGCGTTCCACACATAGGCATTGTCTTCTTGTAGCGGATTGGGGACCTGCCATTTGGTCTGGAAGTTACCACCGGGCAACAGGCCGGATACCTGGGCGATGGGGTTTTCCAGATCCGACTCGTGGAACAGGTCAAAACCATAGGAGAGCGTATCGCGGTCCAGATCCACTGCGTGGGCGACCACCAGTGTGGGGCGCAGGTCCGCGACGATGGCGTTGACCGCCGGCGCTACAATGGCCGCGGCACCGGGTGCATCGTTGGCAGTGTTGACAAAGAAGCGACTCGCCTGCCATTCCGAGGCAACCGGCACGTCTCCGCTGCCCTCTACCACCTGGGTGATGGCCCGAGCACGCCAGTAATAGAGAGTGTTATCGGCAAAGGCCTTGCCCGATAGCAGGTCTGTATTGGCCACCGTCCAGCTGGTCGTCGCCGAGCCCTCGGCCTGAGTTGATTCGGCCACCTTGTCGAGCATCGCCTCGTCCGCGTAAACCTCGAACTGGTAGGCAACGATCATTTCCGGTGCGTGTTCGCCGTTAGTAATGGTGAGGGTCGGCAGCAAACTGCTGGCGCCGTTAAGCACTTCACCGTCGTATACCGGGCTGGCAATTTGCGGTGCACCCGGAGCCACCTCCGGCACCGTGGGATCACTGCCGACTTCTTCTTCCTGGGCATCGGTACGGCCATCCTCGTCGTAGTCGCCGGTACCGTCCCGGTCCAGGTTGCCGAAGTGTTCCATCTCCCAGGCGTCACTCAGACCATCGCCATCGGTATCATCCGCCGGGTTGACCGCGATATTGACGGCACGCTGGCTCGAGAGTTCGCCGTCCGTTGCGGTAAAGCTGACAACATAATTGCCCGCCTGACCGATGGCTGGCTGCCAGCGGAAGATGCCGGTGCCATCTCCGCCGTCGTTAAAAGTGGCACCCGCAGGAAGACTGGTTGCACTGAGTTGCGGCACGGTGCCGTTGGGATCTGATGACTGCACCAGAAAGCCGACCTGGCTGCCCTCGTGGGTGCTGCGGTCCAGAATCGCCTGGATCACCGGGGCCTGGGGCACCGCGCTGGCATCCACGAAATACAGGGTGTAACTGCCGGTACTACCGAAGTCGAACACATTGAGATAGTGATTGAAGTCGACCTTGTTTTCCGCACGCTCTTTCGAGGTCCAATAATTGGCAGCATCCAGCTGTTTACCATCATCACGCACGACTTTGTGCAGCACCTTGGCTCCGCCATAAGGATCCGCCACTTTCACAAAACCGAAGCCCGCCTCCGCTGCGCCGAACAACACTCGAGTACCGCCACTCTCGCTACCCAGGCTGTAGCTGAGCGCCAAAACCTCGGCGCAGCTTTTGCACAGCGCCAGATCGGCACCGGTATTCTGGCTTTCGTACACGTAATAATTACCGTCAGTGCCGTAGGCCAGGAAGTCTGGTACGGCGTCACGCCCGGCGAGGTCTACTTTTACATCCCGCACCAGCAGGTGGGCATTGGTGGCTTCAATCAGGGAGGTCAATTCACCGCCGAGTTCATCGGCGTGAGTAAAGCTGGCATTAAACGAGGTAAATTTACCGGAGAGCGTGGACTCCATGATCCAGCGGCCGGCTTTCATGCCATTGGGATCGATTTCACCAAAGTCGATCAGCAGGCTGGGCTGTGCGGCCTGGTTTTCGACGAAGCTTTTGGTAATGGTAAAGTCGATTGCCAGGCCCTGCTCGTTATCGACAATTCTGGGCTGGGCCGACTCGATTTTGACCTTGTTGGCGGCGCCGTAGCCGCTGTTATCGATACGGACACCCAGGGTATAGGGTTCCGGGGGTTCAATTTCAGTCGTAAACGCATCGTCACCGACGACCTCTTCGGTGAGGAAGTAATCCAGAGTCAGCAGTGGCTGGGGTTTTACCACAATGGAATCCGGGGCTACTTCCACTACCTCCTCCTTACCACCGTAGCTGTAGGAGAGTGTGGCGCCTACGAAGTACAGCTCGCCGTTATCTGTCTCACCGGCGGCGTTGGCGGTGGGGACAATCAACCAGCGGAACTCGCCCACGTTGCCGGCATTGATCACCGCATCGGTCACCTCGCCGTTATCTCCGGTCACCAGGGAATTAACGCTCTGGGTATCGTCGATACGGATAAAGAAGGCCGCATCACTGGCGGAGGTGTCCGAGGTAGCGGTCACGCTATTGCCATCGGCATCTGCGAAATTCACCGAGATGGCGATATCCTCAATGGAATAGGTATCCAGGCTATTGGTAATGCGCATGATCGCCTCAAAGCCCTGACGCTCCAGCGTCAGTTCCTGAAGAATCTCGATACGCACCTCAGCGCAGAGCGCCTCTTCCTGAGCTGTGGCGACAGCCGGCACACCCAGTGTGCAGATCCAAAACGCCGCCAGAATCCCCCAACGCTGCAACATGATTCCTATTCCTAATGGTCGTAATGCTTTCATTTAATTATTTATTCGCCCGGCTGCCGTAGCCGTCCGACGTCAATCTATTTCCATTCGCGGCCGTCCGGGCCGGCGATGCTCAACTCGGAGCCCTATCCTGCGCTCGATCTCATCGACAAACCGGCTATTACCAGTCAGTTGGTTGCGAGACCAGGCCTCACTCAAGAAAGCCAGCTCGTCCGACGACACGCAGGCTTTTACAAATTCTTTATACGCTGCCACCCGCTCTGCACCACTGCGCCCGAGTCGCTGCAGCTCTGTGTGGCTGTCGAGTACAAAATTCAAATCAGCCCCAACCCGCTCGCGATAGCTGGACCACTTGTATTGTCGTGGCCCGCGCACCATACCGGCGCGCACCGGGTTCAGCTCGATATACCGGCAACAAGCCAGAAAATACGACTCGGCCTGAACCACGCTCGCCTTGAAGCGCCCTTCCCACAGGGAACCTCGGCGACCTTCCAGCTTGTTTACATAAGCCGCCTGCCGACCGGCAACCCGCTTCATCAACAATGAAATCGATTCCGCCCGATCCCCCGGCTCCACCAGCAGGTGGACATGGTTGGTCATCAAACACCAGGCATACAACTTGATCCCCAACTTATCCTTCCACTCGAACAAGTTGTCCCGGTAATACTGATAATCTTCATCCGCAAGAAACACCGCCTCGCGATTGTGCCCACGCTGCACAACATGATGTGGCATATTCGCCACCAATATTCGCGCCTTCCTTGGCATAGCTCTTCACAATCCTTCCAGACGTCACTCCCTGCCTTGTTTATTTGGGCGTCTTAAATAGATCTGTCCCCTTTATGTTGCCACTCATCTGCAAGAAACACCGCCTCGCGATTGTGCCCACGCTGCACAACATGATGTGGCATATTCGCCACCAATATTCGCGCCTTCCTTGGCATAGCTTTTCTCAATCTTTCCAGGCGTCACTCCCTGCCTTGTTTATTTGGGCGTCTTAAATAGATCTGTCCCCTTTACCCTCTTGTCCCCTTTACCCTCTTTTAATTTGCCCCCTTTATTCCCAAGCACCACTCCCTGCCTTGCTTATTTGGGCGTATTAAACAGATCTGTCACCTTTATGAAGTACATCTAAAAATTTCTCAAAGCTTTTAGTGTCAGAATCCTCAGCAGGGGAAACTTCAGCTCGAGCCACTTCTAACCAATGAACTAACACTGATATCACTTTCGGATCAAAATCACTTATATCCAAGTCAGCAGCAGCACTTGCAATCCAATCCATACTTGACGTAGCCGAACCGACGACCCTCTCAGAATATGCGTATAAGGACATCAAAAGCAGATTTTCGTAAGAATTCATTTTGCAGCCTGCAGACTCACAATATGTAAAAAAACTCTCCAACAAAAAAGTCAGCTCTTCCTCAAGACCTTCTATATCTATCCGCCCAAAAACTAAACCATTAAACATATCAAGGCTAAACCCTTCATTCATACCAATATCAGTATGTGAATCCAAAGTATTTAACAAGCTCGATATATCTATAACGCGCCTAAAAGCGCTCATTAATTGACTTAACCCCACAGCCACCCGACTACTGAGCATCGCAATCATCCTTATTCCGACATTTCTTTGAAACTATCTTCTTACAATTTTCCAAAGGCTTTAGCGATTTTTTGTACTCTTCCTCGTGTCGTCTGCGATCCTGGTCTGCCAAGTTGTCCGGTGTCTTCTTACCTTTTGCACCATACCCCCTTCCAACGGAGTCACAGCCCGCATTGATATAGACCTTCCTTCCCTGAGAACATGCAGACCTTCCTTTAAGTTTTTTCTTCGCAGACTCACAACTGTCAGATTCACTACATCCTTTAGTACCCATACAAGCAGCTTTATATGCTTTATGAATTAAAGAACAGGTCTTTGCTAGCTTCTTCCTTGCTTTTTTTACGTTCCGATAAACTTTGTAACCAGTCACAATCACTCTTGCTGCAATAACTACAATTGGAACCCATACAATTTCACCAGTTGGATCCGCAAACTGAGCAGGAGCTGCAGAGGCATACCAATATTCGTTAAAACCTCCAGCTTGCCCCATTGGATCTCGCTCAATGTATCGCCCAATATTTGGATCATAATCCCTGAAGTAGTTCTGGTTAAAACCACTCTCCGCATCAAAATACTGACCCGGTAACCGCAAGGCGTTACCTACAGCCTCGATTAAAATCGTAATTTCACCAAAAGCCTCATACCGAGCCTCCCAAACCACAGCTCCGGACTTATCCACCATCCGCTGCGGCGTACCCAAATGATCATTCTGGTAGTAATAAACCTCCCCAGAAGCCACCCGCTGGAACAACGGCTCGGTCATCCACGGCATACCCGGCTTGAAGTGGTACTCCTTAATCAGATTCCCGCCCACATCGTATTCCGCAGCCATACCCTCTTCGTTATAAAGAAAGTAAGTTGCGCTATCGGTCTGCTTGCGAATCCGCTGGCCGTAAGGGTTGTACTGATACTGCCCCACCGTCTGGGTATTTTTATCGACGGCGATCAGGCGTTCTTCGTGGTTGTAGCGGTAATCCCAGGTAACACCACCCTGCACTTTTTGGGTCGTGTGGCCGTTGTCGTTATAAGCGAGGGACAGAACTTGTTCTGTCCCTCCATCAACTTCCTCGGTCGAGCCGGTTAGCTGGTTGTGGTTGTTGTAGGCGCTTTGGGTGGGGGACAGATTAAAATCTGTCCCCGCGGCTTCGCCGCCCATCCCCTCATCCGCGCGTCGAGCATGATCCGTGCGGTTGCCCACACCGTCATACCCAAACTGCTCATCATTCGCCGCATTCTCTAGCGGGTAATCAGCCTCGGTGAGCCGATAAAGGTCGTCATAACCAAACGCATAAGCCCCATGCTCGGTGTCGATCTTGCGGATGTTGCTTTCCAGGTCGTATTCGTACACGGCCTGGGCTTTGTCGTTGCCGGCAGAGTCTTCCAGAATCCGCTGTTTCACCCGCAGGAAGTCGTCGTAGCTGAGGGTGATCTTGTTGCCGCCGGGCAGTAACAGGGTCTGCGGGGCGAGCCAGTGGAAGTCGGTCCACGCCAGCTGCCCTTCCCCGGGCACATGCACCGCCGCCAGCTGGTTGTTCTTGTTGTAGTAGTAGGTGTAGGTAATGCCTTCCGGGTTGGTATAGGTTTTCTTCAGGCCGTTGCCGTAATAGCTGTAGCTGTAGCTCTTGGAGAAGGCGATTTCCGCGGCTTGCGCCCCTTCACCGTAATAATCCACGCGCACGGATTCGAGGCGGTTCAGCGCATCGTAGGTGTAGGTTTCCCCATGATGGACAATATCCGCAGTGGCATTGGCAGTATCCGCACCCGGCTGCTGGGTATAACCGGTGTATTGGGCCTTGGCGTTGTAGTGGTAATCCACTACTTTCACCGGCTGCGCATTGTCCTTGTGCGCAAACACTTGCAGTTGGTTCAGGCGGTTGGCGTCGTCGTAGCTGTAGCGGCGCTTTTCCTGCTGGGGGTTGATCACCTCAACCAGATTGCCATTGGCATCGTAGTTGTAGACGCGCTGTTTGTTGGTACCGATAAAGTCGTGCTTGGTCTCGGTTTTCAGGCGGTCAGCCTTGTCGTAGGTGTAGACCGTGAGGCGCCCTTCCGGGTCTTGCACCTGCAACAGGTTGTCGCGGGCGTCGTAGGTAAATTTGGTCTTCTTGGCTTCGCCATTTTCGGGGTCGACAATAGCCACCAGACGGCTGAGGTTGTCGTACTCGTACTTCTCGGTATTCTCCAGCGCATCGGTATCGCTATCGAGATTGCTGCCCAGGTCGTAGCCGTATTTGCGCAGGTACTCCAGGTTGTTGGCCTTTTGCTTGCTTTGCTCGATACGGTCGCGCTTGTCGTAACCCAGCTCTTCCGCATAGGTCGGGTACTCGATTTTTGACAGCAGGTTTTGCTGATAGGTGTACTTGGTGCGGTTCTGCTCGCCATCGACGATGGCACTCAGGCGGTTCTGGCTGTCGTATTCGAGGCCAATTGTGGAACCCTCGGCATCGGTGATAGTAGCCAGGCGATCGCCATTGTCGTAATCCAGTTTGAGCAGATTATCGGCATCGTCGGTCACCGTCAGCGGCAGGCCGGAGGCATTGTTGGTGATATGTAGGCTGCTGCCACTGGCGTCGGTGACTTTGACCAGATCGCCGGCGGCATCGTACTCATATTTGAACCCCTGGCCGTAGGGATTGAGGTCTGACAACAGATTGCCGACCGCATCGAAATCCCGCGTCCAGGTCTTCAGGCGCGCATCCAGTACGGTGTGGGCGTAGCCGTTTACGTCGTAGTCCTTGTATTCGGTCACTTCCTGCTCGGGGCTGGTGACCTTGGTAACGTTGCCGTAAGCGTCGTATTCCCAGCTGGTGGTGGACAATGCGGTGTTGCCCGCAGTGGATTCACCGGTGGTCTGGCTTTCCAGTTGGCCGTAAGCATCGTACGTGTAGCGTGTAATACGCTGGTCGGCGGTGCCGGCGGCCTCGGTCAGGTTAATCAGGTTGCCTTTTGCATCGTATTCGTACTGGGTGATGACACCGCGCTCGTCACGCTGCTTCAGCGGCAGGGTGAGTTCTGTATTCCACTCGGTGGTGGTATAGGTCCCGTCAGGGTTCTCGGTGCGGGTGATATTGCGGAAGGTGTCGTAATAGTGCTTGGTTTCCAGTCCGCGGGCATCGGTGGTAATACTGCTGATCAGGCGGATGGGCGCATCATTGGCGTTTGCGCCCAGCTGCGTGGTGCCGGTGTAACTGTACTGCTGCGCAACTTCGCGGGCGGTTTTGTTGTCGGAGTACTGGTAGTCAATGGTGTACTGCAGCTCTCCGCCAACGGTCTGCTTCACCGGCATATTCAGGATGTTGTACCAGGTTTCGGTAATAACACCGGAGCTGTCGGTACGGGTGGTTTTATAGGTTTTGGTGTCGCCGTCCACCGTGTGGCTGTAGGTCATACCTACACCGTCGGCATTGGTGTGCCCGTTGACATTGCCATCTGCATTGGTGGAATAAGTGGTTATGCGACCGTTAGGGTCGGTAACGCTGGCCAGTGTGCGCTGCTGATTGCTGCGAAACTTGTATTGATAGGTCCACGCTTCTCCTCGGACGTCAGTGACGGAAACGAGCTGGCGGTAGTTCAGTGTATCGCCGCTGTCCTCACCATATTGATAGCTCACCTGGCGGCCAGAGTAATCTTCAAGGCGTGCTAACCGGTACTGATCACTCTCGCCCGGCACCAACTCCCAGTGGTAGGTGATCACGGTATTGCCGTGGTGGTCTTCAACCGACTTTATGCGATCCTGCACGTACGTGAAACTTACCCGTACACCATTCTTATCGCTGTATTCCGATATATCTCCATCAATGTAGCGAATCACGTTACCGCTACGGTCGCGCCAGGTGTAATGCGGAGTCGCCCCTTCACCGCCAACCAGTACTTGCTTGGTTATCGTCTGGACCAGCATTGCCTGATAGGTATCGCCAAACGGTTTGAGGCAATTGTCGCTATCTACTTTGAAATGTTCTGGGCGGTAAGACATCCCATTGCGGAACAGATAGTGCTCGTAGGGAGATTTGCAGTTGCCGGTGGTTGGCGCTGCTTCGCCCTGAGATTCCCGCAGCTCGGCATAGGTCTGTATCGGGTTCCAGCGGCTGTTCCACTCCCAGCCGCTTTGCGTCCAACGACGAGTCATTCGCACCGAACCGCCGAGTACCTTGACCTGCATATCTTCCAGGTCTTCGCGGTTCTCTGAAGAGGTACCTCTGGGCGCGGCGCCGTCGCTGCTGATACCGGGTTTGGCAATGGCTAACGGTGCCATTAATAGCGCGAGTATGGATGCGGCAACTGCCCAGTGGCTGGCTACTCGCTGCGGCTTGGCCTTGCCCACGGTAGCGATCGAGGCCAGCTTGGCCATCCCGGTACAAAACTTCATTGTTGTTTTCCTGGTCTTGTTAATTCAGCGGTAGCTGTACAGCCACCGCCTGTCACAATTTTTTCTTTTCAGCAGCCCTTATTCGGGGCTGCTGTTGTCCTTGTTACAACTGCCATCCGCACACGGCGGCGGCTCACAGCGCAGCGTCTCTACCCCGCCACCGATCGGCGAGTAACCTCCGCCGTAACCACCACCACTGCCAACGCCTCCGCCGTAGTAGTAACTGCTACCACCGCCAGTACTACAGGAACCATACGAAGCCGTCGCCCAGCGCGTCGAGGTACCACCCGGTACAACCTGCCCATTCGCACACTGGCTCTGGTAACTCACCTGGTACTGGAAGCTGTAACTGCCACAGCCAGCACCGGTGGCATCACCCTCTTCACTCGGGTTGAAGTCTCTAAGCGCGGTGATCCGGTACGGGATGTACACCACATCCCCTGCTTCCAGGGTGTCCGGTACTTCGGCGAGGAACTCGAACGCGACGACGTCGTTGCCCGTGGGCAGTTTGTTGCTGACGTTGTCGGCGCGGATCAGGCCGTAGTTGGTGAGGCTCAGTTCTCCGGTAAACACGTCGCCCTTTTGCATGTCGGGCAGGGTGATGCTGAGCGGATCGAGCATCACCACGGCGACCGGAACCTGGGTTTCGAAGGTGGCTTCGAGTTTGATCTCGTAGCGGTCTTGCAGGTTGATCTCGTTCACTTGCCATTCGACGTTGATGATCTGGTTCATCAGGAACACGTCTTCGGCGACGGTGATGCCGGGTTTGACCCACAGGCGGCCGGAGACGCTTTCATGATCGAAGGCGGTAACCCGGTAGCTGTAGCGGCCGGCGGGCAGGTCTTCGAGCAGGGCTTCGCCGTTGGCGTCGCTGTTGATGGTGCGGGTTTCCGACAGGACCTGTTCGTTCTGCAGTTCGATCTTGGCACCTTGCAGGCCGGGGATGAGCTGGTTGTTTTCTCCCAGGGTGGCGGTGTAGATGTCGCTGATATGGAAGAAGGCGTCGCCCATTTCGGAGGTGACGACGGCGATGTAGACGGGCACGCTGAAGCGGTGGCCGCCGTCGCCGCTGATCTGCAGTTTGAAGCTGTAGTTGCCCTGGGCAACACCGGTGCCCGGGGCGACGCTCAGGCTGAGGTCGCGGCTGTCGCCGATGCCGAGGTCGCCGAGGCTGGTGGTGCCGTTGAGGCTGAGCCAGCCGGGGGCGGGATTGCCTTCGTCGTCGACCAGTTCGAGGCTGGCATTGCGCAGGACGTCGAAGCCGGTGTTGCTGAGGGTGAAGGTCTCTGTGGCGCTGTCACCCAGCAGTACACCGGTGTCGATGAACGACGGCTTGGCGGTGATCACCGGGCGGCTTTCCGAGAGGGTGTACTCGACAGCGATGTTTTCCAGCACCTGTTCGCTACCGTTGACGTCGGCGAGGACCTGGAAGTACAGGAAGCCGTTTTCCGGGGCGAGGTTGTCGCCACTCACGGTGAGGTTGATGACGCCTTTGACCTGGGGAGCCAGGTTGATGACGGCACCGAGATCCAGGTGGATGCCTCCGGGGATCTGTACTTGCTCGTCACCGGGGGCGGCGACGGAGACCAGGCGCACGTTGGCGAGGTCACTGCCATAACCGGCTTTGACGGTGACGGGGACGACCTGGTTGTAGTTGCGCGGTACGCGGATGTTGACCTGGGTCGGGGTCACTGCGGAGGTAAGTACGCTGAACGCGCCCTGGTTGGGTCGCGCGAGGCTGTCCGGGTGGATGACGGAGACGCGCCAGGTACCGCCTGCCCTTGCGGGTCGAAGGTGTAGCTGAAGCGGCCGTCGCTGCCGGCGATGACGGAGGCCTGGCGTTCGAAGCCGCGCAGTTCCATGACCAGGGTCAGCGGGACATTGCCGGTGGCGGTGTCGCTGTCCCGGTCGATGGCCTGGCCGGTGAAGGTGACGGTGTCTTCGGCGGTGTAGATCTCCGCAGGGGCGACGCTATCCAGGGTGCCGTAGTAGGCGGTCTCCTGCAGGAGGCCTGGGTGCGGGTGCCGTTGCCGTCGATGATCACTTCGGTGGTTTTGCCGGTGTGATAACGGAAGTGGTCTACCTCCAGGGCGACGGTGACGAGATCCGGGGCCGCTGCCGGTACCGGGACTTCGATCCAGTCGGAGACGAAGCTTTCTCCCGGTTGCAGCCGGGCGACGGTTGCTCCGCTGGCGACGGTGATGACGTCGCCGGTGTACTGCTGCACGTCTTGCAGGGTGAGCAGGTTGCCGTCGGCGTCTTCGAGGCGGATGCGGATCTCATCAGACGCGGTCTTGCCGTTGTTGCGGGCCATCAGTAGTTCAGTCTCAACCAAGGAGGTGTTCTCCAGGGTGAAGCGGAACTTGCCAAGGCCACCGCGATAGACGGTGTCGGACTCCAGCGACAGGCGCAGGGCGGCGTCGCCGACCATGACCTGATCCTGGGCGTGGATGAACACGGTCTCACCGGGCAGCGGCGACTGCTCGAGGCGCAGCTGGATATCGCTGAGGGTATCCAGTTTGGCGTAGCCGCCGATAACGATGGGCACTTCGACGATGCCGCCGGCGGCGACACTGAAGCTGGCGGACTGGTGTTCGCGATTGGTGCCGTTGTCGCTGACGGTGGCGAACAGCTTGAGACCGGCAACATCGGCGCTGCCACGGTTCTGTACGCGGAAGCGCACTTCATTCATAACGCCGCGTTCCAGTACGGACTGGCCGTCGGCCGGTTCGATCACGGCGACGGAGAGTGCGGGCAGCAGCAGGCTGTGGCCGATGCTGGTGGCACCCTGGTCGTCTTCGGCGATGACGGTGTAACGGCGTTCGGCGGTGACGCCCTGGGCACCGGCAGTGAAGCCTTCATCCACGAAGGTGGTGGGGTTGCTGCTGTGGGGGATCAGTGCGCTGGTGATCTCCTGCAGGTTCTCTGCCCCCTCACCCACTTCTCCGGTGCCGCCTACATAGACCCGGTAGCCGGCAATGGCGGCACCGCTGTGCTGCCACTGCAGTTGCGGGCTGCCGTCGGCATTGATGGTGATGCTGAGGTCGCTCACCGGCAGCAGGCCGAAGTTGAGGTAGGCGGTGTCGCTGGGCGCGGACTCGTTGCCGGCTTCGTCCAGTGCGGTAATCGCATAGGCGTGCTGGCTCTCACTGGGGTTGGCATCCAGGGCGATGGGCTCGGGGATACCAGTCTGCAGCGGGATAACGTTCTGCAGTTCTTCCGCGGTGACGTTCACCCCTTCCCCAACACCGAGGCGGTAGAGGTTGTAGGTGAGTGCGGCGCCCTCTTCTGTATTGCCTTCGGCGTCTACGCTGGGTGCACTCCAGGTGGCAACGATGCCGGCACCGTTCAGCTCCAGGGCCAGGTCAGCCGGCGCGGCCGGGGCGATGCTGTCGGCGCTGACCGCGACCGGTGCACTCAGGGCACTGACGGCGATCTGGTCGTTACTGCGGCGCTCACTGGCGATGGCGTAGTAGTACTGGCCATCGCTGGGAAGCTGGTCTGTGGTCTGGGTCTCGGACAGGCGCGCCAGTTCGGTGAACTCGGTGTCGCTCTCGGCGCGGCGGTACAGGACGTAACGTGCCTCTTCGACCGGATCCCACTCGAGGGCAACGCCGGCGTTGGGCTGGGCCACCGCCTTGAGGTTCTGCGGGATGTCCAGCGGTGGCAGGTCGCCCTGGTACACCTGGAAGGCATTGCGCACGCGCACTTTGTTGCCGAGGTTATCCAGATCGTCGGCGGCCTGATAGCTGAAGCTGAGGCTTTCCACACTGGGGTTACCCGCGTCGTCCTGGCCGGCGCTGGTGGGTAGCGTGAAGCTGCCCACCCACAGGCTCGCCTTCGAGGGACTGGGCATCGCGGGTCAGGCTGATGCCGGTGCTGTACTCGGCGATGGCGATGTTGTCGAGCTGCGGGATCAGCGTGGGCTGGGCGCCGGGCTTCACTTCATCGTTCAGTTTGGCGACCACTTCCACCAGCAACCCATTCTGTTCATCCACCTGCAGGGGTTCACCGGGGTTGAGGGTCAGTGCGATCACTTCCGGTCCCTTGGCGTCGATCAACAGGGTGCCGCCCTGTTCGATGGTGGTGCCGCGGTTGCCGACGTCGTCGTGGGCGGACATCACGGCATACGCGGTGCCCGAGAGCATGCCGGGCTCGATGACGAAGCTGCCGGTATACAGGGTGTCGTCACTGTAGTCTTTGCTCAGCTCTACCGTGAGCGGGACTCCGCCTTCCGGTACCAGGGCAAAGTAGGGTTGGTTGCGCAGGGGCTCATCGAACTGCACTTCGAGTTCAACGGTGCCCGGAGCGTGGCGGCCGGTGGCCGTATCCACTATGCCATTGGACTGATAAGTGATGTTCAGGGCGTGGGGGCCTTCGCTGTCAGCAATGGCTTCAACCACGCTGGACAGGGCACTTTCCGTGGCGGCTTCGTTGACGGCGGTAACGGCATAGAAGTAATGCCCGTCTTCCGCCGGCAGGTCGCTGAACCTGGGTTCGCTCAGCAGCTGGCTGTTGAGCTTCTGCGCCTGCTGCGGGTTGCCGAAGGTGGCTACTGCACGATACACGTTGTAGCCAGTAATGGTGTTGTTGGCATCGCTGCTTTCCACCAGATCCCAGGACAGGAGATCTGTCCCAGCTCCCGCTCGATGGCGGCCAGGTTGGCCGGCGCATCCGGGATCGAGGTGTTGAGCTCGATGGTGCGCGCGGCACTGTGCGGGCCGAAGCCACCACTGCGGTTGGGATACTCCGCCGCGGCGGTGATGCTGTTCGCACCCTCTTCCAGGGTTACCTCGATCTGGAACTTGCCATAGCTGTTCACCAACTGCAGGTCCGCGGCGGGAGTGCCATCGCGATACAGCTGCACCTGGGTGCCCTTCTCCGCATTACCCTGGATCAGAACCAGCGGCTGGTTGCTGATGCTGCCGTCCACCGGGGCGGTGATCTGCGGGGCGGCCGGTGGCGCCAGCAGTACCTCGAAGGTGTACTGGCCGATGGTGCTGTTTTCCCACACATCGAAGACTTTAACCGTGAGGGCGTGATCGCCATCGGTCAGCGTCTGCAATGTGAGGTTGCGACCGAAGGCACCATTGCTGGCGGCGTACTCGGTGCCGAGCAAGGTACCGTCCACGAAGAACTCGACGCGGGCAATGTCCGAGTCATCGCTGGCGGTGATCTCGAAGCGACCGTCCTGGGACAGCTGCGGTGCGGCGGCCAGGTCGAACTGGTCACTACCCTGCTGGTAGTGCGCGGCCTCGATCACCGGACCTTCGGTATCGGCTACCGGGGTAACAGCCACCGGGGTGACCTGCGGATCGCTGCCACCGGAGAGGTTGATCGCCGTTACTGCCACGTAATAGGTGGTGCCGTTCTTCAGGCCGGCCAGGGACCAGGTGTGCTCGCTGTCCGCAGCGCTGCCTTTGCTCTGGACCTTCTTCGCCTGCAGGCCCTCCACCGAACTGAAGTTGGCCTCCTGCACATACACGGCGTAGTTCTTCAGCAGGTTGTAAGGAGCAACGCTGGACCAGGTAATGGCGACCTGGCTGCTCTTCGGTTCTGCGGTAACGGTGGCCGGGTTCGGCAACAGGGTGGTGCCGGCATCGGTCACACCGTTAGAGGTATTACCGGCGGCATCGTAAGCGTACACGCGGATCGGATACGAGGTGGCCGGGTTGAGACCGGAGACCTGGTACTGTACCACGGCCGCGGGATCGGACAGGGATGCCAGCGGGATATCATCGATACGCCCGTCAGCGTCATCCACGAACGCCACTTTATAACCGGCCAGATCACCATCGCTGTTGGCAGATGGGTTCCAGCGCAGGGACAGGCTATCTGCGCCCGGCTCTACAATCAGGTTGGCGATCTCATCCGGCGCCTGCACATCTACCGGCACCGCAGAGGCAGACACAACCGCGGGGTTAAACAACGCCTGGGTGTCGTAGGCGACCACGGCAAAGTGCGCTTCGGTGGCGCGGGGCAAACCCTCCACACGGAACTGCTTGGTGCCCTGCCCCACTACGGCTACCGGGGTTTTACCCGCGATATCGGTAAAAGCGGACGCACTCTGATAGATACGGTACTCGTCGATATCGTTGCCGTTGGTGAACTCGTCGTAACTACTCCAATCCAGCAACAGGTCCGTACCGCGGCCATTGGGATCGATCGACAGCGCGACCTGCCCCGGCGGGTTGTTATCGTAGCGGATCGAGGCGGAAGTGGGCGCACTCTCGTTACCCGCCGCATCGCGCACCACAAACTCGATGGTGTTATCGCCCTGCAACAAAGCCACCTGTTTACTCCAGGTGGTCGCCGCCGACTCAATCACTTCGAGACTGCCATTAACCAGTACCGCACTGCCGGCTTCTTTAGAACCGCTGAAGGTCTGGGCATTAACAGTAGTAATAGACGGATACTCGCCCAGCACCGTGGGTGCCGGTGGGGTGTAATCCAGTACGAAGTTATAGGTCTTCTGGGTGGACAGGTTGCCGAGCTTGTCCGCGATGCGGGCAACGATCTGGTACTCGCCGTCTAGGAATGGGGCATCCGGGGTGAATTGCACCTGGCCTTCGTAGAGGGCGACGGAGCCGGACAGGGCTACGCCGTTGCGTTTTACGGTCAGGGTGCTGGCTTCAAGGTCTATGCCGCTGCCTTCTTCGGTAACCACCACAGTGATAAATGGCGGTGCTACGTTCTGAGAGCCTGACGGATTCGCACCAGTAACAGAGGGGGCTTTGCTGTCGACATTAAAGCTCAGCATTACAGGTTCAGACTGGTTACCACTGAGATCTTGCGCAACCACGGAGATAGTGGATTCGCCCTCCGACAGGTAATAGCTACCGGACCAGTTTCCGGAGCCATTGGGCACAATCTCATTACCGTCAACCAGGATTGCAGTGTTGTCATCGCGACTACCGGAGATAGTAACCCAGCGCTTGCTGGAGGCGATTACAGCGGGAGCGACTGGCTGATCCAGAGACAAAGCCTCCGGCTGAGTGAGATCGATGATGACCTGGGTAGAGAACTTATCGTCTTCCGGCTCCAGCTCTATACCGTCTTGGTCTTGATCCATACCAAGCCCATTGGTACCGAAAATATCTGGTCCGATGTTGAGGGTATAGGAACCTTCCGATAGGGTCTCAGAGAAATCAACTTGATAACGAATATCGTCCAATGAAGTTACAGAGAGCACGTCGATCGAGCCACCTGTAGCATCAACGAGCTCGAAATCACTGGCATCCAAAGTTGCGCTATCGATACCGATGTTGAATTGAACAACAGTATTATTTATAGATGCATCGTGATAACCACTTGGCTCCACGCCTCGAACTCTCGGGGGCACGGTTATTTCAGCGATATGAACCGTGCCAGCCTCACCGTAAGCACCCACATAGTGAGAACCACTGTTGCTAGTGATCCGTCCGGTGTTCAATCCGGTTACTGATTCATAGTAAATAGCGATTCGACCACCGCTACCAGCGCCGGCGCGGCTACCGTATCCTCCATTTGCCTGAATGTAGCCATTGCTTCCCACAACTAATTCGCCAATATCAAGCCAGATAGAGCCGCCACTACCTCCACCCTTATAGTTCGTGCCGCCCGCACCATTCGCATAGATGAACCCGAAGTGCTGCAAGCGATCTGCTACTAACTTTATGGCGCCACCACCTCTGTGGCCAATTTGGCTATCGTCCTGGTAACGGCCACCCATACCGAACTCTATAGGTGCTACAGCACTACCAAATATGGCATTGGTGGTACCCTCAGGCATTACGCCACCCAAGCCACCATAGCTTCCTCCGGATTTGTAGCCGACATCTTCCGCAGGAAGGTGCCCTTTACCACTGACGTCGATGTAAGAATTGGAACTGATATATATGTCTGACGCGGCCAGCGTGATGGCGGAAATGAAAGAATCAGACGCGGCAGGCGTAGTTATTTTACCGTTGTTTTGAACACGAATTGACTCGAAGGAGTAATCCTGAGGCAGTTCAAGCGTAAACCCATCAACCACCATCGCATTATCGGCAACAGTAAACGCCCCGTCGGCCTCCACGTATGCATTACTGTAGGACGAGCCCGTTATCCGCGCATTTAGATGGGCCCCATCGTCAATAATGGCTCGAACATTATAGAAGTGTATTGGAGTATCGATTTCGCCACTAATACGGAAAGGCGTATAAGCGCTGCTATTACTTCTATTTACGATTTGCAAGCGACCGTTATTAGCTGGCAACGACCGATCATAGAGATATACCGTGCCAGGACCACCGTAAGCAGTAACACCAGAAGTTCCGGGCCCAGAGAGAGCCACAACATAGTTAAGTGGGTTAAAACCACTAATGGAATCATAATAAAGCGCTATTCGACCGCCCCCACCGGAAGCGGCATAGTAACCATAGCCACCTGAAGCCTCGATCCTGGTAGCACCGCTCCCAATGATTTCCGACGCTTCAATCCAGATAGATCCACCACTACCGCCGCCGACATTTTGCGAGTAATTACCGTTAGCCAGAATGTCGCCATACACTTCAAAACGATTGGCGGCTACCAATTTGATGGCACCACCGCCACGGCTGCCTTGAACCGTTTCGTCTGCACCAAAACCACCGACACCAAACTCTGAGGGTGCCTTAAAAGATCCAAATAAAGCAGCGACCGATCCTGAAGAAGGATCAATCCCGCCCAAGCCACCATAACTGCCACCAGACTTCCAGTGGTTCCCTGACTCGGGACGACGCCCTCTGTTACTTATATCTATATAAGAATTGGAGCTGATGTAAAAGTCATTTGCGCTTAAGGTAATACCAGAGGCAAATGAATCAGAAGCATATGGAGTAGTTATCTTGCCGCTGTTCTGAATATTAATGGATTCGAAAGTGTAGTCCTGAGGCAATTCAAGAGTAAAACCGTCGACCACCAATTGGTCGTTGGCAACGGAAAATTCACCAACGGCCTTCACATATACATTACTGTAAGATGAGCCAGTTATGTGCGCATTTAGGTGAGCACCCTCGTCTATAACGGCTCGAGCATTATAAAAATGTATCGGGGTATCAATCTCACCGCTAATGCGGAAAGGCGTGTAAATGCTACTGTTACTTCTATTTACGATTTGCAATCGACCGTTATTAGAAGCTAACGACTTATCATAGAGATATACCGTGCCTGCACCGCCGTAACCAGTGACACCAGTAGTACCAGGCCCGGCAAGAGCGACCACATAGTTAAGCGGGTCAAACCCGCTAATAGAATCGTAGTAAAGCGCTATTCGACCGCCACCGCCAGAAGCTGCGTAGTAACCATAGCCACCTGAGGCCTCGATCTTGGTGGCGCCATTTCCAATGATTTCCGAAGCTTCAATCCAGATGGATCCGCCACTACCGCCTCCAACATTTTGGGCATAGTTACCATTGGCCAGAATATCGCCATACACCTCAAACCGATTGCTGGCTACCAGCTTGATAGCGCCACCGCCACGGCTACCCTGAACAGAAGCGTCCGCGCCCAAACCACCAACACCAAAGTCTGTGGGCGATTTAAAAGAACCGAACATTGGAGCGACAGTACCCGACGATGGATCTATTCCGCCCAACCCGCCATAACTGCCACCGGACTCCCAGTGGTCACCCGCGCTCGCGCGAAGTCCTTTATTATTCAAATCGATATAAGAGTTCGAACTAATATAAAAATCGATCGCACTCAGCGTGATCCCTGCAGTGAAAGTCTCGGAAGCATATGGTGTGGTTAATTTTCCACTGTTTTTAATGGTAATGGAGGCAAAGCTATAGTCCTGAGCCAGTTCCAGTGTGTAGCCATCAATCAATAATGCATTGTTGGCAACTGTAAAATCTCCCAAAGCGGTGACGTAAACCGAACTGTGACCGCTACCGGAAATACTACTTGCAAGATGCGCCCCATCGTCTATTGATACACGAGCATCCTTAAATGTTAAAGGAGCTGAAAAATTTACATCCTTATCAACCCGAACCCTCAAATCTTCGAAGTAAATAGGGATATCAATAGTTCCGGTCAAAACATAGGCATCATAACTCTGACTAGTTCCACGATTTACAATCTGAAGTCGAGAATTTCCAGACGGTAGCGATCGATCAAAGAGATAAACTGTACCGGGACCGCCATATCCTGTCGCACTTGAGTAATTTGTTCCCGCCCTCGCGAACACGTCTCTAATGGTATCGATTCCACTGATAGAGTCGTAATAAATGGCCACTCGGCCACCACCACCAGTACCAGCCAAATAGCCTCTACCACCAGACGCTTCGACAAGCGTTGAACTGCCCCCGATTAGTTCTTTCGCTTCGATCCAGATCGAGCCACCACTACCGGCGCCAACGTTTTGAAGACCACTCTGGCCATTGGCTAAAACATCTCCGTAGAGCTCAAATTTGTTATTAGCCACCAGCTTGATGGCACCGCCTCCCCGACTTCCCTGCACATTTGCATCCGCACCATTTCCGCCGACGCCAAAATCAATGGGAGATTCAACAGATCCGAATGTTGTTGCCACGGTTCCAGATGTAGGATCCACTCCACCCGGGCCTCCATAGCTTCCGCCTGACTTCCAGTGATCACCGCTTTCAGGGCGAAGGCCTTTATTGCTAACGTCGATGTAGGAGTTACTGCTAACGTAGAAGTCCACAGAACTCAGAGTAATTCCCGAAGTGAAGGTATCAGAAGCTGCGGGTGTCGTGATCTTTGCACTATTCTTTAAAGTAATCTTTTCAAAGCTGTAATCTTGCGGTAATTCCAGCGTATAACCATCTACAACTAGTTCATCATTTTCTGCGGAAAAATCGCCTTCGGCAGTTACATACACAGCGCTATAGCCTGAACCAATAATTGGCAACCCCAGATGCACCCCTTCTTCCAGATAAACCTTTGCGTCTTTAAAGCTTACTGGCGCAGAAAACACTGCGTCTTTTGTGATACGCACCTGAATATCTTCAAAATAGATCGGAACATCAATGCTCCCCGTCAAACTATACGGGCTATAACTACCACTCGTATCCCTATTGATGATTTGCAAACGCGCATTATCGGATAGCACGGATCGATCATAGAGATACACTGTCCCCGGACCGCCATATCCTGTCGCACTTGAGTAATTTGTGCCGGCCCTGGCGAATACGTCTCTGATGGTGTCGATCCCACTGATAGAGTCGTAATAAATAGCCACTCGGCCACCACCACCGGTACCAGCCAAATAGCCTCTACCACCAGAAGCTTCGACAAGCGTTGCACTGCTCCCGATTAGTTCTTTCGTTTCGATCCAGATCGAGCCACCACTACCGGCGCCAACGTTTTGAAGACCACTCTGACCATTGGCTAAAACATCTCCATAGAGCTCAAATTTGTTATTGGCCACCAGTTTGATGGCACCGCCTCCCCGACTTCCCTGCACAGTTGCATCCGCGCCATTTCCGCCGACGCCAAAATCAACGGGAGATTCAACAGATCCGAATGTTGTTGCCACGGTTCCAGATGTAGGATCCACTCCACCCGGGCCTCCATAGCTTCCGCCTGACTTCCAGTGATCCCCGCCTACAGGTCGACGGCCTTTGCTGCTAACGTCGATGTAGGAGTTACTGCTAACGTAGAAGTCCACAGAACTCAGAGTAATTCCCGAAGTGAAGGTATCAGAAGCTGCGGGTGTCGTGATCTTTGCACTATTCCTTAAAGTAATAGTTTCGAAGCTGTAATCTTGAGATAGTTCGAGCGTAAACCCATCTACAACTAGCGCATCATTATTTACAGAGAAATCGCCCTCAGCGGATACATATACCGTAGAGTAGGATTGCCCTGTCACCAATTCACTTAGTGTTGCCCCTTGCGCGATTACCGCTCGCGTATCTTTTAGATACACTGGCACATCTAGTTCACCAGAAATAATATATGGCTCGTACGCTGCACTAACACCTCTATTGATTATCTGAATTTGTGCATTATTATCCGCAAGGGATTTATCATATAAATAGACGGTTCCCGCACCACCGTACGCTGTAGCGCCTGAATAATTCCCTCCCGACCTAGCCAGAATTTTTTGTTGCGGATCAAACCCAGTTAAAGAGTCGAAATAGGCCGCGACTCGGCCACCACCGCCGGCGCCTCCCTGATAGGCGTTTCCACCACTAGCTTCTATCAGCATGTAGGCGCCGCCTATCAACTCAGAAGCATCAATCCAAATAGATCCACCGCTACCAGCGCCCGCCTGTGGAACCCCGGATTGCCCATTGGCCAATACTTGACCATAAACTTCTAACTTCCCAAGCGCGGTTAACTTAAGCGCTCCCCCCCCAAAGCTACCTTCGCTATCCGAGTCTTTTGGATAGCCACCAACACCAAAATCCAGCGGTGCCGAAATTGATCCAAATGTTGAATTAGTCTCAAAAACACCAGGATCTCTACCGCCCAAGCCACCATAACTTCCTCCCGATTTCCAGAATCCACCAGCAGGGTATCCCCGGCCATCGCCAGAGAGGTCAATTGACGAATATCTTCCGATAAAAATATTGCTAGCCGTCACGTCTAAAAGGCTTGGACCTTCTAAACGACGCGCGGTACTTAGCGTTGACGAATTGACTAAAGCCAACTCGCCTTCTAACGTAAATGCTCCATGCCCAATTACGTCAAAACCATCTAATACAAAATCTCCAGACCCAAAGTCAGCTGCACCAGAAAATTCTATGATCGAATTTCCATCACCACTAATCTTCACGTTCGCCAAATTAACCCCATCTGGCAGAATCACTTTGGAGCCCATTAGTAAATAATTGAAATCAGCCGCAGCAGCTGCGTAATAGGCTTCACTGGATGGAGAACTATTTCTATTATGGATAATCGCCAATCCGGCTGAACTTTCTTCTGCAACAGCCGGCTCACCATCAACTGCCGCTGTCAACTCTATATTGTCAAAATGTCCGTTCGCCGCTGCCCCAGCAATTCGGAATGCATGGACGACTACATTTAACGATCTTGTTCCAGACGGGACATCAGCCGTAAAAAAACGATTCTCCCAAGCGCCATCAATAGTGGAATTCAGCCCACTGGACGATGTAGAAATAATCCCGCCGTCAGCATCCAGGAACTCAAAAATCATCTGACCTTCGTCAGACCCATCATAGGATGACTGTTTCCAACTGATGGAAACACTGACTTTGCCATTATCGAGCGTGGATTCAGATAAGCCAGGACGCACCAGGCTGACATTTTGTGAAATCTTGGATTCCGCGGTATCGCTTCCACCATAAAAATAATAACGACCACCAAGTGGTGCAGGATAAGGGGTTGCAGTGCGGATCTGAGGATTTCCAGTAATGACATCCCAATATCGAAGACTTCCGTATTCCGCGTTAGCATTTTTTAGTGGTAACTTGACGCTGCCACCATCATGAAGATAAATAGTGCCCGGACCACCGTAGGCCTTTCCCGCTCCGCCCGTTGCGGACAGTTTTTCAATTGCCGAGTAGATAAAACCAGGCTGCGCATATACCGCTATCCTACCTCCACTACCTCCATTTCCATAAGAGCCGTTACCTGAACCACCATTAGCACTTATAGAGCCGTCAATACCTAGGCTGTCGGCCTCAATATAAATGGATCCGCCTGCACCTCCCCCAAAATAACCACCAGAGACATACCCAGTTTGTGACTCACCATTAGCAACAATCTTACCTGCAAGATTCAGCGAGCCCGCACGCAGATACAACCGCCCTCCACCACGCGTATAGGCGTCAGTGGTAACCGTGTGTCGGCCACCGCTACCCAGCGAATTCGGAGTCTTCAAAGTCCCATATGGGGTTTCACCTTGCCCTCCTCCGAAACTGGCAAAGGCGCCGCCACATCCATCACAATTATTTGGCGAAGGGAGACTACCTAGTCCGGTCAAATCGATTTTCGATGAGCTATCAACATCAACAGTACCAACGACGACTAACTGAAGCGCTTTTGTCGCATCAATAGAGTGCTTTAATACAGCCCCATTTTTTAATATCAAATTAGCGAAGCTATGAGAACCATCTATCGTTAAAATAGCTCCGTCTATAACGATATCCAGATTATCGTAGGTGTCATCTGTGATCCCGATGCTTATATTGTCGGAGATCACGATTGAATTTTCTTGTGCCTCCAACCCCAATGACATAAATAAAGCCAAAAGAGACAAAGCCACAGCAGAAATACTTCCCTTCATTAACTGACCCCTAACCCTAAAGCATCTGTACACTCAATCGCGGGTCATAGCTCAAAAAGCGATGGCTATTACTCATGCGAGAGTGTTTATTGAAGTTATAAAAAGCGATATAAGACCCGTAACCTGAGTCAATCTTATTATTTTGCGGGTCAGCCAGATGCCATGCATCATCGAGCCTAAATTCACCCCAATTGTGGTAGTTTTCGGCCTGAACCCTCCCAGACTGCTCCAGTATGAAACCGCCAATCATACGCGACGGAATAGAGCTAGCACGAGCCAGAGCAACGAACGCTGAAGAAAACTCAGTACAATCACCTTGTTTAGTGGTTATCGCGTAATGAGCACCACGATCTTCGGCAACATAACCAACATCAGAGATATTCTGATTAATCCATGTTGCAATATTCTGTATTTTGACACCCTGAGAACTTAGCTTTTCGGCTAACTTATTTATCTCAGGAGAATCAACCTCTATATTCTCCTCAGCCACTAAATAAGGCGCCTCAGCATCTAGCAATACACGCTGAGGCTCACTGGCAAGTTG